>JANRIR010000073.1:0-97993 GCA_033764725.1 Hyphomonadaceae bacterium
TCACTAACGGTCTTTGGCGAGGTGAAAGGTGAATAGGTGAAAGGTGAATGCGGACGGTTCCATTTTTTCGAACACTTATGGAGAGTCTGGTGGCGTCGCCGCCGCGAGCGTTTGCCCGCAAGCAACAAAACAGCGTTTTGCTCCGATCCCACCGCGCGCGCTTGACGTCTAGAACGTTTCATGAACACGCTCCGTGCCAGGAGGCGCTCATGCCGCGGGCCGCACGTATCGTTTTCGCAGGATTGCCCCACCATGTGACACAGCGCGGAGATCGGCGCCAGACGACGTTTTTCCGTGACGAAGACTATGTCTTTTATTTGCATGTTTTGAAGGAGCACCTGGCGGCGAACGATGTGGGTTTGTAGGGATATTGTCTCATGCCCAATCACGTGCATCTCATCCTCATCGCGTCGACACACAACAGCATGGCGCGAGCGATCGCCGCAGTCAGTCAACTCTGTGCGTTCGCCATCAATCGGCGCACCTGCGATCGTGTTGATGGGCCGACGACGTAGCCCCCACCTGCGCGCGCCGCCTTTATCTTTGCGCTTGCGCCGCCCCCTCACCCCGCCCTCTCCCCCGTGTCCGGGGGAGAGGGTTGGCGCCCTGCTCCCTCTCCCTCCGCCAGGAGGGAGAGGGTTGGGGTGAGGGTGGGGCGCGGACGTCAAGAAACTTCACGCGGCGTTGAAGCGCTTCATTCTCCAAAGCTGAGCGCAGCCCCCTCACCCTGCTCTTGCTCGTGGCAATTGATCCCCCGGATCAATTGCCTGCACTCCCAAGCCCCCGATCGGGGGAGAGGGATGCAGTTACCGTTTCCCCATCGCCACGACATATACCTCCGCGCTCTCCGCCCGGCTCGCCTTGGGCTTCACGTGCCGCACGCTGGCGAAGCCTTTCTTCAAACGCGCAAGCACATCCGCATCGAGTCCGCCCTGGAAGGCTTTCGTCACGAACGCGCCGCCCGGCGCCAGCACGGACAACGCGAAATCCGCCGCCGCTTCCGCCAGCGCGCCGGTTTTGATCTGATCGGTCTTCGCATGGCCGGTCGTGTTCGCCGCCATGTCCGACAGCACGAGATCGGGCTTGCCGCCAAGCGCGGCGAGCAGCGCTTCCGGCGCCTCCGGCGCCAGGAAATCCATCTGCAGAAACACCGCGCCCGGCAGCGGATCGATCGGCAGAAGATCGACGCCGACCACCGCGCGCGCGCCGCGTTTGACGCACACCTGCGCCCACCCGCCGGGCGCAGCACCCAGATCAAGCACGCGCGCGCCCTTGCCGATCAGCTTGAACTGGTCGTCGATCTCGATGAGCTTGAACGCGGCGCGCGCGCGCCAGCCTTCGGCCTTCGCGCGCTGCACGTAAGGATCGTTCACCTGCCGCTCGATCCAGCGGCGCGACGATTCCGAATGCTTCGACGACGCCTTCACGCGCGTCTCGAGCCCGCGCGGCGCCGCCTTCTCTCCAGGCTTCGGCCCGCGCCAGCGGCGTTTTTCCTCGTCAGCCATGGTCGCGCGCCATCAGCGTCATCAGCATGCCTTCGCGCAGGCCGCGATCGGCGACGCGCAGGCGCTGCGCGGGCCACAGGCTCAGCACCGCATCGAGGATGGCGCAGCCCGGCAGCACGAGGTCTGCCCGATCGCGCCCGATGCAGGGATGGCGCGCGCGCTGCGCCGGCGTCATGCGCTTGAGCGCATCGGCGGCGGCGTCGCAGGCGGCGCGCGTCATCCATAGGCCATCGACGCGTGTGCGCTGGTAGCGGCGCAGGTTGAGGTGCACGCCGGCGAGGCTGGTCACCGTGCCCGAGGTGCCGACGATGTGGCCGCGATCGGCTTCGAACGCTGCGGCGATTGCGGTTTGCTCGGCGAACGGCGCCAGCGCGTCGCGCACCGCATCGCGCATGTCGGCGAACCAGGCAGCCAGGTCCTCGCGCTCGGGCATGCGCTCGGCCAGATGCACCACGCCCACAGGCGCTGAGGTCCACGCCGCGATCGGCGGCGGCCGGCCCCGCGCAGCCGCGGCCGCATCGACCAGCGACAGCTCCGTCGAGCCGCCGCCGATGTCGACGACGAGCGCATAGGCGGCGCGCGGATCGATCAGGCTGGCGCAGCCCAGCACCGCGAGTCGCGCCTCCTCCGCCGGATCGATGATCTCGAAGGCGAGCCCAAGCTCGGCGCGCACGCGCTGCAGGAAGGCCGGGCCGTTGGCCGCCTGCCGGCACGCCTGGGTGGCCACGCAGGCGACGCGGGTCGCGCCGCGCCGGGCGATGCGCTCCGCGCAGGCGGCGAGCGCGTCCATGGCGCGCGCGATCGCCGCCTCCGACAGCCGCCCGGACGCCGACAAGCCCTCCCCCAGACGCACGATCTGGGAATAGCCGTCGACCACCCGAAAGCCGTCGCCCGCCGGCGCAGCGATCAGCAGGCGGCAATTGTTCGTGCCCAGATCGACCGCCGCGTACAGGTCCCGCTGCGGCCGCCCGGCGCGCCGCTGCGCCTCGTCGCCGCCCAGCCGCGGGCCGGGCGCGCCCGAGGGCGCGGCTCCCTCAAAGCGAGCCATTCGTCATCCAGGCGCCTGCCGATCCATCGGCCAGCGCCCGCTCCATGTTCATATCCGGTGTAACAGGGCGTGCGCGCGAGGTGAACTGGACCCCATCTTGCAGGCGACCCTGCGCCCCCCTAGCTTTTGATCCTGACCAGTCCCGCATGAGCCACGGGAAGGAGGAAGCAAAGATGTCGGAAGCGAAATTCGCCGTTGGGCAAGTCGTTCGCCACAAGTATTTCCCTTTTCGTGGGGTAATCTTCGACGTCGACCCGCAATTCAACAATACTGAAGAATGGTGGAACGCGATTCCCGAGCAGATTCGGCCGCGCAAAGACCAGCCCTTCTACCATTTGCTCGCCGAAAACAGCGAAAGCCATTACGTGGCCTATGTGTCGGAGCAAAATCTGGCGGTCGACGACTCCGGCGAGCCGGTCGAGCATCCACAGATCACCGTGCTGTTCGAAGACGCGCCCGTGGACGGCAAATACCCGATCCGGCGCTCGGCGGTGAACTAACCCCCCAAGTTAGTCCCCAAGCCCAGGCGGGGCCGGCCTAGACCGGCCCCCAGCCGCGCTGGTTGATGTAGGTGCGCAAATCCGCGATCCGGTTGATCGGATCGGGGTGGGTGGAGAGGAATTGCGGCGGGCGCGAGCCGGTGTTCTCGCGCGCCATGATCTGCCAGAAGGCGATCGACTGGCGCACGTCATAGCCCGCGTCGCGCATGTAATTGACGCCGATGATGTCGGCTTCCGCCTCCTGTGCGCGGGAGAACGGAAGGCTCAACCCCACCTGCGCGCCGAGCCCCAGCGCGGCCATGGCGAGCTGGCTGTCGATCGCCGCGCCGGCGGCCTGCAAGGCGGCTTGCTGGGCGACTTCGCGGCTGTAGCGCTCGGCGGCGTGGCGGCCGGTGACGTGGCCGACCTCATGCCCCATGATCGTCGCCAAATGGTCGTCGGTTTCGGAGATCTCCATGATTCCCCGATAGAAACCGACCTTACCGCCCGGCAGCACATAAGCGTTCTTGTCGGGCCGGTCGAACACGACGAATTCCCATTGCAGATCGGTTCGGCCCGACGCCCGCGCGATGCGCTCGCCGACGCGCCGCAGCCGCGCCTGGGCGGCGGCATTGTTCCAAGTGGGGTTCTGTTGGCGCTCCTGCGCCCAGGCCTGCAGCGCCATCTGGTTCAGCTGGGCGTCGTCAACCACGATGAACTGGCTGCGCCCGGTCACTGGGTTCTCCGCGCAGGCCGGGGCCAGCAGAACGAGCGAGCCGCCCGCCAGCGCGCGCACCAGATCCCGGCGCGGCATGCGCGCGACATCGACGAGGCGCGGCTTTTCGGCCGTGTCATGGCTGCAGGTGGGATGGCTGCACATGGGCGATCGCTCTCCTGGGGTTTCGAACGGGCATACCAGCCGGCGGCGACTGCAACCAGCCAACGCGACCGGCCGCCGTTCGGGTCCATAATCGCAGATGAACGCCCGCTTGCGGCGGCGTTCATCCCGCCGCTGGGATATAGGGCGTCATCGTTTGTGCTGGGAGCGCCTGAATGGCTGGCCGTCCAATCCTTTCCCTTCTCGCCGCGGTCGCGGCGCTGTGCGCCGCAGGGCCGGCCGCGGCCCAGCGCGGGCCGGATCGGGGCGACGCCTTGGAGCTGTTCGCTGCGCCGGACTTCGCGGGCGAACGGCGCGTCGTGCGCAGCGACGCCGGCAATCTGCGCGACGTCGGCTTCAACGACGCCGCGATGAGCGCGCGCGTCGGGCGCGGGCTCTGGCTGTTGTGCGACAACGCCAATTTCACCGGCCGCTGCGTGACGATCGACCGCGACGTGGCGGATCTCAACACGATCGGCCTCGCGGGGCGCGTCAGCTCGGCGCGGCGCGCGCAGCCGACGGACGATTACGCCGGCCGCCGCGGCGGGCTCTATCTCTATGGCGACGTCGGCTATCGCGGCCGCGAGGTGCGCCTCGCGTTCACCCAGGGCGATCTTGCGCGCGAAGGCTTCAACGACGCCGCGCGCTCGCTGCGCACCGACCGGCCGTGGCTGGTGTGCCGCGACGCCGATTTCACCGGCCGCTGCCAGGTGGTGGAAGGCGACATTCCGGATCTGAACGCGATCGGTCTTTTCGGCGCGATCTCGTCGGCGCGGCCCTATGATCCTTACGAGGCGCAGCCGGGCTATCCCCCGCCGGGCGGCGGCTATCCTCCGCCTGGGCAGGGCTATGACCGCCCGACCGCAACAGGGCGCACGGCGGCGTTCTTCGCCCAGACGCAGACGCCCGCGTGCGACCAGTATGGCGCCGCCACGCCGCAATGCGTCGAACGCACCGCAGATGCTTTCTGCCGCACGCAAGGATATCGCGACGCAGCGTATTTCTCGATCGATCGGTCCGGCGGGCGCTATCAGCGGCTCGAAGACGTGCTCTGCGTGCGGTGAGGTGCGGCGATCGCGGGCGGCGCTTGCATGGGGGCCGCCCGCCCGCCTATGACCGGCGCTCCAGCGAAGGGACCAGCGCCTCATGAAAACCAAACGCCTCGGCAAGAGCGCCATCGTCGTCTCCGACATCTGCATGGGCACGATGACGTTCGGCAGCCAGGCCGACGAGGCGGAATCGCTGCGCATCCTCGACAAGAGCTTCGAGGCCGGCATCGATTTCTTTGACGCGGCGGAGAATTATCCCGTGCCGCCCGATCCGAAATGGGCCGGCCGCACGGAAGAGATCGTCGGCAAATGGCTCAAGACCAAGAACCGCGACGCCGTCATCATCGCCACCAAAGTGTGCGGGCCCAGCCATGGCTGGCTCAAGGCCTCGCAACGCGCCGGCATGACCGCGCTCGACCGCCACAACATCACGCGCGCCATCGAAGGCAGCCTGAAGCGTCTCGGCACCGATTACATCGACCTTTATCAAACGCACTGGCCCGACCACGATATCGCCTATGACGAAACCTTGGAGACGCTGGACGAGCTTATCCGCGCAGGAAAAATCCGCGTCATCGGCTGCAGCAACGAAACCACTTGGGGTTTGATGAAAAGCCTCGCCGCGTCCGAGCGTCTCGGCGTTGCGCGCTATCACACGATCCAGAACAATTTCAGCCTCAATAATCGCCGTTTCGAGGACGAACTCGCCAATGCGTGCCGGCGCGAAGGCGTGAGCCTCATTCCGTATTCGCCGATCGCGGGGGGCGTGCTGTCGGGCAAGTACAATGACGGCGCGACGCCGGAAGGCGCGCGGTTCTCCAGCTACATCAACAAGGGCGGACGCCACACGGTGATGGCCAGACGCTTCGTCAACGAAAAAACGCTCGCCGCAACCGCGCGCTATCAAGCGATCGCTGCGGAGGCCGGCATGGATGTGGTCACGCTCGCGGTCGCGTGGAGCAAGGCGCATGATTTCGTCGCCTCCACCATCGTGGGCGTCACCAGCGAAGCGCAGCTCGCGCCGATCCTCGCCGCCGCGGACATCACCTTGAGCGACGACGTGATGGAGGCATGCAAAAAAGTCTCCAAGGATATTCTCTACCCCATGGGGTGAGCCTCGGCCGCACGCAGTGCGGAAAATCGATCCGGGGGATCGATTTTAGAGGCGAACGCCGGAGTGTAAGCGACGGCCGACTCAGCACGCCATGATGTCCATCACCCCGGACGCGCGCGAGCGCGATCCGGCGTCCATGTTTCTAACGCCGCACACATGGGCCCCGGCCCTCCCTTCGGTCGGCCGGGGCGAAGGGGGCGGGTTACTTCCCCAAACGTGCAATCAAGCTCGACGTGTCCCAACGTCCGCCGCCCATCGCCTGCACCTCGGCGTAGAATTGATCGACTTGCGCTGTCACCGGCAACGCCACGCCGCGCGCGCGCGCCGCTTCGAGCGCAATGCCCAGATCCTTGCGCATCCAATCAACCGCGAAGCCGAAATCGAAGCGGCCGTCGACCATCGTGCGCCAGCGGTTCTCCATCTGCCAGGATTGCGCAGCGCCCTTCGAGATCGCGGCGATCACCGTTTCGGGATCGAGGCCTGCGGCGCGCGCGAAATGCAGCCCCTCGGCCAAGCCCTGCAGCAGGCCGGCGATGCAGATCTGGTTGACCATCTTGGCGAGCTGGCCGCTGCCGGCGGGGCCGATGTGGGTGATGTTGGCGGCGTAGGCGCGCATGATGGGCGCAGCGCGCGCGAAGGCCTCGGGAGAGCCGCCGGCCATCACCGTCAGCCGCGCGTTTTCCGCGCCCGCCTGACCGCCGGAGACCGGCGCGTCGAGAAAGGCCAAGCCCGCGGCCTCGGCCTGCGCGTTCAGTCGCTCGGCCAGGTGGGCGGATGCGGTCGTGTGATCGACGAAGCACGCGCCGGGCGCCATCGCGGGCGCTGCGGCGTCGAACACCGCGCGCACGTCGTTGTCGTCGCCGACGCAGGCGAACACGAACGCGGCGTCCTTGGCGGCTGCGCCCGGATCGGCGGCGGCGCGGCCGCCATGGGCGGCGACCCACGCCTGCGCTTTCTCGGCGGTGCGGTTGTAGACGGTGACGTCATGGCCGGCGGCGAGCAGATGCCGCGCCATCGGCGCGCCCATCACCCCAAGCCCGATAAACGCGACGCGCGTCATGGCTCAGCCCTCCTGCGGCGCAGCGCCGAAGCGGCCGCGAAAATACGTCAGGGCGTCGCCCATGCTCGCATCGAGCCACACCACCCGGCCGACGATGATCATGTGATCGCCCATAGCGATGCGCGCATGCGTCCGGCAGGCCATATGTGCAAGGCCGCCCGTCACCAGAGGCGCGCCGCTGCGCTCGATCATGTCGCCGGCTTCAGGCGCGGCGCGTCCGGCGAAGCGCAGCGCCTGCGTGCGCTGACCTGCCGCGCACACCGTCACCCCGAACGTCTCGGCGCCGGAGAACAGGGCGAAGCGGTCCGATTGGTCGCCCAGGCACCACAGGATCAGCGGCGGCTCGAGAGACACCGAGGTGAAGGAATTGACGGTGATGACATGGGCCGCGCCCGCCGCGTCGCGCGCCGCGATCAGCGCCACGCCGGTCGCGAACGTCCCCATCGCCTGACGGAACGCCAGGCGCGCCGCCTCGTCCATCACGCCCAACGCAACGCCTGTCTCTGCGTCCAAGTCCGCACCGCGCCTTTCTTCGCAAACGCGATCTTAAGACCGGGCGCTTAGACCCGGCCAAGAGCCCTCACCCGTCCTCGACCCGCGGATTCCACCCCTACCATGGCCAAGGCCGGCAACGCGCCCATCATCATCAAGAAAATCAAGAAGGGCGGCCATGGCGGGCACCATGGCGGCGCCTGGAAGGTCGCCTACGCGGACTTCGTGACCGCCATGATGGCGTTCTTTTTGCTGATGTGGCTGATCAACACCACCAGCCCCGAGCAGCGCCGCGGCATCGCCGAATTTTTCGCACCCGCGAGCGTGTCGCGGGTGTCGAGCGGCTCGGGCGGGCTGCTGGCGGGGACGTCGTTTTCCGAATCCGGCGTGCGCAGCGACCGCTCCGCGCCCGTCACGGCCGTCACCGGCGCCCAGTCCTCGGGCGATGAAAACGGCGAGGCCGACGCCGTCAATGCGGAGTCCACGCCCAGCGAGGACGCCCTCGATCGCGCCCGCACGCTGCGCGAGAACGCCGAATTCGCCCGCGCCGAGGCGGCGATCCGCCAGGCCATGGCCGACCTGCCCGAAGTCGCCGAATTGTCCCGCCAGGTGATCATCGAGCAACGGCCGGAGGGCCTGCGCATCCAGATCATCGACCAGGAGGGGCGCTCCATGTTCGCCCCGGGCGCAGCCGAGCCCAATGAGCGCGCGCGCCGCCTGTTGACGGCGCTGTCGCGGGTCATCGCCGAACTCCCCAACAGGCTCGCCATCTCCGGCCACACGGATGGCTCGTCGCCGGGCGCGGGGACCTCCAATTGGGACCTCTCGTCCCAGCGCGCCAACAGCGCGCGGCGCATCCTGCAGGCCAACGGCATCCCGACGGACCGCATCTACGAAATCGCGGGCCGCGCCGATTCCGAGCCGCTTTTCCCCGACGACCCCACCCTGCCCGGCAACCGCCGCATCTCCATCACGCTCCTGCGCGAGGCGCCGCCGCTGCCCTTCGAGCACGGCTTGTGACACGCGCCGCGCGGCCGGGGCGCGCAAGCGCACTTGACGCGAAGGGCGATGCGCGCCGACGATCAGGGCCAAGCAAGGGCGGTGCGGCGGACGTGACACGGCAGTTCCCGACCAAGAATCTCCGCTTCTACCTGACCTCGCCGTCGGCGTGCCCCTATCTGCCGCAGCGGCGCGAACGCAAGGTGTTCACCGGCCTCGACGGCCCGGAAGCCACCGTCCTCAATGACGCGCTGACGCATGCGGGCTTTCGCCGCTCGCAGAACATCGCGTATCGGCCCGCGTGCGATCATTGCGACGCCTGCATCTCGGCGCGCGTCGTGGTCGACCAGTTCGAGGTCAACCGGCGCTGGCGCAAGATCGTGGCGCGCAACGCCGACCTTTCGCGCGCGCTGCGGCCTGCTGAAGCGACGGAAGAGCAATTCTGGCTGCTGCGGCGCTATCTCCAGGCGCGTCACGCCGAGGGCGGCATGGCGGAGATGAACCTGCTCGACTACGCCGCGATGGTCGAGGAATCCTCCGTGCGCACCCACATCGTGGAGTACCGCTTCACCGAGCCCGGCCCCGATCAGGGCGAGCTTGCGGCCGCGGCGCTGGTGGACGTGCTGCGCGACGGCCTGTCGTTGGTCTATTCCTTCTTCGACACGCGCGATGCGCGGCGCAGCCTCGGCGCCTTCACCATCCTCGACCACATCATGCAGGCGCGCGCGGCGGGCTTCGGCCACGTCTATCTCGGCTATTGGGTGCCCGGCAGCGAGAAAATGGCCTACAAGGCCGACTTCCAGCCGCTCGAATTATTGCGCGGCGGCGCCTGGACGCCGTTCGACACGGTGTTCCCGCCGCGCGGCGAGCGCGTCTGACGCGGCGCGGGCCCGCGCGTAGACATTTCCCAAGCATATCACTTCAAACGCTCCATCGCCCCGGTCTCGCTGGAAGCGAGAACCGGGGCCCATGTTTTTTGAGCCGAAGAAAGATGGGACCCGGATCAAGCTCCGCCTGTCCGGGGCGACGGGACTATTCCATGCTCTTCTTAGCGGTCTTGTAAGCGCAAGAGCGAGCGGTTGGTTTCCGCCTCGATTCAAACGGCCTAGCCCCACGGCCCTTTGCGCGACGTCGCCGGGGCCTCGACGCGCCCGCCGGCATAGCGCGCAAGCGCTTCAATGCGCTTTTCGATCGGCGGGTGCGTCGCGAACAGGCCGGCGAAATCGGCGTGCGGGTTCTCGATGAACATCTCGCGCACTTCCGCCGGCGCCTGCACTTTTGCGTTGCCGGAAATTTTCTGCAGCGCGGAAATCATCGCGTCGGGATTCTTGGTCAGCTCGACGGCGCCGGCGTCCGCCAGATATTCGCGCCGTCGCGACAAGGAAAAGCGGATGACGATCGCCAGCGCATAGGCGATCGCGATCAGGGCGAGCGCGACAAGGATGGCCAGCCCTGCACCCCCGCCGCCGCCCCCGCCGGACGCGGATCGCCGCCGCGAGCCGCCGCCGCTTGAAATCCCGCCGCGCGTCAGCCCGCGAAAGCTGATCTCGGCGACGAAGGAAAAGATGCCGACGAAAATCACCGCGATCACCAGAAGCCGCACGTCGCGGTTGCGGATATGCGTCAGCTCGTGGGCGAGCACGGCTTCGAGTTCCGCATCGTTCAGCGTATCCATCAGCCCGCGCGTGACGGTTATGGAATATTGCCCCTCATGCAGCCCTGTGGCGAAGGCGTTCAGCGCCGGTGTCTCCATCACGCGCAGCGCCGGCATCGTCAGGCCGCGCGAAATGCAGAGGTTTTCGAGCAGATTGTAGACGCGCGGATTGGCGGCGCGCGCGAGCGGACGCGCGCCGGTCGCTGCGTCGATCATGATTTGATAAAACGCATACGCGATGGCGAACCAAAGGCCGGCGCCGATCAGCGCATACGGCCAGGCGCGCGCGAGCGCATCGGCCGCCCACAGGAACGGCCCGCTCATGTCGCCCGGCGCAAGGCCCGGAAAGGTCTCGCCCGACAGGCCCGCATAAAGCAGGAACAAACCGTACGTGACGAGCATCAGCAAAATCGGAAACCCGAGCAGCAACAGCCCGGATCGCCAATTGTTGGCCCAGATGTGCGTTTGCAGCCCGTAGGCGCCCATGGGGCCCGATCCTCAGGTGACGGCGCCCCTCAGGAGAAGCTGACCTTGGGGGCCTCCTCCAGCCTGCCGCGCTCTTCGCCCAGATCGAAGAAGTCGCGCTTGGCGAAGCCGAACGGCCCGGCGATGAGTACGGCGGGGAATTGCTCGATGGCGGTGTTGAATTCGTTCACCGCATTGTTGAAGAAGCGCCGCGCGGCGGCGATCTTGTTTTCGATGTCGGACAATTCCGCCTGCAATTGCTGGAAGTTGGTGTTGGCCTTGAGGTCCGGATAGGCTTCCGCGATGGCGATCAGGCGGCCGAGCGCTGCGGTCAGCACGCTTTCGGCTTGCGCCATCGCGGCGGGGTTCTTGGAGCCTTCGGCGCTGACCGCGGCGGCGCGCGCTTGCGTCACCGCCTCCAGCGTGCCGCGCTCATGGCCGGCGTAGCCCTTCACGGTCTCGACAAGGTTCGGGATCAGATCGTGCCGCTGCTTGAGCTGGACGTCGATATCGCCGAACGCCTGGTTGGTGTTCTGCCGCAGCGCGACGAGCCGGTTGTAGATGAGGATCAACGCCAGCGCGAGAACCACGCCGATGATCAGGATGATCCAACCGATGCCCATGGAGGCTCCTCTCGTTCGCTGCAGGCGGCCTATAGCCCAAATCGGGACGCGACGCTAACCGCCCAGCGCGTCATGGAAGCGGCCCGAGCGCGAAAAGCCGCGCGGCGCCATGCGGCCAGAGGAGGCGCGCTTGCCGCGGAACTCCTTCCAATCGGGCACTGCGCGTTGGCGACCCGCTGAATCCACCCAGAACAGGCCGGCCGCCTTGTCGAACACCGCCACGTCCGCCAGCCCGCCGGTCTGGTAGGATTGCAGCTTGACGCCCCGCCCGCGCGGCATTTCCGGCAATTCGGAAAGATCAAAGATGAGCAATTTGCGGTTCTCGCCGATCACCGCGAGCTGATCGCCCTCCAGCGCGGCGACCGCGCGCGTCGGCGCCGTCATCACCTGCTTGCCCGCCTTGCGCGCCGAGAGCATGTCCTCCTCCGGCGCGATGAAGCCATAGCCGTCGAGGCTGGCCATGACGCGCTTGGCGCCGGGCGTGTGTGCGAACAGCGCAACGATCTCGTGATCTTCGTCGAGGTCGATCATCAGCCTGATCGGTTCGCCCGCGCCGCGGCCGCCGGGCAGCTTGTGGGCATCAAGCGTAAACGCGCGACCGTCGGACGCGATGGCGATGATCTTGTCGGTGGTCTGGGCGTGGAACACGAAGGCGGGGCCGTCGCCCTCCTTGAACTTGGTGCTTTCCAGATCGGTCACATGCCCCTTGAGCGTGCGCACCCAGCCCTTCTCCGAGAGAACGACCGTCACCGGCTCGCGCACGATGAAGGCCTCGACGCTGATCTCTGCGGATTGCTCATCCACCGCGCCGAAGGTCGCGCGGCGGCGGCCGAGCTTCGTCTCCGGCGCGAACAATTTGCGCGTCTCTTTCAGTTCGCCGGCGATGCGGCGCCATTGCTTCTTGGCGTCCGCCAGCAGCGCCAGGAGATCTTTCTGCTCTTCGCGAAGCTTTTCATCCTCGCGGCGCAGCTCCATCTCCTCCAGCTTGCGCAACTGGCGCAGGCGGGTGTTGAGGATGGCCTCGGCCTGCACATCGCTCAAGGTGAAGCGCTGGATCAGCACCGGCTTGGGCTCATCCTCGGTGCGGATGATGCGGATCACCTCGTCGAGGTTGAGGAAAACGATCAGCAGGCCGGCGAGGATTTCCAGGCGCGCAGCGATCTTCTCCAGGCGATGCTCGGAGCGGCGGCGCAGCACGTCGCGGCGATGGTCGAGAAACGCCTGCAGCGCTTCGCCCAGACCCATGACGCGCGGCACGCCGGCGGCGTCGAGCACGTTGAGGTTCAGCGGAATGCGCACTTCGAGATCGGACAGCTTGAACAGGCTCTCCATCAGAACCGCCGGCTCGACATTGCGCGATTTCGGCTCGATCACGAGGCGGATGGTTTCGGCGCTTTCGTCGCGCACATCGCCCAGAAGCGGCGATTTCTTCGTTTCGATAAGCGCGGCGAGCTCGGCCTCGAGCTTGTTCTTCTGCACCATGTAGGGAATTTCGGTGACGATGATGCGCCATTGGCCGCGGCCGAGATCCTCAACCTCCCAGCGCGCGCGCAGGCGAAACCCGCCGCGCCCGGCAGCGTAGGCCTCGCGGATGTTCTCTTTCGGCTCCACGACGATGCCGCCGGTCGGGAAATCGGGGCCGGGAACGATCTCGATCAGCTCATCGATCGTCGCCTTCGGCTTGTCGATCAGCAGGAGGCACGCATCGATGAGCTCGGCGGCGTTGTGCGGCGGGATCGACGTCGCCATGCCGACCGCGATGCCGGATGCGCCGTTGGCCAACAGATTGGGAAACGCCGCCGGCAGCACCACGGGCTCCTCGTCGGAGCCGTCATAATTGTCGCGGAAATCGACGGCGTTCTCGTCGATGCCTTCGAGAAGCGCTTCGGCCGCCTTGGTCAGGCGGCTTTCGGTGTAGCGCATCGCGGCGGGGTTATCGCCGTCGATATTGCCGAAATTGCCTTGCCCATCGACGAGCGGATAGCGCGAGGAAAAATCCTGCGCGAGGCGGACAAGCGCGTCATAGATCGCCTGGTCGCCATGCGGGTGGAACGTGCCCATCACGTCGCCGACCACTTTGGCGCTCTTCTTGAACGCCGCGTCGGGCGTCAGGCGCAGGCGGCTCATCGCATAGAGCACGCGCCGGTGTACCGGCTTCAGCCCGTCGCGCACGTCCGGCAGCGCGCGCGCCGTGATGGTGGAGAGCGCATAGGCGAGATAGCGGCGCGACAGCGCTTCGCCGATGGGTTCCTCGATGGTGCGTCCGCCCTCCGGCGGCGTGAGCGTGAGATCGTCGGCCATTCTAGCGTCCTTCGCTGCGGGGCTTACTCAGAGTCGCCCCGCAAAGCCTAATCGCTCGATCAGGCGCCGGCGTGCGTCGGGCAGGCCTTCGCCGCGCTGGTCGAACACCCGCCGCTCCAGGAAATAACCCGCCAGCGCCAGCGCGTCGGCGACGTCGCCTTCGGCGATCTCGGCCTGCGCATCGCGCAAGAATGGCGGCAAGCGCAGCAGCTTGTCGGCGAAGGGCGCGCCGGCCGCGGCGCTCGCCGCCCGCCCGGTGCGCGGACTGACCCAGGCGAGGTCGTCGGTCTCGCCGGTGAGCGCGCAGGCGCTCAGATCGAGGCCGTAGCCGATCTCCGCCAGGAGCCCGATCTCGAAACGGGCATAGAGCGCGGGCCACAGCTCCGCCTCCGGCAGCGTCTGGATCACGACATGCAGCGCGTCGAACAGGCCGGGATAGGCTTGGCGCTCCGGCGCGCAGGTGCGCACCAGCGCGATGGCGGTGGACAATCCCGCCAGCGCCGTCGGGTCGGCGAGCGCCTTGCCGGCATAGGGCTCGATCAGTTCAAGCGGTGAGAAGAAGCCGAGCTGTTCGCTCAGCCGCGCCTTCCAGCCCGCCCGCACGAGATTGCCCGCCTGAAGCGCCGGGGCCGCGCGGCGCCCGCCATGCACGACGCCGCCATAGCGGCCGTGTTCGCGCGAAAACAGATCGGCGACGAGCTTGCCCTCGCCGAACGGCCGCGCGCCGAGCACGATCGCGTCGTCAGTCCAGTCCATCGGCGCGGTCCCTCGCCGCATAAGCCGCGCGCAGCCTCCGCCCGCCCGGCTCGCCGCGCATGACGCAGGCGGGGCAGCCGCAGGGCGCGCGTTCATGCGCATCTGGGCGATGGCGCCAGCCGACGACGCCGCGCAACGGATAGATCGCCATGATCGCGCTGGCCGGCACGGGAGCGTCGAGCAGCACCTCCCAGCCGCGCGGATCGGGGCGCGCCGCAATGTCCGCGATGGCGGCGCTGGCGCGCGCCTCGGTCCACACCTCATTGTAGCGCGCATAACGCACGATCTGTGCGTCGGGCACGCGCAGACGCACGCCGATCAAGGGTTCGCGGCGCCATTTCAGCACTTCGCGCGTCCACTGGTGCGTCAGCGTATGGCTCGGCAGAACTGGAAACGCGTAGATCCCCGCGCTGTCGTGCGCGCCGGGAAACAAGGCGCGCCCAGGCCGCAAACCGACGCGCCGGATCGTCTTCTCCAGACGCGCCGGCGCGATATGGACGAACATCGCCATCAGCTGTCCCAATCAAGCCCGATGGCGGAGAAGCGCGCGCGCTCCTCGCTCCAGTTTTCTTTCACCTTGACGTGAAGGAACAAATGGATCGGGCGCTCGAACAGCGCCTCCATCTCCTTGCGCGCGGCCTGGCCGATCGCCTTCACCGTCTGGCCGTTTTCGCCGATGGCGATTTTGCGCTGGCTGTCGCGCGCGACATAGATCGTCTGTTCGATGCGCGCCGAACCATCCTTGCGCTCCTGCCAGGTTTCGGTCTCGACGGTTGCTTCGTAGGGCACCTCGTCGTGCAGACGCAGCATGAGCTTTTCGCGCGTGATTTCGGCAGCCATCAGCCGCGACGGCGCATCGGCGAGCTGGTCTTCGGGGAACAGCCACGGGCCCTTGGGCGCAAGGCCTGCGAGATGGTTTGCGAGATCGTCCACGCCGTCGCCGGAGAGCGCGCTGATCATGAACACGCCATCATAGGCGCCTGAATCGACAAGCCGCCTGGTCGCCGCCAACAGATCCTCGCGCGCCATCGCATCGATCTTGTTCAGCGCGAGAATGGCCTTCTTTCCGTGCTGCAGCAAATAATCGGTGATGCGCGCAACGTCCTCCTGCGCGTCGCCGCCCTCGCGGCGCACGAACGCGGCGGCGTCGACCAGATGGATGATCGCATCGGCGCCGTCGAGCGCCATCCAGGCGGAGCGCACCATGGCGCGGTCGAGCCGCCGGCGCGGCGCGAACACGCCCGGGGTGTCGATCAGCACCAATTGCGCTTCGCCGACGAGCGCCACGCCGCGCAAGGGAAAGCGCGTCGTCTGCACTTTGTGGGTGACGATCGACACCTTCTTGCCGACGAGCCGGTTCACCAGCGTCGACTTGCCCGCATTCGGGGCGCCGAGAATGGCGACGACGGCGCAAGACCGCTCAGACATCGAGACCCGCCTGACGCAACAACGCCAACGCCGCGCTGCGTTCGGCGTCGCGCTTCGAGGAACCCTCCGCGCGCACGGGCTCGAGCCCTTCCACCGACGCCTCGACCACGAAGCGCGGGGCGTGATCTGGACCCTCGCGCGCAACGACCTCATAGCGCGGTTCGCTGCGTTTGCGCGCCGCCGCCCATTCCTGCAGCAGATTCTTCGGCGACCCCGGCGGGCGCGCGGCGGCGTCGAATTCCTCCGCCCAGTAGCGCTTGATGAACGCCTCGGCGGCGTCCAGCCCGCCTTCGAGATAGAGCGCGCCGATCACCGACTCGCACACGTCCGACAGGATCGTCTCCGCCAGCGGCGTCGGCGCATCGCGCCGGCCGCGTGCGGCGATCACCGCTTCGCCCAAGCCCGCCCGCCGCGCCGCGCGCGCGCAGGCGTCGCGATCGACCAGCGCATTATAGCGCGCCGCCAGCTTGCCTTCCGCCTCGTCGGGATTCTGCGTGAACACCGCATGCGCCATCACCAGGCCGAGGACGCGGTCGCCCAGAAATTCCAGACGCTCATAGGTTTGCACCGTGCGGCCATCGCCGGCGGCGCTCGCATGGGTCAAGGCTTGCTGCAGCAGCGCCGGGTCGCGAAAGCGCCACCCGATGCGCGCGCTCAGCGCGTCGAAGCGCGCGATATCCGCGTCGGGTCCCGCGTTCATTCCACCGGCTTCAGGAAGCGGTCGCCGCGAAAGCCGGTGACCAGCGTCCACGGCCGGAAAATGGATGTCGTGGAATCGAACGAGGCGAACGTGAATTGCGCCGGCCCGACGAGATTGTCGTTGGGCACGAAGCCGACGACATAGGTGCGGCTGTCCTGCGAATTGTCGCGGTCGTCGCCCAT
The DNA here is from genome assembly GCA_033764725.1 of Hyphomonadaceae bacterium. Classification (GTDB taxonomy): domain Bacteria; phylum Pseudomonadota; class Alphaproteobacteria; order Caulobacterales; family Aquidulcibacteraceae; genus RI-43. The sequence goes on from JANRIR010000073.1 coordinate 16,733, forward strand.
CATGAAGTAATGCCCTTCGGGCACTTCATAGACGCGGGTGTTGTCCCAATCGCCATCGGGCTGACGATCGAACGTGACATAGCTCACGCCGTTCGGCAGCGTCTCGCGATAGGCCTGCACCTCGATCGGCCCGCGCATGGGATCGTCGAACGGCGTCAGCCCCAGCGCTTCGCGCGTCACCGCCTCGCCATTGATGTGCAGCACGCCGTCGATCATCTGGATGCGGTCGCCCGGCAGGCCGATCAGCCGCTTGACGAAATCGCGATTGGGTTCCGGCTCGGGACGGAACACGACGACGTCGCCGCGTTCTGGCGGCGTCGCGAGAATGCGGCCGTGCGGCAAAAGACGCTCCAGCGGCGCGAAGGAATAGCGCCCGTAGCCGTACGTCCATTTGGTCACGACGATGTAGTCGCCGACCTCCAAGGTCGGCTGCATGGAGCCCGATGGAATGCGGAAAGGCTGCGCGATGGTGAAGCGGATCAGCATCGCCAAGGCGAGCGCGTAGAGGATCGTCCGTAGGTTTTCCCACAGGGCGTCGAGGGCGCTGGGCGCGGAGGTGCTGGACGTCATGGTCATGCGCTTCTCGCACGCACGCTCCCGGACGCCCCCCGGGCGCGCCCGCAGCGGCGACTGTGTCCATTCGTTTGGGCGAGCGCGCACGCTCCCGTCAAGCGGGGTGCGGCGGCCGGGCGCGGGCGGCGGCGGAATGCTGCGCAGGCGGTCATGGCGTGCGGACGCTCCCGGCCGCGGATGCGACGCTGGGCGCTGGGGTAGCCGAAATGATCACGAATCCCTGCGCCAGCGGCGGCTCGTCGCTGAGGCTGACATGGATGACGGCCGTGAAGCCGGGCGGCGTAATCGCGGCGAGACGCGCGGCGGCGCCGCCGGTCAGCGCCATGGTGGGCTGGCCGCCGCGCAGATTGATCACGCCCATGTCGCGCCAGAACACGCCGGCGCGCATGCCGGTGCCGAGCGCCTTGGCGCACGCCTCCTTCGCCGCGAAGCGCTTGGCGTAGGTGGCGGCGGCCTGCTCGGGGCGGCGTTCGGCGCGGGCGCGCTCGATGTCGGTGTAGACGCGCGCGACGAAGCGGTCGCCGAAGCGCGCCAGCGTCTGCTCGATGCGCCGGATGTCGCACAGGTCCGATCCCACGCCGAGGATCATTGCGCCCTCATGCGGGCAGGCCCCGGGCGGCGCGCATGCGCCGGCGCATGTCGCGGACGGCCTCGTCCAGCCCGATGAAGATCGCCTCGCCGACCAGAAAATGCCCGATATTCAGCTCCTTGAGCTCCGGAATGGCGGCGACCGCCGCGACCGTGTCGAAGGTGATTCCGTGGCCGGCATGGGGCTCCAGGCCGCGCCTGTGGGCCTCCGCGGCGGCCCGGCGCAGCGCCTCGAGCGCGCGCTCGGCGCCAGCTGAGTCCCCTGCCGCAAAGGCGTCGCAATATGCGCCGGTGTGCAACTCCACGACCGGCGCGCCGAGCGCCTCGGCCACGGCGATCTGCACCGGGTTGGGATCGATGAACAGCGACACGCGGATGCCCGCCTCGCGCAGGCGCCGCACATAGGGGGCCACGGTCTGGTGCTGCACGGCGACGTCGAGCCCGCCCTCGGTGGTGCGCTCGTCGCGCCGTTCGGGCACCAGGCAGCAGGCCCGCGGCCGGGTTTCGAGCGCGAGGTTCAGCATTTCCTCAGTGCACGCCATCTCCAGATTGATCGGCAAGGTGATGGCGTTTGCGAGGCGGGCGAGGTCCTCCTCGCGGACATGGCGGCGATCCTCGCGGACATGCAGCGTGATGCCGTCGGCCCCGGCGGCGGCGGCTGCGCGTGCGGCGCGCACCGGGTCGGGATGGGCGCCGCCGCGGGCGTTCCGGATCGTGGCGACGTGATCGATATTGACGCCGAGGCGCAAATCCTGGGCGGAGGCGGAACTGGACTCGACGCTGGACAAGGGCGGCTCTGCTCCCGGGCGCGGGCGTTGCGGCCGGCGTGGCCTTCAGTCGTAGCCCAGCCCGGCGGGCGCGTCACGGGAGCGCCGCAGAACGCGCCCCGTTTGCGGACGCCGCCGAGGGCCTGGTGCGGACGGCGGGAGTCGAACCCGCACGCCGTGAAGCGCTGGAACCTAAATCCAGTGCGTCTGCCAGTTCCGCCACGTCCGCATACGGCCCGGGAAGCTTAAAGCGGTTGCGGCGCGCGCCGCCAAGCCGGCAGGGTCACATCACCCGCTCGACGCCGCGCGCGGCCTTCAGCGCGGCGCGCGCCCCCGCCCCGGCCGGCACCAGCCCCGACGTGGCGAGCTCCACCTCGCGGCCGTCCTGCAGGCGCAACACGAGGCGCAGCCTGCGGGTCTCGGCGCCGCGCGCAGGCTCAAGCTGGGCGATCGTTTCTGCGAGCCCCGCCAGCGAGGCGCCTTCGCGCAGCACGATCTTCACATCGCCCAATTGGCGCGCTTCGGCCGCCTCGACCGGCTCGAACGTATCGACCGACAATTTGAGATCGCCGTCGCGCCAGCGCGCGCGCGCGCGGAACACCAAAGGCTTGCCGACCTGCAACACGTCGCGCGCCGGCGCGAGATGCTCTGGCATCACCATCGCCTCGAAATCGCCGGTCGGATCGGACAGCGACACGAACGCGAGCTGGCCGCCCGATTGCGCCGGCCGCGTCTGCACCCGGCGCAGCACCGCCGCCATCGCATAGACGCGCGGCTCGGTTTCGCCCTCTTCCAATATGTCGGCGTAGGTCATGAATTTGCCGCTCGGCGCATCGGCGTAGAACGCCGACAGCGGATGGCCGGAGAGATAGAAGCCGACGCTCTCGCGCTCGTAATCGAGCCGCTCCTGCGCCGACCAGGCCGGCGCCTTGGGCATCACGGCGCGCACCGCGGGCTCTTCGGCGCCGAACAGGCTCGCCTGCGCGCTGGCGCGCGCCTCCGCCGCCCGCGCGGCTTCCTGTGCGATCACTTCGGCCGCCGCGAACGCGCGCGCGCGCTCGGGCTCGAGCGCATCGAATGCGCCCGCCTTCGCCAGATTCTCAAGCTGGCGCCGGTTGACGGTTTTCGCGTCGAGGCGTTCGGCGAAATCGTGCAGGCTTTTGAACGGGCCGCCCCGCGCGCGCTCGGCGGCGAGGCTCTCCATTGCGGCGAGACCGACATTGCGCACTGCGCCCAGCGCATAGCGCACCGCGAGGCCGTCGCCATGCGCCTCGACCGAGAAATCCGCAAGGCTGGCGTTGATGTCGGGCGCCAGCACCGTCACGCCGATGCGCCGCGCATCCTGGTGAAACGAGGCGAGCTTGTCGGAGTTCGACAGATCGAGGCTCATCGACGCGGCGACGAACGCCACGGGATAATTCGCCTTCAGATACGCCGTCTGGTAGGCGATCACCGCATAGGCGGCGGCGTGCGACTTGTTGAAGCCGTAGCCCGCGAACTCGGCCACCAGATCGAAGATGCGCTCGGCGGTGTGCGCCGCGACGCCGCGCTCGACCGCGCCCTGCAGGAAGCGCGACTTCTGCTTGGCCATTTCCTCGGGCTTTTTCTTGCCCATGGCGCGGCGCAGCAGGTCGGCCTCGCCGAGGCTGTAGCCCGACAAAACCTGGGCGATCTGCATCACCTGTTCCTGATAGATGATGACGCCGTAGGTCTCTTCGAGAATGGGCTGCAAAAGCGGGTGCAGATAATCGGGCTCCATGCGCCCGTGCTTCACGTCGGCGTAGGAGTCGATGTTCTTCATCGGCCCCGGCCGATAGAGCGAGATCAGCGCGATGATGTCTTCCAGCGTGGTGGGCTTCACCTTGCGCAGCGTGTCGCGCATGCCCTGGCCTTCCAGCTGGAACACGCCATAGGTCGCGCCGGATTGCATGAGCGCGTAGGTCTTTTCGTCGTCCCAGGGAATGCGCGCAAGATCGACATGTTCGCCGCGCGCGCGCAGGAAACCGAGCGCGCGGTCGATCACGGTCAAGGTCTTGAGGCCGAGGAAATCGAACTTCACAAGCCCCGCCGGCTCCACCCATTTCATATTGAATTGCGTGGCGGGAATGTCGGAGCGGGGATCGCGATAGAGCGCGACCAGCTCCACCAGCGGGCGGTCGCCGATGACGATGCCGGCGGCGTGCGTCGAGGCGTTGCGGTGCAGGCCCTCCAATTGCAGCGCCGTGGCCAACAGCGCGCCGACTTCCGGCTCCTCCTGCGCGGCCTGCTTGAGGCGCGGCTCGATCTCCACCGCCTGCGCCAACGTCACCGGATTGGCGGGGTTGGCGGGAACAAGCTTGGCCAGACGATCGACCTGGCCGAACGGCAATTGCATCACGCGCCCGACATCGCGCAGCACCGCGCGCGCCTGCAGCGTGCCGAACGTGATGATCTGCGCCACCCGGTCGTCGCCATAGCGGCGGCGCACATAATCGATCACCTCGCCGCGCCGCTCCTGGCAGAAATCGATGTCGAAATCGGGCATCGACACGCGTTCGGGATTGAGAAACCGCTCGAACAGAAGGCCGAAGCGCAGCGGGTCGAGATCGGTGATGGTGAGCGACCAGGCCACCAGCGAGCCTGCGCCCGAGCCGCGCCCCGGCCCCACGGGAATGCCTTGGCCTTTCGCCCATTTGATGAAGTCGGCGACGATCAGAAAGTAGCCGGGAAACTTCATTTGGATGATGACGGACAATTCGTAGTCCAGCCGCTTCCAATAAGTCTCCTCATCGGCCGCGCGGCCGTCCGGCCCCAACGCTTCGAGGCGCGCGCGCAGCCCGGCTTCGGCCTGGGCGCGCAATTCGGCCGGCTCGTCGCGGCCTTCGTCGGTGGTGAAGCGCGGCAGGATCGGCGCGCGCGTCGGCGTGCGATAGGCGCAGCGCGCGGCGATCTCGTGCGTGTTGGCGATCGCCTCGGGCAGATCGGCGAACAGCGCGGCCATGTCCGCGCCCGATTTGAACCAGCATTCCGGCGTGACCCTGGGACGATCGTCTTCGCCCAGATACGAACTCGCCGCGATGCACATCAGCGCGTCGTGCGCGCCATGGCCCTCGCGCGCCGCAAAGCGCACGTCGTTGGTCGCCACGATCGGCAGCTCCAGCGCATAAGCGAGCGCCAGCGCGTGCTCTTCGCGCGCCGCCTCGCCGGGCGCGCCGACGCGCTGCAGCTCGACATAGAGCCGGCCGCGAAACCGCCGCGCCAGGCGCGTCAGCAGCGCTTCGCCCGCCGCGCGCCGGCCGTCGCCCAACGCCGCAGCCAACAGCCCATCGGCCCCGCCGGTCAGCGCGATGAGGCCCTCGGCATGCGCCTCGAGCCGCTCGAGCGTCACGTGTGGCGCGTCCTGGGATGCGACTTCCAGGTGCGCGGCGGTCGCCAGCCGCATCAGATTGGCGTAGCCGCGCTCCGATTGCGCCAACAGCGCCAGCGCCCCTTCGGCGCCGTCGGGCGTGCGCACGGTCACGCTGCATCCGATGATCGGCTGAACGCCGGCCTCCGCAAACGCCTCGGAGAACTCCAACGCGCCGAACAGATTGTTGGAATCGGTCAGCGCCAGCGCCGGCATCGAGTGCTTGGCGCACAGCTTGGCCAGATCCTTCACATGCAGCGTGCTCTCAAGCAGCGAATAGGCCGAGCGCGCCCTGAGGTGCACGAACCCGCCGCCGTTCAACCGCTCCGCCATTGCCTGCTCCCCTGCGCCCGCACCAAAGCGCGATTCGCCTGCATCCAGGATATTCATGTTTTGTTCTCTTCCGCAAGGGCTCGGCCCGCTCACCCCCGCACCCGCAACTTGCCGTGATCCAGCGCCATGACGCGGTCCATGTAGCGGGTGAGTTCGAGATTGTGCGTCGCCACCAGGGCGCCGACGCCTTCCTGGCGGGCGAGCTGGAACAATTGCTCGAAGACGATTTTCGAGGTGTCGGGATCGAGATTGCCGGTGGGTTCGTCGGCCAGGAGCAGCCCGGGCTTGTTGACCAGCGCACGCGCGATCGCCACGCGCTGCTGCTCCCCGCCCGACAATTGCGACGGCTGATGGCGCAGGCGTTAGCCGAGGCCGAGCGCCGTCAACAGACGCGCCGCCTCCTCCCGCGCCTGGGCGCGCGGCGCGCCGGCGATGAGTTGCGGCAAGGCGACATTATCGAGCGCGTCAAATTCCGGCAGCAGATGGTGAAACTGATAGACAAAGCCGATATGCGCGCGCCGCAGCGCCGTGCGCTCGCGATCCGGCAGCGACCACGCATCGGCGCCGGCGATGCGCACCGCCCCGCCCGTCGGCCGCTCCAGGAGGCCGGCGGCGTGCAGGAGCGACGACTTGCCCGAGCCCGAAGGCCCGACAAGCCCCACCAATTCGCCGCGCGCGACCGTGAGATCGACGCCGTTCAGCACGACGAGCTCGCGGTCTCCCGAGAGAAACCGCCGTTCAAGCCCGATCAGCTCCAGCGCCGCTTCATTCATAACGCAGCGCCTCCACCGGATCGAGCCTGGAGGCGCGCCACGCCATCGGCAGCGTCGCCACGAACGACATGAACAGCGCCCACGCCGTGATCACCGCAACCTCGCCCCATTCGATGCGCGCGGGCAGCGCTTCGAGCGAATAGACGCTGCCGGGAAACACATCGAAGCCGAGCGCAGTGGACAGGAAATCCTGGATCGGGCCGATGAACAGGCAGACCGAGACGCCGAACGTCAGCCCCAGCGCGGTGCCGATCACGCCAATGCTTGCGCCGGCCATGAAGAACACGCGCAGGATCGACCCTTGCGTGGCGCCCATCGTGCGCAGGATGGCGATGTCGCGGCTCTTGTTCTTCACCAGCATGACAAGGCCGGACACGATGTTGAGCGCCGCGATCGCCACGATCATCATCAGGATGATGCGCATCACGTTACGCTCCACCACCAGCGCGTCGGCCAGCCCCTGGCTCTGCGTGCGCCAATCGAAGATGGTCAGCTCCGGGCCCACGCGCTGGCGCAGATCGGCCATGACAAAGCGCGTGACGTCGGGGTTCTGGATGCGCAGCTCAAGGCGATCGGCGTGTTCGCCCCGATTGAACAGGATCTGCGCTTGTTCGAGCGGCATATAGATCAGCGCCGAATCGTATTCCGCCATGCCGACGCTGAAGATAGCGCCGACGACGAACGTTTTCCGCCGCGGCGTGAGGCCGAAGGGCGTCGCCGACGCCTGCGGCGACAGGATCGACACCGCCATGCCCGGCGCCACGCCAAGCCGCGCAGCAAGGCGGTCGCCGATCACGATCGTGGGATCCTCAACGCCCTGGAAGCCGTCGAGCGAGCCGGTGTCGCGGATCGTATCGGCGATCAACGCCAGGCGCTCGAGATCGGCGCGCGGAATGCCGCGGATATAGACTCCGGTCGCCACGCCGTCCGCCACCGCCAGCGCCTGCTCGTCGATGAGTGGCGCGACCGAAACCACGCCCGGCGTCTGCGCGGCGAGCGCGGCGATCTGGTTGCGCGCGGCTTCCGAAACATCGCGCGTGTCGATGAAGACATGGCCATTGACGCCGAGAATGCGCGACAGCAGCGTTTCGCGAAACCCGTTCATCACCGACATGGTGACGATCAGCACCGCCACTGCGAGCGTGATGCCCACCACCGAGATGATCGAGATCAGCGCCACCCCGCCATGCGCCCGCTTGGCGCGCAAATAGCGCCCCGCGAGCAGGCGTTCGAACAATCCGAAGGGGCGCGCCGCGGCGGTCGTGGTCATGGAATCAATACGCGCGCGCGATAAGGATGGTCTGGTCCGCCGGCGCGCCGGTGAAGATGCACGCGCCGTGCACGTCAGGCTGCGCCAGCGGCGCGTTGCGCACGCTGAGCTTGAGCGCCTTGAGCTTCGCTTCGACATCCGCCAGGGCCGCCCCCTCCGCCTTGCGCCAACCGGCGCGCACCCAGCCGCGGAAATCAGGCGAATCTTCGTCATCGCCGAAATACTCCGCCAGCGCCGCATAGGTCGTCACGTCGCTGCGGATGTTGGCGTCGAGACGCGCCTGCGCGGCCGCGCGCAAGCCCGCCTGGATCTCTTCAAGCAGCCCGGGCGCGGCGCCCACGAAGGCGGCGCGCGGGACGGTTTCGCTGCGCACCTTGCCATCCGCGCGCAACGCGTCGCGACGGATGAAGGTGACGTTGGCGCCCGCCGCGTCGCGCGGGCCGATCTCGCAGATGATGGGCGCGCCGCGGCGCACCCAGTCCCAGCGCTTATCGGCGGGTTTTGCCAGCTTGACGTCCACATGGGCGCGCAGCCTCGACCTGAACGCAGCCTGCGCGCCAAGCTCCGCGCACAGGCTCGCGCAATAGGCTTCGATCTCGGCGTCCTCGGGCTTGCCGCGCACCATCGGCACGATGACGATCTGATGCGGCGCAAGCGCAGGGGGCGTGCGCAGCCCGTCGTCGTCGCCATGCGTCATGATCAGGCCGCCGATCAGCCGCGTCGAGGCGCCCCACGACGTCGTATGGCAGAATTTCACCTCGCCATCCTTGTCCTGGAAGCGAATATTTTGCGCTCTCGAGAAATGGGTGCCGAGATAGTGCGAGGTGCCGGCCTGAAGCGCCTTGCCGTCCTGCATCATCGCTTCGATGGAGAAGGTGTTGTCCGCGCCGGGGAAGCGCTCGTGCGGCGGCTTCTCGCCGGTGATCACCGGCATGGCGATCGCCTCTTCCGCGAACGCGCGATACACTTCCAGCATGCGCAGCGTCTCTTCCATCGCATCGGCCTTGTCGGCGTGGGCGGTGTGGCCTTCCTGCCAAAGGAATTCCGCGGTGCGCAGGAACAGCCGGGTTCGCATCTCCCAGCGCATCACATTGGCCCATTGGTTCATCAGCAAAGGCAGATCGCGATAGGATTTGATCCAGCGGCTGAACGCGTCGCCGATGATCGTCTCAGACGTGGGGCGGATGATGTAGGGCTCTTCAAGCGCGGCGGACGGATCGGGCGCGAGCTTTCCGTCGATCGCCTTCAGGCGATGATGCGTGACCACCGCCATCTCCTTGGCGAAGCCATCGACGTGATCGGCCTCTTTCGCGATGAAGCTCATAGGGATCAGCAGCGGGAAATAATAATTGTCGTGCCCGGTCTCTTTGATGCGGCGGTCGAGATCGGCCTGCATCCGCTCCCACAGGCCGTAGCCCCACGGCTTCATGATCATCGAGCCGCGCGTGGGCGAGGCTTCCGCGAGGTCGGCCTCGCGGCACACCGCCTGATACCATTCGGCGAAATTGTCGGCGCGGGCGACGGAAAGGGCGTGGGTGTGCATGGGGTGCGCCTGAAGCGAGCGGGACAGCGGAAGAGCGGCTCTTTTAGAGCGTGACCGGCGAAAGGGGAAACCGGTTTTGGCGCCGGCCAAGCCGGCATTTTTCTAGGGCGCGCGGATGGCGAAAAGGTCCGCCTCGACCGCAACATACACGCCCGCCCAACACACCGCCGCCAGCCCCGCCGCCCACAGCGCCTTGCGGCCCAGATGATGCTGAAGGGGCGCGCCCCGCTCCGCGCCAGGGACGATCTCGGTCTGCGTCTCCGCGGCGCTGCGCGCCCCGATCGGCAGGACGACGAAGAACGCCATCCACCACAGGAGGAAATAGATCCCGAAGCCCAGCAAGGAAAACATCGCGCCTATCCGCCCTTCCCGACCTGCCGCCCCGCCGCTCAATGATCGGCGTGCTTCGGCGTCTCCATCAATTCCACGAGCACGCCGTTGGAATTTTTCGGATGGATGAAAATGATCAGCGTGCCATGCGCGCCGATGCGCGGCTCGCCGAGCACGGTCGCGCCCTTTGCGATCATCGCATCGCGCGCCTTGTAGATATCCTCTACCTCGAAGCACACATGGTGCTGGCCGCCGGCGGGGTTCTTCTCGAGAAATTTCCGGATCGGCGACGCATCGCCCAGCGGCTCGATCAGCTCGATCTGGCTGTTGGCGACGTTCACGAAGGCGTAGCGCACGCCCTGCGATTCCATCTCGCCGGTCTTGGTGATCGCTTCCGGCCCGACGCCATAGAACTCCAGATAGGTGCGCTTGGCCTCCTCGATCGAGGGCACCGCAACGCCGACATGGTTCAGTCGTCCGATCATGGCTGCATCCCTTTCCTTGCCGCGCGTCACACGCGCATCACCACCACGTCCACCAGCGGCCGCTTGCCCCAGGCGCGCTCGGCCGCCTTGCGCACCGCGCGCATGATCGCGTTCTCCACCGCGTCGTCGTCGGCGCGATCGGCGTGATTGAGGCGCTGATACGCCGCTTCCGCCGCATCGCCCATATCGTCGACGGCGAGTTCGAACGCCTCCTCGTCGCTCGCCGGCAGGCCTTTGACGCGGACATCCGGGCCCGAAACGATGGCGTGCGATTTGGCGTGCACGGCGAGCGCGACGGTGACGAGCCCGTCGGCGCCGATGCGGCGGCGTTCGCGCAGCGCATCGTCCTCCGCATCGACGATCACGGTCCCGTCGACATAGAGCCGTCCCGCGGGGGTTTCATCGATCACTTCGGCCGGCCCGGGCGCAAGGCGTATCAGATCGCCATTGCGCGGCGCCATCGCCTGCGGCGTCTGCAGCGCGAGCGCGAACGCTTGATGCTCGAGAATGTGGCGGCGCTCGCCATGCACGGGAACCGCGATCTTTGGGCGCGCCCAGGCGTACATCTGGGCCAGTTCATCGCGCGCGGGATGACCGGATACATGCACCAGCGCGTCCTTGTCGGTGATGATGCGCACGCCGCGTTCGCTCAAGCGCTCCTGCAGCGCATAGATCGCGCTGTCGTTGCCGGGAATGACGCGCGAGGAGAAAATCACCGCATCGCCTGCGCCCAGCGTTACGTGGCGGTGATCGCCGGCCGCGATGCGCGAAAGCGCGGCGCTCGCTTCGCCCTGGCTGCCGGTGCACAGATAGAGCACGTTTTCCGGCGGCAGATGCCCCGCTTCGCTCTCGTCGGCGAGTTCTGGAAGCCCCTGCAGCAGGCCCACGCTGCGCGCGGCGGCGGCGATCCGGTGCATCGAACGCCCCACCAGCGCCACCGTGCGCCCGCAATCGTGCGCGGCGCGAATGACGCTGTCCATCCGCGCGACATTGGAGGCGAACGCGGTGACGACGACCTTGCGCTTCAAGGTGGCGATCAGCGCCGTCAGATTTTTGCGCACGTCGGCTTCGGAGCCCGATTCTCCCTCGACGAAAACATTCGTCGAATCGCAAACCATCGCCAGCACGCCCTCGTCGGCGATGCGCGTGAGCGCGGCCTCGTCGGTGGTCTCGCCCACGAGCGGATCGGGATCGATCTTCCAATCGCCGGTGTGCCACACGAGCCCCAGCGGCGTGCGGATCGCCACGCCGTTCGGCTCAGGGATCGAATGCGTCAACGTGATCAGTTCGAGATCGAATGGGCCGATCTGAAAGCGGCCTTTCAGGGGCACCACATTAAGCTTCACCCGGTCCAAAAGCCCGCGTTCGCGCAGCTTTTCGCGGATCAGGGCGGCGGTGAAGGGCGTGGCGTAGAGCGGCGCCTTCAGCCTGGGCCACAGCCAGCCGATGGCGCCGATATGATCCTCATGCGCGTGCGTCAGCACGATGGCCAGGATGTCCTTGCGGCGTTCCTCCAGGAAGCTCGGATCGGGCAGGATGAGATCGATTCCGGGCGTCGTGTCTTCGCGCCCGAAGGTGACGCCGATATCGACGACGATCCATTTGCGCGCCTCCGGCGGGCCAAAGCCGTAGGCGTTGAGGTTCATGCCGATTTCGCCCGAGCCGCCGAGCGGCAGGAAGACCAGTTCGTTCGCGTCGGTCAAAGCGATCCGCCGTTCCGTCTGAAGATTTCGAGCAGACCCCGCGAGGTCAGCTCCTGGTCGAAATGCTCGATCGTGGTGAATGCGCCCTCGAACAAGGACGCGACGCCGCCGGTCGCGATCGCGGCCATTGGCGCGCCATACTCGGTGCGGATGCGTTGCGTCAGGCCTTCGATCATGTCGATCGAGCCCCAATAGATCCCCGATTGCATCGCGCGCACGGTGTCCTTGCCGATGACGATGCCGGGATCGCGGATCTCCACGCGCGGCAGCCGCGCGGCCGCGTCGTGCAACGCCTGCAGCGACAGATTAATTCCCGGCAGAATGATGCCGCCCTCGAACGCGCCGTCGGCGCCGACGATGTCGAACGTGGTGGCGGTGCCGCTGTCGATCACGATTGCGGGCCCGCCATAGGCGATATAGGCGCCGATGGCGTTGACGAGGCGATCGGCGCCGGCCTCGCTGGGCTTGTCGATGCGCACTTCGATGCCGAGATCAAGCCCATCTTCGCCCACGACCATCGGTTCGACGCCGACATAACGGCGCGACAGGTTGCGCAGATTGAACAGCGCCTGGGGCACCACGGTGGAGATGATGCACGCGCTCAGGGCGTCGAACGACAAGCCGTTGAGGCCCATCACCAGCGACAGCCAGGGGCCGTATTCGTCGGCCGTGCGCGAGGTGTCGGTAGAGGCGCGCCATTGGCCGCGCCAATCGGTTCCGTCATGGACGGCGAATTTGGTGTTGGTGTTGCCCACGTCGATGGCAAGCAGCATGGCCGGTCAGCTTTCCGTGGGCGAGAAATGCACGTCGCCCGCTGCTATGAGACGCAACCCTTCCGGGGTTTCAAGCTCAAGCTCGCCGCGGGGGGAAAGCCCGCGCGCGATCCCCTCGATCCGCGTCTCGCCGATCTGGGCGCTGGCGCGCGCGCCCAGGCCGTGCGCCCGCGCCAGCCATGCGGTGCGGATCGTGGCGAAGCCGTCCTGCTCGAGCGCGCCCGCCAGCGCTTCGAGGCGCCCGCGCACGGAGTCCAGAAAGACCTCCGGCGCCGGCGCGGCGACGCCCGGGGGCAGACGCAGCGCGAGCGCGGCGGTGGGATAGCCCGCATCACCCGGCGCGCCGGCCAGGTTCACGCCGAAGCCGAGCGCGAACCATGTCACGCCGGCGCCCGCGGCGCCGCTGTCGAGCAGCACCCCGGCCGCCTTGCGCCCGTCGAGCAGCACGTCATTGGGCCATTTCAGCGTGGCGCAGGGCGCGCCCGCAGCGTCGTCGAGCGCCTCGGCGATGGCGATGCCGGCGGCGAAGCCGAGCAGCGCGATCGCCGCCGGCGGCGCCGGCGTCGCGCCGAAATACGTCGCCATCAGATTGCCCGGCACGGTCGTCCAGGCGCGCCCGCGGCGGCCGCGTCCGGCGGTCTGCAGCCGCGCCAGAAGCCAGGCCGGGCCGAGATCGCCGAAATCGGCGCGCCGGCGCGCCTCGAGCATGGTGGAATCGATCTCGTCGAACACGGCGAGCGGCGCGCCGAGCGCGAGCATCAGAAGCTTGTCGCCGCAGCGATGTCGGCCCAGCGTTCCAGCATGCCCAACGCGACGGCGAGGATCGGGAAGGTCAGCGCTGTGGCGGCCGCCGCCGTCAGCATCGCGCCGCCGGGCGCGCCGACCAGCGCCGGCGCCGGCGGGCGAAACCAGACGCTTGCCAGAATACGCAAATAGTACGCCGCCGCGATCACCGCGCACACGCCGCCCAGCACCGCAAGCCAGGCAAGACCGGCGCCCGCCGCCGCCGCGAACACCGTGAACTTGCCGAAGAAGCCGGCGAGCGGGGGAATGCCGGCGAGCGAGAACAACAGCACGGTGAACATGGCCGCCGCGAACGGCTGGCGCGCGCCGACGCCGGCGAGATCGTCGATCGTCTCGACATGCGTCCCGTCGCGGCGCAAGGCGAGCACGAGCGCGAAGACGCCGATCGTCGCCGGCAGATAGAACGCCATGTACAGCAGCGCCGAGGACGCGCCCTCCACGCCGCCCGCCGACAGCCCCATCAGCGCGAAGCCGACATTGGCGACCGACGAATACGCCATCAGCCGCTTCAGATTGGTCTGCATCAGCGCAGCGATCGAACCCACCACCATTGAGATCGCCGACAGCGCGACAACGACCTGGCGCCATTGCTCGGTCATGTCTTCGAAAGGCGCATAAAGCACGCGCGCCATCAGCGCGATCGCGGCCATTTTCGGCGCCGCGGCGAAGAACGCCGTCACCGGCGTCGGCGCGCCTTCATAGACGTCAGGCGTCCACATGTGGAACGGCGCGGCGCTCATCTTGAAGGCGAGCGCGCACAGAACGAGCACCAGCCCGAACAATAGCCCCACGCCGCCGTCCTGCGCGGCCGCGGCGATGGCGTCGAACCGCACCGATCCGGTGAAGCCGTAGATATAGGACGCGCCGAACAACAGGAGGCCGGAGGCGATGGCGCCGAGCACGAAATATTTGATGCCGGCTTCGGAGGATTTGGCGTCGTCGCGGCGCCACGCCGCCATGACATAGGCCGCAAGGCTTTGCAGCTCGAGCCCGACATAGAGCGTGATCAGGTCGTTGGCGGAGACCATCACGAACATGCCGAGCACCGCGAGCCCGGTCATGATCGGAAACTCGAAGCGGCTCTGCCGCGTCGCGCTGAAATAATCGGCGCCGAGCAGCAGCGTCGCGGCGGCGCAGAAGCCGATCACCGCCTTGGTGAAGCCGGCGAAGCCGTCGACCACGAGCGCGCCGCCGAACAGGATCTGCGGCGTCTGCGGGCTCCAGGAAAACGCCAGCGCGCCGGCGGCTGCGAAGGTCGCGGCGCCGAGCGCGGCCAGAAGGCCTGCTGCCTTGTCCTTGCCCCACGCGCCGATCACGACGGCGATCAGCGCAAAGGCGGCCAGCGCCAGCTCCGGCGCCGCCCAATGCACGTTCCACAGGAACGGTTGCGCTTCGGCGGTCATGGCGCAGCGCTCCGGGCGGCTGCAAGCGCCTCGACGATCGTCTGCGCCGAGACGCGCGTGAAATCCAGCGCAAGGCTCGGCGCGAGGCCCAGGATCAGCGCAGCGGCGACCAGCGGCGCGAACGTGATCCATTCGCGCGCATCGAGATCGGCGATGGCGGCGAGTTTGGGATTGTCGAGCGTGCCGAAGGCGACCTTGCGATAGAGCGTCAACGCATAGACAGCCGACAGGATGACCCCCACGCACGCGCCCGCCGCGACCCACGGATTGACCTGGAACGCCCCCGTCATGGTCAGGATTTCACCGGGGAAGCCGCTCAAACCCGGCAGGCCGACATTGCCCATGGTGAACAGCATGAACACCGCGGCATACACCGGCATGCGGTGCACGAGCCCGCCATAGAAGGCGATCTCGCGGGTGTGCATGCGGTCATAGACGACGCCGACGCACAGGAACAACGCGCCCGAAATCACGCCGTGCGACAGCATCTGGAAGATGGCGCCCTGCACGCCCTGCTCGTTGCCGGCGAAGATGCCCATCGTCACGAAGCCCATATGGGCGACGGACGAATAGGCGATCAGCTTCTTGATGTCGGTCTGCCGGAAGGCGACCAGCGAGGCGTAGACGATCGCGATCACGCTCAGGGCGAACACCAGCGGCGCAAACAGCGCCGAGGCATCGGGGAACATCGGCAGCGAAAAGCGCAGGAAGCCGTAGCCGCCCATTTTCAACAGAATCGCGGCGAGCACGACGGATGCGGCCGTCGGCGCCTCGACGTGCGCGTCGGGCAGCCAGGTGTGCACCGGCCACATCGGCATCTTCACCGCGAAGGAGGCGAAGAACGCGAGCCACAGCCAGGTCTGCAGCGCGGGATCGAAGCCGTGCGCGGTGAGCTCCGGAATGCTCGTCGTGCCGGCCTCTAGCGCCATCACCACGATCGCCACGAGCATCAGGATCGAGCCCAACAGCGTGTAGAGAAAGAACTTGAACGCCGCATAGATGCGCCGCGCGCCGCCCCAAACCCCGATGAGAATGAACATCGGAATGAGGCCGGCCTCAAAGAAGACGTAGAACACCACGATGTCGAGCGCGGCGAACACGCCGATCATCAGGGTTTCCAAAATCAGGAACAGCGTCATGTAGGACGCGACCTGCTTGTCAATCGACCAGCTCGCCAGGATGCACAGCGGCATGAGCGCCGTGGTCAGCACGATCAGCGCCAGCGCCAGCCCGTCGACGCCCATATGGTACGACACGCCAAACGCCCATGGCGTGCGCTCGACGAATTGATAGCCGGGCGCTGCAGGATCGAAGCCGGCCAGGATGATCATGCTGACGATGAACGCAGCGATCGTGACGATCAGCGCCATCAGCTTCACGCCGCGATCGAGCCCGGGATTGTCGCCCGACGCGCTCCAGCGCGCGGCCATGATCAACAGCGCGCCCGCCGCCGGCAGGAACGTCATGATCGACAGAAGCGGCAGGCCGTTCATGGCGCCGCTCCCGCGCCGCCGGCCCAAATCGCGTAGGCGCCGAAGCCCACCGCCGCCGCCAGCATCAGGAAGCCGTAATGATAGACGTATCCGGTCTGCGCGCGGCGCATCTGGCGCGCAGCCAGTCGCGCCGTCGAGGCCACGCCGTCAGGGCCGAGCCCGTCGATGAGCCGCTGATCGCCGCCCTTCCAGAGGAGATCGCCGAGCGCGCGCGCGCCCTTCACGAAGATGAAGTCGTAGATCTCGTCGAAAAACCATTTGCGGTAGAGGAAGGCATGCAACGGCCCGCCCGCCGCGGCGATGCGCGCACCGAGACCCTGGTTCAACAGGTAGAAGAACACCGCGAACAGAAAGCCCACGGCCGTGACCGCCAGCGGCGCCCAGATCACCCAGGCCGGGGGATGGTGGTGCTCGCCATGCGCGAGATGCAGCGCATCGCGCCAGAACGGGCCCGACAATTCGCCGACGAAATATGGCTTGAACGCAAAGCCCGCAAATACCGCGCCGGCCGCGAGCACGAACAGCGGCACGAGCATCACCCAAGGCGATTCATGCGCCGGCGCCGCGCCGTCGTCGCGGCCGCCGTGCTGCGCGGGCGCATGCGCGTCGGCGGCGTGGGCGCCATGATCGTCATGCGCATCATGGCCGTCATGGGCATGCGCATCGTGGGCGGCGCCCCGATAGCGTCCCTCGAACGTCATGAAGATCAGGCGCCAGGAATAGAAGCTCGTCAGCAGCGCTGCGCCGAGCCCCGCCCAGAACGCCAGTTCGCCGCCGATGCGCCCGGCATGTCCCGCCGCATAGGCCGCCTCGATGGCGGCGTCCTTGGAATAGAAGCCCGCAAAGCCGAACACGCCGGGAATGCCGAAGCCGATCAGGGCGAGCGTGCCGATCACCATCATCGCGTACGTGGTGGGCATGGGTTTGCGCACGCCGCCCATGTTGCGCATGTCCTGCTCGTGATGCAGGCCATGGATCACCGAGCCCGAGCCCAGGAACAAAAGCGCCTTGAAGAAGGCGTGCGTGAACAGATGGAACATCGCCACGCCATAGGCGCCGACGCCGGCGGCGAAGAACATGTAGCCGAGCTGCGAACACGTCGAATACGCCACGACGCGCTTGATGTCGTTCTGCGCCAGACCCACGGTGGCCGCGAAAAACGCCGTGATCGCGCCGATGATGGTGACGAAGCCGGCCGCGTTCGGCGCGAGTTCGAACAGGTCCGAGCAGCGGCACACCATGAACACGCCCGCCGTCACCATGGTGGCGGCGTGGATCAGCGCCGACACGGGCGTTGGGCCCTCCATCGCGTCGGGCAGCCACACATGCAGGAAGAATTGCGCGCTCTTGCCCATCGCGCCGATGAACAGGAGCACCGCGATCGTCTCGACCGCCGGAACCTGCAGTGCGCCCACCACGAGCATCAGATCAGGCCGGGCCTCCGCGGCGGCGAACACCTCGTCGAAGCGGATTGAGCCATAGCAGAAGAACGCCGCCATGATGCCGAGCGCGAAGCCGAAATCGCCTACGCGATTGACCACGAACGCCTTGATCGCGGCGTCATTGGCGGAGCGCTTGTCGAACCAGAAGCCGATCAGCAGATAGGACGCGACGCCCACGCCCTCCCAGCCGAAGAACATCTGCAGGAAGTCGTTCGCAGTCACCAGCGCGAGCATCGCGAACGTGACGAAGGACAGATACGAAAAGAAGCGCGCCTTGTGCGGATCCTCGGCCATGTAGCCGATGGAATAGACATGCACGAGGAACGACACGCTCGTGACGACGACGAGCATCACGGCCGAGAGCGCGTCGATGCGCACCGACCACGTGGAGCTGAAGCCGCCGACATCGATGAAGCGGAACAGCTCGATGACGCGCGCGTCGCCCCCGAACCAGGTGAAGTCGGCGAAAATGTACAGCGACAGCGCCAGCGCCACGCCGACCGACGCCGTCGTCACCGCCATCGCCAGGCGATCGCCCAGATAGCGCTGGAACAGGCCCGCGATGAGCGCGCCGAGCAGCGGCGACAAGACGACGATGGGCTCGAACGGCATCCGTCAGCCCTTCATCAAATTGATGTCTTCGACGGCGATGCCGCCGCGATTGCGGAAATAGGTGACCAGGATGGCGAGGCCGACGGCGGCCTCTGCGGCCGCGACCGTCAACACCATCATGGCGAAGATCTGCCCCTCCAGATTGTTCAGGAAGGCGGAGAAGGCGACGAGGTTGATGTTCACCGAGAGCAGCACAAGCTCGATCGACATCAGGATGACGATGACGTTCTTGCGATTCACGAAAATGCCGAACACGCCGATCGTGAACAGCGCGGCGGCGACGAACAGATAATGCTCCAGCCCGATCTGCATCGCCTCAGCCCTCTGCGCCCAGGCCCTGGCCGGGCTTGACGTCCTTCAGCTCCACGCCCTGTGCGCGCCGGCGTCCGACCTGGGCGGCGACGTCCTGACGGCGCACGCCGGGGCGCTCGCGCAAGGTCAGCACGATGGCGCCGACCATCGCCACGAACAGCACCATGCCGGCGAGCTGAAACACGACGATATAATCCGTGTAGAGCACGCGCCCGATGGCTTCGGCGTTGGTGACGCCGCTCTCGGCCGCAAGCGGCGTGGCGGGACGGCCTTGCGCGGCCTGCATGGCGGCGTTCGAGATGAGGCCAAGCTCGGCGAACATGGCGAGCGCCACCAGCGCGCCCAGGGGCAGATAATTCAGAAAACCCGATTTCAGTTCGGCGAAATCGACGTCGAGCATCATGACGACGAACAGAAACAACACCGCCACCGCGCCGACATAGACGACCACCAGCAGCATCGCGAGAAATTCCGCGCCCATGAGCACGAACAGACCTGCGGCGGTGAAGAAGGTGAGGATGAGGAACAGCACCGAATGCACCGGGTTGCGCGCGGAGATCACCCCGAACGCAGAGACCACCGCGGTCGCCGCCAGCGCATAGAAGGCGAAAGCCGAAGCGATCATCGGTAGGGCGCGTCCAGCTCGAGGTTGCGGGCGATTTCACGCTCCCAGCGGTCGCCGTTCGCGAGCAGGCGCTCCTTGTCGTAGAACAATTCCTCGCGCGTCTCGACGGCGAACTCGAAATTCGGCCCCTCCACGATCGCATCGACGGGGCACGCCTCCTGGCAGAAGCCGCAATAGATGCACTTCGTCATGTCGATATCGTAGCGCGTGGTGCGGCGGGAGCCATCCTCGCGCGGCTCGGCCTCGATGACGATGGCCTGGGCGGGGCAGATCGCCTCGCACAGCTTGCACGCGATGCAGCGCTCCTCGCCGTTGGGATAGCGGCGCAACGCGTGTTCGCCGCGGAAACGCGGGCTCAAGGGGTTTTTCTCGAACGGGTAGTTCACGGTCGCCTTGCGGCGGAACATGTATTTGATCCCCAAAGCGAAGCCGCCCAGGAAATCCAGCATCAAGGCGCCGCGCGCCGCTTGGAGAAGCCTGTCCATCAGAGCCTCACACCGCGCCCGCGGCGACCGCCGCGCTTTGGGGCGCCAGGAACGTGACATAGGCCGCAATCGCCACGACCGCGACGAGCGAGGTCGGCAGGAAAATCTTCCAGCCCAGCCGCATCAATTGATCGTAGCGATAGCGCGGCACGATCGCCTTCACCATCGCGAACAGGAAGAACACCCCCCAAAGCTTCGCATAGAAGACGAGGAAGGCGAGGAAGGAATTGTCCACCGGCCCCCAAGGCAGATGCCAGCCGCCGAGGAACAGGATGTTGATCATCGCGCACATGAGCGCGATGTTCAAATATTCCCCGATCATGAACAGCAGATAGGGCGTGGACGAATACTCCACCTGATAGCCCGCGACCAGTTCGCTCTCGGCCTCTGGCAGGTCGAAGGGCGGGCGGTTGGTTTCCGCCAGCGCCGACACGAAGAAGATCACCAGCATCGGCAGCATGACGACCACCGTCGGCGGCGCGAAAGCGTGCCAGGAGAGGATCCCGTCGCGCTGATTGTCGACGATGGCGGTCAAATTGAGCGTGCCCGCCAAAAGCAGCACGGTGATGATGATGAAGCCGATCGAGACTTCGTAGCTCACCATTTGCGCCGCGCTGCGCAGGCCGCCGAGGAAGGGATATTTCGAGTTCGACGCCCAGCCGCCCATGATGATGCCGTAAACGCCGAGCGACGAGATCGCGAACAGGTAAAGGATCCCGACATTGAGGTCGGAGACCACCCATCCCGGCGCCAGCGGCACCACCGCCCACGCCGCAAACGCCAACGTGAACGTCAGCCAGGGCGCCAGGATGAACACCGTCTTATTGGCGCCTGCGGGAATGATGATTTCCTTGAGCACGAACTTGAAGAAGTCCGCAAAGCTCTGCAGCAGCCCAAACGGGCCCACGACGTTGGGGCCCTTGCGCAGCATCACCGCCGCCCAGACCTTGCGGTCGAAGAGCAGCAGAAACGCCAGCGACAAAAGCAGCATGACCATCACGGCCAGGATCTGGCCGACGCCCAGCCACACGCCCCAGACAGGGCCGTATTGCGCAATCAGGTCGCTCATGACGCGTGCGCCATGGCGCGCCGCGCCGCCGCCAGACGCTCTACGCCGATCAGCTGCTCCCAGCCGAACGCGTGCTCGCTCGCGCCTTCACGGCGATAGCGCTCAAGCCGCGCCATGGCCTCTGCAGCGCTCGGGTGCGCACCCTCCGCCACGCGCCACATCACGACATGGGCGCTGTCCATCGCGTCGAACCATTCGCGCCGCCGCGCATAAAAGCGCTGGTGAACCGTGTGGAAGACGAACCGCTCAAGCGCCTCTGCGCTCTCCCATACCGACACATTGATCAGCAGCAGCGGGTCGTCGTCGACGCGAATGCCGGTCGCGTCGCCGGCGTCGTCCTTGAGCCGCCACATAAAGCCCGGCGAGCGCTCGGCCAGCGCATTGATCCGCTCGAGATTGTTCGCGAAATCGGCCGAACGCGGATCGTCCAACGGATGGCGCAGGCGGGCGATGTTCAGTTCCGCGATCGGCATGGCGCTACTCCGCCGCCACGCGCGCGGCGCCGTGCGCGGCGCGCGCCTGCGCGCACGCCGCCATCGTCTTGGAGGCGCGCGCGATCGGGTTGGAGAAATAGAAATCCGCCACCGCAGAGCGGAACGGCGCGTCGCGCATGGCGCCGGCGGCGCCAAGCTTGGCGGGATCGAAGCCGGCCGCCTCGGCCGCGCCGGGCGCATAATCGACCTGCCCGAAGCTTGGATGCTCGGCGATCATGCGCGCGCGCAGGGCGGCGAGATCGTCATACGGCAGCGTCTTGTCGAGACGCGCCGAGAGCGCGCGCAGGATCGCCCAATCTTCGCGCGCTTCGCCCTTCGGGAACACCGCGCGGCGGCCATATTGGACGCGGCCTTCGGTGTTCACCCAGGTCGCGTCCTTCTCGGTGTAGGCCGCGGCCGGCAGGACGATGTCGGCGCGATGGGCGCCCGCGTCGCCATGGCTGCCGAGATAGATCACCACGCCACGCCCCGGGGCAGGCAGCGTCAAATCGTCGGCGTTCAGCAGCAGCAGCGCATCGAGCGTGCCGGCGTTGCACGCCTCCACCATCTCGCTCGCATCGAGGCCGCCGGATTTCGGCGTGAAGCCCAGATCGAGGCCGGCGACGCGCGCGGCGGCGGTGTGCAGCACGCAGAAGCCGTTCCAGCCCTCGTCCGGCTTCACAACGCCGACCGCGGCGGCGAGTTCGCCGGCTGCACGCAACACCTGCGCGCTATCGCTGCGCGTCAACGCCCCCTGCCCGATCACGATCATCGGGCGCTTGGCCTGCTTCAGCACGTCGGCGAAGCCGCCGCCCTGCGCGAGTTCCGTAAGCGCAGACGGGCCGGCGCCGAGATGGGCGTAGCGATAGGTGAGGTCGGCCGCCTCGCCGATCACGCCGATCGCGGCGTCGCGCTTCAGCCACGCGCGGCGGATGCGGGCGTTGAGCGTCGGCGCCTCGATGCGCGGATTGGTCCCGATCAGCAGGATCGCGTCGGCCTCGTCGATCCCCGCGACCGACGCGTTGAACAGCCAGCTCTGACGCGGACCGGCGCCGAGCACGGTTCCGTCCGGCCGGCAATCGCGATTGGGCGAGCCGAGCGCGCCAAACAGATCGAGCGCGGCCTTCATGCTTTCCGCGCAGGCGAGGTCGCCCGCGATGACGCCGATGCGGCGCGGATCGCCGCCGAGCGCGCGCGCGGCGGCGTCGAGCGCCTCGTCCCAGCGCGCCGGACGCAGCGCGCCGTCGACGCGCACATAAGGCCTGTCAAGCCGTTGGCGCTGCAGGCCGTCGACGGCGAAGCGCGTCTTGTCGGAGATCCATTCCTCGTTGATCTCGTCGTTCACGCGCGGCAGCGCGCGCAGCACCTGATCGCCGCGTGCATCGATGCGGATGTTCGCGCCGAGCGCGTCCATCACGTCGACCGTTTCGGTTTTGCGCAACTCCCAGGGCCGCGCGTTGAAGGCGTAAGGCCGCGACGTCAGCGCGCCGACGGGGCACAGATCAATCACGTTGGCCGACAATTCCGACGTGAGCGCGGCTTCCAGATAGGTGGTGATCTCCATGTCCTCGCCGCGCCCCGTGGCGCCGAGCTCGGGCACGCCGGCGATCTCCTGGGCGAAGCGGACGCAGCGCGTGCATTGGATGCAGCGCGTCATCACCGTTTTGACGAGCGGGCCCATGTGTTTTTCTTCGACCGCGCGCTTGTTCTCGTCGAAGCGCGAGGCGCCGCGGCCATAGGCCATCGACTGGTCCTGCAGATCGCATTCCCCGCCCTGATCGCAGATCGGGCAATCGAGCGGGTGATTGATGAGCAGAAACTCCATCACGCCCTCGCGCGCCTTCTTCACGGCGGGCGATGCGGTGATCAATTCGTTGAGCGCGCCCTCCTTCGCGGGCGGCAGATCGCGCACCTGCTGGGCGCACGAGGCCACCGGCTTGGGGCCCAGGCGCCCGCCGACCTTCACCTCGATCAGGCACATGCGGCAATTGCCGGCGATCGACAGCCGCTCGTGATAGCAAAAACGCGGAATCTCGACGCCCGCCGCTTCGCAGGCCTGCAGCAGAGTGAACTCAGGCGGGACGTCGACTTCAACGCTGTCGACGAGAATCTTCGTCATGATGCGGCCGGTGAAATTTCGCCGCAGGGGATGGACGATTTGCGGCGCCGCATCAAGGGGGCGGCGTGCGCTCTAGCGTCGCCACCCCCGTTCGAACGACTATAGGCATTGGTTCCTAGGCATTGCGTCGCGCGGCATCCCTCAACGGGCCGACATGATCTCCTTGCGGCCATTGCGCCAAAGCTGCAGAAGGCGCGGGCCGAGCATCCAGTTGCGCCCGCTGGCGATGGTGGCCATCCGGTCGAGCGGCAAGGCGGCGACGGCCTCAGGCGGCCGCGACACGTAGAGTTCGGCAAACAACAGGCCCTCGGCCTCGAACCCCTCTGCGTTGACCCCGCGGCGCTCCAACAGGTCCAACACATCGGCGGCCTCAGCGGCGTCACGAAAGCGGCGCTGGAGAAAGGCGGCCGAGCTGAGCTTCTCCGTCATCAGCCCCATCCGCGCGAGGCGATCGGTGACGGGCGCGTAATCGACCATGCGCAGCACGAACGAGACGATCCATGGCGGGCGCGTCGGCTGCGCGGCGATGTGGGCGAACGTTTTCTGCGTGACGTAGCCCACGGCGCCGGTCGACACCACGATATCGACCCCCTCCAGCATGGCGCAGGCGCCCGCGCTGGGCGCGGCGCGTTCGAAATTCTCCGCGATTCCGGCGTCCAACAGGCCAACGGCCTCTGCATAGGCGAGCGCCGGCTGCGAACTGTCGAGGCCGATCATCCGCTCCGAGCGCGTGCGCGGCCAGGATTGAAAATAGCAACGGTCGAGGCGCTGCAAGTCCTCGGTGGCGAGGCTCAGCATCTCGCGGCGCGCATAGCGGCGTCGGATCATGTCGAACGTCAACGGATAGCGCATCAGCGCCGCGTTGATGCCGTATGAGGCGCCGATGTCGAGGATGGTCGCGGAACGTCCAGATTGCGCGCGCCAAGCGTCCGCGATCTGCCTGATGATCGGTCGGGCCAGATCGGGGATCGCGTAGTCGAGAGACCCCAAGGTGGAATAATAGGCGCGCGGATCGGCGCTCACATAGATATCGTCGAACGACGCCTTGACCGCGTTGACGTCGATGCTGTGCGTTGACTTCATCTCTTTTCTCCTGCGGACGCGCGTGAACGAGGTGCAAACGCGCGCGTACGGGGCGGGCCGCCCAAATCGATGCCCAGGACTCCTTGGTGAAGCGCAGGCCTTATAGGCCGCCGCGCGGCGGAACGCCAAACCGCAGCGCCCTAGCATCCGCCCGTCAGATCAGGCGCGCGCGAAAAAACGCAATTATTTCCTCGACTGCGCGGCGCGTCGGCGAGCCCTGTTCATCGACCAGGTGTGTGGTCACCACCGAATGCGGGCTCTTGAGGAAGGTGTCGGGTTTGGCGGCGGAATCGGGCAGCGTCACGCCCTCGAAGCGCGGCCCGAAGGTGCGCGACAACGTCTCGAATCGCGCCGCGCGGCACAAGGGATCGCCCGCGAAACGATAGGCGCGGATGGTCAAATCCTCGCGCTCCAGACGCGCCTTCACCGCCGCCGCATCCTGCGGCGACATCCCCAGCCCGCCCGGCGCGTTCACCGGCAGGGAGGGCTGGCACATCACCGGGGCGACGGTTTCGGGCTCGATCATCATGGCCACGGAGAAATTGCCGGAAAAGCACATGCCCAGCGCGCCGACGCCCGCGCCGCCGCACTCGGCCTTCGCCGTCTTCGCCAGCGCCGTCAGCCAGGCGACGATCGGGCTCGTCTTGCCCTCGGAGAGCAGCGTGAATTCTCGCGCGATGCAGGCCCGCGCCATGGACGACAGCGCGTAACCGGCGCCGTTGGGCTGGCCGGGCCGGCCCAGAAGCGACGGCAGATAGACGCGAAAGCCCGCCTCCCGCACCCAGCGGGCGAAGCGCGCGACTTCCGGGGTGATCCCTGGAATTTCATGGATGATGATGACGCCCGGGCCGGCGCCGGAAACGAACGTGTCGCGCTCCTCGTCATGGAAGCGCAGCGCGCGTCGCTCGAAATCGCCGAGCCCGTCCCAGATCTCGCTCACGCCGCGCGCCATCGTCATCCTCCGCGCGCGCATGAAGCGCAGGCGGGCGCGGCCGTGCAAGGGCGGGCTGGTGGGCGCGTCCGGCCCGATCGCCCCCTCAGACCGCTTCGCGGCCAGCTCCCCCGTGAACGGGGGAGCAAAGAGGCGCTGTTTCTTTCCCCGTTTACGGGGGAAGTGGCCGGCGAAGCCGGTCGAAGGGGGCGATCGAGCGACTACTTTTGCGGTCTATATCTTCGTCAGCGCTTCAGGACCGACCACCGTGGTCCACTCGCGCACGCGCCAGGACGAGACGACGCCGTTCTGCACGTAAGGATCGCCGGCGGCGAAGGCCTCTGCGACCGCCGGCGTCTCGGCCTTGAACAGCAGCATGCCTTCAGGCGGGTCCTCCGCGAAGGCGCCGCCCAGCACCAGCTCGCCGCGCGCGACGGCGGCGCCGGCATGGGCGATGTGCGCAGCCCGAAACGGCCCCCGCCGCTCGCGAAAATCCGCTGGATACACATAGAAGAGAACGAAGTGCTTCATTCGGCGGGGTGGTTGTGCGGCGATCGGGCGGGTGGGCGCGCCCACAACCGCTTTCTGAGAAGGTCCCAAGCGAACGCAAACGCGCCAAACCCAATCACAAAGGCGGCGAGTTCGAAGAACTGGGCGTTGAGGCCGAAAACCGTCATGGCCGGTCTTCCATATCACGGACGAGCAAGCATGCAAAAAGATGGGCGCACCATCCGAGAACCACCATGCCCAACCGGACCGGAACGCTCAATTGCTCGGCGGCGACGGGATTGATCAGGTCGCCGACCAACGCCGTCGCCACCAAAGTGATCGCCACCGCGTTGAATGCAGCCCCGCGCAGCTTGCGCTGCTCGTTGCGCGCCTCGCGGCCGAGCGGAGCGGACCATGGCTCGTTCACACCTACTCCGCGGCGACCATGCGCACCTGGTGGGCGCCCTTGGCGGCGCGGTAGCGGTCGATACGCTGCTCGATGTCGGCGCGGAAATGGCGGATGAGGCCCTGCACCGGCCACGCCGCCGCATCGCCCAGCGCGCAAATCGTGTGGCCCTCAACCTGGCCCGCGACGTCGAGCAGAAGATCGATCTCGCGATGCTCCGCCTCGCCGCGCGCCATGCGCTCCAGCACGCGCCACATCCAGCCGGTGCCTTCGCGGCACGGCGTGCATTGGCCGCAACTTTCATGCTTATAGAAATAAGACAGCCGCGCGATGGCGCGCACGATGTCGGTCGATTGATCCATCACGATCACCGCCGCCGTGCCGAGACCGGATTTCACGTCGCGCAGCGCGTCGAAATCCATCAGCACGGTTTCGCAGATGTCGGCGGGGATGCACGGCACCGACGACCCGCCGGGAATGATCGCCTTGAGATTGCCCCAGCCGCCGCGCACGCCGCCGCAATGCGTCTCGATCAGGGTCTTGAGCGGGATGCTCATCTCCTCTTCGATGTTGCACGGCCGGTTTACATGGCCTGACACGCAGAACACTTTCGTGCCGGTGTTGTTGGCGCGCCCGAAGCCGGCGAACCATTGCGCGCCGCGGCGCAGGATCGTGGGCACGACGGCGATGGATTCGACGTTGTTCACCGTCGTCGGGCAGCCATAAAGGCCCGCATTGGCGGGAAAAGGCGGCTTCAGGCGCGGCTGTCCCTTCTTGCCTTCGAGACTTTCGAGCAGCGCGGTTTCCTCGCCGCAGATATACGCGCCGGCGCCATGGTGGACGTAGAGATCGAAATCCCAGCCGTGGATGTTGTTCCTGCCGATCAGCTTCGCGTCATACGCTTCGCGGATCGCGGCCTCGAGAATTTCCCGTTCGCGCACATATTCGCCGCGGATGTAAATATACGCCGCATGCGCCTGCATCGAAAACGACGCGATGAGGCAGCCCTCGATCAGCAGATGCGGATCGTGGCGCATCATGTCGCGATCTTTGCAGGTGCCCGGCTCGGATTCGTCGGCGTTGACCACCAGATAATGCGGCCGCTCCTTCACCTCTTTGGGCATGAAGGACCATTTCAGCCCGGTCGGGAAGCCGGCGCCGCCGCGCCCGCGCAAGCCGGAATCCTTGACCTGCTGAATGATCCAATCGCGCCCCGCCGCGATCATGTCGGGCGTGGCGTTCCACGCGCCGCGCGCCTTCGCCGCCTCAAGGCGCCAATCGTGCGCGCCATAGAGATTGAGGAAGATGCGGTCCTTGTCTGCGAGCATCGCGGGATCCTAATCCTTCTCGGCCATGCGGCGGAAATGATGCCGCATGCGCGCGTAGAGCCCATAGAGCAACAGGCCGATCCCCGCCAAGCAGAGCGCGAGCGCCAGATAGCGCAAGCTCGGCGGCCAAGGATCGACGAAATAGCGCGACGCGCCCACGCCGACGCCGGCCAGCGCCAGCACGACGCCCGCAAGGCGCGGCCCCGCCGCGACGCGGTTGATCTCGCGGCGATAGGCGGCGCGGCCTTCCGGTGTGGCGAGATCGGGCGGGCTCATCGGCGCCCAAAGCTCATCGCGGCGCGCAGCGCAAACCACGCCGCGCCGAACGCCGGCGCCAGCACATAGCCGCTCATGATCGGACGATCCTCAATGAGCGCCATGTACGCCGCCGCCCCTGCGCCGCAAGCCGCCAGCATTCCATAAACGATCGCGAAGGCAGGCAGCGCCGCGCGCGTTGCGTGAGCGTTCGTCTCGAACGGCAGGCGCGTGCGCACCTTCAGCGGCGAGCGCGGCTCTTCGCTCATGGTTTCGCCGGCAGATTCGGCAGAGTCAGCGGTTGCGCGAGCGCGCCGCTATAGAGCGCGGGATCGGTCAAGGCGGCAGCACCCCCCTCCGGCGCCGACGCCATACGCCCACGCGCGGAGCCCGGCGCAGGCCGCTCGCCGCGCGCCAACGCGTCGATCAGCCGCTCGAGATCTTCAGCGGTGAGATCTTCATGATAATAGTCATCGATGGCGACGACGGGCGCATTCACGCATGCGCCGAGGCATTCCATCTCTTCCCAGGAAAACTCGCCGTCCGCGGTCGGCGTGTGCGCAGGCCCGATGCGGCGCTTGCACAGCTCGATCAAGGCCTCCGAGCCGCGCAGCATGCACGGCGTGGTGCCGCACACTTGCAGATGATGGCGCCCGACCGGCGCGAGATGAAACATCGTGTAGAATGTGGCCACTTCGAGCACGCGGATCGTCGGCATGCCGAGCAGCGCTGCGACCGCGCGGATCGCCGGCTCCGAAACCCAGCCTTCCTGCTTCTGCACCAGCCACAAGAGCGGGATGACCGCCGATTGCTTGCGCTCGGGCGGATATTTTTCCATCCACCAGCGCGCCTGATCCATGGTCGCGTCCTTGAAGGCGAAGCCAGCGGGCTGATCGGCGGCCAAACGACGAACGGACATGGGCTTACCTTGCGAAGTCGCAGCGGGCGATCAGCCCGCCGCGCAGCGTGTAGATGGCGGCGACCTGGAACCGCTCGCCGCCGGGCGCGCGGACGACGTCCTCGTGGTCGATCACGGTGTCGCCGACAACAATGCGATTCAGAATCGTCGCGCGATTGTGCGGATGTGTCTTGAACAGCTCCGCATAGCGCGCGCGGACCGCGTCTTTGCCGGCCTGCCGCACGGGACCGTTGAGGTCAGCGAGGATGCAATCGTCCGTGTAGAAGGACAGCAGCGCGTCTAGGTCTTGGGCGTTATAGGCGTCGACCTGGGCCTGCACGATATCGGCCGCGCTCATCGGTCGATCTCACCGAACACGATGTCGAGCGACCCCAGAACAGCCGACACGTCGGCCAGCATGTGGCCCTTGCAGAGATAATCCATCGCCGCGAGGTGCGGGTAGCTCGGCGCGCGGATCTTGCAGCGATAGGGCCGGTTGCCGCCGTCGGCGATGAGATACACGCCGAACTCGCCCTTCGGCGCCTCGACGGCGGCGTAATATTCGCCGGCCGGCACGTGGAACCCTTCGGTATAGAGCTTGAAATGATGGATGAGCGCCTCCATCGAGCGCTTCATCTCCGCGCGGCGCGGCGGGGCGACCTTGGATTTCTCCGGCATCACGGGCCCCGGCGTCTCGCGCAGAAGCTTCACGCATTGGAGAATGATCTTGGTGCTCTCCTTCATCTCCTCCATGCGGCACAGATAGCGATCCCAGCAATCGCCGTTCTTGCCGACCGGAATCTTGAAATCGAGCTCGTCATAGATTTCGTAGGGCTGGCTGCGGCGCAAATCCCAGGCGAGGCCTGAGCCGCGCACCATCACGCCGGAAAAGCCCCATTTGAAGCAATCCTCCTGCGTGACAACGCCGATATCCACATTGCGCTGCTTGAAGATGCGGTTTTCGGTGATGAGCGCCTCGATATCGTCCATCGCCTTGGTGAAGGGGCCGCAGAAGGCTTCGATGTCGTCGATCAGGGCCGGCGTCAAATCCTGATGGACGCCGCCGGGCCGGAAATAGGCCGCATGCATCCGCGAGCCGGAGGCGCGCTCATAGAACACCATCATCTTCTCGCGCTCTTCGAAACCCCAGGTGATGGGGGTGAGCGCGCCGACATCCATCGCCTGCGTGGTGACGTTGAGGATGTGGTTCATCAGCCGGCCGATTTCGGAGAACAGCACGCGGATGATCTTGGCGCGGCGCGGAACTTCGATGTTCGCCAGCTTCTCGATCGCCAGGCAAAAGGCGTGCTCCTGATTCATCGGCGCGACGTAATCGAGCCGGTCGAAATAGGGCAGCGCCTGGAGATAGGTCTTGTACTCGATCAGCTTTTCGGTGCCGCGATGGAGGAGCCCGATATGCGGATCGATGCGCTCGACGACTTCTCCGTCCATCTCCAGCACGAGGCGCAAAACGCCATGCGCGGCCGGGTGCTGCGGACCAAAATTGATGGTGAAGGTGCGTTTGTCGTCTGGCGCGGCGGGGGTGTAGGTCTCTGACATGCTATTCTCGCAATGGTTCGACGGGTGGAGACGGCTCTCTCCGGTCGATCTGACGGATGCGCCAGTCCATCAGCGACGACACGGCAAACCACACGTAGATGATACAGCACACAAGCGTGACTGACGCGGCGCCAGAACGTGGCTCAAGCGGATCGTCAATCGTGGGACCAATATCCAGGAGCCATTCTGCGGTGACCCAGGTGGCGACTGCAGCGACAATCCAGACCAGACTCGTCCGCCGCAATGCAGAGAACGAATGCCGCAACGCTGCAAAGGTTACGAGTGCAACGGCAAAACCGGCGAAGACAAGCGTTGAAAATTCCTTGCTATCTGCGAACCAGTCCTCCCAGGTAACGTTGAAGAGCATGACATCGACACCGACGGCGACGATGATTAAGGTCATCAATACACTGATATACCGTACCAGCCGTCGCGAAGGCCGATGAGGATCGCCTGCGGTGACGCTCCACAGGTATGCCAATTGCGCGAGTGGAAAAAGCCACATCGTCCACCATGGAACAGACTGACCAGATCGCGCGGCGATCAGCCATCCCGATGAAAAAGTAAGCGCTGCGGTCGAAACGCCGATGGCTGCGCCTACCAGGCACAACTTTGCCAGCCGCTCTGCTTTGGCGACGATACGATCTCCGCGCGAGAGGCCGGGCATCGACATCACCCCGCCTTCTCATCCCCAGGAAGCGTCATCCCCTCCCAAGGGCTGAGAAAATCGAAATTGCGATACGCCTGCGTCAGCTTCACGGGCTCATACACCACCCGCTCCTGCTCGGGGTCGTAGCGGACCTCGACATAGCCTGTGAGCGGGAATTCCTTGCGCAGGGGGAAGCCCTCGAAGCCGTAATCGGTCAAGAGCCGGCGCAGGTCCGGGTGGCCGGAGAACAGCACGCCGTACATGTCGAACGTCTCGCGCTCGAACCAGTCGGCGCTGGGATGCACCCCGGTGACCGAAGGGACCGGCGTTTCGTCATCCGCCTCGATCTTCACGCGCAGGCGCAAATTCCTGCGCATCGACAACAGGTGATAGACGACGTCGAAACGCTTCGGCGCGCGCTCGGGATAATCGACGCCGCAGATGTCGATCAAAGTCGTCATCTGCGTGCGCTTGTCGTCGCGCACGAAGGTCAGCACGGTGACGATGTCGTCCGCCTCCGCCAGCAACGTGAGCTCGCCATGCGCGACGTGATAGCCGCGGATCGCGCGGCCCAGCGCAGACGCGATGTGGGCGCCCAGATCGTCCAGCGCGCTCATCGGTCGATGTTCCCTTCGCGGCGAATTTTGCGCTGCAATTGCAGGATGCCGTACACCAACGCCTCCGCGGTCGGCGGGCAGCCGGGCACATAGATATCCACCGGTACGATGCGGTCGCACCCGCGCACCACTGCGTAGCTGTAGTGATAATAGCCGCCGCCGTTCGCGCACGATCCCATCGAGATCACATAGCGCGGATTGGGCATCTGGTCGTAGACCTTGCGCAGCGCCGGCGCCATCTTGTTGGTCAGCGTGCCGGCCACGATCATCAGATCGGACTGGCGCGGGCTGCCCCGCGGCGCTGCGCCGAAACGCTCGAGATCGTAGCGCGGATTGCC
This sequence comes from Hyphomonadaceae bacterium, assembly GCA_033764725.1. Classification (GTDB taxonomy): domain Bacteria; phylum Pseudomonadota; class Alphaproteobacteria; order Caulobacterales; family Aquidulcibacteraceae; genus RI-43. Next base: position 48,647 of record JANRIR010000073.1, read on the forward strand.
CGCATGCATCATCTCGACCGCGCAGCACGCCAGCCCAAACGTCATCCACATCAAGGAGCCTGTGCGCGCCCAAGTGATGACGTCATCCGCCGCGGCGACAAGAAAGCCTTTGTCGGCGAGTTCATTCGACAGGCCCGTGAAGAACGGATCGTCTTCCTTAGCGGGATACCCGCCCTCAACGCCGGCGCGGGCAGGAGTTAGCGTTGAACTCATGCGAATAACCCCAAGCGAGTCAGTAGGCAGTAGTCAGTAGTCAGTAGCATGGCTCTATCCTGACGGGCTCTGGATGGACCGGATGAGGGAGCGCAGCATTTTGCCAAGTTCATCGCTGTCCGACAAAATCTCTCGCACCTGGTCTTCATCGGTGAGTCCTACGCGCGATGTCAGCATAACGTGGGTCTCCAATTCCTTCAGAGAACCATTGGCGATCCTCAGATATTGCACGAACGTCGCGGTCCCATCACGTCCATACCCTTCCGCGATGTTGGCCGGGATGGAGGCTGCTGCGCGCCGAATTTGGCTGGTCATGCCGTACGTTTCATCACGCGGGAAACTCTTCGTCAGCACATAGGCCTGCGTGGCGATGCGCATGGCGCTCTGCCAGACCTTGAGGTCGCGATACGATTGAACGTCGCTCGACACCTGACCCGCTCGCAGCAACTATTGCCTACTGACTAATGCCTACTGACTACTGACTTCTACCTACTCCCATTCCAACGCTCCCTTCTTCCATTCGTAGATGAAGCCAACGGTGAGCACGCCCAGAAACGCCATCATCGAGAAGAACGTGAACGCCGCCGCTTCGGGCGGCAGGTTCGTCAGCGTGATCGCCCAAGGGAACAGGAACGCCACTTCGAGGTCGAAGATGATGAAGAGGATCGACACCAGATAGAAGCGCACGTCGAACTTCATCCGCGCATCGTCGAAGGCGTTGAAGCCGCACTCATAGGCCGACAGCTTCTCCTTGTCCGGCGCCTTCGGGGCCAGCACCCAGGCGGCCAGGATGAACCCCGCCCCCATCACGCCCGCGACGCCCAGGAAGATGACGATCGGCAGATAATCCAGAAGGTCGAGCGTCATGGGCGTCCCAGCTTGTGCAGGCCGATTGCTGCCGGCGCGAAGGCTCTAATGCGCATCGGCGAAAACCGCCAGCCGGTCGGGCGCCGCAGGCCGCGCGCGGCTGGCGCATAGGGCGGCTCTATGGGTCGGATACGTCCAATTGATTGGACCCACCCCTGCCGTGTCGGTAAACGACCGCCACGCGAAGCCAGCGCGTCACACGATGGGAGTTCTCATGGACGGCGAAAGCAAATGCCCAGTCTCGGGCGGCCCCGGCAGGCACACGATCGCTGGGGGCTATGACAACGCCAGCTGGTGGCCAAATCAGCTGAACCTCAAGATTCTGAACAAGAATTCGCCTCTCAATGACCCGATGGGCGAAGCGTTCAACTACGCCGAAGCATTCAAGACGCTCGATCTCCACGCCGTCGTGCAGGATTTGCACGCGCTGATGACCGATTCGCAGGAATGGTGGCCGGCCGATTACGGCCATTACGGCCCGTTCTTCATCCGCATGGCCTGGCACAGCGCCGGCACCTATCGCATCGCCGACGGTCGCGGCGGCGGCGGCACGGGCCAGCAGCGTTTCGCGCCGCTGAATTCCTGGCCGGACAACGGCAACCTGGACAAGGCGCGCCGTCTGTTGTGGCCGATCAAGCAGAAATACGGCGCCAAGCTGTCCTGGGCGGACCTGATGATTCTCGCCGGCAATGTCGCGCTGGAATCGATGGGCTTCAAAACCTTCGGCTTCGGCGGCGGCCGCGCCGACGTGTGGGAGCCCGAAGAGGACGTCTATTGGGGCTCCGAGACAGAATGGCTGGGCGATAAGCGCTACACCGGCGACCGCCAGCTCGAAAACCCGCTCGGCGCGGTGCAGATGGGCCTGATCTACGTCAACCCGCAGGGCCCGAACGGCAATCCGGACCCGATCGCTGCGGCGCGCGATATCCGCGAAACCTTCGCCCGCATGGCCATGAACGACGAAGAAACCGTAGCCCTGATCGCCGGCGGCCACACCTTCGGCAAGGCGCACGGCGCGGCCCCTGAAAGCCATGTCGGGCGCGAGCCTGAGGCGGCCGGCATCGAAGAGCAGGGCTTCGGCTGGGCCAACAGCTACGGCTCCGGCAAGGGCGGCGATGCGATCACCAGCGGCCTCGAAGTCACCTGGACGACGACGCCCACGCAGTGGAGCAACAATTACTTCGACAACCTGTTCAATTACGAATGGGAGCTGACGAAGAGCCCAGCGGGCGCGCACCAGTGGCAGCCCAAGGGCGGCGCAGGCGCCGGCACGGCGCCCCACGCGCACGATCCCTCCAAGCGCGTGACGCCGAACATGCTCACCACCGACCTCTCGCTGCGCTATGATCCGGCGTACGAGAAGATCTCGCGCCGCTTCCACCAGAACCCGCAGGAATTCGCCGATGCGTTCGCCCGCGCCTGGTTCAAGCTGACGCACCGCGACATGGGCCCGGTCGCCCGCTATCTCGGGCCGCTGGTGCCGAAGGAGCAGCTGATCTGGCAGGACCCGGTGCCGTCGGTCGACCACGAACTGGTCAACGCGCAGGACATCGCGACGCTGAAGGCGAACATCCTCGCCTCCGGCCTGACCACCGCGCAGCTCGTCGCCACGGCCTGGGCCTCGGCCTCGACCTTCCGCGGCAGCGACAAGCGCGGCGGCGCCAATGGCGCCCGCATCCGCCTCAGCCCCCAAAAGGATTGGGAGGTCAACCAGCCGGCCCAATTGGCGCACGTTCTGGCGACGCTTGAGTCGATCCAGACCGCCTTCAACGCCGCCCAGTCCGGCAACAAGAAGGTGTCGCTGGCCGACCTGATCGTGCTCGCCGGCGGCGCGGCGATCGAGGCGGCGGCGAAGAAGGCCGGCCATGACGTGGTCGTGCCGTTCACGCCGGGCCGCACCGACGCCTCGCAGGACCAGACCGACGTGGACTCGTTCGCGGTGCTGGAGCCCGTCGCCGACGGCTTCCGCAATTATCGCCGCGCGGGCCTGAAGCGCTCGTCGGCGGAATTGCTGGTCGACCGCGCCAACCTGCTCACGCTGACGGCGCCGGAAATGACCGTGCTCATCGGCGGCCTGCGCGTGCTCAACGCGAATGTCGACGGCGCGCAGCACGGCGTGTTCACGCATCGTCCGGAAACGCTGACCAACGACTTCTTCGTCAACCTGCTCGACATGCGCACCAAGTGGCGGCGCGCGCCGGGTTCGGAGGATGTCCTGGAAGGCCGCGACCGCACCACCAACGCACTGGTGTGGACGGGCACGGAAGTCGATCTCGTGTTCGGCTCGAACTCCGTGCTGCGCGCGCTGGCTGAGGTCTATGCCTGCGCCGACGGCGAGGCGAAATTCGTGGCGGATTTCGTCGCGGCCTGGACGAAGGTGATGAACCTCGACCGTTTCGACATTCACTAATCCAAACACACGCGCATCTGCTCTGCGCCCGCCCGGCCTCGCGCCGGGCGGGTTTTTTTTGGGCGCTTACGGCGCGCGCGACGCCGGCGGCGCCGCATGCGTGCGCGCCAAAGCGTACAGCACCGCAGACGGCCGGCTTGTCGGCGGCAACCGCGCATCCTGTTGGAAACGACCAAGCGCCAGCCGGCTCTGCGCATCCCAGCGCCCGCTCGGCGGCGCTTCCGACAGGTAACCCAGGCGGGTCAATTCTTCCTGCATCAGCCGATGGCGCTCCGCTGGCGCGGCGCGCTCATAAGCGCCGATCGCTGCAGAAAACGCCTCGGGCGACGCCGTCGCCGCATCCAGGCACGGGCGATAATCGATGCCGAAGAAATCCGCGAGATGGACGAGCGCGACGGCTTCCAAGACGCGCCGCTGCGCCATCTGCGCGCCCTGGACGCGGCGGCGATCCATACCGATTTCGGCCCCGTCGGCGCCGTCGTCGATCACCAGGAACGCTTCCTCGCCGCGACGCGGCAACGCCACGCCGACCGCCGTGGACAGACGAACGCGTCCATTCACCGAAGACGCGAAATCGCCGGCGATGAAATCATAGCTCGTGCGCCGCCCGAGCCCCGCGCGCACGTTTGCGCCCGCAACCCGCACGCCCATGCCGCGCTCGCCGGTGAACAGATCGTCCTGCGTCCACGCGCCCGACAGCGTCAATCGCCGCGCGCCCGCGCGCTGTTCGTCCATGACGATCTGCACTTTCGACGTCTCGAGCCGCGACAGCGCGGTATGCAGCACGAACGATCCGCCCAAACTCAGCCGCCGCTCTTCATTCAAGAGCGGCACCGTCGCATCTTCGATGTCCCGCACCACCACGCTGACCGGCGCAGCCGGGCTCTGCTCGATGAGGCCGCCAAGGCACCGCAATCCCGCGCTGTGCTCGGTCATGACCGGCGACACCGCGGGCGCATCACGCAACAACGCCGCCTGGGGCTCCACGCTGGCGCATGCCGAAGCGCCTAGCGCCATCGCCAATCCGAGATGCTTCATCGCGCCGTCTCCCTGTCATTCGGATCAAGAACGACGCCTGCGGCGATCTATTCCAAAGCCGGGAAAGGAATAAGCGACGGCGGTCTTCGTTCTGGGTGCGACCGCAACACAACCAAGCGAGACCCATGTTCGCCTTCGCCGCGCCCAAGCCCCGGATCAGCTTCACCTGCAGGCCCGAGGACAAAGGCGTCATCGCCGAGCCGATCCCGGCCAAGGGCGCCATGCCCGATTGGTTCAAGCGCATCCCGCCGGTCGATGTCGGCGTGCAGAGCCCGAGCAATAACGGGCTGACCATCAAGCGTTGCCTGCCGTTTCTCGACGCCATGACGCACGGCTGGATCATTCCGCTTGCGGCGTCCGTCCGGCTGGAGGTGTCCAAGGACGGCGCAGAGGTGAACGCCGGCTGGGATTTCGACCGGGAGATGGTCAGCTTCCATCCGGACTTTCAGGTGTCGGGCCACCCTTTCGGCCCAGGTCCTGCATGCAAGTTTCACAATTTCTGGACGATCCAGACGCCGCCGGGCTGGAGCGTGCTGATCACGCCGCCGCTCAATCGCCCGCATCCGACCTTTGAAATTCTCAGCGGAATCGTCGACACCGACACGTACCGCTCGCCGATCCATTTTCCATTCTTCCTCAATGTCGGCGACGGCCTGCACGAGATCGAGAAAGGCGCGCCCATCGCGCAAATCATCCCGTTCCGCCGCACGCAGATCGCCGCCGACATTCGCGCCGAGACGCCGGAAGAAGCGGCCGAACGCGTGCGCATCCTGCGCAACACGCGCGCCGGCGGCGCCTGGTACCGCCAGCAGGCGCGGGCGCCGCGCTGAAGCGAACCTCACAAAAAAATCCGGAGCGGCGAGGAGGCCGCTCCGGTGAGAGGACCAAGCCGGCTTCGCTCAGGTCGAGCTGTTCGAAGAAGAATTCGAAGAGCTGTTCGACGAACTGTTCGATGAACTGTTCGAGCTCGAATTCGACGACGAGTTGGAGCTCGAGTTCGACGAGGAATTCGAGGACGAATTGGAGCTGGAGTTCGAGGAAGAATTCGAGCTCGAGTTCGACGAGGAATTCGACGAGGAATTCGAGGACGAGTTCGACGAGGAATTGGAGCTGGAATTCGAGATTCCACGTCCGCCGCGGCGGCGCTCGCGCACCTCTTCGACGACCGCACCCTGTTCGGCGCGCGCGTCGGCCGCGCGTTCGATCTGCGCCGTCCGCGTCACGGAGGCGACGCCGTCATGGGTGGCGGCCTGCGCCCCCATGGCGGACACGCCCAGCGCCGCAGCGGACGCCGTTGCGATCCAGGTGAACTTTTTCATATCGAGCCTTTCCCTTTTCCACGCCCGATCGCAAACGTCGGGCATGAGGCAAACGCCGCCGCCGAAGTCCTATTCCACAGCATCAGCCTTAAAGCCCGGCAATGCGCTCTTCGGGCCGGGTCATTTAATTCGCCCACGAACCGGAATAAGAAGCGGGCTGCGGCGTTCTGGGGATCAAACGCCAAGAGGGGATTTGCATGCGTGGGTTGTTTGGGAGCGTGGCGCTCGCCGCGGTGTGGGCGGCGATGACGGGCGACGCGTCGGCCCAAGAGCTTCGCGCCAACGTCAACGGGGTCGAACTCACCGCCAACGGCGCGATCTCGCTGCAAGCCGGGGCCTATGAGGACCCTGAAACCGGGCGCTCCGACGAAGCCTCCGAATGGGACGCTTCGTTGATTGTCAATGCGGAATACGTCGCCCAATCGGGTCTCGTTTATGGTTTCCGTGCGGAGGTCGATACGGGCGACCGCGAGGCCGAGGATCTGCAGCGTGACGAAATTTATGTGTATCTCGCCGGCGGCTTCGGCCGCGTCGAATTGGGCGAGCAGGACGGCCCCGCCGACACCATCTCTCTGCACGCGCCGCTTGTAGGCCTCGGCCAGATCCGCGGCGATTTCGTGCGCTATGCCGGAACCGCCGCGCTGATCAGCCCCTTCGACACCCGCGATGCGTTGAAGATCCTCTATCTCTCCGCGCCCGTGCGCGGCTTCCGGTTCGGCGTCTCCTATGCGCCGGAACTGGAATCCAACAGCGACGATCCCAATCCGCGCCGGCGCACGCGCCAAGAGAATGCGATCGAAACCGCCCTCGCCTACCAGACGACGCTCGGCGATTGGGTCGGCGGCGTGAGCGCGGCCTATGTGCATGGCGAAGCCGATCCCGTCACGGAGCGGCAGGATCTTGAATCCTGGAGCATCGGCTCGGAATTCCGCCGCGGCCCCCTCGCCATCGGCGCCGCCTTCGTCAGCCGCGGCGACAGCAACAGCCTCACGCCCGGCCTCGACGAAGAAGAAATCAACGCCGGGATCGCCTGGCGCGCCGAGCGCTGGGGCGTCGCCCTCTCCGCCTCGGAGACGGACTCCACGAACTTCACCAACCGGCTGATCGGCGTGGGCGGCTATTACGAACTGAGCGAGCATTGGGTGCTGCGCGCCGATTTCGTCAGCATCGAAGAGGAGCCCGTGGGCGCGCCGTCTGCGTCGGGTTCCGTGGCGATCGCTGAAATTTCTTTCAGATTCTGAAACGAAGGGAATAGGCGCTCTGCAGCGCCGTTCTCCCTTGCATCCGCATCAGGAAAAAGCGGATCGACAAGGGGAAACATCGCATGCGCCTCACGCTTCCGCCGGAACGGCTCGCCCGCGCAAAGCGCGCTTTCAGCACACGGACGGCGCCCGATCGGGCGCTGCACGCCATCGAGACCGCCGACGTTTCGCCCCGCGCCGGCGATCTGGTTTTGGCGCGCGTGCTCGAGGTCGGCGCCCATCAGAGGCTCGAACTGACCACCAGCCGCAAGGCGCTGTTGTTTGAAGGCGATGAAATCATTCTCGCCTACGGCAACCGCTACGCGCCGGACCAGTTCGAAGCCGTGGCGCCGGATGATCTCGGCCCCTGCGATCTTGCCGCCGCCGGCGGCATCGCCGCGCGCGTCATCGCCAAGAACGAGCGCATGGAGGAGCCGACGCGCATCCAGCCGATCGGGCTGTTCGTCGATGACGCGGGCAAGGCGCTCAATCTGCGCGGCTTCGCCCTCGCCGCTCCCGAAGCCGCCGCGGCGCCGGCGATGTTCACCGTCGTCGGCGGCTCGATGAACGCCGGCAAGACCACCACCGCCGCCTCGATCATCAAGGGCCTCACGCGCGCCGGATTGAAGGTCGGCGCAGCGAAGCTGACCGGCACCGGCGCAGGCAACGATTTCTGGCACATGCGCGACGCCGGCGCTTTCCGTGTTCTCGATTTCACCGATGTCGGCATGGCCACGACCTATCGCGCCGATCGCGGCGAGCTGGCGCATGGCGTGCGCACGCTGATCGGCGCGCTGGCGCAGGACGGCGCCGACGCGCTGGTGCTCGAGGTCGCCGACGGGCTCTTCCAGGACGAGACCGCGTGGCTCATCGCCTCCGGCCTGTTGAAGCAGCCGCGCAGCGGCTACCTCTATGCCGGCGAAAGCGCCGCCTCGTGCGCGATGGGCGTGCATTGGCTGCGCCAACACGGCCGCGTGCTGGGACTGAGCGGCCTGGTGTCGCAATCCCCGCTCGCGTGCCGCGAGGCCACGCAAGCCACCGGCATGCGCTGCTACACGCGCGAGGCGCTGGCCTCGATGGAGGTCGCAGCAGCGCTCTACGACGCGCTCATGGAGCCCTGCGCGCAAGCGGCGGCATGAGACCGCGGCTGCTTGCGCCAGGGCGCGGCTGGCCGCTGGCGCGCCTTGGGGTGTTGACGCTTGCCGAAGCGGGGGCGCTGGCGGGCGGCGTCGTTGCGCTCAAGAGGTTTCTCGACGCCGCCGGCGCCGGCGCAGATCTGCGCGGCCCGAGCCTTATGCTGCTCGCCGTCTCCACCGCCTCCGCTGTCATTACCTGGGCGCGGGCGGTGACGGCCGAAGACGTCAGCATGGATTACGCCAACGATTTGCGCCGCTTTCTGGCGCGCCACGCTGTAGCGGCGAGCGAAGGCGCACGGCGACTTGGCGCTTTGACCGCGCGCATGACGGGCGACGTCAATCCGATGCGCGAATGGGCCTCGATCGGGCTCGGCGAATCCGGCGCAGCGCTCGCCGCCGGCGTCGGCGCGCTTGCGGCGCTTGGGATGGCGGCAGGCGCAGGCGGGCTCGCCGCAGGCGTGGGACTGCTCGCTGCGTGTGGACTGGTCTGGATAGGACTTGGGCGCGCGCATCGCCGCGCCCTGCAGCGCTTACGCCAGGCCCGCGGCCGCGTGGCCGCCGTCGCCGGCGACATCGTTCTGGGCGCACGCACCTTGGCGCTGTTCCACGCGGCGCATCGCGAGCGGACGAGGCTCGATGCGCGCGCTGATGATGTGCGCGCCGCCGCCGTCCGGCGCACAGCGATCGCGAGCCTGGTCGAGGCGCCTGCGGCCTACGCCGTCGTCGCGACGTTTCTGGCCATGCTGTCGCTGGCGATGCACGCGGATCGCGCGATCGACTGGGCGATGGCGGCGTTCGCGGGCGGCTTTCTAGGCGCGGCGCTGCGCTCTGGCGCGCGTGCGCGCGATAGTTTCCTTGCAGCGCAACTTGGCGCCGCGCGGTTCGACCGTCTTGCCGCTGAAGCCGCGCGGGTTCGAACGGATCCGGCGCGTGCGCCGGCGCCGTCGGACGGCGCCATCGCGCTGCGTCTCGGGGGCGGCGATGATGTCGTTCTGCAGCGCGGCGAGGTCGCTTTCGTCAGCGGCGAGCTTCCGCGCGGCGCGCTTGCGTCTCTGGAATCGCTTGCACGCACGCCAGGCGCGGTGCGATTCGCGGGCGCACAGGATGACGAGCGCGGCCTGCGCCGCCGCATCATGCTGGCGGCCCCCAGCGCGCCGCTGCTGCGCGGCTCGTTGCGCCGCAATCTATCGATCGGCCAGCGCGGACTATCGGACGATGTAATGGCGCAGGCGCTCGCCCTGGTCGGCCTTGCGGACATGGCCGCAGCGCTCGAGCGCCGCATCGATCCGGACGCGCCCAGCCTCGACGGCTGGACGCAAGCGCGGCTGCGCCTGGCGCGCGCCATCGCGCATGGGCCGTCACTGCTGATCGTCGCGGAGCCGGCGCTGTATTTCGATCCCGAATTGCCGGCGCTGTTGCGGGCTGCGGCGCAGGCGTCCGAGTGCGGCGTGATCGCCGCCGGCCCAGGCGCCAACGACAGCCGGGATCGGCGCTACACGATCGCACTTTAGGCCTCACCCGAGCGCATGGATCTCCCGCAGCGCAGCGGCTTTGCGTCACCGCCAATCGCCGGCGATCAGCGCCGCTTCCGCTTCGGCGTCGAGCGGCGCCTGCGCATCGAGCCGCGACAAGGCGGCGTCGAGCACGCTTGCGGCGTCGTCGCCCACGGTTTCGTATCCGCCCGCAGTCGCCGGCGCAGCCGCGGTCAACACTTCGAAGCGCCAACGATCGTCCTGCCGGCACGCGACGCCTGCCGACGCCGACGCGCCGATCTGAACCTCCACCTCGCGGCAATACCGCCCATCGCCGATGCGGAAGGAGGACGACGCGCGAAACACGCCTGCCCCGTCAAGCGCGCGTTCAGCGCCGCTCGGCGCCTGCTCCAACATGGCGTGCAACGCGCCGCCGGCCGGCACGGCGGCGGGATCGAGCGCGCCGCCGCGCGGCGCAGCGATCATTCCGCCTGCCGCGCCGACGACGAGCGCTATGCCCGCGGCGATGGGAACACGCCAGCGGTCGGCGATGCGTTGGGCTGCAAACAGCCGGTCTTGCGGCGCGATCGCCGCATCGCGCACGAGCGCTGCAAGGCGCGGCGCAGGCGTGTCGAGGTCGGGCGCGGCATAGGCGGCGCGCACGGCTTCGTCCGCCTGACGCAAGGCCTGCAGGCGCGCACGCGCCGCAGCGTCGGTCTCAAGCGCGCGCTCGAGCGCGGCGCGCTGGTGCGGCGGCAGCGCGCCGTCGAGATAGGCGCTCAATTGCTCGTCGGAAATCTCGTCACTCATGCACCGCGCTCCCCGCCGGCTGAAGTCTTTGCGCCACCGCCTTGCGCGCGCGCGACAGGCGGCTCATGACGGTGCCGATCGGTATTTTCAAAACCTCAGAAACTTCCTGGTAGCTCATGCCTTCGATCGCCACGAGCGTGAGGATCACGCGGTGATCGTCGGGCAGCGCATCCATCGCCGCGCGCGTGCGCTTGAGGTCGATTGCGGATTCGACCACGTCGCGGCCGTCGACGAGCGAGAGATCATACATGTCGTCGATGGCGACGACTTTGCCGCGTCGGCTGCGCGCGCGCACCTCGTCGATCCAGGCGTTGTAGGCGATGCGCAGCACCCAAGGCTCCATCCTGGAGCCTGGCGTCCAGCGATGCAGATTGCCGATCGCGCGCTCAAGCGCGATCTGCGCCAAATCCTCGCCGTCTTCGCGTGAACCGGTCATGGCGTAGCAAAACCGCTGCAGGCGAGGGATCGCCTGGAGAAGCAACGCCTTTGGGGAATCCGGTTCATCGCGGCTTTGCCTCATAAGATCGCTCCCCATAACGCCGCGATGACGGTTTTATTCCGGACGGTCGCCGTTCAGTGTGCGCCCATGGAATAGGACGATTGCTTCAACGTTCTCTAACCATGTAGCTCCAGCCAGCGACAAGGACGCCCATGCGACGCGCCTCGACCAGCACCCTCCTTGCGGCCACCGCCGGCTTCGCCCTGCTTTGGGGCGGATATGCGCCCGGCGTCGGCCAAGAGCCCTCCGGCGCTGCGTTCGCGCAGGAGGCGCCGGACGACGACCCCGACGATGACGCCGATGACGACGATGACCTCGGCAGCGACGGCGCAGGCGAAGACGATCCCGGCAATGACGGCATCGACGACGCTGGGGGCGACGAGGCTGGGGGCGACGACGTTGGCGGCGATGACGCGGGCGGCGACGACGCGGGCGGCGATGACGCCGGCGCTGACGATGCGGGCGACGACGGCGCCGGCGGCGATGACGACGGACCCGGCGGAGACGATGGCCCAGGCGGCGATGATGATGGGCCCGGCGGGGACGATGACGGCTCCGGCGGCGCGCCTGGCAGCGATGACGACGATGGGCCGGGCGGCGATGACGACGACGCGCCCGGATCGGGCGGCGGTCGCGACGATGACGACGACGACCCGCCTGGCGGCTCGGGCGTACGCGGCGTCGACGCCGACGGCGGCCAGCGCATTCGCGACGGCGACCGCGACGTCGCCGGACCGAGCGCGTTGCCTGACGGCGTCGAGGTCGATTTCGAAGGCTATTGGGTGAAGGCCGGCGAAGTGCTGGCGCTGGAGGCCGATCCCACCTCGCTCGAGTTCGCGCGTGCGCTGGGCTTCGAGGTGATCGAACGCCACCGCTTGACGACGCTCGGCCTGTCGATCGTGGAGCTGCGCGTGCCGCGGGGACAGCAGACGCGCGCCGCGCTCGAAACGCTGCAAAACGGCGACCCGGACACCGCCTACGATTTTAACCACATCTACACCGCAACCCAGAGCGGGCGCCCCGCTCCGGGCGGCGCGCGCCGACCTGCCGCGTCCGCAACGACGCCGCCGGCGGTGCGCGCCGGCGCCGTCGGCATTGTCGACACGCGCATTGACGCCGCGCATCCGAGTTTGCGCCAGGCGCGCATCGTGCAGTCCGACTTCGTCAACCGCACCGTTGCGCCGAACGATCACGGCACTGCGGTCGCGTCGGTGATCGTCGGCGAAGCGGCGTCGCGATCGACGGCGCTGTCGGTGTACGCCGCGGCCGTGGTCGATCGCTCCGGCGTGCGCGGGGCGGAACTCGCCTCCGCCGACCGTCTCGTGCGCGCGCTTGATTGGATCGCGCAGAACAATGTCGCGGTGGCCAATGTCAGCCTCGCGGGTCCGCCGAACCGTTTGGTGGAGGACGCCGTGCGGCGTGCGCAGGCGCGCGGCATGCTGATTGTCGCCGCCGTCGGCAATGACGGGCCGGCCGCGCCGCCGCTCTATCCCGCCGCCTATGACGGCGTCGTCGGCGTGACGGCGGTGGACGACAACGGCGTCGTCTATCGGCGTGCAGGGCGCGGCGAGCATGTCGATTTCGCCGCCCGAGGCGTCGGCGTGCAGGTGGCGGCACCGGCGGGGCAGAGCATGGAGGTCAGCGGCACGTCCTACGCGGCGCCTTCGGTTGCGGCGGCGCTGGCGGAACTGCACACGCGGATGGACGCCGCCTCCGCCGCGGCGGCGGTGGCGGCGCTGCAGCAGCGCGCGCGCGACGCCGGCGACCGCGGACGCGATCCGGTCTATGGCGACGGCGTGGTGCCGACGGGTCGGGCGACGCCATGATGCGCCGCGCCTTTCTCGCTTTCGCGCTCGCGTGCGGTCTCGTTGGCGCCGCGGACGCCGCGCCGCTGCCGCGCTACGCCGCCGGCCAGGCCTTCATCTTCGACAACGGCCGCGTCGAACTGGTTCGCGAGGTCAGAAACGATCGCGTCGTCTGGTCGGCGCGCAGCGGTCGGCCGTACGTACGCAGCGCCAATCCGGTCGTGCCCATTCTGGAATGGTCGTTTCGCGGCCAGACGGGACGGCGCACGGTGCTCGGCGATCCCGATCGCCTCTGGCCGCTGCGCGCCGGGCGACGCGTCGAGTTTCGCACGTTGAACGTCGCCACCGATGCCGACGAGCGCGCGCGACGCAGCATCCATTTGTGGAGCTGCGCTGCGCGCACGCCGGTGACGCTCGATGTCCCGGCCGGACGATTCACCGCCATCCCGGTCGTGTGTGATCGCTTCAGCCACAATTCGATGCGCGTGCTGGAACGGCTGACATGGCACTATTCTGAAGAAGTCGGGCACTATATCCGGCGCGAGGCGCGCGACATGAGCGACGGCAGCGTCGAAACCTACGCGCTGTTCGCCACGCTGCCGCCGCACGCCGCCAACGACGTCCGCATCGAAACGCTGGCGCGGCAGGCGCGCGCGGCCTCCGCCGGCTCGCGGCCTCAGCGCTGAACGCCGCGCGCGGCGATATCGGCGCGGATGCGCGCGTGCGTGGCTTGATCGAGACGATAGCCCCACATGATCCAGGCAGAGAGCGCAAGCCCGATGAGCGGCGCGATGGTCATGATCGCCTTGACGCCTGCGACCGCCTCGGCGCTCTGGCGCGCGCCGCCTTCGACATAGCCGACCGCGGTCAAGAGTGCGCCGAGAGCGAAACCGTTCACGCCGAGCGCAACCTGTTTGGCCCAGGACGCCACGCCGAACACTTTCGCGTCGTGACGCTGGCCGGTCGTCCATTCGGTGTATTCCACCGTGTCCGGCAGCATCGCCCAGATCAGCGTGAGATAGGCGGCGTTGGCGCACGCGATGAAGCCCAGGAGCGCGGCTGCGATCACAGGATCGCGGCTCTCGTTGAAATAGAACGCGGCGTACGCCACGACGCTCACGAGATTGGCGCTGAGCCAGGCGGCGCGTTTCGACGTGCGCTGCGCCACGGCCGCCCAGACCGGGCAGAACAGGAATTGCACGAACAGCGTGAAGGGCAGGATGTATTGGCGCAGATCGGGCCGCTGCAGATCGTGGATGATGTAATAGGTGAGACACTTGTTCGTCATCGTGAACGCCAGCGAGCTCACGATCATGCACGCGAACACGCGCAGGAGCGGCCCGTTGCGCGACAGGATCACGCCGACGGTGCGGATATCCTCAGCAATCGCACCGAGATGAAAGCCTTTCGGATTGGCGTCGACCATGGCGGACGGCTCGCGGGTCGCGGCAAAGCACAGCCAGAACACGGGCAAGGATGCGAAGCCCACGACGCCCGCCGCGATGACATAGGCGTAGGCGTTGTCCGGCCCCGTTTGCGCTTGCAGCGCGTCGACGATGCTTGGCATCGCGAACGTCACGGTCATGCCCCCCAGCATCGCGAAGGCGATGCGCCAGCCTGCCATTTCGGTGCGTTCGTTGCTGTCGGCGCTGATCCGCGCGGCCAGGGAGGAATACGGAATCTGCACGACGGAATAGGCCGTGCGCAGCAGGATTTGCGACAACAGCGCGTACAGGAATAGCCCGCCCTGCTCGCCCTGCGGCGTCAGGAACGACGCCATGAAGCACACCGCCAGCAAGGGGCTCGCGAAGATCAGATAGGGACGATACGAGCCGTATCGCGTGCGCGTGCGGTCGGCGATGGCGCCGATGACGGCGTCGGCGAACCCGTCCCAGAAACTCGCGAGCAGAAACACCAGGCCCGCCAGCGCCGGGCTCAAGCCCAGCACGTCGGTGTAGAACGGCATCATCAGCAGATTGAGCGACTGCCAATAGATGTTGAAGCCGAAATCCCCCACCGCCCAGCCGAGCTTGGCGGATCGCGCCAGCGGCGCCGATGGCGCACGCGCCGCTTGCGGCGGATCGATGCTTATCGCCATGGCGAACCATCCTCCCCAGCGGCGCGCCGCGCCCACAGAGCGCGCACGCGAAAGGCGGCGGCTTTCGGGCGGCGGTCGCGCGTCAAGACGCCCTTGAGATTCAAGACGACGCGCCGTCCGTGCTGTGCGGTTCGGAAATCCGCGAAGCACCAGACATGCCCGCCGATCGCGGCCGGATGCGCAGCGATTGCGCGCCAATAGGCCTCGATGAGATCGGCCTGATACTCCTCGGCGAACAATTGGGGATAGGCGGCGTGCTCTCCCGCCAGCGCGTCGGCGCCGAACTCGGAGACGAACACCGGTTTGCCGAATCGGCCGGAAAGATCGTCGATGTCGGCGGTGAGCGCGGCGGCTGCGACCTCGAGCTGCGCGGGATGGGTGTACCAGCCGTAATAGCGATTGATCGAAATGAAATCGTCTTCCGCGAAGGCGGGATCGTCCGGCCCGGCATAGGCGACATGCGCATGCGTCAAGGGCCGCGAAGGATCGAGCGCCCGCGCGTGCGCGTAAAGCGCGCGCCAATAGGGCCCGCTGCCGGCATAAGCCTCTTCGCCGAGATAGCCCGGCTCGTTGGCAAGCGACCAGGCGATGACGCAGGGATGGTTGCGGTCGCGCGCAATCATCTGCGTCACGGCCTGCTTGTGCCGCACGAGCGTCTGTTCGGTGGTCCGGCGAAAATCCAGATTGACGGCGAAGGCCTCGCCGATCACCAGCACGCCCGCTTCGTCGCAGGCGTCGTAAAATTCTTCCGCATAAGGGTAATGCGCCGTGCGCACGGAGTTCGCGCCCAGCCATTTCAGGAGCGCCAAGTCCTTCACCAGTAGCGGCAAATCCAGGCCGCGCCCGCGGATTGCGGAATCCTCGTGCTTGCCGAAGCCGCGCAAGGTCAATGGCGCGCCGTTCAGCATCAGCGCGCCGTCGGCGATTGCGATTTCGCGCACGCCGATGCGCAGATCGACTTGATCGAGGAGCGCGCCATCGAGCGCCCGCGCAAGCAGGCGCAACGGCAGCAGTACGGGATTATCGGGACTCCACACCGGACACCCCGTCGCCCGCACGACAAGATGCGCCGACGTTTCGTTGGGCGCGCACTCGACTTGCACGGCGCGTCCATCCGGCAAAGTGAGAACGGCCTCGATTCGTGTGGCGGCGGCGAGCCGGCCAACGCACGATACATCGATCAGCCCCGCATCACCCTCGATGCGTGTCTCGACGGCGACAGCGTCGAAGCCGCATTGCGGCGCGATCATGAGATGAACGGGCCGCGCGAGACCGCCATAGGGATAAAAGTCAAACCGCACCGCCGGCAGATACTCGTCCTTGAGCCGCCCTTCGGCGACATAGTCCGTTTTGGCGATCGGCGGCGTCGGGCTGTCGGGCGGCAGGCGATTGTCGACACAGACGACAAGACGCGCCGTCGTTCCCGGCGCGGCGTCGTCGAGAACGATGTCGAACGGCAGATGCGCCGCCGCCGATGCGCCGCGCAGGCGCCCATCGACGAACACGCGCGCATGATAATCGGCCGATCCGAAGCGCAGCGACACGCGCCGTCCCGCCGCATGGAGGGGAATGAAGATGTCGGTCTGCAGCCAAGCGGCGCCGACATAGGTCATCGCGCCGACTTCCGCGAGCTGTTCGTTCCACGATCCCGGAACGGCGATAGCATGGCCGCCCTCGACGCCCGCCGCCCAACCCTGCGCATCGCCTTCATCGGCGGGATCGAAGCGAATGCGCCACAGGCCCGAGAGATCGACCGCATCGCGCGCGGCGTTGCGTTGCGGGCGGATCATGCGCCGCGACCAGGCGGGCGGCGCGGCGGGATCGCGCCCGGCGCAGCCACCACCTCCGCCGCGAGAGCGTGCCCGCGCGCGGCCGCGGCCAGCGGCGAAAGCCCGCTCAAGCGCGCCGAAACGTACCCTGCATTGAAACCGTCGCCGGCGCCGGTCGTGTCGACGACATGCGCCGGCGGCGCCGCGACAAACCCTTCCTCGCCGTCCCGCGCCCGCACGAAACTGCCGCGCGCGCCCAGCTTCACCGCGACCTCGTCTGCGCCCCAGGACATCCAGCGCCGCGCGGCGTCCTCCGGCGCGCCGTCGCCCCACAACAGGGCTTCGTCATCGAGCGTCGGCAACGCGAGCGACACGTGTGGCGCGAAGGCCTCGATCGCGGCGCGTGCGGCGTCCGCATCGGGCCACAGGGATGGGCGATAATTGGGGTCGAACGCAACGAGGCCGCCGCGCACGCGCACCGCCGCTGCAAGCCCCGCAAGCCGCGCGCGCCCGCCCGCATCGAACAGCGAGAGGGTGATTCCCGTGAGAAACAGAGCGTGCGCGCGTGCGGCGTTGTCGAGCGCGGCGTTTATTTCGGGCAGTGCGAACATCTCGCGCGCGGCGCTGTGCGCGCGCCAGTACTGAAAACGACGCTCGCCGTCATCGTCGACATGGATGGCGTAGAGGCCAGGCTGGCGCGACGGATGCGTCAGGGTCAGATCGGACTTCAGCCCCTCTTCGCCCCACGCGGCGCGCAGGCTTTGCGACAGCGGATCGCGCCCCAACGCCGTAAGCAGCGCAACGTCCTCGCCGAGCCGGGCGAGATGGATCGCCGTATTCAGCGCATCGCCGCCATAGCCGAAGCGCGCCGCACCCATCAGCGGGCCGCTGATCTCCAGCATGCCTTCGCCGATGCACACCAGCCGCGTCACCAGTTCCACATCGTGCCGTCGGCGAGGCGCGCGATCGGCAATTGCTTGGGATCGTAGGGGTAGCGTGCGGCCTTCGCCTCATCGATGTCGACGCCATGCCCGGGGCTTTGCCCTGCATGCAGAGAGCCGTCGGCGAAATGATAATCGTGGGGAAACACCTCATCGGTTTCCGGCGTGTGGCGCATATATTCCTGGATGCCGAAATTCGGGACCCAGGTGTCGAAATGCAGCGCGCATCCCATCGTCACCGGCGAAAGATCAGTTGCGCCGTGACACCCCGTGCGCACCTGCCAGACCGCGGCGAAATCGGCGATGCGGCGCAGATGCGTCAAGCCGCCGGCGCCGAGCACGGTGGTGCGGATATAGTCGATCAGCTGGTTCTGTATGAGATCCTTGCAGTCCCAGACGGTGTTGAAAATCTCGCCCACCGCAATCGGAGTCGTGGTGTGGCGACGGATGAGCGCGAAGCTTTCCTGGTTTTCCGCCGGCGTCGGATCCTCCATCCAGAACAGGCGATAGGGTTCGAGCGCCTTGCCGAGTTGTGCGGCTTCATTGGGCGTCAGGCGATGATGTACGTCGTGCAGGAGAAACGGCGTCGGCCCGTGGGCGACGCGCAGCGCCTCGAACAGTTTCGGCGCATAGGCCAGATAATCCGGCGTCGACCAAAGCGTTTCGGTCGGCAGCGCGGAATCGGCGGGCTCGTAATACATCGCGCCGCGTCCGACACCGTAAGCGCCGCGCACGCCGGGCACGCCCGTCTGCGCACGCACCGCCTTGTAGCCGAGCGAAAGATAACGGCCGACCTCATCGACCGTCTCGTCGATGTCGCGGCCATTGGCGTGGCCATAGACCAGGACCCGGTCGCGCGATCGGCCGCCCAGCAGGTCGTAGAGCGGCGCGCCATAGGCTTTACCCTTGATGTCCCATAGCGCCATGTCGACGGCCGCGATCGCGCGCATGGTGACCGGACCGCGCCGCCAATAGGCGCCGCGATAGAGCAATTGCCAGATGTCCTCGATGCGCCGGGCGTCGCGCCCGATCAGGAGCGGAATGACGTGGTCCCGCAGATAGGCGACCACCGCCATTTCCCGGCCGTTCAGCGTGGCGTCGCCGATGCCGGTTATGCCCTCCGCCGTCTCGATTTTGAGGGTCACGAAGTTCCGACCCGGACAGGTCACAATGACCCGCGCGGCGCTGATGGTCAGGGCGGGCAGCCCGCCCTCCGATGGTTGGTCCGCCTCGGCGGGGCTGCGCTGAACCTGTTGATTCGTCATAGGTTAATCCCGCACTCGACCTGCCGAGACCGCCGACGGCGCCACGTCCGGGCGATCGCTTACAGGTCTGACCAATCAGGACCGCGAAATTGATGCTAGCGTCGGCGTTGTGTCCTGTCTATATTGGCCTGACCAATAAGGGCGCGGGTGCACGCGATGGCCAAAGATCAGCGCAAACGCTTGTATCAGCAGGTCGCCGACCGCCTGGCCGAGGACATCGCCGCCGGCCGCTATCAGATCGGCGACCGGCTGCCCTCCGAGCGCGACCTGGCCGTCAGCCTCGGCGTGAGCCGCCCCACGCTGCGCGAGGCCGTGATCGCGCTGGAGCTCGACGGGCTGGTCGACGTGCGCACCGGCTCGGGCGTGTATGTCGTGGCCACCGCGCCGAACGCCGCGGCCGCTGCGCCGCGCGCCTCCGAGATGGGCCATTTCGAGGTGCTGGAGGCGCGCCGCATCATCGAGCCGGAGGCTGCAGCGCTCGCGGCGCGCGGCATCACCGCGCAGGAATTGCGCGAGCTGCACGCGCTGGTCGCCGAGATGGAGACGCAGAACGATCGCGGCGACGTGGTGATGTCGGAGGACGCGGACCGCCGCTTTCACATTTCCATTGCGCGCGCCTCGCAGAACAGCGCCGTCGCCGCGGTGGTTGAGATGCTGTGGGATGCGCGCACCCACTCCAACCAGTCGCAGCGCGTGCTGGAGAAAGTGCGCGCCGTCGGCGTCAAGCCGCGCATCAACGAACACGAAGCGGTGCTCGATGCGCTGGCGCGGCGCGACAGCGAGGCCGCGCGCGCCGCGATGGCAGAACATCTCGACCAGGTGCTCGACGTCATGCTCGAAACCCAAGAGCACGAAGCCATCGAGCGCGCCCGCGCGGACATCGCCGCCAAGCGGCAACGCTACCGCGTTCGGGGCTGACGCCGCGATGCCCGAAGCGCTTGCGCCGCTCACGCTCGATCCCGACCGCCTGTTTCCGGCCGAGCCGCGCACCCGCGCCGTCGCGCGCGCGCTTTACGCCGCGATCAAGGATTTGCCGATCGTCAGCCCGCACGGCCATACCGATCCGGCCTGGTTCGCCGACGACGCGCCCTTCCCCGATCCCGCCGCGCTGCTGATTACGCCGGATCATTACGTGTTCCGCATGCTCTATTCGCTGGGCGTGCCGATGGAGGCGCTCGGCGTTCCGCGCGCCGACGGTGGACAAGTCGAACAGGACCCGCGCGCGATCTGGCGGCTGTTCGCACGGCATTATCACGCGTTTCGCGGCACGCCGTCGCGGCTGTGGCACGATTGGGTGTATCGCGAGGCGTTCGGCCTGAAGGTGCGCCTCAGCGCCGACACCGCGGACCATTATTTCGACGTGATCGACGCGGCGCTGAAAACGCCCGCCTTCCGGCCGCGCGCGCTGTTCGACCGCTTCAACATCGAGGTGATCGCCACCACCGAGCATCCGCTCGATCCCCTTCCGCACCACGCCAAGCTGCGGCGCGAGGGTTGGGGCAAGAAGGTGATCACCGCGTTCCGCCCCGACAATGTGCTCGATCCCGAGCAGGACGGCTTTCTGGACAATATCGACGCGCTCGGCGCCGTCGCGGGCGAAGATGCGCGCTCCTATGACGGTTACATCGCCGCGCTGGAGAACCGGCGCGCCTATTTCAAGGCGCATGGCGCGACCTCGACCGACCACGGCCATCCAACGGCCTTCACCGCGCATCTGACGCGCGCCGAAGCGCGCGCCCTGTTCGCAAAAATCATCGCCGGAGACTGCAGCGCCGACACCGCGGAGCTGTTCCGCGGTCACATGCTGATGGAGATGGCGCGCATGAGCGTCGAGGACGGGCTGGTGATGCAGCTCCATCCCGGCGCGTTGCGCAATCACAATCCGCGCGTGTTCCAGCGCTTCGGCCGCGACAAGGGCGCCGACATTCCCACACGCACGGATTATGTCCGCGCGCTTCGGCCGCTGCTCGAGCATTTCGGCGACGCGCCCGGCTTTCGCCTGATCGTGTTCACGCTCGATGAAAGCGCCTATGCGCGCGAACTCGCCCCGCTTGCGGGCCATTATCCCTGCCTCAAGCTGGGGCCTGCCTGGTGGTTTCACGACAGCCCGGAAGGCATGCGTCGGTTTCGCGAGCAGGTCACCGAAACCGCCGGCTTCTACAACACCGTCGGCTTCAACGACGACACGCGCGCCTTTCTCTCCATCCCCGCGCGCCATGACGTGGCGCGGCGCATGGATTGCGCATTTCTTGCGCGGCTCGTTGCGGAGGGCCGCCTGCCGGAAGACGAGGCGCACGATCTCGCCCATGATCTCGCCTACCGCCTCGTCAAAGACGCCTACAGGCTTTGAGCGATGCGCAGGCGCGCCCTCCTCGCGGCGGCGGCGTCCGCCGGCTTGGGCGCATGCGGCGCAACGCCGGGCGCCCGCCCGCTCTACGCCGCCGACACCCATCCCGGCGATTACCCCACCGTCGCCGCGGTGGGCTGGTTCGCCGAAGAAGTCGCGCGCAGAAGCCATGGGCGCCTGGGCGTGCGCCAATATCCGGGCGGCCAATTGGGCGAAGAAAAAGACACGCTCGAACTGACGATCTTCGGCGGCGTCGACATCAATCGCGTCAATCTCGCGCCGTTGAACGCGATCGCGCCGGAAACCATCGTGCCGACCTTGCCGTTCCTGTTCCGCTCGGAAGCGCATATGCGCGCGGCCATGGCGGGCGATCCCGGCAAGGCGGTGTTCGCCGCGCTGCGCCGCCATCGCCTCATCGGTCTATGCTTCTATGACAGCGGCGCGCGCTCCTTCTATACGACGCGGCGGCCGGTTCTTGCGCCAGGCGATCTGCGCGGCATGAAAATCCGCGTGCAGAATTCCGACGTGTTCGTGGCCATGGTCGATGCGTTGGGCGGCGACGCCACGCCGATGAGCTATGGCGAAGTCTATGGCGCGCTATTGCAGGGCGTGGTCGACGGCGCGGAGAACAATTGGCCGAGCTACGAATCCTCGCGTCATTTTGAGGCGGCGAAGCATTATTCGCTGACGCGCCACGTCATCGCGCCGGAGGCGCTCGTCATGTCGGCGCGCCGCTGGGACAAGCTCGCGCCGGAGGACCAGGCGCTGATCGCCGGCGCCGCCGCAGACTCCGTCGCCGTGATGGCGCAGCTGTGGACCGAGCGGGAAACGGGCGCCGAAGCGCGCCTGCGCGCCGCCGGCGTGTCGGTCGCCGAACCGCCCGATCGCGACGCCTTCGCGCGCCTGATGGCGCCTGTGTGGGCGCGCTTCCTGCGCGCCGGCCCGTTGCGTCGATTGTCGGAAGACATCCTCGCGCTCGGCGCTGCGCCATGAGCGACCTCCTCGCGGCAATCTCGCGCGCCTTGAGCCGCATTGCGCTGGTCGCCGCAGGCCTTGGCCTGATCGCGATGACCGGCATTCTGTTCTGGCAGGTGTTTGCACGCTATGCGCTGCAAGCGAGCCCTGCGTGGTCCGAGCAGGCTGCTTTGGCGCTGCTGATCGGCGTCATCAGTCTCGCCGCGGCGGCGGGCGTGCGCGAGGGCTACCATATCGGCATGACGATCGTCGTCGACGCGCTGCCGCCGCTGCCGGCGCGCATCGCGCGCGTCTTGTCGATGGGCGTCACGGCCGCGTTCGGCGCAGCGCTCGGCGTCTATGGCGGCGATCTTGTCGCACAGACCTGGTCGCATGCCTTGCCGTCGCTGCCTTTGTCGCGCGGTGCGGTGTACGCGCCCTTGGCGGCGGCGGGCTGGTTGATGGCGTTTTTCGCCATCGAACAGGCGATCGCGGCGGCGCGCGGCCGAACGATTGCGCCGCTATGGAATTGATCGTTCTGTTCGGCGCGTTGGCCGTCTTGCTGGCGCTCGGCGTTCCGGTCGCTTTCGCGCTTGGCGCCGCGTCGCTGGCGACGTTCGTGTTTCTCGACATTCCCCCCATCGTCGCGTTCCAACAGATGGCGGCGGGCATGAGCGCGTTTTCGCTCCTGGCGATTCCGTTCTTCGTGTTCACCGGCGAGCTGATGACGCGTTCGGGGATCGCCGATCGCATCGTCGATGTGGCGACCGCGCTGTTCGGGCGCTCGCGCGGCGGCCTGGGGCAAGTGAGCGTCGGCGCGGCGATGATGTTCGGATCGGTTTCGGGTTCGGCCGTCGCCAC
Organism: Hyphomonadaceae bacterium; assembly: GCA_033764725.1. Lineage (GTDB taxonomy): Bacteria > Pseudomonadota > Alphaproteobacteria > Caulobacterales > Aquidulcibacteraceae > RI-43. The sequence goes on from JANRIR010000073.1 coordinate 71,692, forward strand.
CGTTTCCGCCGTCGGCGCCACGCTCATTCCGAAGATGAAGGCGGAGGGTTATGGCGCAGACTACGCCGTCAACGTCATGACCTGCGCGGCCATTCTCGGCGTTCTGGTTCCCCCGTCCCACAACATGATCCTCTACGCGGCCTCGGCGGGCGCGGGCGTTTCGGTCGTCGATCTGTTTCTCGCCGGCGTGATCCCGGCCTTGGCCACAGGGCTTGCGCTGATGATCGCCGCGCGCTGGGTCGCGGCGCGGCGCGGCTACAAGGCGGGCGTCTTTCCAGGCTGGCGCGCGTTGGCGCGAGCGCTTGCGGGCGCAGCGCCGGGCTTCATGATCATCGTGATCATTTTCGGCGGCATTCTGGGCGGCGTGTTCACGCCGACGGAATCCTCCGCCATCGCCGTGGTGTACACCGCCATCGTGGCGCGCCTCGTCTATCGGGCGCTGGGCGCGGCCGCGTTCGCGCGCGCCGTCGCGGGCGCGGTGCAAACCACCGCGATGGTCATGCTGATCATCGGGGCGGCTGCGTCGTTCGGCTGGCTCCTGGCGCTGACGGAATTTCCCCAAACGCTGGCGAACGGCATGGCCGCGCTGACCGACAATCCGATCGCCACGCTGTTGCTCATCAACCTGATCCTGCTGGTCCTCGGCACGTTCATGGACATGGCGCCGCTGATCATCATCGGCACGCCGATCTTTCTGCCGGTCGCCATGGACGCCGGCATGGATCCCGTACAGTTCGGCGTCGTCATGCTGCTCAATCAAGGCATCGGCCTCGTCACGCCGCCGGTCGGCAGCGTGCAATTCGTCGGCTGCGGCATCGGCAAGATCCGCATGGAGGACGCGATGCGGACGATCTGGCCGTTCTACGCCGCCCTGTTCGCCGCTCTGATGCTGGTGACCTACGTGCCGGCCGCATCGCTCTGGCTGCCGGGATTGCTGCGATGATGCGCCTCTCAGACGCCACACTGCATCGCGCGCCGCCCGCCGTGCGCAGGCCAGCCTATGACCGCGCCGCGATGGCTTGCGGCGTCGTGCATCTCGGCGTCGGCGCGTTTCATCGCGCGCATCAGGCGGCCGTGTTCGACGACGCGCTCGCGGCGGGCGATCGCCGCTGGGGCGTGCTCGGCGCCTCGCTGCGCAACGCGCATGTACGCGATCAACTCGCCCCGCAAGACGGCCTCTACACCCTGCGCGTCCTTGACGGCGACCGCGCCGATGATCGCATCATCGGCGCGCTGCGCGATGTGATCGTTGCGCCGCACGATCCGGCTGGGCTGATCGCGGCCATGCGCAGTCCCGACGTGCATCTCGTGACGCTGACCATCACCGAGAAGGGCTATTGCCTCGATCCGGCCTCGGGCGCGCTGCGCGTCGACGATCCTGACATCCGCCACGATGCGGCGCATCGCCACGCACCGCGCACGGCGCTGGGATTTCTCGTCGCTGCGCTCGCCGCCCGCCGCGCCGACGGCGCAGCGCCCTTCACCGTGATGTCGTGCGACAATCTCCCCCACAATGGCGACCGCACGCGCAGCGCTGTCGTCGGCATGGCGCGCCTGCAGGACCGCGACCTTGCGGCCTGGATCGCCGATGCGGTGCGCTTTCCCAATGCGATGGTCGATCGCATCGCACCTGCGACGACGCCGGACGACATCGCCGCGCTACGCGCAACGCTTGGGCTCGACGACCTTGCGACGATCAAGACCGAGCCGTTTCTGCACTGGGTGATCGAAGACCGCTTCAGCGGGCCGCGCCCGGACTTCGCAACGCCCGGCGTGCAGATCACCCGCGACGTGGCGCCGTGGGAGGCGGCGAAGCTGCGGCTGTTGAACGGCGCGCATTCCGCGCTCGCTTATCTCGGCGCGCTGGCAGGCCACGAGACGGTGGCCGAAGCCATCGCTGCGCCGGGCTTTGGCGCTCTTGTCGATGCGCTCTGGGACGAAGCGGAAACGACTTTGTCGCCGCCCGCCGATCTCGACATCGCCGCCTATCGCGCCGCGCTCAAGCGCCGCTTCGCCAATTCCGCGCTGCGCCATCGCCTGCGCCAGATCGCCATGGACGGCTCGCAGAAGCTGCCGCAGCGCCTGCTCGAGACCGCGCGCGCGCGGCTGCGCAGCGATCGACCCATCGCTGCGCTCGCGCTCGCCATTGCAGGTTGGATGCGCTGGCAAATCGGCCGCGACGAACGCGGCGCGGCCTTCGTCGTCGACGATCCGCTCGCCGCGCGCACCGCAGCGCTGATCGCCGGCGCCGGCGCGCCCGCCGCCATGGCGCAGGCGCTGATGACGCTGCAAGACGTGTTCGGCGCCGATCTTCCCCAAAGCCAAGCCTTTCGCGCCGCCGTGACCGCAGCGCTGGAGGCGCTTTTGCGCGACGGCGCGGCGCGCACGGTGCAGCGTTTCGCTGCGCAGGAGCGCACATCATGACCGGCGCGCGCTTTCTTCAGCTCAACCCGCTCGACGACGTCGCCATCGCGCTCGACGACGCCGCGGCGGGCGATGCGGCGTTCGGCGTGCGCGCCGCGCAGGCGATCCCCCAGGGCCACAAGATCGCGCTGCGTGCGATCGCGGCAGGCGCCGCGGTGCGCAAGTACGGCCAGATCATCGGCTGCGCACGCACAGCCATCGCGCCCGGCGCCCACGTGCACGTGCACAATCTGGCCATGACGGATGCGCCGCGCCCGGCGGAGTATGGCGCCGATGTGCGCGCGCCGGCGGCGCCGACCGGCGCGCAGTTTTCAGGCTTTGTCCGCCCAGACGGACGCGTCGGCACGCGCAACGTCATCGGCGTGCTGACCACCGTCAATTGCTCGGCCACCGTGGCGCGCCGCGTGGCGGATCATTTCACGCCGGAGCGCATGGCCGCTTATCCTCACGTGGACGGCGTCGCGGCTTTCACGCATCACGGCGGCTGCGGCGTTTCAGCCACGGGCGACGATGCGGCGCTGCTCAACCGCACGCTCGCAGGCTACGCGCGGCATCCGAATTTCGCAGGCGTCGTGATCATCGGCCTCGGCTGCGAGGTCAATCAGATCGAGCGCCTGTTCGACGAGGCGGGCCTCGCGCCGGGCCCGATGCTGCAGCCGATCGCCATCCAGGAAGCGGGCGGCACCCTGAAGGCCATCGAGCGCGGCGCAGCCATCGTGCGCGAAATGGCGCAAGAGGCCGACAAGGCGCGCCGCCAGATGGTCTCCGCGGCGCATCTCACGGTCGGTCTGCAATGCGGCGGCTCGGACGCTTGGTCCGGCGTGACGGCCAATCCAAGCCTTGGCGCGGCGGTCGATCTTCTGGTCGCCGAAGGGGGGGCCGCGATTCTTTCGGAAACCCCGGAAATTTACGGGGCCGAGCATCTTTTGCTGCGCCGCGCGATGAGCCCCGAGGTGGCGGAAAAATTATCCGCGCGCATCGCCTGGTGGCAGGCCTATGTGGCGCGTCACGGCGCCGATCTGAACAACAACCCCTCGCCTGGAAACATTCAGGGCGGGCTGACGACGATCCTGGAGAAGTCCCTCGGCGCGGTCGCGAAATCCGGCGGCGCCGCCTTGAGCGACGTGCTGCTCTACGCCGAACCGTTGCGGCGCAACGGCTTCGTGTTCATGGACAGCCCGGGTTACGACCCCTGCTCCGCCACCGGGCAGATCGCTTCGGGCGCAACGCTGATCGCCTTCACCACCGGACGCGGCTCGGTGTTCGGCTCGAAACCCGCGCCGTGCCTGAAGCTCGCTTCCAATGCGCGGCTCGCCATGCATATGGACGACGATATCGACATCGATTGCGCGCCCGTTCTGTCGGGCGCATCGCTGGAGTCGATGGGCGAGCTGATCTTCGCGCGCATGCTCGAGGTCGCCAGCGGCGCGCGCACGAAATCCGAAGCGCTCGGCGTGGGCGATCATGAATTCGTGCCCTGGCGCCTGGGCGCCTGGCTGTGATCAGCCGTCGCGCTCTGATGGGCGGCGCGTTGGCGCTGCAGGGCGCAGCCGCGCCGGCCCATCCGCAAGCCGCGCAAATGCGCGCCGACGTCATCGCCAGCCTGGCGCGCACCGTCGCAACGGCGCTGATCGGACCGGACGGCAAGGGACGTGCGGATTATGACCTGCTCACCGGCCAATGGTTCGACTACGAACCGCACTGGCATACCGGCCAGCAGATCCTCGCGCTGACGCAGGCCTGGCGGATCACGCACGACGACGCGCTGCTCGCCGCCGCACGACGCGCCGGCGATTGGTGGATCGGAACGGCCTTCGCGCCGCCGCATCCGCTGGCGGGATTGGTCAACGCCTATCACGGCGACCGCATCGGACGGCTGATCAATTTCACCACGATTTCGGACGGAACGCCTGGCCTCTTCGCGCTCTCGCGGGTGACCGGCGATCCGCGCTACGCCGATGCCGCGACGTGCGCGGGCGCATGGCTCTATCGCCGCACGCGCGTTCCGGACGCAGACCAGCTGTTCTACAATTTCATCGATCCGCAAAATGGAATGGTCATCACCGATTATTCGCCGCATCACCCCGATGCGGCGCCCCCGTCTGTGACCCAAGTCGCGCGGCCGAATATCGAGGGCTTTCTCTTTCTCGACATGCACCGCCACACGCGCGATCCGCGCTGGCGCGCACGCTTCATCGCTCAGGCGGAGGGCGCGCTGCGCTGGCAGGACGAAAACGGCTTGTGGATGGCGTTCGAACCGAACGACGCGGCCACGGGAAAAGTGCATCCGCGCTTCAATGTCTGGAACGCCGAAGCGCTGTTGGAGGCCTATGGCGTCACCGGCGATCGGCGCTTTCTCGACGCTGCGCTGCGGACGGGATTGTTCATGGCGCGCGTGCAGGATCGCCATGGCGCGATCTATTACGACCTCACCGAAGATGCGCGCTGGACGAGCGCATCGATCACCGGATCGGCCGTCGCGTTCTCGGCGATGCTGTGGATGCGGCTGCGCGCGCACGGCGCAGGCGACGCGCTGACGCCCAACATCGAGCGCGCGCTGGCCTGGCTGATGGCGAACCGCTTCGCCGAAGATCATCCCGACCCCAATCTGCGCGGCGCGGCGCTGGAGACGCGTCTGCGCCATGTCGACGGCGCCGCCCGCCTCGTCGTGCGCGACATCGCGACCTCCTTTGCGTTGCGGTGTCTCGTGATGGCTGAGGATGAGGCCCAGGGGCGCGACATCAATAGGGGAGCATGATGAAGATCGACCGCCGTTCGCTGTTGTCCAGCGCCGCTTTGGCCTTCGCCGCGCCGTGGCCTGCGCTCGCCCAGACTGCGCCCGCGCCGGCGCCCGCGGTGATGAGCCTCCTGCATGCGCGCGCCAAGACCGCGCTGAGCGGCGTCTGGCGCTACATCCTCGACCCGTACGACGTCGCCGCGCGCAAGCCGCGCCAGCGCCGCAGCTTCTGGCTGGACGAGCGCGAAACGCCCGGCGGGCCGCTGATCGAGTACGAATGGTCGAGCGCGCCGGAAATCACCCTGCCCTGCGATTGGAACACGGCCATCCCCGAATTGATGTGGTATGATGGGCCTGTCTATTTTCATCGCGTGTTTCAGGCCGAGGCGCGGCCTGGCCTGCGCCGGCATCTGGTTTTCGAAGCGGTGAATTATCGCGCTGCGGTGTGGCTGAACGGCGAAGAGATCGCCACCCATGAGGGCGGCTTCACGCCGTTCTCGGTTGATGTCACCGACGCGCTGCGCGCGGGCGACAATTGGATCGTGGTGCGCGCCGACAGCCGCCACCATCCCGCCGGCCTGCCGAGCGTCGATTTCGACTGGAAGAATTATGGCGGCGTCACGCGCCCGATCTGGCTCGTCGAAACGCCCGACACCTATATCGAGGACGCGTTCGTGCGCCTGGAGGGAGAGGCGATCCGCGTCGACATGCGTCTCGCGGGCGCGGCGCCCGGCGGTCAGGCGGTGCGGATCGCTGCGCCGGAGCTCGGACTGATCTTGCGCGGGCGCACCGACGCCGAGGGACGCGCTGCGCTGACGGCGCGCGCACCCCAGCGCTTGCGCTTGTGGTCGCCCGAGCGGCCGACGCTCTATGACGTCGCGTTGAGCGCCGGCGCGGATGTCGTGCATGAGCAGATCGGCTTCCGCCGCATCGAGACGCGTGGCCGCACGCTGCTCCTCAATGGCGAAGCGCTGTTCCTGCGCGGCGTCGCCATGCACGAAGAGACGATCGGCGAGAACCCGACCCGCGCCGTCAGCGAAGCCGATGCGATCGCGCTCTTGGAGACGGCCAAGGCGCTCGGCTGCAATTTCGTCCGTCTCGCGCATTATCCGCACGCAGCGCATGTGGCGCGCGCGGCCGACCGGCTTGGCGTGCTGTTGTGGGCGGAGATCCCGGTCTATTGGGAGGATGTCGCTTACGGCGATCCGACCACGCTGGCGCTGGCGCGCGCGATGATGACGGAACTGGTTGTGCGCGACCGCAATCGCGCGTCGGTGATCCTGTGGTCGGTGGCCAACGAAACGCCCCCGACCCCGGCGCGGACCGGCTTTCTGCGCACGGTGATCGACGATGTGCGCCGCCTTGATCCCACACGGCTGGTGACCGCAGCGCTGGACAAAAACGTCGATATCGGCGGTGCCCGCGACGGCGACAGCCGCATCTCCGTGCAGGACGAATTGGGCGCCGATCTCGACGTCATCGCCATGAACCAATACGAAGCCTGGTACAGCCGCCGCAGCCCAGGGGACATCTTCGATGAAGTCACGTTTTCAACCGTCTACGACAAGCCGCTGGTGATGAGCGAATTCGGGGCCGACGCGCTCGCGGGCCATCGCGGCGCGCGCAGCGAGCGGTGGACGGAGGACTATCAGGCGTGGCTGTTCGAAGAGACGCTGCGGTGCGTCGATCGTGACGGCTTCGCCGGCGTGTGCCCGTGGCTGCTCAAGGATTTCCGGTCGCCGCGGCGCTGGCATGGGCGGTTTCAACAGATGTGGAACCGCAAGGGCGTGATCAGCGAGCGCGGCGTGCGCAAGCAGGCGTTCGACGTGCTGCGCGCCTATTACCAGCGCAAAGCCGGTGGCTAGCGCCGCCGCCCTTGGCGGAAGAGCGGGGCTGATCGCTGGGCCGCTTGCGGCGGGCGCGATGCTGGCGCTGGGGCCGCCGGCGGGCCTGAGCGGCGCAGCCTGGCTGACGCTCGCCCTGCTCGCGCTGATGGTGATCTGGTGGGTCAGCGAAGCCTTGCCGGTCGCGGCCACCGCGTTGCTGCCGCTGTGCGTGCTGCCGAGCTTCGGCGTCGTTTCGGCGCGCGACGCGGCTGCGCCCTACGCCGATCCGATCGTGTTTCTGTTCATCGGCGGGTTCATGCTCGCGGGCGCAGTGGAGAAATGGGGCCTGCACAAGCGGCTCGCGCTTGGCGTGGCCGGCGCGCTGGGTGATCGGCCCATCGCGCTTGTCGGGGGGTTTCTGTTGTCGGCCGGCTTGTTGTCGATGTGGATCTCGAACACGGCGACCGCGTTGATCCTGGCGCCGATCGCGCTGGGCGTGGCGCAGGTGGTGAGCGGCGGACGCGACCTCGATCGCGTCTGCGGCGCGGGCCTCGTGCTCGCGGTCGCTTATGGCGCCTCGATCGGCGGCATCGGCACGCCGATCGGATCGCCGACCAATCTGGTGGCGATGAGCTATCTCGAGCGCAACGGTTTGTCGCTCACCTTCACGCAATGGATGGCGCTGGCCACGCCGCTGATGATCGTGATGCTGCTCGCAGCGTTCGCGATCCTCGGTCTCTATGTGGCGCTGCGCGGTGCGCCGGCGGCGGCGGGCGGCGGCGGCGTGATCCGCGCGGCGTATCGCGCGCTCGGGCCGATGACGGCGCCGGAAATGCGCGTGCTTGGGGTGTTCGCGCTGGTCGCGCTGTTGTGGATGACGCGCGAGCTCTATAGCGCGCTGCCGGGCCTTGGCGCGATCAATGACACCGCGATCGCGCTTGCGGGCGCGGTCGTGCTGTTCCTCTTGCCGAGCGGCGATCAAGAGCGCCCATCAGCGCCGCTGCTCGATTGGGCGACGGCGGAACGCATTCCCTGGGGCATCGCGCTTTTGTTCGGCGCAGGCTTGTCGATGGCCGACGCGATGGAGGCCACCGGCGTCACGCAATGGCTGGCGCAAAATCTGACCTGGCTCGACGGCTACGCGCCCCTCGTCGTGATCGCCGCGATCGTGGTGTTGACCGTGTTCGTCAGCGAACTTGCGTCGAACGTCGCCACGCTCAGCGCCTTCCTGCCGATCGTCGGCGGGATCGCTGCGGCGACCGGGATCGACCCGCTGCTCTTGGTGTTTCCTGCGTGCATGGGCGCAAGTCTGGCGTTCATGCTGCCGATCGGCACGCCGCCAAACGCCATCGCCTACGCCACCGGCCTGCCCAGCATGCGGCTGATGATCAGTCTCGGCCTCGCGCTGAACGTGATCGGCGTCGTCGCCATCTCGGCCATCAGCGCAGCGCTGGGGCCGATGATCCTCGCGCCCTAAGCTAAACCGCACGCAAACGAACGCCCCGCCTTTCAGCGGGGCGCAAGGGGCAAGGAGACGACCTTGGCTTCAGAAGCGGGCGCGCACGCCCAGCGTATAGGTGCGCCCGTAATCCTCGATCACCTCGAACAGCCGGCCGGTTTGCGGCGTGCCGCGATAGACGGTTTCGTCGTTCGCTTCGTTCAGGTTCGTGGCGTCGAAGGTGACGAGGAAGGTTTCGTTGACCCGCACGCGCGCGGTGAAATCGACGCTGACATATTCCTCGCGCAGCGTGTCTTCATAATAGACGCCGCCGATCTGGCGGTCCGACAGCGATTGCAGCGATTCGCCCACATAATTGCCCGCCAGTCGCACCGTCACGACGTCGTTCTCCCAGCCGAGCGAGAGATTGGCTAGGAGGTCGGGCTGATCCGGCAGGGTGAAGGTTTCGCCGGGCCGCAGGAACGGCGCCTCCGCTTCGCTGTCGATCCAGGTGACGTTGGCTTGCGTGAACAGCCCGCCGAAGAAGCCGGGAAGAAACGTGTAGGCCTGCGAATACCCCACCTCGACGCCGACGAGCGTCGCCTCCTCGCCGTTGAGAACGATCTCGAGGTTTTGTGGCGTGTAGATGTCCGTGCGCGCAATGCTGGGCAGACGCAGCGGATTGCCGGGGAAATTGTAGGCGCCGTCATACTCGACGAAGAAATTCTCGATGCGCTTGTAGAACACGCCCGCCTGCAGCGCTGTGTTGCGATTGGGATACCAGCCGACCGCGAGGTCGAAATTATCGGCCGTCAACGGCTGGAGATAGGGGTTGCCCGCGTCGACGTCGGCGTCCGATCCATCGACCGAAACGTTCAGCCGATTGGCGAAATCGTCGAAATTCGGCCGCTGCAGCCCGCGATTATAGGATGCGCGCACATCGATGTTCGCGCGCGGGTTCCACAACAGGTGCAGGCTGGGCAGGGCTTCGGTGAAACTGGTCGTCACGAAGCCGAGATCGGCGACGCCGCCGCTGCCGGGCAACGGTGCGGCGTCGTCAAGTTCGATGAAATAGCCCTGCGAGGCGAGGTCTGTATCCTCCACGCGCACGCCGCCGATGATGCGGAGATCGGGCGTCAACTCGACCTGCGACATGATATAGAAGGCGGAGGTGTCCTCCTCCACGCTGAAATCCTGGTTGAAGGATTCCACCGGCTGTTGCGGCGTCAGGGGGCCCAAGAGGTTTGCGGCGTTGCGCATCAGGCGCCACAGCGCGTCGCGCTCGACCTGCAGGATCATCGGATCGATCGTCGAGTTGATCGTGAAGGTCGGCACGCCGGCCAAGGTGCTGCGCACGCCCGCGATGCCCGGCACGGCGTTGAACGCGGAGGACGAGGGATCGACGCTCTTTTGGTTGGCGTCGTTGAACTTGTCGCGCGAGCGCACGCGCGCCCCGACCTCGATGAAAGCATCGCGGCCGAACACCGAGAAATCACGCCGCACGTCGCCGCTCAGCGTGTAGATCTCGTCTTCGCGTTCGAAATTGAAGATCAGCAGCGAGTCGAAGGTGTAGTCGGTCGGGTCGAGCGGATCGCGCGTTCCCGCCGCCACCGGCCGCAGATTGAAGCCGTCGGCGCCGAATGTCGTGTCGAGGCCGACATTGCGGATGCGGAAACGCGAGCGATAGCCTTCCGGATTCTCCGCGCGCGCCATCGAATAATCGAGCCGCCAGCCGACCGTCCAATCGTCGTCGATGCTGTGTTCGCTGCCGAGGCTCGTCGCCAGCACGGAATCTTCGAAAATGCTCAGCCGAGTCTGCTTGTCGATGTCGGGCCCGCCGGTGGCGTTGTTGGGTCGCGCGCCCCAGAAGGCCCGGTTCGGCCCGATGGGGCCCTGGTTCAATTCGTCAATGCGGTCGGCCTGATCGGTTTCGTATTCGTCGGTGTAGCGGCCGTCATCGTCGTCGAGCTGCGTGTATTGCGTGCGGAAGAACAGGAAATTGCGATCGTCCGGGCGCCATTCGATGTTCAAGGTCGCGCCGAGACGCTCGCGCGTGCCGATTTCCGCGCGGTTGTCGATTTCGCCAAGGCGCAGGCCCTGCAGGTTGAGGCTCGGTTGGATTTCCGAATAGGGCCGCAGTCCTGCTTCGTTGAAGACCTCGTAGCCGGTGACGTCGCGCTCGGAATAGGACACCGACCCGGCGACGCCAAGATCGCCGTTGAGCAACAAGCGCGTGAAGCTCGCGGAATATTCCGGCGTGATGTTTTCGGAATAATCGTTGTAATAGCCGGCGGCGCCCAGCGTCAGGCTGTTTTCGCCGCGCGTCAGCGCCGACAGCGAGGACAATTCCACCGAGCCGCCGATGGCGTCGCCATCCATGTCTGGGGTGATCGCTTTGACGACGGTGATTTGATCGAGCAGCTCCGAGCCTACGGAATCGAGCTGCACCTCGCCGGTGCCGGCGTCGACCGAGCCGACGCGCGCGCCGTTGACGGTCACCGTGGTGAAGCTCGGCGGCAGGCCGCGCACGGAGATGGTGCGGCCCTCGCCCTCGTTGCGCGAAACGTTCACGCCGGGAACCCGGCGCACGGATTCAGCGACATTCTGATCGGGAAACTCGCCGATCGAATCCGCCGTGATGACATTGGAGAGGGAGGCGGCGTCGCGCTCGGCCGCGCGCGCCCGATTGATCGCCCCGCGCTGCCCGGTGACGATGATCTCCTCGCCCTGGACGGCGGGGGTCGTCTCGGCGGTCTGCGCGAAGGCCATGGGGGCCGTCACCATGGACAGGGCGGCGGCCAGGGCGATTCGCGACGTTTCCTTGTACATAGAGTCCTCCCCAGGACGCTCTCGCGGCGCCGCTGACCGCTTCTATCGCATCGACCAGAGCAGATGTCAAAAAGCGTCCTGACCAATTTTGGCGTCGCCATGGTGAAAAGGGTTGCGGATTTGCCACAAACGCGGCCAAAATCACTGGAAATTGGGGCGCAGCGGCCCGGTTTGCCCTGCCCGCGGCCGCCGCGGCGGCACTCAATCGTCCTGATCAATTGCAAGGAAAGCCCGATGCCCAGCGGAATCGACCTCAACCGCCGCGACCTTTGGCGTGCTGGCCTGACCGGAGCGGCGGTTGGACTGGCCGGGCCGGCCGAAGCCGGAATGGCGGTCGCCGAACCCGACCCGCGCGGCCTGCTGCGCTTTCCGCCGGCTCTGCCGGGCGTGGTGGATTTCACCGCCTGGCTGTCGGCGCCGGTGATCATCCGGTCGATCGAGGTGTTCCAGCTTGGCCGCCCGGACACACAATTCGTGCGCGTGATCTCGGAAGACGGCGTCGAGGGCGTGGTCAAGGCCAATGCGCGGATGGAGGAGGTGATCAGCCTGCTCGATCTGGCTGTCGCGCCGGCCTTCATCGGCCAGGACGCCCGCGACATCGCGCGCCTGATCGACGAGGTCTATCGCCGCCAATACAAGTTCGCCGGCCTCGCGCTGTGGACAGCCATCGGCCATTGCGAACTCGCCATCTGGGACATGCTCGGCAAGACCGCGGGCCGGCCCTGCATCGACTTCATGGGGCCCCGGATCCGCGACCGCGTGCCGATCTATGTGTCGAGCCTCGCGCGCGACACCAGCCCCGAGGTCGAGGTGGCGCGCTTTGAGGAAGCGGTCGCGCGCACGGGCGCGCGCGCGCTCAAGCTCAAGGTCGGCGGCCGCATGAGCCGCAACGCCGACGCAAGCCCCGGGCGCCAGGAGGCGCTCGTTGCGCTGACGCGGCGCACCTTCGGCGACGCGATGACGATCTACGCCGACGCCAACGGATCGTTCGATGCGCCGCGCGCGATCGAAATCTGCGCCATGCTGGAGGACCACGGCGTCGACATTCTCGAAGAGCCCTGCCCGTTCGAGGATTTCGAAATGACCGCGCAAGTCACGGCGCATGTGCGCCGGCGCCGTTACAAGCTGAAAATCGCCGGCGGCGAACAGGACGGCGCGCTCGAACGCTGGCGCTGGTATCTGCGCCATCGCGGACTGCACATCCTGCAGCCCGATTTCATGTACAATGGCGGCATGATCCGCACGCTGCTTGTGGCGCGCATGGCGGCGGAGGCAGGCGTGCCCGTCGCGCCGCACTATCCGCGCAACGGCGTCGAGATGGTCGAGCTTTTGCATTTTGCATGCGCCACGCCGAACCTTTACGGATTTCAGGAATATCGCCAGCGCGAGCGCCGCCTCGATTTCGAGCATGAGCCGCGCATCGCGCCGGCGAACGGCGAACTCGCGCTGCCGACAGGGCCAGGCTTCGGCGCGCGCTATGGCGCCAGCATCTGGCGTGATGCGGTGCGGCTCAATCGCACCGTCACCCGCGCGGACCTTTAAGATGACCGTGATCACGCGACGCGGCGCCATGCTTGCAGCCGGCGCGCTGGCGGCGTGCCGCACGCCTGATCGTGCGCCGCAGGACGCGCCCTGGTCGCGCGCGGACGCCATCGTCGGCGCCATCCGGCGCACGCGCATCCCCAACCGCACTTTCTCGGTTCTCGATTTCGGCGCGACGCGCGGAAGCGATGCGCGTCCGGCGATCCTCGCAGCGATCGCGGCGGCGCACGACGCCGGCGGCGGACGCGTCGTCATCCCCGAAGGCGACTGGCGCAGCGACGGCCCGATCCATTTGAAATCGCATGTCGCGCTGCATCTGGAGGCGGGCGCGCATCTGCGCTTTACGCCCGATCCTGCATTCTATCTTCCGGTGGTGCTCACGCGCTGGGAGGGCGTCGAGGCCTATACCTATTCGCCGTTCATCTATGCGCGCGGGCAGACCAATATCGCGCTGACGGGAGGTGGAACCATCGACGGCCAGGGCGAAGCGCATTGGCTGCCATGGCGGCGCGAACAGCGCGCCGACCAGACGCGCCTGCGCGACATGGGCCGCGACGGCGTACCCGTCGCGCAACGCGTGTTCGGCGCAGGCTCGCGGCTACGCCCACCCTTCGTGCAATTTTTTGACTGCAGCCGCGTTCTGGTTGAAGGACTGACCGTGCGGGATTCGCCGTTCTGGCTTATTCATCCCGTGTATTGCTCGGACGTGATCGTGCGCAATGTGCGCGCCGTCAGCCGCCACATCAACAGCGACGGCGTCGATCCGGATTCGTGTCGGCGCGTTCTGATCGAGGGCTGCGATTTCGATGTCGGCGACGACGGCGTGGCGATCAAAGCCGGCCGCGATCAGGACGGCTGGCGCGTCAACCGGCCTTCGGAGGATATTGTCGTGCGCGCGTGCCGCTATACCGGCGCCACCGGCGGCGGCGTTGCGGTCGGCAGCGAAATGTCGGGCGGCGTGCGCAACGTGTTCATCGAGAACATCGACCTCGCGCGCGCGCATCATGCGCTTTATTTCAAGGCCAATCTCGATCGCGGCGGCGTCATCAGCGACATCCACATCCGCAATGTGCGCGCCGTTGAGACCGACACCGTGCTGATCTTCACCAACGCCTACCATTCCTATCGCGGCGGGCAGGCGCCGCCGCGCTTTGAGCGCATCACCGTCGCCGACGTGACGTGTGCGCGCGCTCGCGTCGGCGTCCACATTCTCGGGCACGAGGCCGCGCCCGTGCGCGACGTGACCGTGCGCAATCTCACCATCGACAGCGTCGACACGCCGCTCGAGGCGCGGCACGCCGAGAACCTCGTGCTCGACGGCATGGTGGCCAACGGCCGCATCGTGACGCCCGCTGATGCTGCGCCGCCGGGCGCGTATCGGCCATGACGCCGCGCGCCACATCGCTCTCGCGGCGCGCCTTCGCCTCGGGCCTGGCGCTGGCGCCGACGGGCGCGCTCGCCACGATGCATCCCGCCCAGCCGCGTAGCGACGGATTGCTCGCCTTCGCCGCCGATGCGCCTGCACCGATCGATCTGCACGCGCTCCTCCACGCGCCCCTTCGCGTGCGGGCCGTGGAATTGTGGCGCATGCCGCAAAGCGACGCCCATCTCGTGCGTGTGGTTTCCGAAGACGGCGTGGAAGGCGTCGTGCGCGCCTCGACCAAGGCGGCGCAAACCTCGCAATTTTTCGCCCTGTTCGTGGTTCCCCATCTCGTCGGCGCCGATGTCCGCGACCTGCACCGCCTGCTGGAGGCGCGCTATCGCAGCGACTACGAATATGCCGGCCTGCCCTGGTGGAGCGCCTGGGGCCAAGCCGAGATCGCGGTGTGGGACATGATCGGCAAGACGCTCGGCCGGCGCTGCTGCGATCTGTTCGGACCGGTGCAGCGCGAACGCATCGCGATCTATCTCTCATCCAATCGCCGCGACACCACGCCGGAACAGGAAATCGCGCTCTTGGAGGCGCGCGTGGCGGAAACAGGCGCGCGCGCGATCAAGCTCAAGATCGGGCGGCGCATGGGCCGAAACGTCGATGCCGCGCCCGGGCGCAGCGAGGCGATGATTGCGCGCGCACGGCGCACGTTCGGCGAGTCCATGACGATCTACGCCGACGCCAACGGCGCCTATGACGCGCCGACCGCCATCGCGGTCACGCACATGCTAAAGCATTATGGCGTCGACCTCCTGGAAGAGCCCTGCCCGTTCGAAGATTTCGAGATGACGGCGCAGGCCGCCGCCGGCGCAGCGATCAAGATCGCCGGCGGGGAGAACGATTACGCCTTCGAGCGCTGGCGCTGGTATTGCGCGCGCGGCGTCTTCGACGTGGTGCAGCCCGACCTGATGTACAATGGCGGCGCGCTCAGATGCATTGGCGTGCAGCGCATGGCGCGCGTCGCCGGCCTGGGCTTTGCGCCGCATTTCCCGCGCAACAACGCCGATTGCGCGCCGATGCTGCATCTGTGCGCCGGCGCCGACAATCTCTACGGCTTCCAGGAATACCGCGCCCGCCCCGACGCGCTCGATTATGCGCACGCGCCCGCCATGGCCCCGGTCGGCGGAGAGCTGGCCGTCCCGCCGGGCCCCGGCTGGGGCGTCGCCTTCGATCCCGCGCTCTGGCGCACCGCCACGCGCATCGTTCCGGCTTGAGCGACGTAAACAGCCACGCGCCGGCCGGCGTCGGCGGCGAATGAAGGCTGAACAGCAGGAAAATCCATGGCGCGAGTGACGGGGCTCGAACCCGCGACCTCCGGCGTGACAGGCCGGCGCTCTAACCGACTGAGCTACACCCGCGCAAAACGGAACGGGGGCGATAGGCCAAGGCCTGGGAAAGGTCAAGCGCGCCGCCCCGTACCGGTCCGAACCTCATGGCATGGCATGGCCTGGCCCGGCCCCGCCCTGCCGGGCCTGCGCTTGCCAAGCCCGCCCCGCCCGCCGATACGGGGCGCATGTCTGACGCCCCCATCGTGGTCGAGCTTGGCGGCCCGATCGCCATCGCCACCCTCAACCGCCCCGACAAGCGCAACGCCATGTCATTGACGATGTGGCGCGAATTGCCGGCCATCGTGCACCGCATCGCCGCCGAGCCGGGCGTGCGGGCGCTGGTGCTGCGCGGCGCGGGCGGAAATTTCTGCGCCGGCGCCGACATCGCCGAGTTCGAGACGATCTACGCCGACCGCGCGAGCGCCATCCGCAACCAGACGCTCGTGCAGACCGCCACGAAAACCCTCGAAGCGCTGCCCATCCCCACGATCGCGGCGATCGAGGGCGCGTGCGTGGGCGGCGGCTGCGGGCTTGCGCTGGCCTGCGACATTCGCCTCGCGGCGGCGAGCGCACGTTTCGCCATCACCCCGGCCAAGCTCGGCCTGGTCTATGGCGTCGGCGACACGCGCCGGCTCGTCGAGGCCGTAGGCCTTTCGACTGCGAAGGACATGCTGTTCACCGGCGCCATGCTCGACGCCCCGCAGGCGCTGATGTGCGGGCTGATCGATCGCCTGTACGAGACCGACGCCTTTCCCGCGGGCGTGCAGGATTTTCTCGACGATCTCACCGCGGCGTCGGGCGTTTCGGCGGCGGCGACGAAAAAGATTCTGCGCCGCATCGCCGCTGGCCAGCGCGACGACGACGACGCCTCGCTGGCGCTGTTCGCCGATGCGCTGGAGGCGCCGGATTTCCAGGAGGGCCGCAGCGCCTTCCTGGAAAAGCGCAAGCCGCGCTTCGGCTGAAGCGGTGTCGCGCGCCGTCTCCGAGCGCGAGGCCGCCGCAGCGATCGCGCGCAGCGGCGGACTTGTCGCGCTGCCGGGCGCCGCCGGCGAAGCGCGCGCCTTCATCGACGTCTGGCGCGCCGAACCCGATCTCGCCGCCGGCTTGACGTTTCGCGGCCTGTTCGTGCCCGGCCTGAATGCGACCGATTACGCCGCCCTGCACGACAGCGCGCGCCTGCAGACGATCTTCGCCACCGCCGAGACGCGCGCTTCGTTTCATGCGGGCAAAGTCGATCTCTTTCCGCTTGCCTACACCCGCGCATATGCCTGGCTGCACGATGCGCCGAAGGATGCCGCGATCCTGAATGTGACGCCGGGCCCCGGCGATGCATTTTCCGCGAGCCTCAACGCCGATGCGGCGCCGGCGCTGCTTCATCAGGCGAAGCTGCGCATCGCGCTTGTGAATACGCAGGCGCCGCGCATCGACGATCCCGCCCGCACGCCGCATTTTCCGCGCGAGGCGTTCGATCTCGTGGTCGAGACCGACGCGCCGCTCCTCACCGCGCCGCCCGAGACGCCGTCGCTGCAAACCGATGCGGTCGCCGCCGCTGCGGCGGCACTGATCGCGGACGGCGACGCGCTGCAATTCGGCATCGGCAAGCTGCCCGCCGCGATCCTTTCTCGATTGCGCAACCATAAGAACTTGCGCATCCATTCGGGCATGTATGTCGACGGCGTTCTCGATCTGCTCCACGGCGGTGCGCTCGATCCCGATGCGCCGATGCTGGGCGGAACCGCGATCGGAACCGCAGCGCTGCACGCCCGCATCGCAGCCGAGCCGCGCGCACGGCTGGCGCCCGTGCCGCACACGCACGGGCTTGCCGCGCTCAGCGCGGTTCGCCGTCTCACCGCGATCAACGGCGCCTTGCAGGTCGATCTGTTCGGCCAGGTCAATTCCGAATGGATCGGGCGGCGGCGCGTCTCGGGCCTCGGCGGCCTGCCGGATTTCCTGCGCGGGGCGGCGGCTGCGCCCGGCGGGCGCGCGATCATCGCCCTGCCGGCGGAGCAGAAGGGGCAAAGCCGCATCGTCGCGCGGCTCGATGCGCCGTGCGTGACCGCGCCGGCGAGCGACGCGCAGATTGTCGTCACCGAACATGGCGCCGCCGACCTGCGCGGATTGACCGTAGATGCGCGCGCCGCGGCGCTGATCGCGATCGCGGCGCCGGCGCATCGGGCCGATCTTGAAGCCGCCTGGGCCGCGATGCGGCGGGAGTTTTGATCTTGGCGAAACAATCCCTTCATGGCGTGCGCGTGCTCGATCTGTCGCGCGTTTTGGCCGGCCCCTGGGCGACGCAGATCCTCGGCGATCTCGGCGCGGATGTGATCAAGATCGAAAAGCCCGGCGCCGGCGACGACACGCGCGGCTGGGGCCCGCCCTTCATCGATACGCGGGATGGCGCGGATGCGGCTTATTTCCTTGCCGCCAACCGCAACAAGAAATCCGTCACGCTCGATTTCACCAAGCCCGCCGGCGCCGATGTTCTGCGCCGCCTCATCCCGCGCTGCCACATCCTCGTTGAGAATTTCAAAACCGGCGCCTTGCGCAAATACGGCCTCGACTATGAGCGCGTGCGCGCGCTCAATCCCGCGCTGGTCTATTGCTCGGTCACCGGCTTCGGCCAGACGGGGCCTTATGCGCAGCGCGCGGGCTATGATTATCTCATCCAGGCGATGGGCGGGCTGATGAGCATCACCGGCCAGCCCGACGGCGCGCCCGGCGCGGAGCCGATGAAGGTCGGCGTTGCGGTCGCCGATCTGTTCACGGGCATGTACGCCGTCACCGCCATCCTCGCGGCGCTGCGCCACGCCGAAGCCACCGGCGAAGGCCAGCACATCGACGTATCCCTCCTCGATTGCCAGACCGCGATGCTCGCCAACCAGGCGATGAATTATCTCGTTTCCGGCGTTGCGCCCACGCGCATGGGCAATGCGCATCCCAACATCACGCCCTATCAGGTGTTTCAGGCCTCCGACGGCTATTTCGTGCTCGCTGTCGGCAACAATGACCAGTTCCGCCGCTTCTGCGCAGCGAGCGGCCTTGACGCGCTCGCCGAGGATCCCCGCTTTAGCGACAACGCCGCGCGGCTCGCCCATCGGGATGCGCTAATCGCGGCGATCGCGCCGACTTTGGCGGGCAAAACGATCGATGCGTGGATCGCACTGTTCGAGGACGCCGGCGTGCCATGCGGCCCGATCAACACGATCGACCGCGTGTTCGCCGATCCCCATGTGCAGGCGCGCGGCGCGGTGCACACGATGACGCGCAGCGACGGCGTCGCAACGCGCCTCGTCGCCAATCCCATCCGCATGAGCGCCACGCCCCCGCAAGCCCTGCACGCGCCCCCGCCGCTCGGCGCCGACACGGACGCCGTGCTGCGCGACGCGCTCGGCCTCGACGACGCCGCGATCGCCGCGCTGCGCGCGGATGGCGCGGTGTGAAGGCGGAGGCGGGCAGAGACTAGGACGCGCACAGGTCGCGCGATCCGAGGCGCCGATGCGAAAAAAAACCGCCGAACGCGCCAAGATTCTTTGATATTGCCGCGCTATCTTTTCTGCAGGTGCATGGAGCCGGCGATGGCGGATGTGTTTCTGTCCTACAAGCGAGAAAACAAAGAAACCGTGCAGGCGGTCGTCGTCGCGCTGCGCGGTGCAGGCCTTTCCGTGTGGTGGGACCAGGACATTCCGCCCGACGCCCCGTGGGAAGCGTCGATCGAACGCGAATTGCAGCAGGCGAAAGTCGTGATCGTCGCATGGTCGCAAGCCGCCGTCGCGAGCGAGAACGTCAAAGCGGAGGCGCGTCGGGCGCGCGCGCAAGGCAAGCTCGTGCAGATTTTCGTGGAGCCTTGCGAGCCGCCGCTGTTTTTCGGAGAGCGCCAAGGCGTCGACTTGACGAACTGGTCCGGCGACGCGGCGGACCCGCGGTTCGCTGCGGTGTTGGCTGCAGCCAGAGCGCTGCGCGACGGGACGTCGCCGCCGCAGGGCGTCGGCTATGCGCAGCCGAAGCGCGGGCTTGACGCGCGCGCGGCGATCCTTGCGGCGGTCGTGGTTTTGGGGCTTGGCGGCGCAGCGGCGTATTTTGGTTTCAGCGGCGTTGCGCCGACGCCTGAAAGCGCCACATCCGATCCAGTGGTCCCGACCATGGCGACGCAAACGCCAACAGCGCCGACCCCGTCGCCCCAAGCGGCTGCGCCCCCCGCCGTCGCCATCGGCGTGCGCCACGATCTCGAAATCCAGTCCGGCTATGCTGTGGATTTCGAAAGCGGAACGGCTTCGGCGTCGCTGACCGACGCCAGCGATTTCGTCGTGTCGGGCGCTGCGGGCGGCTTCACCATTGCGTCTGTCGCGCCGCCGGCCGCCGTGGGCCTCGCCAGCAACGGCGCGCCGACGCCGGCCTCGTGCGCGATCGAGCCCGCAAGCCCCACCATGA
This sequence comes from Hyphomonadaceae bacterium, assembly GCA_033764725.1. Classification (GTDB taxonomy): domain Bacteria; phylum Pseudomonadota; class Alphaproteobacteria; order Caulobacterales; family Aquidulcibacteraceae; genus RI-43. The sequence continues at coordinate 91,676 of JANRIR010000073.1, forward strand.
CCTGGTCGATCCCGATGCCGAACGACGTCGGCGAGTATCAATGCTTCACCACGCGCGAAGGCCGCAGCGGCGCGCTGCTGCTGCGTCCGGGCTCAGGCGCCACCACGGTCAAAATCGATTTTGAGCTCTGGCCCTAGGCGCGCCGCGACCGAAACACGCGGAGGTTCGAGGGCGTCCCTCGAACCGGAACCCCGCGCGCCGGGTTGGCGGGCGACGGCGGCGCGCAAACGAAAAACGTGGGCGGTGAGGGGATCGAACCCCCGACCCTCTCGGTGTAAACGAGACGCTCTACCGCTGAGCTAACCGCCCGCGCGCGATCACCTGCCGCTGCGGCGCGGCTGCGTCAATCGCGCCGGTCGTTCATCGCAAAGCGCCGCGCGGGACGCTTCCATCGGCCCCCTGGGCCGGCTAGGCGTATCGACAAACGATATTCCGGAGACTCCCCATGTTGCGCAGGACTTTTCTCATGACGTCCGCCTCGCTCGCCGCCGCCGCCGCCGCCGGCTGCGCCACGACGCCGCCCGCCCCCGCCGCAGCGGCCGCCGGCGACAACCCCTTCCTCGGCCCCTGGACGACGCCGTTCGGCGCGCCCGACTTCGCCAAGATCCGCCCCGAGCACTACAAGCCCGCCTTCGAGGCCGGCATGGCCGAGCAGACCGCCAATGTCGCGCGCATCGTGCGGGCCCGCTCGGCGCCGACCTTTGAGAACACCATCGCGCCGATGGAGCGCTCGAGCCCGACGCTCGACCGCGTCAGCTTCGTGTTCGGCAATCTCACCAGTTCGATGAACGACGATGCGCTGCAGGCGATCGACCGCGAGATGGCGCCGATCCTGTCGCGTCACGAATCGAGCGTGCTGACCAACGCCGAACTCTACGCCCGCGTGCGGGCGCTCTATGACGGGCGCAACGCGATGCAGCTCACCGCCGAGCAGATCCGCCTGATCGAGCGCTACAACACCGTGTTCCGCCGCGCCGGCGCGCATCTCGATGCGGCGCAGCGCGCGCGCATGGCCGAGATCGACGCGCGCTTGAGCGAATTGTCCACGCAATTCGGCCAGAACATGCTGGCCGACACCGCCGCCTGGACGATGGAGCTGAGCGAAGCCGATCTCGCGGGCCTGCCGCCCGCCTTGAAGGAAGCCGCAGCCCAAGCGGGGCGCGACCGCAACAAACCGGGCGTCTATGTCATCACGCTGCAGCGCTCCAGCGTCGAGCCCTTCCTGCAGTATTCCACGCGCCGCGATCTGCGCGAGCGCGCGTTCCGCGCATGGGCCGCGCGCGGCGCCAACGGCAACGAGTTCGACAACCGCGCCGTGATCGCGGAGATGCTGCGTCTGCGCACCGAGCGCGCCAAGCTGCTGGGCTTCGACACCTTCGCCGCCTTCCAGCTCGACGACCGCATGGCCCGCACGCCGGCCAACGCCTATGATCTCATGATGCGCGTCTGGGCGCCGGCCGTCGCACGCGCGAACGAGGAAAAGGCCGCGATGCAGGCGATGATCGACGCCGAACGCGGCGGCTTCCAGCTGCAGGGCTGGGATTGGCGCTTCTATGCGGAGAAAGTGCGCGTCGCGCGCTACAATCTCTCCGACGCCGAAGTGCAGCCCTATCTCGATTTCGACCGCATCCTGGAAGGCTCCTTCTATGTCGCCAACCGGCTGTTCGGGCTGACCTTCACGCCGCGCACCGACATCCCGAAATACATCGACGACATCCGCACCTTCGACGTGAAGGACTCAAGCGGCGCCATTATCGGCCTTTATCTCGCCGATCCCTACGCCCGCCCGATCAAGGCCAGCGGCGCCTGGATGAATTCCTTCCGCGTGCAATCGAACATGGGCGGCGAGCGCGTGCTGCCGATCGTGGTCAATTGCTGGAACTACAACAAGCCGCAGGCCGGCCAGCCGACACTGCTCACCTGGGACGACGCCGAAACCGTGCTGCACGAATTCGGCCATTGCCTGCACGGCCTGATGTCGAACGTCACCTATCCCAGCCTCGCCGGCACGGCGGTGGCGCGCGATTATGTCGAGTTCCCGAGCCAGGTTTTGGAGCATTGGGTCGGCACGGAGGATTTCCTCAGTCGCTTTGCGCGCCACCACGAAACCGGCGCGCCGATGCCGGCGGAGCTCATCGCCAAGGTGCGCGCGGCCAAGACCTTCAATCAAGGTTTCGCGACCGTGGAATATTTGCTGTCCGCGATCGTGGATATGGACCTGCATGCGCAGGCCGAAATTCCGGCCGATTTCGACGTCGTCGCGTTCGAAGCCGCCTCGCGCGCGCGCCTCAACGCGCCGCCGGAAATCCTGCTGCGCCATCGTCCAACGCATTTCAGCCACATCTTCGCGGGCGGCTATGCGGCGGGCTATTACGGCTATCTGTGGGCCGAGGTGCTCGAGGCCGACGCCTGGCGCGCCTTCGAGGAGACCGGCGACATCTACAACCCGGCCGTGGCGCAGCGCTTTAAGGATTACATCTTCGCGGCCGGCAATCTGCGCGCGCCGGAGGAGGCGTACGCGCTCTTCCGCGGCCGCCAGGCCACGGTGGCGCCGCTCTTGGCGCAGCGCGGTTTCAACTGAGCCGCGACGTCCGCCTAGTGCATCGCCCCGGACGACCGAAGGTCGATCCGGGGCCCATGTTTGCGGCATCTTGAAAACATGGGCCCCGGATCGCGCTTGCAGCGCCTCCGGGGTGAGGCGCCTAAGGCGACGCCCGCGCCTAAGCGACGAACGCCGCCTCGGTCTTGGCGCGCACCTCGTCGAGCAACACGCCGTCGGCCAATTCGAGGAGCCGCATTGGGCCGTCGCCCGTCTTGTCGATGGCGAACACGGCGAGATCGGAGATCACCAGATCCACGACGCGCACGCCGGTCAGCGGCAGCGCGCACTGCTTCAACAGTTTCGGCGCGCCGTCCTTGCTGGTGTGCTCCATCACGACGACGACACGCTTGACGCCGGCGACGAGATCCATCGCCCCGCCCATGCCCTTGACCATCTTGCCCGGCACCATCCAGTTCGCGAGATCGCCGCGCTCGGACACTTCCATCGCGCCGAGGATGGAGAGGTCGATATGGCCGCCGCGGATCATGGCGAAACTGTCGGCTGACGAGAAATAAGAGGATTTCGGCAGCGCCGTGATCGTCTGCTTGCCGGCATTGATGAGATCGGCGTCGATCTCGTCCTCGAACGGAAACGGCCCCATGCCGAGCATGCCGTTCTCGCTTTGCAGCGTCACTTCCATGCCTGCGGGAATGTAGTTCGCGACAAGCGTCGGGATGCCGATGCCGAGGTTCACATAGAAGCCGTCACGCAATTCCTGCGCTGCACGCTGGGCGAGCTGATCACGAGTCCAAGGCATCAACGCGGCTCAATTTTGGAGGGACCGCGGGCGGCGGCGCGCAACGCCTCGGCCTCGCGGCGCAGCCGTTCAAGCGCTGCAAGCTTCTCCGCAGCGTCGCCTTGAGCGCGGACACCGCGCAGGCGCTCCTTGGCTTGAAACAGCGCGGACAGATCTGAATGTTCGATGACATCGGTCATGGGCTTCGTCCTCAACGCAGCGGATCTATCCTACCGGATTTCATGCAGAAAGTCGCCCATGCCGCGCGCAGATCAAAGCGGTCAATGACTGCCCTCAAGGCCTGGAGATCGACTTTCTGCTGATCAAGAAACGTATCCACGCGGGCCAAATCTTTCAGCCGGCCGACGCTGATCGCCTTGGCGACAAGATGTTCGGCCCGCAGCACACGCGCCGTGACGCTGGGCGCGGCGGCGATTTCAACGTCGATGGCGTCGCGCAACGCCTCTTCATCCAAGGTCGAAGCCACGGGGATGAATTGCAGCGGCCACCCCTCCACCACGATGCTCGGCCCCAGCCGTTCGCGATAGCCCATGTCCGCCAGCGCCGCCTCGATCGGCGACAACAGCACAAGTCCGGACGGGCGACCGTCGAAGGCGTCGATAGAGACGAGAATGTCCAAGTCCTCCGTCAGAAACGGCTCAATATAGATCAGCGCAGCGACGGCCCCCGTAATGGCGTAGCTCCGCACGACGCCGTGGTCTGCGAGCGTCGCGACAACAGCGATGGCGCGGCCGATGCTCATCGCACTCCCGGCTGAGCGTTGTCCATCGGCGCAAAGACCGGCGCGGGATCGGCATAGACGCGCACGCTCGTGACGAAGCCGTCGGCGTTGCGCTGCGTCACCGCGACGGCGCGCACGCTGACGCGCCTGCCGTCGTGGCGCACATAATGGTTAAGCGCCTCGAGCATGTGGCAGCGTTCATCGCCCAGCAGCGTCAGCAGATCGTGCTCCATCGCAGCAAAGCTTTTCCAATACGGCCCGAGCATGCCCAGGATCGCCGCCTTGCCGGCGATCGGGCCGTCATTGTTCATGTACATCTCGCAGCCATCGTCGAGAAACTCGGCGTAGGCGCCGAGATCGCCGTCATCGATAGATTGCAGATAGCGCAAATACCAGGCGAAGGCTTCGGCCGGCAGATCGTTGCGGGCGAGGTTGTCGGTGCGCATCACGCCGCCTCCCGCTTGCGCACCGTGCGTTGCTCGATGCGCTTTTCGAACGTCCCCTGCACGATACGATCGATATAGATGCCCGGCGTGTGGATGACGTCGGGATCGAGCGAACCTGCCGGCACGATCTCCTCCACCTCCGCCACGCAGACCTTTCCCGCCGTCGCCATCATCGGATTGAAGTTTCGCGCGGTCTTTCGGTAGATCAGATTGCCTTCCGCGTCGCCCTTCCAGGCCTTCACGATCGACAGATCGGCCTTGAGCCCGGTTTCGAGCACATAGGTCTCGCCGCCGAACTCCTTCAATTCCTTGCCTTCGGCGACTTTCGTGCCCACGCCCGTTTTGGTGTAGAAGCCGGCGACGCCGGCGCCGCCGGCGCGGATGCGCTCGGCCAGCGTGCCTTGCGGATTGAATTCCAGCTGCAATTCGCCCGACAGATACTGCCGCTCGAATTCCTTGTTCTCGCCGACATAGGAACTGATCATCTTCGCGATCTGGCGCGTCTGCAGCAACAGCCCCAGCCCCCAATCGTCGACCCCGGCATTGTTCGAAATGACCGTAATCCCCCTCACGCCGCTGTCGCGCAGCGCGATGATCAGGTTTTCGGGAATGCCGCACAAGCCGAAGCCGCCGCTCATCACGGTCATGCCGTCGAAGGTGAGGCCGTCGAGCGCTGCCCGCGCGTCTGCAAAAACTTTCTGAGCCATGACGCTTTGTGGCGCAGCGGCGCTGAAAAGCAAAGCGCCGGCCGCTGAGCCTGCGGCCGGCGCCATGTTGTGTGCGACGCTGCGGGGATGCGGCGGCGCACGCGAACCGTCCGCGTGCGAGGGACGAAAGATGCGTCCGGTTCGCGCTCCTTAAAGCGCAGCGCGGCTGAACGGCGGCTGAACCGCTTTGGGCGCGAATGCGGCGGCGATCACCAATGCGGCGAGGGCGGTCGGCCCTCGAACGCTTCGGCGAGCCGGCGCAGGGTGCCGGCGGTGACGCCCTCGGGCAGCGCGTCGCGGGGAAAGAAGCCGCGCTCGGCGATTTCCTGGTGCGCGGTGAAAGCGCACGGCCGCCAGGCCTCGAACGCATAGAGCGCGACATGGTCGTTCTTGAAGCTGGCGTGGTTGGCGTAGAAGCCGATCAGGCGCGGCGGCGCGGTCGCCTCCACGCCGCCCTCCTCCATCATTTCGCGCGTCGCCGCCTCGACGGCGGTCTCCCCGCTTTCGACGCCGCCGCCCGGTAGAAACCAGCCGTCGCGGTAGGTGTGGCGCACCAGCAGCACGCGCCCCTCCGCGTCGGTCGCCAGACCGCGCACGCCCAAAGTCGCGCCGCGGCTGAACCGCCACCAGACGCGGAAGCCGGCGGTGATCACCGGCGCCAAGGCCACGCGCAGGGGCGCGCTCATGGCGTGTGCGCCCGCGACCGGGCGACGCCTCGCCAAGCGCGGCCAATCAGGCTAGATGCCGCGCGAACGTGTTCCACGCTTGGGGTCGCCATGCTCGCCGTCGGCATCATCACCGGGTTCATCGCCCTGATCTTCCTGCTGAACGTGGTGGAATTCGGCCGTCTCGACTAGGCCGCGCCGACACAGCAGCGCCGCCACGCGCGCGACGGCGTCGGCATCGGCGTCCGGCGCCAGCACGGCGTCCAGCCCAAACGCGTCCGCGGCCGCATCCGCGCCGTCCGCCAGCGCCACGAGCGCGGTCGCGCCATCCTGCGGCCAGAGCCGCCGCGCCGCCGCGGCCAGCGGCGCAAGCCGCTCGCCGGGCGCCGGCGTCAGCACCACCACGTCGGGCGCCGGCCC
>JANRIR010000002.1:0-3403 GCA_033764725.1 Hyphomonadaceae bacterium
CCACGGCTCAACGCCGCATGCTCCAGCACGAACGCCATGGTCATGCCCGGCCATTGCAGGCCTGGCACCGGCCCATGCGCGATCGTGATGTTGACGCCATTGATCGCGGTGACGCGGCCGCTGGCTTGATGCGCGTCAGCGGCCGCCAGCGGCGCCGACGACGCTTCCAGACTTGCCAGCGCACCGCTCAGGCTCGCTTCGGAATCGATGAGGAATTGCCCGGACGCGACGACGCGCTGCCCTTCGCTGAGACCGCGGCGCACTTCGATGCGGTCACCGGATCGCCGGCCAATCTCGACTTCGGTCGGCGCGAACCGTCCGCCGTCGAGCGCAACAATGACGACGGTGCGTCGCCCGGTTCGGATCACCGCTTCGGCGGGCACGAGCAATGCGGGACGCGCATCGCTATCGGCAAGTTCGACTTCCGCCGTCATACCAGGACGCAACCGGCCTTGAGGATTTGGCAGTGCGATCCGCACCTGGATTGTGCGTGTGGCTGCGTCCGCCGCCGGCAGGACGCTTTCGATGCGGCCGGCGAAACTCTCGCCCGGATAGGCCGGCACGCGCGCCGTGACGCGGCCTCCGGTGCGCGCGATGCTGGCGTCGGCTTGCGCGAGCGACACCGCGAGCCAGATCGGCGATATGCCGTTGATGGTCGCGAGCGGCGCTCCCTGAACAATCGTCATGCCGTTGCGGATGTCGAGTGTCGTGATGGCGCCAGCGACAGGTGCGGTCACGGTCACGACCGGGCGCGGCGCACCATCGCGCTCGACACGTTCGATGAGCGACGCTGGCATGCCGAGCATCTCAAGGCGGCGACGCGCCGCTGCGGCAAGATCGCCGCCAGCGCTCCGGAGCGCCAGGAATTCGGCTTGCGCCGCCGTCCATTCAGGCACGCGAATATCGACAATTGGCGCGCCGGCGGAAATGACATCGCCTACCGCGCGCCCGTAAGCGCGTTCGACAAAGCCCGCCGCGCGCGCCTGCACCAAAGCGACCGCGCGCTCGCTGAACACGATGACGCCCGCGGCGTTCACGGTGCGCGATACCGGAGCGCTCTCAACGGTCGCAAGACGCACGCCGAGATTTTGCACAACACCAGGGTCGATGCGCACGCCGGCTTCGGCAGGGCCCTCATCGGCGTAACGCGGTACCAGATCCATATCCATGAATGGCGAACGGCCCGGTTGATCGAAGTGCTGATCAGGAACCATGGGGTCGTACCAATAGAGCACCCGTCTTTCGTCCTGGGACGCGGCGGGCGCATCACGGCTCACACCGAGCCAATAGCCGCCGGCGCCGATCGCAAGCGCGCCGATGGTCCCCACAGCCGCAATGATTGCGATGCGCGGGATTTGGACTCTTCCTCCCGTCATGGCGTGCGCTCCGCATATTGCAGCGTGAGCGCAGCCCCCAGCATGGCGCGGCGCTCGCTCAGGGCGATCACATCGAGTTCGGCTTCGAGCGCATCGCGTCGCGTCGCGATCAGAACGTCCGCGCTCATGGCGCCGCCAGCAAAAGCGCCAGCCGCCGCTTCAGCGCGCTGACGCGCGAGCGGCAGCCGTGTGGCGCGCGCGCGTTCCAGATTGGCCGCTGTGGCGGCATAGTCCGCCAATCCCGCTTCCAGCATGGCGACGTGTTCGCGTTCGGCTGCAGCGCCCTCGGCGGCGACGCGCCCCTGATCGGCTTTACGCGATTCCACCAGAGGGCCTTGGCGCCAGGCCTGAAACAGCGGCAGACCGATCCGGACTTCAACGGACGCCATGTCGCCAAAGGAATCGTCGCGGCGCTGATACATCGCCGTCCACGACCAATCGGGAATGCGTTCAGCGCGCGCCATGCGAAGGCCTGCGTCCGCCGCCGCGGCCTCCGCTTGATACGCGAGCAGTGCGGGATGACGGCGCAGATGTGTGCGCATGTGTTCTGCATCGACAGCAAATTGCGGTTCTTCCGCCGAGATCGGCTCACTTGCCGCATCGCCGATCCAACGGCGCAACTCCGCGCGTGCTGCAATCAGCGCTGCAGACGCGTCAGCGCCGCGATCCTCGATGCGCGCCGCTTCGATTTCAGCGGCGATGGCGGCATCGACGGTGCCGCTGCCCGCCGCCAGGCGCCCGCGCGCCGCTTGGGCGGAGGCGCGCGCTTCGCGCGCCAATACGCTGATGATTTCAACGCGGCGTCCCGCATAGTAAGCCGCGATCCAGGCACGCGCTGCGCCAAGGCGCGCTTCAAGGCGTGCGATGTCCAGACCCACCTCGGTGCGTCCGGCCTCGGCTTCCGCCATCGCCCGGCGCGCGCGCCGTTCGGCGCCGCTGGGCATGTCCTGCATGACGCCGACCGTCTGCATCGTCATTTCATCGCGGCCGAGGCGATAGGCGTCAGGCCCTTCGACGGGCACGTTCTGCAGACCCAGCACAAGTTGCGGATCGGGCAATTGCCCGGCTGGTCGCACGGCGAGTTGCGCGCCGCGCGCGGCCTCACGCCGGGCGATTACGCTTGGGCCATCTTCAGCGCGCGTGACGGCGTCCTGAAAACTCAATTCTTGCGCATGTGCGATCGGGACGACGCCGATGACGCAACATGCAAGCCATGCAAGGCGCATGAGCGTGCTCCAGATGATCTGACAAACCAAAGCGCAGGCGCGCGCGGACGCGCGCGCGCAAAGCGCCCTATCGCTGTGTCAGATCGTTCGTGGAGGCCGCCAGAACTCGTCAGGCGCGCGCGAGATCAAGCTCTTATCGGACATGACCGGCTCGCGTACGACGATCGCGGTAACGATGAAGGAGGCCGGCTCAACCGACGGCGTTAACGCCGGTGACGCCCGGCACGCCTGCGCCATGGCGCAATCGCCCATCTTCTTCGCTGGATGCTCGTCCGGCGCGGCAGGCGCGTCGTCGGGGCAGCAATCGTGGCCGGCCCCCATCTCTGGCTGGGCGGAGGCCTGCGCCAGCATCGGACAATCAGCCATGACCATGGCGTTCGCGACGCCGCCTGAGGCGAGCGCGATAACCATAAGCAGGGAAAGCCAGAAGCGGCGCATCACGCCACCATAGTGCGCAAAGGTCGAAACATCGTCAACGCGGCGCACCGTCCGGGGGACGAGCGCTTCTGCCCTGACGGGGTTGCGCGTGGGCGGAGCAGACCGCTTCGACGCTGTTAAGGTGTGCTTTTCTCTCAGCCATCGTGCTCGGCGGCGTCAAGGCGCGCTTCGCTTTTCACCCTGACGCCGCCTGCGCGCGATGGGCGCACTGAAGGTGTCGGGACGCAGGGCTTTGTCTTTGGTCATTGACCAGCCGTGCGCCTCCGGCGCGGGCCGAACACAGGGCTTGCCTTAGCGTGCCGGATCGGTTTGGCGACGGTGTTTTCCTGTCCCCGCAGTGACGATGCCGGCGCGGCGGCATGG
>JANRIR010000011.1:0-1581 GCA_033764725.1 Hyphomonadaceae bacterium
CGCGGGTTCGCCGTCGAGATCTTGTAGCCGATCCCGGCGACGGGCGTCTTGAGCGGATCAGAAGGCTTGTCGCTTGTCGTCTGCGCAGCTTGCGCCGCACCGATCGCCGCGAAGAGCTGGCGGCGCTTCAGGCCGGCATCCTGCGCGCCGCCGCACAACGCGCGCGCGGTGACGACCGGGTCGATGAAGGGCGCAGGCGCCGGAGCGCCGGCGTCAAAAGAGAGGAACCCGGCAACGCCGGCGGCCCCGGCGGCCCCGAGGAACAGCAGCTTATTCATGTATTTCTCCCGCTTCAGACCAGCTTGCGCCGCGCGTTCCCCGCCCGGGGATCAACCAAACCGCGGCCCGATCGCCTGCAACGCAACTTCATTTCAAGGACAGAACCTGTTTTAAGCAGCCGATGGCCGCGCAATCAACCCACAACATCCACGAATACACCGTCTCGGAACTCGCAGGCGCTGTCAAACGCGTCATCGAGGACGGCTTCGGATTCGTGCGCGTCAAGGGCGAGCTTGGGCGTGTGACACGCGCGGCTTCCGGCCACCTCTATCTCGACCTCAAGGACGAGAACGCCACCATCTCCGGCGTCATCTGGAAGGGAACGGCGCAGCGCCTGCGCGTCGATCCCGAACAGGGCATGGAAGTCGTGGCGACGGGCAAGCTGACGACGTTCCCCGGCCAGTCGAAATACCAGATCGTCATCGACAGCCTGGAGCCCGCAGGCGCAGGCGCCTTGATGGCGATCCTCGAGGAGCGGCGTAAGAAGCTCGCGGCCGAGGGACTGTTCGACGCGGCGCGGAAAAAGCCGATCCCCTTCCTTCCCGATGTGATCGGCGTCGTCACCTCGCCGTCGGGCGCCGTCATCCGCGACATTCTCCATCGCCTGCGCGAGCGCTTCCCGCGCCACGTCATCGTCTGGCCGACACTGGTGCAGGGAAAAGGCGCCGAGGCGCAGATCGCCGCCGCCATCCGGGGATTCAACGCGTTGCCGGCGGATGGGGAAGTCCCGCGGCCGGACGTTCTGATCGTCGCGCGCGGCGGGGGCAGCCTCGAAGATCTGTGGTGCTTCAATGAGGAAATCGTCGTGCGCGCGGCGGCGGAAAGCGCCATTCCGCTCATCTCCGCGGTCGGCCATGAGACGGACACGACGCTGATCGACTTCGCCGCGGACCTGCGCGCGCCGACGCCGACCGCCGCGGCGGAGAAAGCCGTGCCGATGCGCTCCGAACTGCTCGCCGAGACGCTCAACAAGCAACGCCGCATGATCGCGGCGGAGAGCCGGCGCCTGGAAGAGCGCCGTACACGGATGATCGCGGCGGCGCGCGGCCTCGGGCGCCCCGAGGACTTTCTGGGGGCCGCTGCGCAGCGCCTCGACCGCGCGGCGGACCGGCTTGGCGCGGGGCTCGCCGCGCGCGCCGGGGCGGCGGCGACGAAATTGGCCAAAACCGCCGCGCGCTTCGGGCCGCAGGCGCTCGCCCTCGGCCGCGCGCAGCGCGAGGGAAACCTCGACAGTCTCGCCAAGCGCCTCAGCGCCGATCGCCTGCGCCAACGCGCATCCGAAGCCGGGCGCGCGCTGAAACG
>JANRIR010000017.1:0-59348 GCA_033764725.1 Hyphomonadaceae bacterium
TCGGCGGCGCGATTGAGATCGCTCGCCATCAACGACAATTCCTGCTGCACGGTCGTGCGTTCGCCGTCGACGACATAGCGTCCCACCGCCGCGCCGTTCTCCACCAGGGAGCTGACGCGATCGGAGAACCAATCCTCCACCCCGCGGCTCAAGACGGCGCCAAGGAACACCGCGACCACCACCGCCGGCGCGACGGCGGCCAGCGAGAACAGCGTGACGAACTTCAGATGCAGCTTGGCGCCGACCGTCTGCGCCTGCTCGCCGCGCGCGATGCGGAAAATGCGATGAACCAGGATCACCGCCAGGATCGCGGTAATCGCCAGCGCGCCGAGAAGCATCCAGAGCATGACCGGGCTGGCCGGACCAATGGGGCCTGCGCCGGAGACGGAATAGAAGGCCGCCGCCGCGGTCAGTCCGGCGGCTGCGACGAAGCCGATTGCAAAGCCGATCGCGCCCTTGGAGCGGCGCGACGGCGGCGCCAGCGGGGCGGCGTCCGCGTGCAGCGGCGTCGTCGTCATAAAAGCACACCTTCTGTGGCCCGCCCGCCACACGTGTGGCCTAGAGGACGCGTCGCGTCAATCGCTTCGCCCAGCGCGGACGCCCAGGGTCTGGATTTTCTTCCGCAGGGTGTTTCGATTGATGCCCAGGACCGACGCGGCCCGGATCTGATTGCCTTTGGTCGCCGACAGCGCCAGCTGGATCAGCGGCCGCTCCACATCGGCCAGCACCCGGTCATAGAGGCCCTCTGGGGGCAGATCCGGCGCATGGGCGGCGAAGATGGTCGACAGGCGCCGTTCGATCAGCCCTTCGAAGGTTTCCGCGGTCTCCTCCGGCGCCGCCATCGCAGCACGGGACTGGCCGAGCTCGTGCTCGATCTCGCGTGCGGAAATCACGCCCACGGTGGTCAGCGCCACGACGCGTTTGAGAAGGTTCTCCAGCTCGCGAACATTTCCCGGCCAGTCATGCGTCTTGAGCAGCTCGATCGCGCCGGCGTCGAGCGTCTTTTCCTGCAAACCTTCCCGTTTGGCGCGCACCAGAAAGGCGCGCGCAAGGTCGCCGACATCCTCGAGCCGTTCACGCAGCGGCGGCAGCCGAATGGTGACGACGTTGAGCCGGTAATAGAGGTCCTGGCGGAACGCGCCGCTGCGCGCCAACGGTCCCAACGGCTTTTGCGCCGAGGCGATAAGGCGCACGCTGGGACGCGGCTTGGCGTCGCCGTTCAGCAAGCCGACAAGGCGCGTCTGCGCATCCATCGGCATATCGTCGACGTCTTCCAGAAACAGCGTGCCCATCGCCGCCTGCTGCAGCGCGCCCGCATCGCCGAACAGATCGCTTTCGATGCGCGCGCGATCCGCGCCGGCGACGCTGAACGGGATGAAGGGATTTTGCGCGCGGCGCGAAAATTCATGAATGGCGCGCGCGACGCGCTCTTTGCCGGTGCCGCTTTCGCCTTCGATCAGAACCGTAAGATCGGCGCCGGTGACGCGCGCCATCACCCGATACACCTCCTGCATCGCCGGCGAACGGCCGATCAGCGGCAGGCGCTCTTCCTTTTCCGCCTTGGAGGATTGCGCCCGCGATTTGGCGTCGGGGCCGCCCGCCAGAGCGCGCCGCACGGCGCCCAGGAGATCGTCGAGATCGAATGGTTTGGGAAGATAATCGTAGGCGCCGGCGCCCGATGCGGTCAGCGCGGTCGTGACGGTGGATTGCGCGCTCATGACGATCACGGGCAGGGTCGGCCGCGCCGCGCGCAGCGACGGCAGCGTGTCGAACACGCATTCGTCGCCCATATAGACGTCGGAGACGACGAGATCGCCCTCGCCGTCGCGCACCCATTTGGCGAGCGTGGAAACATTGCTGGTGGCGCGAACCGAATAGCCCTCCTTGCTCAGCGCCTGCGACAGCACGAAGCGCAGCGAGGAATCATCGTCCGCCAGAAGAATCGACTTGGTCACGACGCCGCCTCTCCGCTGTCGATCGGCAACAACACGCGGAACGTCGTGCGTCCCGGCGCGCTTTCGACCTCGATGCGCCCGTCATGGCGCGAAATGATTTCCACTGCGACCGTGAGGCCAAGGCCCATGCCGCCCGCTTTGGTCGTGGCGAAGGGCTCGAACAGACGATCGACCAGCATCGGCTCGACGCCCGGGCCATTGTCGGTGACGAGAATCTCCAATTGCGGACGCGGCGCGCCAGTCGCGGCCGAGCGGATGCGCACGCCGGGTCTGAACGCCGTCGACAGCGCCACTTCGCCGTCGGTCTGGCCGTTCACCGCTTCGGCGGCGTTCTTGGCGATGTTGAGCAGCGCCTGGATCAATTGATCGAGATCGCCGCGCACATGGGGAAGGCTCGGATCATAGCGCTCGCGGATCATGACGTCGGGAAAGCTCGACGCAACGATGCGGCGTACGCGTTCCAGCGCCTGGTGAACGTTCACGCGCTCGAAGTTCGGCGGATGCAATTGATCGAGCGGATCGATGCGGTCGGTCAGACGGCGAATGCGATCGACCTCGTCGCAGATCAAGGTGGCGAGGGCTGCGGAATCGGGATCATCCCCGCGCGCGATCAATTGCGCGGCGGCGCGAATGCCGGCGAGCGGATTGCGCACCTCATGCGCGAGCGTACGCGCGGCGGTCGCAGAGGTCGGCCCGCCGGCGCCGATGCGCGCGCGCGCCTGCACATGCAGCACCAGCGCGACATAGCCGTCCTGGCCGACCGGCGATGCGGCCACTGCGCTGCGGCCCAGCGAAAAGCCGGGGCCGGTCAACGGCACGTCGTTCTCGACGAATTGCGTCTCCTGAAGAATGGCGCGGCGCGCGAGCGTGACGAGCGGCGCGTCACGCCCGAACACTTCCTCGAGCCGTCTGCCCAACAAGCCGCGTCCGGCTGCGGCGAACAGGTCGGCGGCGGCGGCGTTCACGAACCGCACGCGTTCGCCGACATCGACGCCGAGGACCGGCGTCGGCAAATTCTCCAGCCAGCGCCCGGCGTCGGGCGCAAAGCGCGGAGGAGGCTCCAAGATGCTCTTCATGCGGCGATGCTTTCGGGATGCTCTGAAAACAGGGCGACGATCATCGCCTTGACGCGCTGGGGATCGTCGCTGGTGCAGATCGCGCGGCGCATGCTGCGCGCCTCGTCGGCGGAGCGAAGCGCATCGATGGTCCAGGCGATGTGCTTGCGCGCGACGCGCACGCCGAGATCTTTGCCGTAGAACGAAAGCGTATCCTCATAGAGCGCCAGAAGAGCGTCGCGCACGGCTGCGGCGTGCGGTGTGGTTTCGGCGCCCCCGTGCGTGAGGGCGCGTGCGATCGCGGCGGGCGCCCACGGCCTGCCTTGCGCGCCGCGACCGACCATGACGCCGGCAGCGCCGGATTGGGCGAGCGCGGCGCGGGCGTCGTCGGCGGACGCGATGTCGCCATTGGCGATGACGGGAATGCTTACGGCCTCGACCGTCGCCCGAATGGCGCGCCAATCGGCGCGTCCGCGATAGAATGCGCAGCGCGTGCGGCCATGCACCACGAGCATCTGCGCGCCCGCAGCTTCGGCCCGGCGCGCGATCTCGGGGGCGTTGAGCGAGGCCTCATCCCAGCCGAGGCGCATTTTCAGCGTCACCGGAACCGACCCGGCGGCGGCGACCGTCGCCTCGATCAGGCGCAGCGCGTGGTCCGGCTCGCGCATCAGCGCCGAGCCCGAAGCGCCCGTCGTCACCTGCTTGGCCGGGCAGCCCATATTGATGTCGATGACGTCGGCGCCGGCGTCGACCGCCAGGCGCGCGCCGCGGGCCATCCAGTGCGGCTCCCGCCCAGCAAGCTGGATCACGAGCGGCCGCATTGTCCCGGCGCCGGCGGCGCGGCGGACCATGTCCGGGCGCGCGGCGGCGAGCGCGTCGGAGGCGACCATTTCGGAGACGGCGTAGGGCGCGCCGAAGGCTTGCGCGGCGCGCCGGAACGGAAGATCGGTGACGCCGGCCATCGGCGCCAGCAAAACCGGCGTCGGCAGGGTTACTGCGCCAAGAGCGATCGGCCTCATGGGGCCAGACTATGGCGCCTAAAAAGCGGGCGCCAACCTTTTTGTTGCGATGCGGCATCGCGAGTGCGAACACGGCGGGGTGCGGATGCGGTTTTCGGCGATCATCGCGGCGGCGGGTCAGGGGACCCGCGCGGGCGGGGAAAACCCGAAACAATTCCGTCTGTTGGCTGGTCGGCCGATGCTTGCCTGGTCGATCGCGGCGCTGCGCGCGGCCGACCGCATCGTCGTGGTGTGCGATCCGCGTTACGCCGATGCTGTCAGGGCCGCGGGACAGGGAACGCCGATAACCATCGCGCCCGGCGGCGCCACCCGGACGCAGTCGGTTCGCGCCGGGTTGGCGGCGCTGGCCGCCCATCCGCCGGATGCGGTGTTCATCCACGACGCCGCGCGGCCCGGGCTGCGCGCAGCGACAGTCGCGCGGCTGCTTGCGGCGCTGGAGGAGGCCGACGCGGCTGCCCCCGCCCTCCCCGTCTCGGACGCGCTGCGGCTGGCGGAGAGGGGGCTCGTCACCGGCGAAGCGGCGCGGGCCGGCGTGTGGCGGGTGCAGACACCGCAGGCGTTCCGCTTTGCGCCTCTCTGGGCGGCCTACGGGGCCTTGCCTGACGACGCTGCGATCGAGGACGATCTCGCGGTGGCGCGCGCCGCGGGCCTGCGCGTGCGGCTGGTCGAGGGCGATCACGCGCTCATGAAGGCGACCTACGCGGACGATTTCGAGGCTCTGGAGCGATTGATGGCGATCGAGACGCGCATCGGAACCGGCTTCGACGCGCATCGCTTCGGCGAGGGCGATCATGTGACCCTGTGCGGCGTGCGCATCGATCATGGCCGCGGTCTGCTCGGCCACTCGGACGCCGACGCCGGCTGGCACGCGCTAACCGACGCGCTTCTGGGGGCGATCGGCGCCGGCGACATCGGCGACCATTTTCCGCCGAGCGACCCGCGCTGGAAGGGCGCCGATTCCGCGCAGTTTCTGGCGCATGCGGTCAGCCTCGTCGCCGCCGCGGGCGGACGCATCGTCAACGCCGACGTGACGTTGATCTGCGAACGGCCGAAGATCGCCCCGCATCGCGAGGCGATGCGCGCGCGCACCGCCGAAATGCTCGGCGTGTCGCTCCACCGCGTCTCGATCAAGGCGACCACGACCGAGCGCATGGGCTTCACCGGCCGTGAAGAGGGGCTCGCCGCGCAAGCCGCCGTCAGCGTGTCGATGGCGGGCTAGGTCTCGACGACGGGACGGGCCTTGCGCCCGTAGCCGCCGCTGCGCAGCAACACGGTGGCGAGGATCAAGATCAAGGCGTTGAAGCCCCAGATGGACCAAAGCCATTGAATCGGCGGCATGAAGGCGATGGCGTCCACCGCGGCGCCGCCATCGGCTTCGAGCGCGAGGGTGCGCCATAGGGCGACGGTCGCCGTCAATCGTTCATAGAGATACCAGAAGCCCGCGAAGCTCGCCGCGAAGAAGGCCGCAAATCCCATATTGAACAGGATGACCCGCACCCACGACACGCCCGGCCCGTCCTTGCCGGTGTTCACAATCCAGCCAATCACCGCGATGACGACGAGCCCGTAGAAATTGATCAGCGCGAACAGCAAATCCGCCTGCTTGCCGACGAGATCGGTGACGGAGGCGAGGAGTGCGGGATCGGTCATCGCGCGCTCACAACAGCATGCTCATCGGATCCTCGACGAAGCCCTTGAAGGCTTTCAGCCACGCAGAGCCGATGGCGCCGTCCACCGCGCGGTGATCGCAGGTGAGCGTCACGCTCATCACGGTCGCGATCGCGAGCGCATCTTTTTTCACCACGGGCCGCTTCTCGCCGGCGCCGACGGACAGGATCATCGCGTGCGGCTCGTTGAGGATCGATGCGAAGCTTTTGATCCCCATCATGCCGAGATTGGACAGCGAGAACGTCCCGCCCTGATATTCTTCCGGCCTGAGCTTGCGCTCCCGCGCGCGCGCGGCGAGATCGGCCATCTCCGCGCTGATCTGGGCGAGACCTTTGGTTTCGGCCGTGAAGATGATCGGCGTGATCAGGCCGCCGGGGATCGCCACGGCGACGGCCACGTCGGCGTGATGATGCATGGCGAGACCATCCGGCGTGTAGCTGGAATTGGCCTCGGGCACGCGCATCAGCGCCAGCGCGCAGGCCTTGATGATCATGTCGTTGACCGACACCTTCACGCCCTGATCGCCGAAACGGCCGTTGATGTCGGCGCGGGCTTTCATCAGCGCGTCGAGCTCGATGTCCACTGTCAGCGGGAAATGCGGAATGTCGCGGAAGCTTTCGGTCATGCGCCGCGCGATGGTTTTGCGCATCAGATCGAGCGGCACGAGATCGTAGGAGCCCTCCGGAACGCCAAGCTGCGCCAGCGTTTTCACTTGCGCGGGCGCCGGCGCCGTTGTGGGCGCAAGCGCCAGCGCGCGGCAATTGGCGATCGGCTGCTTGCCCATGGCGGCTTCGATGTCGCGCTTGACGACGCGCCCGTTCGGACCTGAGCCGCGCACGCCAGAGAGAGCGATGCCCGCCAGCTGCGCCATGCGCCGGGCGAGCGGAGACGCGGGGATTCGTTCATCGCCGGCGGCGGTCGCGGAGATGGCGACCGTGCTCCCCTGCGAGGGCGAGTTGTCGGCGCGAAGCGTCGACTGAGGCGGCGACGCGACCGCCCTCTCCGGCGCGCTGCGCGAACCGCCGCCCTCGCTCGCTTGACCCGCAGGCGCGGAAACGGCGCCCGCATCGCCCTCGCCCTTCAAGCGCGCGATCACGGCGTTGACCTTCACGCCCTCCGTTCCTTCCGCGACAAGCAAAGCATCGACGACGCCTTCGTCGACGGCCTCAACCTCCATGGTCGCCTTGTCGGTTTCGATTTCCGCAATCACCTGGCCGGATTTCACCGCATCGCCTGGCTTCACATGCCATTTGGCGAGATTGCCTTCCTCCATTGTCGGAGACAACGCGGGCATGAGGATGTCGATGGCCATGAGGTTACGCCTGTTCGGTGATGGAGACCGCAATCGCGTCGCGGCTCCAGCGATAAAGGAAGGTGAGATAGGCGAGGATCACCAGCGTGAAGCCCATGACGCCCCAGATCGCCGTGACGACGACATCGTCGATCGAGGCGGCGCCCATGACGCCGGCCTCGGGCGCGGCGTTGGCGATCATGGCGCGGCCCGCCGCCGACAGCCCGCTCTCGTCGGCGATTTCGTGCAGGCGGTCGATCAGGCCCTGTTGCGCGAATTGCGCGCCGAGCATCACGAAGGCGAGCATCGCCAGAACGAAGCTCACGAACAGGAACGCCGCGAGCCGCGCGATAAAGCCGGCGGATCCGATGAAATAATTCAGCGCGGCGATGTAAGCGGAAACCACCGTGAAGAACACTGACACGCCTGCAAGCAGGATGTTGGTGAACTCCACCAGAACGGCGACGACCTCCGCCTCGCTCATCGGTAGCACACCGCTTTCGCCGCGCGGACGATGTCGTCGACCTGCGGCAGCGCCAGCGCCTCGAGATTGGCGGCGTAGGGCAAAGGCGCATCGACCTGGTGCACGCGCGTGGGCGGCGCATCCAAATCGTCGAACGCCTCGAGCGTCACACGCGCGCACACTTCCGCACCCACGCCCATCGGCCCCCAGCCCTCTTCCACGGTCACGAGCCGATGCGTCTTGCGCACGCTGGCGATGATCGTATCGACGTCAAGCGGACGCAGCGTGCGCAGATCGATCACTTCGGCCTCGATGCCCTCGGCGGCGAGCTGTTCGGCGGCGTCCAGCGCCAAACCCACCATGCGCGAATGCGCCGTGATCGTCACGTCGCCGCCGGCGCGGCGCACCTTCGCCTTGCCGATAGGCACGAGCCAATCGTCGACCTGCGGCACGTCGAATTCGCGGCCGTAGAGCATTTCATGCTCAAGAAAGACCACAGGATTGGGATCGCGGATTGCGCTTTTCAAAAGGCCCTTCGCATCGGCGGCGTCGAAGGGCGCAACGACGATCAGCCCCGGCACATGCGCATACCAGGAGGAATAGTCCTGGCTGTGCTGCGCCGCCACCCGCGCGGCCGCGCCATTGGGACCGCGGAACACGATGGGATTGGTGATCTGGCCGCCCGACATATAGAGCGTTTTCGCCGACGAATTGATGATGTGGTCGATCGCCTGCATCGCGAAATTGAAGGTCATGAACTCCACGATCGGCTTCAGGCCAGCCATCGCGGCGCCGGCGCCCAGGCCAGCGAAACCATGCTCGGTGATCGGCGTATCGACGACGCGTTTGGGCCCGAATTCTTCCAGAAGGCCGCGCGAGACCTTGTAGGCCCCCTGATACTGCGCGACCTCCTCGCCCATGAGGAACACATCCGGATCGCGGCGCATTTCCTCCGCCATCGCGTCGCGCAACGCATCGCGCACGGTGGTTTTCGCCAGCGTGACGCCGGCGGGAAGCGCCGCCTCTTGAACGGGCGCGCGCGGCGCGACGGCCGGGGCCGCAGACGGCGTAGACGTTTGCGCAGCTTTCGGCGACAGCGCCGAAACAGGCGCTGCGTGCTCGGCGTGCAGCGTCGCGATCGGCGTGTTGACCTTCACCCCCTCAGCGCCCGCCGGCACCAGGATGGCGGAGACCACGCCTTCGTCGACCGCCTCGACCTCCATCGTCGCCTTGTCCGTCTCGATCTCGGCGATGACTTGCCCGGCCGACACGCGATCGCCGACCTTGACCAGCCATTTCGCGAGATTGCCCTCCTCCATGGTGGGCGAGAGCGCCGGCATGAGGATGTCGGTGGAGGCGGCGGACGTCATGGTCGATCCTGGGCGTAGGCGCAGCGCATGTCAGGCAAGGCCGACGAGCGGCAGAAACATCATGATCGTGCCCGTGATCCCCACGGCCCAAGCCAGCGGCCGCACGAACGGCGCGCCGATGATGTAGAGGATCGCGTGGGCGACGCGCGCGTAGAAAAAAAGTTGCGCACCCAGCACCGTCAGCGGCGTGGAGACGCCTGCGACCGCGCCGACGAGCGCCAGCGGCGCAAACAACGTCAGGCCCTCGCGATGATTGTCGACCACGCGCTTCATGCGCGCCTGGAAGGTTTTGGGCGCAGGCAGATCGTCGCGCGCATTCATCATCGGCACGAGACCTTGCGCATGCACGCCGGCCGCGGCCTGGATGACGATCAGCACGAACAGCAGCGCCGTCGCCCAGGCGAGCATTTGAAGTTCAACGGTCACTGCAACGTCTCCTGCGATCACGCTTGATCGTTCAGGCGCAATTCGCCGTTCGGCGGCGGCGCCTGGCGCTTGGCCTCTTCATCGAAATTCAGGCGAATGGCGTTCAGCACGTCGCCGACGTCCTCGCCTGTGCGCGCGCCATGCGCCTGCGCGACGTAGCGCGCGACATTCGCCAGGAGCCGCCCCCACTTCCAGACGTCCTCCCCGTAAAGGCCCGGCGGGAAGGTCGCGGCGAGGTCCTTGCGGTCGATGATCCACAGCCGCAGCACCTCGTCGGCGCTGGTCTGCGCTTCCGAGACGCCATGCGGCGGAGGCAACGCGCGAACGGAATCGACGGCAAGCATGGCGGTCCTCAGCGGGTGATGTCGGTCATCAATTGGGAAGGATCGGGCTCTGGGCTCGATTGCGAAAACTCCGCCGCAGCAGCGACGATGGCGCGCACGTCGCGGTCGATGTCCTTCAAGGCGTCCTCGGCGATTCCGGCATCCATCAGGCGCGCCTTCAGCCGCTCGATGGGGTCGCTGTTCTGGCGCACCGCATCGACTTCCTCGCGCGTGCGATACTTCGCAGGATCGCTCATCGAATGACCGCGATAGCGATAGGTCTTCATTTCCAGAAGCGTTGGCCCTTCGCCGGCGCGTGCGCGGGCTACCGCGCGCCGGCCCGCCGCGCGCACGGCGAGCACGTCCATCCCGTCGACCTCCTCGCCGGGAATGTTGAAGCTCGCGCCGCGGCGGTGCAGGTGCGTTTCGGACGAGGAGCGCTCGATGCTGGTGCCCATGGCGTATTGATTGTTCTCGACGACGTAAACGACCGGAAGCTTCCACAGCGCAGCCATGTTGAAGCTTTCATAGACCTTGCCCTGATTGGCCGCGCCGTAGCCGAAATAGGTGAGGCACACATGCGTGTTTTCGCGGTAGCGGTTGGCGAAGGCCAGTCCCGTGCCCAGCGACACCTGCGCGCCGACGATGCCGTGCCCGCCGAAGAAGTTCTTCTCCCGGCTGAACATGTGCATAGACCCGCCCTTGCCCTTGGAGGATCCGCCCGCGCGGCCGGTGAGTTCGGCCATGATCTCGTTGGGATCCATGCCGCAGGCCAGCATGTGGCCGTGATCGCGATAGCCCGTGATGACCTGGTCGCCGTCCCCGATCGCGGCCTGCATGCCGACGACCACCGCCTCCTGGCCGATGTATAGGTGGCAGAACCCGCCGATGAGACCCATGCCGTAGAGTTGGCCGGCGCGCTCCTCGAAGCGGCGGATCAGCAGCATCGTGCGGTAATAGGTCAGCATCTCGTCCGGCGACGCCTGCGCATCCGCGTCCGATTTCGCCATCCGTGCGCGCCCTGCCCTGGCCATGCGGCTCTCCGACGCGTGAGTCTTAAGCGCATGCGCGGGCACGGTAAATCCGCTGCGCCTGCATCGGCGCGCCCCTGCCCTGTCAATTCGCCGTGGGCGGAATCCGGAACACGACCTCGTCGGGCTCGTGCGCGGCCAGCAGAACACGCGCGCGTTCATCGAGATAGTCGAGATCAAGGCTGTCGGCGCGCAGCCGCGCGGCGCGCGATTCAAGCGCGGCCTGCTCGGCTGCCAGCTGCGTCCGTTCCGCGGTCAGCGCCCGCTCCTGAGCCTGCAGCGTCATATAGGCCGCCAGGCCTTGCTCGCCCGTGACGGCGTTGGCGGCGAGATAAATCAGCGCCGCTCCGAGCCCGATATTGGCCGCCGCTTGACCGAGTTTCGCCATGCCCAACCCCGTATTTGGGCGGACGGTGAATCCAAAAGCTTAACGAAAAATTTACGGACTCATTCGTGCACGGAACGTTCCGAGTCCAAATTGAGTCATGGAGTCAAGGGTTTAACGTGTGGCGGCAAGATGTGGTGTGCTGCGAATCACTGCGGCCCCACCGCCTGTGGCTGGCGGAGGCCGAAAAATTTTTTTGAGCGATTAAGCAGAAAGGCGGCCGGAAGGCCCTCGCCTTACAGCCCTCGAATAGTCCGCGCGCCGGCATAGGCCGCTTGGTCATCGAGCTGCTCGGCGATGCGCAGGAGCTGGTTGTACTTCGCCATCCGGTCGGAGCGGGACAGCGAGCCGGTTTTGATCTGGCCGCAATTCGTCGCCACCGCGAGATCGGCGATGGTGGCGTCTTCGGTCTCGCCGGAGCGGTGACTCATCACCGCGGAATAGGCGCTGCGGTGCGCCAGATCGACGGCCTCGAGCGTTTCGGTCAGCGTGCCGATCTGGTTGACCTTCACGAGGATGGCGTTGGCGAGCCCCTTCTCGATGCCCATGGCAAGGCGCGCGGGATTGGTGACGAACAGGTCGTCGCCAACCAATTGGCATGCGCCGCCGACAAGGTCGGTGATAGCCTTCCAGCCGACGAGGTCGTCCTCCGCCATGCCGTCCTCGATCGACACGATCGGGTAGCGCTTCACCAGATCGCCGAGATGGGCCGCCATCTGGCCCGGATCGAGCGTCTTGCCTTCGCCCTCCATCACGTATTTTCCATTTTTGAAAAATTCCGTGGCGGCGCAATCAAGCGCCAGCGCGACGTCTTCGCCAGGCTTGTAGCCCGCCTTCTCGATCGCCTTCAGAATGAAGCCGAGCGCCTCTTCCGCGCTTTTGAGATTGGGCGCGAACCCACCCTCGTCGCCGACGTTCGTGGAATGGCCCGCCGCCGACAATTCCTTCTTCAAGGTGTGAAACACTTCCGCGCCCATGCGCAGGCCCTCGGCGAAGCTGTCGGCGCCGACCGGCATGATCATGAATTCCTGGAAGTCGATCGGGTTGTCGGCATGGGCGCCGCCATTGATGATGTTCATCATCGGCGTCGGCAGCACATGCGCGGACGCGCCGCCGACATAGCGCCACAGAGGCTGATTGGCGCTGTCGGCCGCCGCCTTCGCCACCGCGAGCGACACGCCGAGAATGGCGTTGGCGCCGAGCCGCGCCTTGTTCGGCGTGCCGTCGAGTTCTATCAGGATGCGGTCGATGCGGCGCTGGTCTTCCGCATCCATGCCGAGAATGGCGTTGGTGATCTCCCCGTTCACCGCCTCGACGGCGTCGCGCACGCCTTTGCCGAGATAGCGGTCGCCCTCCCCGTCGCGCTTCTCCACCGCTTCGTGCGCGCCGGTGGAGGCGCCGGACGGGACAGCCGCGCGCCCGAACGACCCGTCTTCCAGCACGACATCGACCTCGACGGTCGGATTGCCGCGGCTGTCGAGGATTTCACGGCCGCGAATGTCGGCGATGCCGGTCATGGGAAGCGCTCGCTGGTGAGAATGGGTGCGATGAAAAAAACGCGGCGACCGGTGGGCCGCCGCGCTGATGAGAGGTCTTAGGGCTTCGCCATCGCCGCCACTTCGGCGGCGAAATCGTCCTGTTTCTTCTCCACGCCCTCGCCCAGGGCGAAGCGCACGAAGGCGGTGATCGCGACGGGCTTGCCGAGCGCCTTGGCGACGTTCTGCGCGGCCTGTTCGACGGTGATCTTGTCGTCGTGGATGAATTTCTGCTTCAGCAGAACGATCTCCTCCAGGACCTTGCGCACCTTGCCGTTGACCGCGCCGTCGAGCACGTTTTGAGGCTTGCCGATGAGCTTGGGATCCTCGCGGACCTGCTCGAGCGCCACGGCGCGCTCGCGCTCGAGACGTTCGGCCGGCACGTCGGCTTCCGACAGCGCCACGGGCCCTGCGGCCGCGATGTGCTGGGCGACCTTCTTGGCGAAGAGGTCGAGCTCCTCGCCCGCGGCTTCGGATTCCACTGCGACGAGCACGCCGATGCGCCCCAGGCCCGGCGAAATGGCGGCGTGCACGTAGGCGCCGATGGCGCCGGAGCCGATCGACACCGCGCCCGCACGGCGCAGCGCGATGTTCTCGCCGATCGTGGCGATCAGGCGGGTGATCATGTCGGAAACCGACCCGTCGCCGTCCGGCGCGGGCGCAGCGAGGATGGCGTCGCGATCGCCGTTCTTCGCCAGCGCAATCTTGGCGAGCGCGCTCGCCGCGCTCTGAAACTGATCGTTGCGCGCGACGAAATCGGTCTCGGAATTGAGTTCGATGACGGCTGCGGTCTTGGCGCCGATCTCGACGCCGACGAGGCCTTCCGCAGCGGCGCGGTCCGCCTTCTTCGCCGCCTTGGACAAGCCCTTGGCGCGCAGCCAATCGATGGCGGCCTCGAGGTCGCCGTTGGTTTCCGCCAGCGCCTTTTTGCAATCCATCATGCCGACGCCGGTTTTTTCGCGCAGCTCCTTCACGAGCGCCGCGGTGATCTCGGCCATTGCACTGCTCCTTTCAATGAGGGCGACGCGCGCCAGGGTGACGCGCGTCGCAATCGTGAGCCTTTCTGACGCCGCTCAGCTTCAGGCGGAGGCGGCGGCTTCCTCGGCCGCGAGCGCAGGCTCCGCCCGCGGCGTCGCGGCTGCGCCGATATCGACGCCCGACCGCACCTGGCCCTCCTCGAGCCCATCGATCACGGCGTCGGCGATCAGATCGCAGTAAAGCTGGATCGCGCGCGCGGCGTCGTCATTGCCGGGGATGGGGAAATTCACCGCGTCGGGATCGCAATTGCTGTCGACGATGGCGACCACGGGAATGCCGAGCTTCTTGGCTTCCTGCAGCGCAATCGCCTCCTTGTTGGTGTCGATCACGAACATCAGATCGGGCGTGCCGCCCATGTCGGCGATGCCGCCGAGCGAGCGGTCGAGCTTGTCGCGTTCACGCGTAAGGTTCAACACTTCCTTTTTGGTGAGGCCGACCGCGCCATTGGCGATCAGCGTCTCGAGGTCGCGCAGGCGCTGGATCGATTTCGACACCGTCTGCCAATTGGTCAGCGTGCCGCCGAGCCAGCGCTGATTGATGAAGTATTGCGCCGAGCGCTTCGCCGCCGAGGCGATGTGTTCGGACGCCTGGCGCTTGGTGCCGACGAACAGGATGCGACCGCCGCCGGCGGCGACTTCGCGTACCTTCACCAGCGCCTGGTGCAGCAGCGGCACCGTCTGGGACAGGTCGATGATGTGGATGTTGGAGCGGACGCCGAAGATGAAGCGATCCATCTTCGGGTTCCAACGGTGGGTCTGATGGCCGAAATGCGCGCCAGCTTCCAAGAGCTGGCGCATGCTGAACTCAGGCAGCGCCATGCGTTTTCCTTTACCGGTTTGCCGCCGCGGGAAGGAACGCATGGCCGAACGCCAAACGCACCGGATGGCGTTTCCGCCGCTCCCGCGTGAGAGATGGCGGGGGAGATAGGCCGTCTGGCGGCGGAACGCAACAGGTCCGCCTGCGCGCCTCGCTCTGTCCCGCGGCCTGTCCGTATGGCAAGGGTGGCCAGGGACGCCGCTGGAGGGGTTGGCTTCATGACATGGAAAGCGATCGCGGCCGCCGCCGCGCTGATGGGGTGACGGCCTGCGCCACCGGGGCGGCGTCGACCGACCTGCAGTTTTCGCCCGACAGCGACAAGGCCATCGTCGTGCTCGGCCTGGAAGGCCTCGACGCGTGGCGCGGCATGTCGGTTTACGTGTATTTTCGCGGGGTCGACGCCGCGGGCGCGTTCGACGACCGCAGCTTCAGCGTGTCCAACGGCAATGGCTGGCGCCCGATGGGGCCGCAGGAATATTTCGTCGTCGATGCGGAGCCGGGGGCCTACGTCGTCTCCACTGCCAGCACCTATATCGGCATGTCGCAGACGATCACGACCTTTTGCCTCGGCACGGTGCGTTTCGAGGCGCCGGCCGGCCAAGCGGTGTATATCGGCAACTTTCTGGCCCCGCGCGGCGGATCGACCGTCGTCCCCAGCCCGCCGGATTTCGGCGCCGCTGCGGCGAAGCTTCGCGAATACGCCAACGTGCAGCAGAGTTTGACGCAGGCGCAGACGCAGGACGTCCCCTATCCGCCCTCGCGCGCCTGCCGCTCGTAGCGACTACGCTTTGCCGGCCGCGTTGGGATCGCCGAACGCGCCGCGGCCGGCGACGCAGTCCTGCAGATCGCTCTCCGCGCCCGCACGCGCGATCAGGCTGTCTTGCGTGAACCAGACCTGGCTGACGCCGCCGTCGCGCATCGGAATGAACACGCCATTGCCGTAGGTCGCATCGACCGCCGGGGCGTAGCGGCGCAGCGGTTCGGGCAGGTTCATGACGTCGAATCCTTGCGCGACCTGCGTCACCAGGTTGGCGTCCTCGGCCGGCGGGGCGTCTTCCGCGCGCATGTTGTAGGCGCTGCGCGGCGCGGTGAGCTCCTGCTCGGTGGAGCGATAACGGCCGCTCAGCCGGTCGAGCTTGTATTGCGCATCGAGCCCGACGACGTTGGCCCACGGCTTCCATTTCAGCACATAGGCCTCCAGGCGCCATTCATCGCCATTGACCGTATATGTCCCGACCTCGCCGCCAGGTTGGCACAGCGTCACCTGATAGGTCTGGATGCCGATCTCGCGGGCGCTGACGATGGCCACGGGGCGCTCGAAGGTCAGGCGGTTGTAGGTCTGGATGTTGAGCCCAAGCAGCGAAGCGATCCCCGCGACGGCCAGCAGCGCACCGCCGCCGACCACGCCGCGCCCCGCCTTGAACGGCTTGCCCTTGAACAGCCAGCCGATGGCGCCGAGCACGAGCGTCAGGCCGATGACCGCCACAGCGGCCGGCACGATCCACCACCACCAGACCATGGCTCACCTCCCCTGCGCCGCATCCCGCGCGCGGCAGCGCACCTCTACGCCCGCACGCGCCGTGGTCCAAGGCTTCAGCGGCGTTTAAGGGCTTCCGGCGCGATCGCGTCGAGCACATGCGGCAGCGCGTCGGGCAGGTCGTCGGCGATGAGGCCGCCGCCGACCGCTTCGCCGGCCTTGCCGTGCAGCCAGGCCGCCGCGCAGGCCGCGTCGAAACTGGCCATGCCCTGGGCGATGAGTCCCGCGATGATTCCGGCGAGCACGTCGCCCGCGCCGGCGGTGGCCAGAAACGGCGTGCCGCTGCCATTGATCGCACAGCGCTCGTCAGGCGCCGCAATGGTTGTGTCCGGGCCCTTGAGCAGCACCACGCAGCCGGCGCGCTGGGCGGCCTTTCGGACCGCTTCAATGCGCGTCGGCTCGGCCCCGAGCAGCCCGCCGAACAGGCGGCGAAACTCGCCGGGATGCGGCGTCAGCACGTCATGGGGCCGCAGCCGCTCGAACAGGGCTGCGGGGTTGTCCTGGAACACCGACAGCGCGTCGGCGTCGAGCACCACGGGCGCCTCGGCGCCGAGCACGGCGAGCACCTTCGCCTTCAAGCTTTCGTCCAACCCGGCGGCGGGGCCGATCACCACGGCGCGGGCGCCATCGGCGGCGGCGCGCAGCGCGTCGGCGTCCTCCGCCGGCGCAAGCATGATGGCGCTGACATGATGGGCGTGCACGGCGAGCGCATCCGACGCGCCGACCAGCGTCACCAGCCCCGCGCCGGCGCGCAGCGCTGCGCGTGCGGCGAGGCGCGCTGCGCCCGTGCGCAACGGCGGGCCCGTCACCACGACGGCGTGGCCGCGCGCATGCTTGTGCGCGTCGATCTGCGGCCAAGGATAGGCTTCGCCCCAGAATGTGGGGTGGCTCTCCCAGAGCCGCGCGCCGCTGTCGGCGACCGCGCGCTCATGGGCGCCGATGTCGGCGACGACGACCTCGCCGCAAAAGGCGCGGCCGGGCAGCAGCACATGCGCAGGCTTTTTGCGCACGAAGGTCACCGTCAGCGCGGCGCGGAAGCAGATGTCGCCGAGGGGGCGCGCAGTGTCCCCATTGAGACCGCTCGGCACATCCACCGCCACCACCCGCTCCGGCGTTCGGGCGAGCGCACGCGCCAGGCGCGCGGCGTCGCCTTCAAGCGGCCTTGAGATGCCGGCGCCGAACAGCGCATCGACCACCAATTCGCCGAGCGGGTTCTCAGGGGCGATGCGCAGCGTATCGCCGCCCCAGCGGCCCGCCATTTCGGCGGCGTCGCGTCGCAGCGCGCGCGGATCGCCCAGGCTTTCGACCCACACCGGCCAGCCGCGGCGTTTCAGTTTGCGCGCGATGACGAAGCCGTCGCCGCCATTGTCGCCAGGGCCGCACAGCACCGCGGTCGGACGCGGCGAAAACCGCGCCATGATCGCATCCGCCACCGCAGCGCCGGCGTTCTCCATCAAGGTCAGGGTCGACACGCCCAGTTCAGCAGAACGCGCATCGATGGCGCGCATCTGGGCGAGGGTGACGATTTCGGCGCTCATGGCGGTTCGCGATCCCGCTACAGCGCGTTGACGGTCGGCGTTTCGCCGCCGCGCGCCACCAGCCGCAAGCGTCCATCCTCCAACGCGAGTTCGGTGATCGACGCGTGCGCCGGCTTGAACACGAGAACCTCGTCGCGGCCTTCCGCAGCGCCGACGGCGGCGTTGATCGCCACGAAATGCGAAAACACCGCGGTGTCCTCGCGCAGCGCCGAAAGCGCATCGAGCAGGCGCGCACGAAAGCCCGCGAGCGCCGGCAGCGCCGACCAGCGGCTCTGCATCACCTCGGCGAGCCAGGCGCGGCGGTCCGCCACCGCAGGCGAGGGAATCTCCGTGACGGCATCAACAACCCGGGCGACGGTTCCGGTCTCCATTTCGAACGCCGCCGCGGTCTCCCGGCAGCGCTTCAGCGGCGAGGTGATCGCCGCGCCGACGCCGAGCGTGCGCAGGCGCGCAGCCGCGTCGGCGGCTTGGGCGAGCCCCAAAGGCGAGAGCGGCGCGTCGCCCCCGGGCGCGCCCCATTCCGCCGCAGGCTCGCCGTGTCGAATGAGAAAAAGCCGCGGCATGAGGATCCTGGACGAAACGCCGATATGGCGCGGTTCAGTCCGGCGTGAAGACGTTCTTCATGCCGCCATCGAATGACGCGACCATTCCGCTGCGACCGATCGCATCGCGCGCCCGAAGATCGCGCAGCGTGTGCTCGTCGTCCGGCGTGTTGGCCACGAAACGCCGCCCCTCGGCATCCCTTCCGACGATGATACCCAGGCGCATGCGATCGCGCGCATGAACGATTGTATAGGTTTCCACCACGGCACGGCCCGACGGCTCCAGCACGATCGGCGGATGCGGCAGGGTGTCGATCTCGGTCTGGTAGCTCTTCGGCGGCCGCCGTTTCCAGGGCGCGGCGGGCGGCGTGGTCGAGTACACGCCGAAGGCGTGCTTGGTGAGGAACCAGCCATTGCCGGTGACCAACCCCTTCGCGCCCGGCGCGGCGCGCAGGCGCGCAGCCATCTCGGCGATCGAATGCATGACGTAATTGTTTCCCGGACCGCCGAAATACGGCAGCCCGCCGGTGACGGTGAGCCCGCGCGGGTCGTCCTCCGCGATCCCGATCTCGGCGCAGGCCAGCTCCACCGCAACGGGAAAACACGAATAGAGATCGATCAGCGCAACGTCTGCGGCCGAGATCCCCGCCATCGCCAGCGCCTCGCGCGCGCCGACGCGGATCGCCGGCGAGGAATGGTAATCCACGCGGTCGAGCGGGTTCCACAATTCGGTCGTGTCGGCGCAGCCGTGCAGATAGACGCGCTTCTCCGCCGCCACGCCCAACGCGTCGGCCTTTTCGGACGACGCCACGATCACCGCCGCCGCCTGGTCCACCTGAATGATGGAGTTGAGGTATTTCACGTACGGAAAGCCGACCATGCGGTTGTCGGGGCCTTCGGTCGCGATCTCTTCGGCGCTGCGGGCGGTGGGGAACCAGGCGTGCGGGTTGCGCGCTGCGACCTGAGAGAACGGCGCGAACAGCCGCCCCATCGCGATCTGGTGCTCCGCGATCGAGCTGCCGCGGTGATGGCGCAGCGCATTCTCGAACAGCGGATAAGTGTTGGTCGGGAAATCGAGCCCGTGGCGGCGCTCCTGCTTGGTGACGCCGTCGCGCCCGTCGCCCCAGCGCTCGGGCGCGTCGCCCTCGGGGCCGCCATACATCGACACGTCATCGCCCGCCTTGAGGCGACGCATCAGGTCGCCAAGGAATTCCGCGCCGATCAGAAGGATCAGGTCATGGCGGCCTTCGGCGATCTCCTCGCATGCCCAATTCACAAGCGCCTGCGGAGTGTTGCCGCCCATGTGGGTGTAGAGCTGGCGGCGCGGCGCCGCGCCGAGCGCGGCGGCCAGCGCCGCCGGCGGATTGGCGATGCGCGGGATCGGCAATTGGCTGACATTGCCGCCGGAATCGATCGTGAATCCGACCACGCCCAACCCGTCGATCCCCGCAAGCGCGCCTGCGGAAAGCCCAGCGTCGGCTGCGGCGAGACCGGCGACGTCTTTCAGCATCGCCAGCGGCCCGGGGGCCTGGCCCTTGCGGTAGGTTTTCTGGCCGGCCCCGATCAGGACCGGCATGCGGGCGTTGGTCATGGGCACGGCTCCACAGATTGCACCCGTGCATGAACACGATCCCGCTACGGCGCCTCAACCCTCCGAGGGCGGATCGGCGGCGATCGCGTAATCCGGCGCCAGCGGCAGCACCAGAAGGAACACCGTCTCTTCATGAGCGTGGACGTCATGCGCGGCGCCTGGCGGGGTGTAGAGATAATCGCCTGCAGCCAGCTCATGCCCGCCGACGCGCGCGCGGCCGGAGACAACGTAAAGCTCTTCACCGCCCGGATGGGCGTGACGACGCCCCGTTGCGCCGGCGGCGAAGCGCGTCAGCGTGGTCACGCCGCCGGAGGGATGGCTGCGCAGGATGGCGACCTGCGCCCCCTCGCCCCACGGCAAAAACGCGCGCGCCGCTGCGGGGCCATACGTGATCGTCATGCCGGGACCACGCTGCGCGCGTCCAACGCTGCGGGGAGGCGCGCCGCAAACGCGCGGAAGCCTTTAGCGAAGCGCTCGGGCGCTTCCAGGAAGGGCGCGTGCGACCCCTGGAACAGCGTGACCGCGTGATCCGGCGCCCTGCGCGCGGCCTTGCGCGCGCGGGACCATGCCACGAACCGGTCGCCGCGCGCCCAGGCGTACCAGACCGGAAGGCGCAGCTCCGGAACCAATGCGCGCAGATCGGCCTGCGGTTGGCCGAAACCGCGCCACGCTTGCGCCAACAGCGCCGCCCGCGGACCGGCGTGCGCGACGATTTCCGCCCGCCGCTTCGCCGCCTCGGGCGCACTCAACACGGCGTAGCGATAATAGGCGGCGAACGCCGGCTTGAACCAGGGCGCGCCGCGCGCGCCGACGTCGTAGAACGC
The DNA here is from genome assembly GCA_033764725.1 of Hyphomonadaceae bacterium. Lineage (GTDB taxonomy): Bacteria > Pseudomonadota > Alphaproteobacteria > Caulobacterales > Aquidulcibacteraceae > RI-43. The sequence continues at coordinate 20,408 of JANRIR010000017.1, forward strand.
CGCCATGCGCCCGATCACAAACCGCGCCGCCGCATCGATGGGCGCCAAGCCGCCGGGATTGCACAACACCAGACCTGAAAACCGCCCCGGGTGCGCATGCGCCGAGATCAGGGCCGCCGCGCCGCCAATCGAATTGCCGATCAGGATTGGACGATCGAGCCCGAGCGCGGCGCACAACGACAGCGCAATCTCAGCGTAGGCGCGCGCATCCGGGCCCGCGCCGTCGCCGGGCGATGCGCCGTGTCCTGGCCAATCCGGCGCGATGAATTCGAAACGATCGCCGCAAGCGTGCGTCAGCGGGGCGAAATCCGCCCCGTCATGGCCCACCGCGTGCAGACACAAGACCGGCGTCCCCGCGCCCCCGCGCGAGACCGCAACGGGATGGCGCCGGCCGGGCGGCGAAACAAGGCTTTGTGATATCTGTATCACTTCAGGGCCTGAAAAAAGGCCGCAGGCGAAGCGCCGCAGCTTGTGATACTAGCATCACCCGTGACACGCACACGCAAGCGCCCTTCAAGCCCGGCCGCCGAACGCGCCACCCCGGATCGTCTGCTTGATGCGGCGGCGGCGGAATTTCAGGCGCACGGCTATTTCGCCACCGACACCAACCGGATCGCGCGCCGCGCGGGCTTTGCGCCGCAGACGTTTTATCGGCACTTTCCCGACAAGCTCGCCGCGTTCATCGCGGTCTATGCGCGGTGGAGCGCTGCAGAATCCGAGGCCGTGCGCCGCGCGGCGTCGGCCGCGGAGAATCGCGCCGCAGCCGCCGCCGGCGCGCTACTCGCCTTTCATCGCGACTGGGCGGTGTTCCGACGCTCGTTGCGACTTCTCGCCGTCGACGACGACCGGGTGCGCCAGGCGCGCGCCGATAGCCGTAGCCGCCAGATCGCCGCGCTCGCCGGTCTGCCGCGCAACGCCGGGCGCTCCCGGGCCGATCTGCTCGCCGCACTTTTGGCGGTCGAGCGGTTGTGCGACGCGGCCGCCGACGGGGAACCCGCAGACCTCGCCGTTCCGGAAGCCGCCTGGCGGCGCGCCGTCACCGCCGCCGTCGCCGCCGCACGCGGCGAAGCGGGCTGATGCATTCGAAACGAGCGCCGCCGCCCGCGTTTTAGGCGCCGGCCGTCGCGGTGCAACCAGCGCCGCGAAAGCCGCGCACGGTTTCGCTTGACGAGGGCGCCGCGCGGGCCGATGCCGGCTTATCGCAAACCGCCTACGCTTAAGCGCGCGCAGCGGAACATCGCGTGAAAGGTCGTCCGCATGAAAAAGATCGAAGCCATCATCAAGCCGTTCAAGCTGGACGATGTGAAGGAGGCTCTCCACGAGGTCGGACTGCAGGGCATGACGGTCACGGAAGCGAAGGGCTTCGGGCGCCAGAAGGGCCACACCGAGCTCTATCGCGGCGCCGAATACGTGGTCGACTTTCTGCCCAAGCTGAAAATCGAAGTCGTGGTCGATGACGCCCAGCTCGAACCGGCGCTCGAGGCGATCCAGAAAGCCGCGAAAACAGGCAAGATCGGCGACGGGAAAATCTTCGTCACCGACGTGCTCAACGCCATCCGCATCCGCACCGGCGAGTCCGGCCCGCAAGCCGTGTGACGCCGACGTTCGACGCTGCGCTGCGCGCCCGCGCGTCGGCCTCGGCCGGCCGCGGGTTTTGCGCGTCAGCCGCACGCAGCGTAGCAGCCGGCGCATTCTCTTTTCGCCAATCTCTCAAGGGGAGCTGAACGATGTCCGATGAAGTGATGAAAATGATCAAGGAGCGCGAGGTCCAGTACGTCGACCTGCGCTTCAACGACATGCGCGGGAAGATGCAGCATGTGACGTTCGACGTCTCGATGTTCGGGCCCGAGATGTTCACAGAAGGCACGATGTTCGACGGCTCGTCGATCGCGGGATGGAAAGCGATCAACGAGAGCGACATGGTGATGCGCCCCGATCCGGCCGGCGCCCACATCGATCCCTTCTTCCAGCAGACCACGCTGGCGCTGTTCTGCGACATCCTCGAGCCGGGGACGCTCGCGCCGTATAATCGCTGTCCGCGCGGCATTGCGAAAAAGGCCGAGGCGTATGTGAAATCGTCGGGCGCCGGCGACGTCGCCTATTTCGGCCCTGAGGCCGAGTTCTTCATCTTTGACGACGTGCGCTGGTCCACCGACCCGCACAACACCGGCTATTCGTTCGATTCCACCGAATTGCCGTTCAATACCGGCAAATCCTACGAAGGCGGCAATATGGGCCACCGGCCGGGCCCGAAGGGCGGCTACTTCCCCGTGCCGCCGATCGATTCCGGACAGGATTTGCGCGGCGAGATGCTGCAGGTGATGGGCGAAATCGGGATGGAGCCGGAAAAGCACCACCACGAAGTCGCGCCCGCCCAGCATGAGCTCGGCCTGAAGTTCAACACGCTTGTCCGCATGGCGGACAACATGAACCTCTACAAATACATCATCCACAACGTCGCCGCGTCATACGGCAAATCGGCGACGTTCATGCCGAAGCCCTATTTCAAGGACAACGGCTCAGGGATGCACGTGCACCAGTCGATCTGGAAAGGCGGCCAGAACACGTTCGCCGGCGATCGCTACGCCGAGCTGTCCGAAACCTGCCTCCACTATATCGGCGGCATCATCAAGCACGCGCGCGCGATCAACGCGTTCGCCAACTCGACGACGAATTCCTACAAGCGCCTGGTGCCGGGTTACGAAGCGCCGGTTCTGCTCGCCTATTCGGCGCGCAACCGCTCCGCGTCGTGCCGCATTCCGCATGGCACCGGGCCGAAGGCCAAGCGCGTCGAGGTGCGTTTCCCCGATCCTGCGGGCAACATGTACCTGACCTACACCGCGCTGCTGATGGCCGGCCTCGACGGCATCGAAAACAAGATCCATCCCGGCGATCCGCTGGACAAGAACCTCTACGATCTGCCGCCGGAAGAGCTGAAGGACGTGCCGACCGTGTGCTCCTCGCTCGGCCAGGCGCTCGATGCGCTCGACGCCGATCGCGCCTTCCTGAAGAAGGGCGGCGTGATGACGGACGACTTCATCGACGCCTACATGGACCTCAAGAAGGAAGAGCTCGACCGCTTCAACACGCACCCGCACCCGGTCGAGTTCGACATGTATTACAAGGCCTGATCGCCGATCGGCGCCAACGAACAGCGGGGCCGGCGCGGCGACGCGCCGGCCCTTTTTCGTGCGCTCCAGCGCTAACGGCCGCTTAACCGCGCTGGCAGACGATGGCGCGATGCGGTTTCTGCTCATCGCTCTCGCCGCGCCCGTCGCGTTATCAGCCTGCGCATCGCCAGCGCCGCCAAGCGCGCCGCACGACGCCTGCGCGATGTTCGACCAGCATCCCGCCTGGCGGCGCGCGACGCTGCGCGCGCAGGATCGCTGGGGCGCGCCGCCGCAGCTCATCCTCGCCATCATGAACCAGGAATCCGGTTTCGATCACGATGCGCGACCGGCCCGGCGTGGCGGCTTCCTGTTCATTCCGGGGCGGCGTCCCTCTTCCGCGTTCGGCTACGCGCAGGCCACCAACGACACCTGGGCGCGATACGCGCGCGCGCGCGGCGATTCCGGCGTGGATCGGGACGAGTTCGCCGACGCCGCGGATTTCATCGCCTGGTATGCGCGGCTATCGCACGACGAACTCGGCCTCGCCTATCGCGACGCCGAAGCGCATTACCTCGCCTATCACGAAGGCCATGGCGGCTATCGGCGCGGGACCTGGCGCGACAAACGCTGGCTTCGCGACGTTGCGCGTCGTGTGCAGTCCCGCGCCGACGCTTATGCGCGTCAGCTCGACGCGTGCGACGACGGGCGGCGCGGGTTCCTGCCGTTTTAATCGCCTCAGCTCAGAACGTCCCGCGCAGCGTCACGCCGAAGGTGCGCGGATCGCCGAGCGTGCCGACGATCAGGCCGGAGCCCCCCGATTGCGCGGCGAGGATTTCGTAATACTCCTCGTCCGTGATGTTGCGGCTCCACAGATATACATCCCAGCCGTCGCCGCCGCGAAAACCGACCCGCGCATTCACCAGCGCGTAGCCGTCGATCTCCATGTATTGAGATCCCGCAGGATCGGACGAAAAGTCCGAGCGCCAGCTCGCGTCGACCGCGGCGAAATAATCGCCGTCGCGGCCCAGAAACGCGCCGGGCAGCGTGTATTCGCCGCCGAGCGTCGCCGACCATTCCGACACGCCCGGCAGGCGCTCGCCGGAGACGTCGACGAACGGCGCCGTGATGGTCAAAGGATTGCTCGTGCTCGTCGGCAGGCTTGGATTGTAGCTGGGATTGGGAATGGGCCTTCCGGTCTGCTCGATCGGCAACGGCGAGTTGGGGAAGCTGACATAAGTCGCGTCGGTGTAGGCGAGCGCGCCGTACACGGAGAACGCATCGCTGAGCCGCGCTGAAGCGTCGATCTCGACGCCGCGCACACGCACCTGCTCGGCGTTCGCCAGATAACCCCGCAGCGTGCCGACGACATTGGCGACAACGACGGTTTGATAATCGTCGATATCGGTGTTGTAGGCCGTGACATTGAGCGTGGCGCCGCGGAAGGGCTGCGTCTTCAGACCGATCTCGTAATGCGTGACGCTTTCCGGCTCGACCACGACTGGCGTATTGGCCGGAACGCCAGCCACGTTCAGCCCGAAGGATTTGAAGCTCGTCGCGTAGGTCGCGTAGCCGTTCACCGCCTCGTTGAATTCGTAGGCGACGGTCAACTGCCCAGACGTGTTGGTGTCGTCGGTTTGCGCGCTGTAGGTCTGGCGCGAGAGGATGGAGTTTTGCGCTGCGCGGATGGCGCCGGCGCCGAGATCTGGCCGCGTCGCGGGGTTGAGACCGCCGGTCACGGGCGAGTCGTAATCGGTCGATTTCTCATCATAGTTGAAGCGAAGGCCCGGAATGACGCGCAGCCGGTCCGTGACAGACCATTCGAGCTGGCCGAACAGCGCAGCGCTCGTGGTTTCAGTGTTGACGTATTGGATCTGCGTCAAGCCGTCGAGCAATTCAGGAATGAACGCGGCCACGTTGCCGGCGAGGGTCGTGCCGTCCGAGCCGCGATACACGTTCGAGGCGCGCGGATCGATCAGCCAGCGTGACGCCGCCGCGCCCTGCGATTGCGTGTTCACCGTTCTGATTTCCTGCTGGAAATAGAAGGCGCCCAAGACGAAGCTCAACGTATCGGAGAAATCGCCCGCATAGCGGATTTCTTGCGTCCACTGGTCCTGGCTCGAGCGGTTGGCGGATTGCGTGGTGATCAAAAGGCCAAGAAAATCGCGATCGTTCGAGGGATACCATTCCCAGTGCCGGTGCGCGGTGATCGCCGTGAACGTGCCCGGCCCGACGTCCCAGTTCACCGTGATCGATTGGCCATTGATGTCCTGATAGGACCGGTGCGGCACATCGGCGTCGCTGACGCGCGCAAAAGCATCGAACTCGGCGTAGATGCCGTTCGGTCCTGTGGGAATGCCGTTGACCGTTGGATTCGTGACGGTGCGTTGCGACGTGATCGCGGTCGGCAAGGTGTAGTTGAGGCCGGGCGTTGTGGCGTTCAGCGACTCGATCAGACCGAAGAATTGCCGGTTCGCCGTGCGATAGGTCGGCGCCACGCGCACTGGAACCTGAGCGTAGCCTTCTGGCCGTTGGCGCGTGTGATCGACGGCGGCGAGCACTTCGAGAGTGTCGCTCAGCTCGAACAGAAGCTGGCCGCGCAGGCCCAGATTGTTGGCGTCGTTCAGGTCGTCGCCGCCATTGTTGCGGCTCACATTGGTGAGAAACCCGTCGCGCTGCGTGCCTGAAAAGGACAAGCGTCCCGCCACGACGTCGCCCCAGATCGGCCCTGTGATGGAGCCTTTTGCTGTGATGTAGCCGTAATCGCCGAAGGTGAGTTCGACATTGGTTTCCGGCGTGAAGCTGGGCCGACGCGTCGTGACGTTGATCGCGCCTGCCGTCGTGTTCTTGCCGTAAAGCGTGCCTTGCGGCCCGCGCAACACCTCGACCTGATCCACGTCGATGAAATCGAGCGCAGCCTGCGCCGGCCGGGCCCAGAACACGCCGTCGACATAAAGCCCGACGCCCACCTCGACGCCGTCATTGGTGAGCCCGAAGGTGGTCCCCAGGCCGCGGATATTGAGCGCTGTGTTGCGCGGGTTAGAGGAGAAGATCTGAACCGAGGGGACGAATTCCTCGAGCTTCAAGACGTTACCCGCGCCGCTGTCGGCGAGGAACGCGCCGCCGATCACCGAGACCGGAATCGGCACGTCCTGGAGGTTTTCGCTGGTGCGGCGGGCGGTGACGACGATGTCCACATCGCCGCGCCCGGACGACGCCGCCTGCAAGTCGCCGCCGCCCGCCTCCTGCGCCGCCGCAGCGCCGGCGAGCGTCAGCCAACTCGCCCCAAGGGCGGCGAATGTCTTCAGCATCATCGTGAAACCCCGTCTACCGCGTGCGGCCGCGCCCGCGGCTGTCCCGCATGGCTTTGATGGGGCGGAGGTGAGACCACCACCTCGACTGGTTCAATAGAGATAATCTAAATGCGCCGCTTCGCGGGCTTAAGGCAAGGCCCGGTTCCGCCATGGGCGCGGGCGCAGGCCAGCCCGGTTAACTCGCGCTTCAGCCGACTCGCTTGCGGTAGCAGGCCAAACACCATTAAGGCAGGCCATGGCCAAATCGCAGAAAGCGCAATCCGCCGGTTCGTCATCGGCGCTCTGGGACGCTGACCTGTTCGGCGGCGCCGGCGCCAAGGGCGACAGCTATTCGGCCAAGGACATCGAGGTTCTCGAGGGCCTTGAGCCGGTGCGCCGCCGGCCTGGGATGTATATCGGCGGCACCGACGAGCGCGCGCTGCACCACCTGTTCGCCGAAGTGCTCGACAATTCCATGGACGAGGCCGTCGCCGGCCACGCCGACCGGATCGAGGTGGAGTATTTCGCCGACGGCACGCTGCAGGTCACCGACAACGGCCGCGGCATCCCGGTCGATCCGCATCCGAAGTTTCCCAAGAAGTCCGCGCTCGAAGTGATCCTGACGACGCTTCACGCGGGCGGAAAATTCTCCGACAAGGCGTATGAAACGTCAGGCGGCCTGCATGGCGTGGGCGTCTCGGTGGTCAACGCCTTGTCCGACAAGCTCGAGGTCGAAGTCGCACGCGATCGCAAGCTGTTCGCCCAGCATTATGCGCGCGGCGCCCCCCTGGGCCCGCTCAAGCAGATCGGCGCAGCGCACAACAGGCGCGGCACCAGCGTGCGCTTTCATCCCGATCCGCAGATCTTCGGCCCGAACGCGGCGTTCAAGCCGGCGCGGCTGTTCCAGATGGCGCGCTCGAAGGCGTATCTGCATCGCGGCGTCGAAATCCGCTGGCGTTGCGCAGCCGAGCGGCTGAAGGACGGCGATGCGACGCCGCGCGAGGCGAGCTTCCACTTTCCCAACGGGTTGAAGGATTTCCTCGCCGAACTCATCAAGGACAAGAAGGCGGTCGTCGCCGAACCGTTCTCGGGCAAGGTTGATCGGCAATCCGGCCATGGTCGCGTCGAATGGGCGATCGCCTGGATCACCGACGGCTTCGGCGAAGCCGACGGGTTCACCCGCTCCTATTGCAACACGATCCCGACCGCCGACGGCGGCTTTCACGAGCACGGTTTCCGCGCCGCGATCGCGCGGGGGCTCAAGGCCTATGCAGACGTGCGCGGCAACAAGCGCGCCGCCATCGTCACGCCCGATGACGTGATGGGCACGGCGGCGGCGCTGGTGTCGGTGTTCATTCGCGATCCGCAATTCGAAGGCCAGACCAAAGGCCGCCTCGTCTCCACCGAAGCAGCGCGCATCGTGGAAAGCGCGGTGCGCGATCCCTTCGACCATTGGCTCGCCGCCTCGCCCTCCGAAGCCGATCGCCTGCTCGATTGGGTGATCGCCCAGGCGGAAGATCGCGTCCGCAAGCGCAAGGAGAAGGAAGTCAGCCGGCAAAGCGCCACGCGCAAATTGCGGCTGCCCGGCAAGCTGGCGGATTGCTCGAACGCCAGTTCGGAGAACTCGGAAATATTCATCGTCGAGGGCGACAGCGCCGGCGGCTCGGCCAAGCAGGCGCGCGATCGCGCCACCCAGGCGATCCTTCCGCTGCGCGGCAAGATTCTCAACGTGGCCAGCGCCGGCGCCGACAAGACGACCGCGAACCAGGAATTGAGCGATCTCGCGCTGGCGCTCGGCGTGCAGCCCGGGCGGAAGTTCAATCTCGCAGACCTGCGCTATGAGCGCGTGATCATCATGACCGACGCCGACGTCGACGGCGCGCACATCGCCTCGCTGCTGATCACGTTCTTCCACAAGCAGATGCCGGAGATCATCCGCGCCGGCCGGCTCTATCTGGCGATGCCGCCGCTTTACCGGATCACGGCGGGCAAACTCTCGGCGTACGCGCGCGACGAACGTCATCGCGACGAATTGCTTGCCACTACGTTCAAGGGGCGCAACGCCGAGATCGGGCGTTTCAAAGGTCTCGGCGAAATGATGCCGGCGCAGCTCAAGGAAACCACGATGGATCCGAAGACGCGGACCTTGGCCCGCGTCGTGCTGGACGAAAGCGGCCTGCCGGAGTTCGAGGGCCTGGTTGAAACGCTGATGGGCAAGAAGGCCGAGCTGCGCTTCAACTACATCCAGGCCAATGCGCGGTTCGTCGACGAGGTCGACGTTTAGCGCACAGTGATCGTCCAGGACTGCGACCCGGTCGGGCAGCAACGCGGATCGCCGGGGCGCGGCATCGTCGTGGTCAAGGTGATGCGGCCTGGCGCGAAACGGACATTGCGCGGCGTCTCGCCATAGACAGCGTCTTCGCTGCGCAGATACGTCATCCTGCCGCCGACATTGCGAAACAGCGCGACATCAAGCGACGCGGAGTTTCCGCCGCTGGAAAAGTAAATCCAGGCCATTGCGTCGGCTGCGCCGTCGCCGGTGAAATCGCCGTAGAAGATTTCGATCGGGTCGAATACGAGATCGCCGTGGCGTGCGCGCGCCCAGGCCCCGATCGCGGCCTGTGCGCCGGCTGGTGCGGCCTGCTGGGCGGGGGTTTGCGCCTCGGACATTGGCGCTGCGGCCAGCTGCAGGACAGCGGCCGCACACCCCGCCACGATCGCGGCGACAAGCAATTTTCGCATGAGGCGCCTCCTTGGCGGATCCGCATGGCGGGCGCCGCCGGCGCTCAGCATTGACTTTTGCTAAGACTTGCGCCACCTCCCAGAGCGTTCATTGTGCGCCGCAAGGGCGTACGCCCCTGCCCTTCGCCCCCGTCTCACCGGAGACGACGCCGGCCAAAGGCGCCCACCCCAGCGACCTGCCCTTTGCTTTTCGCAGGCGCGACAGCGAGTATCCATGACGATCGACGACGCGTCCCAGGACGCCCCTTCTGCGCAAGCCCCTACCGGCTTTGACGATCTTGGCCTCAGCGCCGAACTTTTGCAGGCCATCCGCGACAGCGGCTACACAACGCCCACGCCCATCCAGGAACAGGCGATCCCCATCGTCCTGCAGGGCCGCGACGTTCTGGGCATCGCCCAGACCGGCACCGGCAAGACCGCCTCGTTCACCCTGCCGATGATCGAGATTCTCTCGCGCGGCCGCGCCAAAGCGCGCATGCCGCGCACGCTGATCCTGGAGCCGACGCGAGAACTGGCCGCCCAGGTGGCCGAGAGTTTCGACAAGTACGGAAAGTATCATCGCCTCACGAAAGCCCTGCTGATTGGCGGCGTATCGTTCGGCGATCAGGACGCGCTGTTGAGCCAGGGCGTCGACGTGCTGATCGCGACACCCGGGCGCCTGCTCGATCATTTCGAACGCGGGAAATTGTTGCTGTCGGGCGTGCAAGTCATGGTGGTCGACGAGGCCGACCGGATGCTCGACATGGGCTTCATCCCCGACATCGAGCGCATCTTCAAGATGACGCCCTTCACACGCCAGACCTTGTTCTTCTCGGCCACGATGCCGCCCGAGATCACCAAGCTGACGGAAGCGTTTCTGCAAAATCCGAAGCGCATCGAGGTCGCCAAGCCGGCGACGGCGGCGGCGACGATCCAGCAGCGCGTCGTGCGCCTGCCCTCCGGCGATCCGCGCACGCGGCGGGCCGCCTTGCGCGCGGTGCTGCGCGGCTGCGGCGAGATCAAGAACGGCATCATCTTCTGCAATCGCAAAACCGACGTCGATGTCGTCGCCAAGTCGCTCGCGCGCCACGGCTTCAATGCGGCGCCCATTCATGGCGATCTCGACCAGTCGCTGCGCATGAAGACGCTCGACCGGTTCAAGTCCGGCGATCTCACGCTTTTGGTCGCCAGCGATGTGGCGGCGCGCGGCCTCGACATTCCCGCCGTTGGCCACGTGTTCAATTACGAGCCGCCCCGACACGCGGAGGATTACGTCCACCGCATCGGGCGCACCGGCCGCGCCGGCCGCTCGGGCGAGAGTTTCACGCTCGTCGGCGGCGGCGATTCCAAGAGCATCGAGGCGATCGAGAAGCTGATCGGCTCGAAAATCGAAGCGGCCGAATTCGCCGATCTGCCCACCGAAGCGCTGGGCGACCCGCGCGATTCAGGCGGGCGCGGGCGGCGCGCGGAGGAGTTGAAGCGTCAACGCAGCGACGCGCACCGCAAACGCAAGGAGCGCTTCCAGAAGCGCGACGAACAGCGCCCGGAAGCCAGCACCGAGCCGTTCAAGCCCGTCGAGCGCAGCGAGCCAGCGCCGCGCCGCCGTGAGGACGCAGCGCCCCGCCAACGCGACGACGCAGCGCCCCGCGCCCGTGCGCCTGAAAAGCGCCCGCCGCGTGTGGAACCGCGCAGCAACGAGGTGTTCGGTTTCGGCGACGATACGCCCGCATTCCTGCGCATGGGCGGGCCGAAGGGAAATTGACCCGGCTACGCGTCGGCGAACCAATTGCCGTGAAAGCCGTGCGGCACGCGCCGCGGCAGCGCGATGCGCGCGGTTTCGCGCATCGTCTGCGCATCCAGCACCACAAAATCGCTCGATCCGCGCGACTTGTCGAACGCGAAGCCCATCAGCCAGCCCTCATCCTCGCCTGGTCCGCCGGGCGCAAACGTGAACTCGGACAAGGCGGCGTTGGCGAACGCAGCATGCGTGCGCGTGCCGGTCTGGCGATCGAACTTCAACACATGGTCGAACTCCACCGCCCCTGGCCGCGGCGCAGCGCCCGCTGAATAGACATAGCGATTGCGCAGGCCCGCGCGCCGATCGTCGATGCGCGGAAACTCGCTGACCATTTCGTCGATCGGCCGCTCCTCCACACGCATGGTGTTCAGGTCGATGCGCCACTGGTGCAGGAACGAGGCGGAATCGAACGTCGTCGCCTGCCCGCGCCACATGCTGGGAAAACGACAGACCTCCATGACGATCGCATCGCCGTCATCGTACGCGTTCGCCGGATGGAACACGTAACAGGGCTCGATCTCGATCCAACGCACGTCCGCCGCATCGCCGCCGCGCGGCATGATGCCGAGGCGCGCACCGTACTCGTCGCTCCACCGGAACGGGTTTTTTCCGCGCATCGCAAGGTTCAGATCGAACACGATCGGCAGATCCATGAACACGATGTGCGTCCGCGTCATGCCGAAATCGTGGATCATCGTTGGCCCCTTCACGGGGATCTCGATCGACCGCTGCAACCGGCCGTCGGCGCCAATCTGGTGATAGGTCAGCCAGGGCGGCATGAAGGCGTAGCCGAAGGCATGCATCTCGCCCGTCTCAGGGCAGATTTTCGGATGCGCGGTGAACGCAGTCTGCAGCGCGCCGGAAAAATCGTACGGACCGACCGACTGCATCTCGGCGTCGATCTCGAAGGGAAAGGCGCCCTCCTCCAGCGCGAACAGCCGGCCTGCGTGGCGCACGACATGGGTGTTCGCAGCGGTCACGCGGCGGTCACCGAAGCTTGCAGGATCGAGCCGCGCCTGGCCGTCGAAACAGGCGGTGCGCACCCAGCGATTGCGGTACCAGGCGGCGCGCCCGTTCTCGAGACGCAGGCCGTGCAGCATGCCGTCGCCGAAAAACCAGTGCGCCGTCGCGCCATGTTTCGGGTTCGGCCCATTGCGCATGTAGACGCCGGACAAGGCCGACGGAAGCGCGCCGACGACCGGAAGATCGATGAGCGTCAGCTCGTCATCGATCGGCGCGTAATTGCCGCGCAGATGGAAAGGAACCTGTCCGCCGTCCGCCATATCGGCCTCCCGTTTCGCGGCAGGCTATAGGCGAAGACGCAGCGGGGCTACTCTTCCTTGGGCTTAAGGATCTGCTTGCCGCGATACATCCCGGTCTTCAGATCGAGATGGTGGGGGCGGCGCAATTCGCCGGACTGCGCGTCTTCGATATAGGCGTTGGCCTTCAGCGCATCGTGCGCCCGGCGCATCCCGCGACGCGACGGGGAGGTTTTTCTCTTGGGGACGGCCATGGCCGAAATGCTCCTGGCCCGCCGCCGGACGCCCGGCGCGGGAAAGCGCGGCTGATAGTCGATCCCGGCGCTGACGGCAAGGCCGCGCCCCGTACTTGCCAGTACGCAAAAAGGGGCGTACTCAAGGGTACTGGCGTACCTTGGGGTACGCCCATCAGGAGCGCCCCCATGTCCATGCTCACGGATCGTCCCGCTTGGCTCGCCCCGCTCAACGATCCGCGCAATGAGGAAATCCTCAGCGCCGCGTTCGACGTGTTCGCCGAAAAGGGCATCGAGGGCGCCACGATGCTGGAGATCGCCACCCGCGCGAAGGTTTCCAAGGAGACCCTCTACGCCCGCTTCGACTCCAAGGAGGGCCTGTTCTACGCCCTGCTCGCCTGGGGCTCGCGCCAGAGCGCGCTTGATCCCGACGCGTGGTCGCCCGACTGGACCGCCGACCCCGCCGCCCAGCTCAAGGCCTACGCGGCGGCATGCCTCATCAAGATGATGCAGCCGGAATCGATCGACGTGCAGCGCATGGTGATCGGCGCCGCCGGGCGCCAGCGCGACGTCGCGAAGGTGTTCGATGAGGTCAGCTGCCAGACAAGTGCGGCGATCGTGGTGAAGCTCGCCGAGGCGCTGGCCGCACACGGCGATGTCGAGATCGACGATCCGGCGGCCTTCGGCAACGATTTCATCGGCCTGCTGCGCGGCAACATTCACAACGACGCACTGCTCGGCGTCGGCGAGCGCCTGAGCGATGCGGCGCTCACCGTGCACGCGCACCGCGCGATGGAACGCCTGTTGAAGGCCTATGCGCCGACGCCGCGGATGCGTGCGGCGGCCTGACCGGCGCCTACAGCGGAATGTTGTCGTGCTTCTTCCAGGGGTTTTCGAGCTTCTTGGATTTGAGCGCCTTGAGCGCGCGCACCACCCGCCGGCGCGTTTCGCGCGGCATGATCACGTCGTCGATATAGCCGCGTGAGGCGGCGACGAACGGATTGGCGAACCGGTCCTGATATTCCTTGGTGCGCGCGGCGATCTTTTCGGGATCGCCGATGTCGGCGCGAAAGATGATCTCCACCGCGCCCTTGGCGCCCATCACCGCGATCTCGGCGGACGGCCAGGCGTAATTGATGTCGCCGCGCAAATGCTTCGAGCTCATCACGTCGTAGGCGCCGCCATAGGCCTTGCGCGTGATGACGGTGACCTTCGGCACCGTCGCCTCGCCGAACGCGAAGAGCAGCTTGGCGCCGTGCTTGATCAGCCCGCCATATTCCTGGCGCGTGCCCGGCAGGAAGCCCGGCACATCGACGAACGTGACGATGGGAATATTGAACGCATCGCAGAAGCGCACGAACCGCGCGGCTTTCCGCGACGCATCAATGTCGAGCACGCCAGCCAGGCTCATCGGCTGGTTGGCGACGATGCCCACCGGCGCCCCGTCGATGCGGCCGAAGCCGGTGATGATGTTCTTGCCGAACTCCTTGCCGATCTCGAAAAAATCACCCTCGTCGGCGACCTTCTCAATGAGTTCGAGCATGTCATAGGGCTTGTTCGGATTGTCGGGGATCAGGCGATCGAGGCTCGGGTCCTCGCGCATCGGATCGTCATAGCTCGGCCGCGTCGGCGGCTTCTCGCGATTGGAGCCCGGCAGGAAATCGATCAGGCGGCGGATTTGCGCCAGCGCCTCGAAATCGTTTTCGAACGCGCCGTCCACCACGCCGGACTTCGCCGCATGTACGCGCGCGCCGCCCAATTCCTCGTGCGTGACGGTCTCGTTCGTCACCGTCTTCACCACGTCCGGGCCGGTGACGTACATGTAGGAGGTGTCCTTCACCATGAAGATGAAGTCGGTCATCGCCGGCGAGTAGACGTCGCCGCCCGCGCACGGCCCCATGATCACGCTGATCTGCGGGATCACGCCCGAGCCCAGAATATTGCGCATGAAGATGTCGGCGTAGCCGGCCAGCGAATCCACGCCCTCTTGAATGCGCGCGCCGCCGGCGTCGAAGATGCCGATGCACGGCGCGCCGTTCTGGATCGCCATGTCCTGCACTTTGACGATCTTCTCGGCGTGCGCCATCGACAGCGAGCCGCCGAACACCGTGAAATCTTTCGAGAACACGTAGACCAGCCGGCCATTGACCGTGCCCCAGCCCGTGACGACGCCGTCGCCGGGAATCTTCTGCTCGGCCATGCCGAATTCGTGGCCGCGGTGTTCGACGAACATGTCGAACTCCTCGAACGAGCCCTCGTCCATCAACAGCTCGATGCGCTCGCGCGCGGTGAGCTTGCCCTTGGCGTGCTGCGCATCGAGGCGTCTTTGCCCGCCGCCCTGCCGGGCCGCTTCACGCTTGGCTTCCAGGGCTTCGATGATGTCCTTCATTGTGTGTTCCCACTAGCAAACAGGATGGAGTCCACAATCGCCTCAACCTCTCGAATTGACGATTGCTCGGGAGCGCCGCCCAGTGCGCAATTGATTATATGCAATATCGCTCCTCCGTCGGTTGGGAGCGAGAACGCGATGTACCTCATCCACAGGCCTTCCGCCCTAAACGTTGTTTGCGCTATGACCACGCTGGACATTTCTCGATGCGTAGTAACCAATTCTGTGCCCGGCGCTGCAAGCGCATCAAAACTAAAGCGCGACATTGCGCGATTGAGACGCTCCTGATCGCCACCAAAAGCCATTTCACGTTGTCCGTGAACGTCACATAGCGCAAGATGGTCCCTAGATTGCGCATCGCTGGGCTCAAAGCGGGCCAAAACTTCTCTACTTTCGTTATCAATATCGACTGTTACCCAGCCCACACGAGACAACTCGACAGTGTAGGACCCATCCGGCGAAGTCCATTGATTAGCTCCGACCATATAGTTTTCAGCCCGAAGGACGGGTTGCGCGCACGCAACGGTGGCGGTCGAAGCGACCATACAGGCGATGACGCCCGAAATGCTCGAGAATTGCGCCAGCCGCGGAGCGGTTTTGCGCGCGTGTCGCATCTGTTTGGTCCCCGGCCAAGCCATTAATCGATCGCCCCTTTCGTCGGTAGCAAGACAACGACTGTCCGCGCAAGCAGTCACGCCAGGGCCGACACGAAGCGCGCCAGGTCTGCAATGTCCTTGGCCTGGCGGTCCAAACGGGCGCGCGCTTCGCCGTCCTCGCCCCAAGTTTCTATCGAGAAGAGATTGTCGAGGGCTGCGGCCTCGAAGGCCGTTTGCGGGTCTATCGCAGCGTCAAGCAGCGCAAAGCCCAGGATGGCCGAGCCGGTGACCGCTACGCCGTGAGCGAGCGCGGTCAGACGAAACGCATCGAGCGTGTTCGCGCGGGCGGCCAGCGCGGCGATCCCCTCGCGATGGAGCGGCGCGGGCGTGAGAACCGTCGTGACCGTAGGCGCAAAACCGAGCGCCGCGCGCGACCACGATATCCAGGGCGACCAGAGAGCGTCCTGGCGCGCGGCGAGGATCTCGGGCCGCTCGGCGCGGTGGCACAGCAGGTCCGTCTCGCCATATTTGCAGATTTCCGCAACGATATCGGCGGTCCGGCCATCCGTGCGGTCGAGCGCGGTGAACCACAGGCGCGTCAGCGGCATGGTCTGGGTGTCGATCGCTGCGCCTTGCGCGGCCCATTCCGCAGCGCAGGCGTCCGCGAGCGCGCGCGTCGGCGCAAGCGCGGGGCTTTGCGCGGGCGTCTTAAGCCGCCTCGCGTCGAGGTACACCGCAAAGCCCCCGTCCTGCGGCTGCACGCTTGCGGATTCATAGAAACGTCTCAGGCCGCTCACGGCGCCGCCTCGCGCCGGCGGAACGCATCGAGCGCCGCCTTCAGCGCGGCGAAATCATGCGCCACCTCATGCGCGCCGCCGGCGGCGATCTCCTCCACCGTATGGAAACCCCACGACACGCCCTGGGCATAAGCCTGCGCCGCGCGCGCCATCTCCATATCGAAACTGGTGTCGCCGATCATCACCGTATGCGCTTCCGCCATATCGAGCGCGCGCATATTGAGCTGCAGCATGTGCGGGTGCGGCTTGCCCGGCCCGTCATCGGCGCAGAAGGCGCATTCGAACAGGTCGCGCATGGCATGCGTGTCGAGAAACTTGTCGACGCCGCGGCGCGCCTTGCCGGTGGCTATGCCCAAGCGCCACCCCTCGTCCTTCAAGGCCTGCACGATCTCGCGCGCGCCGTCATAGAGCGGTTCGCTCAAACCATTTTCCCGATTGACGATGAAAGCGTCCTTGTAGGCTTCGCCGAGCGCGCCGTAGCGGCTTTCCGGCAGATCGGGCGCAAGCACCTTAATCGCAGGAATAAGCGACAAGCCGACGATCCGGCGCGTCTCATCATAACCCGGCGCGGGCAGATTCAACGCGGAAAACGCCATCGCCATCGCCTCGGCGATGGAGCGGCGGCTGTCGACCAGCGTGCCGTCGACATCGAACACAGCAAGACGCGTCATCCTCGCTTCGGCGTCTTTGCAAGAAACGGCGCGAAGGGATCCTTCACGTCGCGCGCATCGAAGCCGAGCGCGGAAAAGCTCTCCGCCATGTGCGGCGACAGATCAGCCGTTGCGGTGAAGACGCCGCCGCTCGGGTGCGGCAGGCGCACGGCGCGCGCATGCAGATGCAGCTTGTCGGCAAGGCCGCCGGGCGTCGGCCGGTCGCAGACATATTTCGGGTCGCCGACGATGGCGTGGCCAAGCTCGGCCATGTGGAAGCGCAATTGATGCGTGCGGCCTGTCACCGGACGCAGCGCGACCCAGGAGGCGCGATGGCCGGCGTCGGCGACCACTTCATATTGCGTGATGGCGTGGACGGCGCCTTCGTCCTGCTGCAGGCAGCGTTGCATCATTTCGCGGTCGCTGTCGTGCGCGCCCGGCGCCTTGCGCATCCAGCCGCGCACTTCTCCCGCCGCCGGCTTCGGCGTGCCCGCCACGATCGCCCAATAGATTTTCTCGGTGTCGCGATCGCGAAAGGCGTCGCCAAGAAACGACGCCGCCCGCGCGTGCCGCGCCAACACAAGTACGCCCGAGGTGTCGCGATCCAGCCGATGAACCAGCTTCGGCTTGTCCTCCCGGTCGAACTTGAGGCCGGCCAGCAGGCCATCCACATGGCGCAGCGTTTTCGTGCCGCCCTGGGTCGCCAGGCCATGCGGCTTGTTCAGGACGATCACGTCGTCGTCCTTGAAAATGACGAGCGCGCGGATGAAGG
Source organism: Hyphomonadaceae bacterium (assembly GCA_033764725.1). GTDB lineage: Bacteria > Pseudomonadota > Alphaproteobacteria > Caulobacterales > Aquidulcibacteraceae > RI-43. Next base: position 38,023 of record JANRIR010000017.1, read on the forward strand.
CCTGGTCCTTCGGCGAGAGCGCGCCGGGCGGGGGCCGATCGGCTGGGTCCGGCAACGGCGGCAGCCGCACCGCTTGACCCGGGCCGACGCGGTCGGCGGCCTTCGCGCGCGCGCCGTCGACGCGCACCTGGCCGGTGCGGATAAGCTTTTCGATCTGGCCCTGGCTCAGATGCGGCGCGCGCCGGCGCAGCCAGCGGTCGAGCCTGGCCTCGCCTTCGTCCTCGCCGATCGTGATGGTCTGAACGTCCCTCGCCACTGCACTCACCCAAGGCCCCGCGCCAGCGTCGCGCCGAGCGCGCAGGCCCCCAGGGCCAGCGTCAGCGAACCCACGACATAGGCGCCGGCGAGCGCAAAATCATGGCGCGTCAGCATGGCCACAGTCTCCGCGGAGAAGGTCGAGAAGGTCGTCAGGCCGCCCAGCACGCCGACGCCTAAAAAAGCGCGTGCTGCGTGACCGGGGTCTGGAACGCGCGCCACGAGCACGCCGATCGCCAGACCGCCCAGCGCATTGACCGCCAGCGTCGCGCTCCAGCCCGGCCAACCGGCATGCGCCGCGCCCAGGCCTGCCCCCCAGCGCAGCACCGCGCCCAGCGCGCCGCCGAGCGCCACCAGCGCCATCGTCACCATGGCCGCCTCACGCGGCGGCCGGCGCCGGCGGCGCATTGCGCCGCGCGCGGATGTTTTGCGCAACGTCGCGGGCGTCGTAGGCGTCGGGGCCCTCGGGCCTGGCGCCGCGGCCCATGCGGATCTCGAGCGCCGTCGTGCTCGGTCCGGCGCGCCCCTGGCCAAGCGGAATGCCGACGCCGACTCCGACACCGACGCCGCTGCGCCGGCCGTAATCGCCACCGCCAACGCCGACATTGACCCGCGGCCCGGCGCTGCCGCGCTCGGTCTCCACATCACGCCTATCGACGACGAACCAATCATTGCCGGAGAGGATCGTGAGGTCGGCGGCGCGCAGGAGGGCGAAATCGGCGGCGACTGCGGGGTCCGCCCCGGCCCCGGCGCGATAGATCACGCGCCAGCGATTGGTTTCGATGCGCTGCTCGGTGAAGCCCAGCGCGCCCGGCTGCTGGGCGGGGGCGTAGACCGGCGGCGCGGTCGCGCAGGCGGCGACGGCCAAGGCGGCGGCGAAGGCGGTCAAAACGGCTTTCATGAAAACGTCCCGGATGCGTCAGGTCCCATCGCGTCGCCGTTTTAGCCGGCTTCGCCCGCGCCGTCTCGCGCGTGGCGCCGCGGGGCGCGGCCTAGCGGTCGTCCCACGGCGCGTCGCGGTCGTGGAGGCCAAGGGCCGCCGACATGGCGATGAAGTCGGCCGGCGGCGGTGCGGCGAAGGCGGCGGTCCCCCCGCGCGGATGCGGCGCCGACAGCCGCTGCGCATGCAGCATCAGCCGTGGCGCCGCGACCGCGCCGATCATGCCCAGGCCGCCATATTTGGCGTCGCCCGCGATCGGAGCGCCGAGATGGGCGAGGTGCGCGCGCAATTGGTGCATCCGTCCGGTCTCGGGCGTGAGGCGCAGCAGCGCCGCGCTCCCCGCGGTCGCCAGCGTCGCATAGCGCGTGGTGGCGCTCTGGGCGCCGGTCTCATCCGGGCGGGCGACGCGCATCAGGTCGACGCCGCGGCGCGCCTCCTTGAGCAGCGGCGCAGCGATCATCCCCTCCGCCGGATCGGGCGCCCCGCACACGATCGCGAGATAAATCTTTTCCACGCGCCGCGCGGCGAACGCCTCGGACAGAAACGCCGCCGCCGGTTTGGTCCGCGCCAGGATGATGACGCCCGACGTGTCCCGATCAAGACGATGCACGAGACGCGGGGGCTTGCCGCTCGCTTTGGCGTACGCGGCCGCTTGCGTTTCGAGGCTTTCAACCACGCCGGAGCCGCCCTGCACGGCAAGGCCCGCAGGCTTGTCGAAGACGAGAATGTCGGCGTCCTGGTGCAGCAGCGCCGCGCGCGGCGCGTTCATGTCTTGCGGGCGCGGCGCTGCGCCCAGAACGCCAGGCGCTCCTTGATCGCGCCTTCGCGGCCGGCGCCCTTCGGTGCATAAAACACGCGGCGCTCCATCTCATCGGGAAAATAGTTCAAGCCGGCGAAACCATCCTCGGCGTCGTGGTCGTAAACATAGCCTTCGCCGTAGCCCAAGGCGCCCATCAGGCGCGTCGGCGCGTTGCGGCTGTGCAGCGGCGGCGCCGGCGAGCCGCCGTCGCGCGCCGCCGCGCACGCCGCCTTCCAGGCGACATAGGCGGCGTTGGATTTCGGCGCGGTGGCGAGGTGCAGCGTCGCTTGCGCCAAATGCAGATCGGCCTCCGGCTGCCCTAAAAAATCGACCGCGTCCTTCGCTGCGATCGCGATCATCAGCGCTGTCGGATCGGCCAGGCCGACATCCTCGGCTGCGGCGCGCACCAGGCGGCGTGCGATGAACAGCGGATCCTCCCCGCCCTCGATCATGCGGGCGAGCCAATAGAGCGCCGCATCGGGATCGGAGCCGCGAATGCTTTTGTGCAGCGCGGAGATCAGATTGTAATGCTCCTCGCGGCTTTTGTCATAGGCTGGCGCACGCTTCTGCAGGAGCGCGGCGACGCCTGCTGCGTCGAGCGGCGCTGTGTCATCGAGCGCGAAGATTTGCTCGGCCAGCGTCAACAGATAGCGCCCGTCGCCGTCGGCCATCGCCATCAGCGCCGCACGGCCTTCATCGGACAGCGGCAGCGCTTTGCCTTCCAGCGCTTCGGCGCGCGTCAAAAGCTGCGCCATCGCCGTCTCGTCGAGGCGCTTGAGCACCAGGACTTGGGCGCGCGACAGAAGCGCGCCATTGATCTCGAAGGAGGGATTCTCGGTCGTCGCGCCGACGAGCGTCACGACGCCCTCTTCGACATAAGGCAGAAAGCCGTCTTGCTGCGCGCGGTTGAAGCGATGAATTTCGTCCACGAACAGAAGCGTGCCCTGTCCGCTCGCGCGCCGGGCCTTGGCTGTTTCGAACGCCTTTTTCAGATCGGCGACGCCAGAGAAGACGGCTGAAATCTGCTGAAAGGCGAGGCCGGTTTCCGCCGCGAGCAGACGCGCGATCGTGGTCTTGCCGACGCCCGGCGGCCCCCACAGGATCAACGATGCAAGACGGCGTGCGCGGACCATTCGCCCCAGCGGCTTGTCCGGCGCCAGGAGATGGTCCTGCCCGACCACGTCAGCCAGAACGCGCGGGCGCAGACGGTCGGCCAGCGGGTGCGGCGCGCCGCCGCTCAAGCCCGCCGCTTCGAACAGATCAGACATTGCGCTAGTCTAGCACAATCGACGCCGCAAGCCCCGGCTGGCCGCAGCGCGCCGATCAGGCGGCCTTCTTGCGGCCCTTCTTGGCGACCTTGGCACCCGCCGCCTTCGATGGCGCGGCTTTCGACGGCGCCGCTTGCGCGGCGGCGAATTTCTCAGATTCTTCGATCCAAGCCTTCAAATCCGCCAGCGGCTTGGCCGACAGCGTATAGATGCGCACGCGCGCATCGAATTCGGGATGGGTCTCTTCCACGAGGCCTGCATCGCGCAGCGCCTTGAGATGCCGGCTCATCGCGGGGGGCGCGAGCGCGGTCGCGTCGGCCAGCTCGCCGGCGCGGCGGGAGCCCTTGCGCAGGACCTCCAACACTTTGCGCCGATTGCCGTCGGCCAACGCCGACAGGACGGCATCCAGATTTGCGCCGCGCTTCGCTCTCATGATCTGCTCCGTTCATGTGCGCCGGCGGGGGTGCGTCCCTTACCGGCGAGGGCAACCTTTAATGTTTCTTCAAAAGGTGCGGCGCGATGAAGAACGCCGCAGACATTTCGTCTCCACCGAAACCATCAAGCCCGGCTGAGAACCTTGATCCGACGTGGTTTTCGCGCACGCGCGCGGGCCTCGTCAACGCATTGCCTCCGTCCGACGTGCGCTTCACGCGAATGGGAACGATTGCGCCGCGGCGATCGCGCACGATAGCGAGCGTGGCGCCGCAATTGGCCGCCACGGGCGCCGACGGGCGCGCCGGCTTGGCGGAGGTGGCGAGAATGCGCTTCAGATCCGGCATTCCATCAATCCTCGCCATCGGCGACAACGTTTCATCGTCGCCGCGGGATAGTTATCAATTAAGGCAACAATTGGGTCAAACGAAAACCGCCGGCGCGGGGCCGGCGGCGGATTAAACTTGCGACACGTCCGCGTGCAGCGCCCAGCCCCAACGGGGACGGCGCTAGTCGTCCTGGGCGGCGCGCTCCTGGCGGGGGCCGCTGTCTTGACCTTTGGCGCTTTCGTCGCGATCGACGAACTCGATCACCGCCACCGGCGCGTTGTCGCCATGGCGGAAGCCGGCCTTGATCACGCGGGTATAGCCGCCGGCGCGATCCTTGTAGCGCGGGCCCAGCGTATCGAAGAGCTTCTTGGCCATCGTCTCGTCGCGCAGGCGCTGCGCCGCGAGGCGTCGCGCCCCCAGATCGCCGCGCTTGGCCAGCGTCACCAGACGCTCGACGACGGGCCGCAGCGCCTTGGCCTTCGGCACCGTGGTGACGATCTGTTCATGCTTGATCAGCGCGGCCGCCATGTTTGCGAACATCGCGGTGCGATGGCTGGCGGTGCGGTTCAGCTTCTTCTGGGCGACGCCGTGGCGCATGACTTTGGTTCCTGGCGAATGGCGAATGGCGAGTGGGGGTTCGCGAAACTATTCGCCTCTCCCCATTCGCCGTTCGCTCACATCTGGTCTTCGTACTTCTTGGCCAAATCTTCAATGTTGTCCGGCGGCCAATTCTCGACCGCCATGCCCAGATGGAGACCCATCGTGGCGAGGACTTCCTTGATCTCGTTCAGCGACTTGCGCCCGAAATTCGGCGTGCGCAGCATCTCCGCTTCCGATTTCTGGATCAGATCGCCGATATAGACGATGTTGTCGTTCTTCAGGCAGTTCGCCGAACGGACGGACAATTCGAGCTCGTCGACCTTCTTCAAAAGCGCGGGGTTGAACGGCAGATCCGGCTTGTCGGCGAGGTCCTTCTTGGCCTTTGGTTCTTCGAAGGTGATGAACACCTGCAGCTGATCCTGCAGAATGCGCGCGGCGTAGGCGATGGCGTCCTCCGGACGCAGGGCGCCATTGGTTTCGATTTCGATGATCAGCTTGTCGTAATCGAGGACCTGGCCTTCGCGGGTGTTGTCGACGCGATAGGCGACGCGCTTGACCGGCGAATAGATCGAATCGATCGCGATGAGGCCGATCGGCGCGTCGTCGGGGCGGTTCTTCTCGGCCGGAACATAGCCCTTGCCGTTGCTGATCGTCAGCTCCATGCGCAGCGACGCGCCCTCGTCGAGGGTGCAGATCACATGGCCCGGGTTCAGGATCTCCATGTCGGAGACGGTCTGGATGTCCTTGGCGGTGACTTCGCCAGGGCCCTGCGCACGCAGCAGAACCTTCTTCGGCCCCTCGCCGCGCATGCGGACGGCGACCTGCTTCAGGTTCAGGATGATGTCGACGACGTCCTCGCGCACGCCCGGGATCGACGAGAATTCGTGCACCACACCGTCGATTTGCACCGCGGTGATGGCCGAGCCCTGCAGCGACGACAGCATCACGCGCCGCAAAGCGTTGCCAAGCGTCATGCCGAAGCCGCGCTCGAGCGGTTCGGCGATCATAGTCGCGCGACGGCTCGGGTCGAAGCCGTGCTCCACGAGCGGCTTCTTGGGTCGGATCAGTTCCAGCCAGTTCTTTTCGATCGTCATTCAACGCCTCGGCGGCTGCTCAGGCAGCGTGAGAGAAAACTTGCAGATGCGCGCAACGTCCTAGACGCGGCGGCGCTTCGGCGGACGGCAACCGTTGTGAGGGATCGGCGTCACGTCCTTGATGGCGGTGACGGTGAAGCCGACCGCCTGCAGCGCACGCAGCGCGCTTTCGCGGCCGGAGCCCGGGCCCGACACGTTCACCTCGACCGTGCGCATGCCATGCTCCATGGCCTTGCGGCCGGCGTCCTCGGCGGCGACTTGGGCCGCATAGGGCGTCGATTTGCGCGAGCCCTTGAACCCCATCGCGCCGGCGGACGACCACGAAATGGCGTTGCCCTGCGCGTCGGTGATGGTGATCATCGTATTGTTGAACGACGCCACGACGTGGCACACGCCCGACGCGATGTTTTTGCGTTCGCGCTTCCGGACGCGTGTGGTTTCCTTGGCCATGACCCCTGCCTTGATTTGAAAACGTTATTTGCGCGTCGCTTGCTTTTTGCCGGCGATCGGCCGCGCGGGACCCTTGCGGGTGCGGGCATTGGTGTGCGTGCGCTGGCCGCGGACCGGCAGGCCCTTGCGGTGGCGCAGGCCGCGGTAGCAGCCGAGATCCATCAGCCGCTTGATGTTCTGGGCGGTTTCGCGGCGAAGGTCGCCCTCGACGGTGTAGTCGCGGTCGAGGGTTTCGCGGATCTGGAGCACTTCGGCGTCCGTCAGTTGGCTGACGCGCCGGTCATCGGCGATGCCGACCTTCGCGCAGATCTGCTTGGCGAAGTGCGGCCCGATGCCGTGAATATATTGCAGCGCGATTTCGACGCGCTTTTGCGTGGGGATGTTGACGCCGGCGATCCGGGCCATGGGGACTCTCCAAAACACGAAAGCCGCGAAGGCCCGAGCCCGGCTGGGCTGGACGGTCGCGTTCTGCCGTCAATCGCGAAGCCCGCCGTTATAGCGGGGGTTAGCCACGCGTCAATGCCGCCGCACAGGCGAAATCGCGCTCATGGGGCCCCGCCATGGCGTTTTTTAACCTTTGGTAGCCAGCGGCGTTACGATGTGGGTGCGGCGTCGGCCGCCGCGGGCGCCGCGGGCGCTGCGTGCGTGGCCGCGATGGCCTCCTTGAGGCCCTCGGAATTGCCCAGCTTGGTGGCGAAGTCGGCCAGCGCGCCGTTCATGATTCGCGTCCAGGTCTGGCTCAACCCGCCGCCGGTGCGCTCCGAGTAATAGCCTTCGACCGTCTCGGTATAGAGCGCTGCGCCCGTCGTCCGGTCGATCAGGGCGACCTCAGCGTTGACCGTGCCGAAAAACTCCACCGAGACCAGCCCGGTGCGGTAGTCGAACCAGAAGGTGTTCAGCGTAGACTGGAGCGCATAGCGGGCGCTCTCCCCGCCGAGAACGTGGTTGTTGGCGGCCACGATGCCCTCGATGGCCGCTTCGACGGTCGCGGCGGGCGGCTGGGTCGTGCCCACGGCGCCCATCACCATGCCGTAGCCGTTGCGCTTGTCGCCGATGCGGGTCTGGTTCTGCCGTGCGTCGCGGATGGCGGGCACGTCCAAGGTTGTGGCCGGCGCCTCCGACAGCACGCCAGGGCGCGCCTGGGGCGCGGCGAGCGTGAGGTTTGTCGTCCCGGTGGCGCACGCCGCCAAAGACCCAGCCAGCATCAGCGCAGAGACAACCTTGAGCATGTATTTCCCCCTCCAGCATTCATCGATAGATCAGGCGATTGGCGACTTGATGGCCCGCGCGCGCCGCCAGCGCCTCCATTTCCAGCCGGAACGTTTCCGGCGTGAACGCGGACAACTCGGCCGCCGTTTGGCTGATCGAGTGCTCCCGTTGGGGGCCCCACACGGGCCGCCCGCGCGCGTCGAGAAGCGACAGGTTCAGCTTCAGGAACGGCCGCACAAACGTGTCGGGCCGCTGCGCGCGCCGAATGAGCCCCCAATCCCCGATCTCGACCACGAGCGTGTGCGAGGCGTCTTGCGGGGACGCCGCCAGCGCGATCGTGTTGCGGCTGGCCAGACGCGCGCGCAGCGCGTCGCCGATAAGCTGCTCCAAAGGAAGCGCCGCCGCGGTGGGACGCAGCGGGTCGGCCTTGGCGTCGTCTTCCGCAGCGTTGGCGGCCGAATTGATCGTGGCGCCCACCAGACCGAAAAACACCGCGGCGGTCGCCGTCTCGTCCATGCGCGCGTCGATGACTTTGAATTCGTCGCCCGAGGCGTCAATGCGAACGCTCAGGCTCACGATTTCAACCTGCCGCAGGTCAGCGGCTCGCTGCGCCAAGGCGGCGGTCGGCGCGCTCCACGCCAGCATGGCGCAGATGATCATAAGAAGTGCGCGCACGATCGTCCCCTATCGCGGCGTTCAAAACGTCTCCTCAACCTGTTCGCACAGAAACAAGCCTGCCGCCAGCGGGCATGCCACACTCCCAAGGGAGCCGACCGTCGTCGCGCGGAGACCCGCTCTGGCGGGCCGGCGCGGTTGGTTCTGAAGCTTGCGGCGAGGCCTAGTCGAGCGCCGCGGCGATCGCGCCGGCGACGGTCTCCACGTCGGCCATCCCGTCGACCGCGAGCACTTTGCCCTGGGCCCGGTAATAGGGGACGAGCGGTGCGGTCTGCGCGGTGTAGGCGTCGAGCCGCACCTTGTAGGCTTCCGGATTGTCGTCGGCGCGGCCTTCAGCGGCGAAGCGCTTGGCGATCCGGTCCATCAGGGATTGGCTGTCGACCTCGAGCAGGATGACCCGGTCGATCTTCATCGCGTGACGTGCCAGGAGCGCGTCGAGCGCCTCGGCCTGAGGAATGGTCCGCGGGAAGCCGTCAAAAATGAAGCCCGGCGCGCCGACATGCGCATCGAGCGCGGCCTCGATCAACTCGATGACGATCGCATCCGACACAAGCGCGCCAGAATCCATGATCGCGGCCACGCGCTGGCCCAGCGGCGAGCCGGACGCGCGCGCGGCGCGCAGCATGTCGCCGGTGGACAGTTGCACATAGCCGCGCTGCTCGACGAGCCGCTTGGCCTGGGTCCCCTTCCCCGCGGCGGGAGGGCCGAACAGGATAAGGTTCATCGCGGCTTGATCCCGCCGCCGCGCAGCTTCGATCGCTTGATCAGCCCTTCGTATTGGTGCGCCACCAGGTGCGACTGGATCTGCGTGACGGTGTCGATCGTCACCGACACCACGATGAGCAGCGAGGTGCCGCCGATCATCATCCCGATCGCCTGCGGCACGCCGAAATTGGCGATCATCAGCTCCGGCAGGAGGCACACGATAGTGATGTAGGCCGCGCCGATCACGGTCAGGCGCGTCAGCACGTAATCCAGGTACTCGGCGGTCTTTTTGCCTGGGCGGATGCCGGGCAGGAAGCCGCCATACTTGCGCAGATTGTCGGCCGTTTCGTCGGGATTGAAGACGATCGAGGTGTAGAAGAAGCAGAAGAAGATGATCAGCAGGCCGTAGAGCGCCAGATGCAGCGGCTGGCCGTAGCCCAGCGCCGCCGCGACGTTCGGGATCCAGGCCAGCCATGACGGCAGATCCTGGTTCTGGCCGACGAACGCCAGAATGGTCGAGGGCAGCATCAGCAGCGAGGACGCGAAGATCGGCGGGATCACACCGGCTGTGTTGATCTTCAGCGGCAAGAACGAGCTTTCGCCCATGAACATCCGGTTGCCCTGCTGGCGCTTGGGATACTGGATGACCAGGCGGCGCTGCGAACGCTCGATAAAGACGATCGCCAGCGTGCCGACGATCAGCATCAGCGGGATGGCGACGATGGCCCAGAAGCTCAGCGCGCCCTCGCGGCCGAGCGTCAGCATCTGATAGAACGCCGTCGGCGCGCCGGCGACGATGCCCGTGAAGATGATCAGCGAGATGCCGTTGCCGACGCCGCGTGCGGTGATCTGCTCGCCGAGCCACATCAGGAACATCGTTCCGCCGGTGAGCGTGATGACTGTGGAGGCGACAAACATCCAGCCCGGATTGGTCACCACGCCGGGCGAGCCCTGCAGGCCGATTGCGATGCCGTAGGACTGCAGCAGCGCCAGCAGCACGGTGAGGTAGCGCGTGTACTGGTTCAGCTGTTTGCGGCCCGCCTCGCCTTCCTTTTTCAGGCGCTCGAGCGAAGGCGATGTCGTTGCCAAAAGCTGAATGATGATCGAGGCCGAGATGTAGGGCATCACGTTCAGCGCAAAGACGGCCATGCGCTCGACCGCGCCGCCGGCGAACGTGTTGAACATGCCGAGAATGCCGCCGGCCTGGCCGCGGAAGGCGTTGGCGAACGTCTCGACGTCGATGCCGGGGATCGGGATGAAGGTGCCGACCCGATACGCGACCAGAGCGCCCAGCGTGAACCAGATGCGCTTTTGCAGCTCCGACGCCTTGGCGAACGCGGCGAAATTGATGTTGGCTGCGAGCTGCTCTGCGGCGGATGCCATGGGGCGCTGTTCTCCTCGCCGGCGCCGCGCTGACGGCGGCGCGGCCTGCATTGATCCGGCGCCTGGCGGCTCGCCCGGTCGGCGCCCCTACCCTCGAGCCTAAGCCCTCAGGCCGACGGCGCCTCAACGGACGGCTTCAGCACCGTCACCGTGCCGCCGGCCTTCTCCACCGCAGCCACCGCCGCAGCCGATGCGCTCGTCACGATGAGCGTCACTTTGGAGGTGATTTCGCCCTGCGCAAGGAGCCGGACGCCGTCTTTCTTGCGGCGGATCAGCCCGGAGGCCACGAGCACATCTTCCGTGATCCCCTGGCTTGCGTCCAAACGCTTGTCGTCAATGGCTTTTTGCAGACGCCCCACGTTCAGCCAGTTGAGCTTCGCCGGGTTGAGCGGATTGAAGCCGCGCTTGGGCATGCGCATGTGGATCGGCATCTGGCCGCCTTCGAAGCCGTTGATCGACACGCCGCGGCGGGACTTCTGGCCCTTCACGCCGCGCCCGGCGGTCTTGCCCTTGCCGGAGCCGACGCCCCGCGCGACGCGCATGCGCTTCTTGGCGGCGCCGGCATTGTCGGAGATTTCGTTCAGTTTCATGTCGCTTCGCTCGCTGGCAGTGGGCAGTAGTGAGTAGGCAGAAGTAATTGGGCAGTAGCGGGTAGCTCGCGAACGCGGCGCTCTATCGACTACTGCCTACCCACTACTGACTCTCTTCTACTTCAATCAAATGCGCCACCTTGCGGATCATCCCGCGCACGGCGGGCGTGTCCTCGAGGACGGCGACCTTCTGCATCCGCGTCAGGCCAAGGCCGATCAGCGTCTGCTCCTGGGATTTTTCGCGCCGGATGGCCGAGCCGATCCGCTTCACGCGCAGTGTCTTGCCGGCCATTGCGATCATCCTTCCGAAGCGACTTCGCCGAGGCTCGCGCCATCGCGGCGGCGCCCGACGATGTCGGCGACCTTGAGGCTGCGCCGGTTGGCGACGTGGCGCGGGCTGACCTGCTCGCGCAGCGCGTCGAAGGTGGCGCGCACCATGTTGTACGGGTTCGACGAGCCTTGGCTTTTGGCCACCACGTCGGACACGCCGAGCACTTCGAGCACGGCGCGCATCGGGCCGCCGGCGATCAGGCCAGTGCCGGGAGGGGCTGCGCGCAGCATCACCTTGCCGGCGCCCCAGGCGCCGCGACCGTCATGGTGCAGCGTGCGGCCTTCGCGCAGCGGCACGCGGATCATGGTCTTCTTGGCTTCTTCTGTGGCTTTGCGGATGGCTTCGGGCACTTCGCGCGCCTTGCCGTGGCCGAACCCGACGCGGCCCTTCTTGTCGCCCACGACCACGAGCGCCGCGAAGCCGAAATTCTTGCCGCCCTTCACGACCTTGGCGACGCGATTGATGGCGACGAGCTTGTCGACGAGTTCGCCCTCGCCGCGCTCCTCGGAATTGCTTTCGCGCGGGCGCCGATCGCGGTCGCCCCGGCCGCGGCGCGGCGGGCGCCGCTGCGGCGAGGAAGGCGCTTCTTCCGTAGGCGTGATGGAGACGTCGTCGGTCATGGCGTCTGGCCTCTAGAACTCAAGACCGCCCTCTCGGGCGGCGTCGGCCAGCGCTTTCACGCGACCATGAAAAAGATAGGCGCCGCGGTCGAACACCACGCGGGTGACGCCGGCCTGTTTAGCCCGCTCGGCGATAAGCTTGCCGACGGCCGCAGCCGCGGCGGAATCCGCGCCCGTCTTCGCCGTCTTCTTGAGATCGGGCTCGAGCGTCGAAGCGGCTGCGATCGTCCGCCCTGCGGCGTCGTCGATGATCTGCACCGAAATGTTCTTCGATGAGCGGAACACGCTGAGTCGCGGACGCCCATCGGCCGCCTTGCGCAGACGCGTCCGGGTGCGCTGGGCGCGGCGATTGTATTTTTCGAGCGCGGATTTCATGACTACTTCTTCTTGCCTTCTTTGCGGCGGATGCGTTCGCCCGCGTATTTCACGCCCTTGCCCTTGTACGGCTCAGGCGGACGGAAGCGGCGAATCTCCGCGGCCACCTGACCGACGACCTGCTTGTCGATGCCGGAGATGCGGATCTCGGTCGGCTTCGGCGTCGCGATCGTCACTCCCTCGGGCGGCGCGTAATTCACGTCGTGACTGAAGCCGAGCTGCAATTGCAGCGTCTTGCCCTGCATCGCGGCGCGATAACCGACGCCGGTCAGCTCAAGCGTGCGCTCGAAGCCCTGCGCCACGCCCTGCACCTGGTTGGCCAGGATGGCGCGCGTCATGCCCCACATCGCACGCGCGCGCTGGGTGTCGTTGCGCGGCTGCACCTGCAGCGCGCCGCCTTCTTGCGACACGCTCACCTCGTCCGGCGCGTGGAAGCTCAAGGCGCCCTTGGGGCCCTTGAGATTGACCACCTGACCGGAGACCGAAGCCGTCACGCCGGCAGGCGTGGGCACCGGACGTTTGCCGACGCGCGACATGTCAATACACCCTGCAAAGGACTTCGCCGCCGACGTTCTGAGTGCGCGCGGCCGCGTCGCTCATCACGCCCTTCGGCGTCGAAAGAATGGAGATGCCGAGGCCGTTGCGCACCAGCGACAAATCCTTGATCGAGGAATAGACGCGGCGGCCCGGCGTCGACACGCGGGCGATCTCGGAGATCACCGGCGCGCCTTCGTAATATTTGAGCTGGATTTCCAGCTCCTTCTTGCCGTCCTTTTCGACTTCGGAATAGGCGCGGATATAGCCTTCCTCGATAAGCACATCGAGGACGCGCGCGCGCAGCTTGGACGCCGGCGTGTTTACAGTCGAACGCCCGCGCATCGCCGCATTGCGGATCCGCGTGATCATATCGCCCAGGGGATCGTTGATGTTCATGCGCGCCCCCCTCACCAGCTCGACTTGACCATGCCGGGGATTTGCCCGCGCGAGGCGAGCTCCCGCAGCGCGATCCGGCTGAGACGCAGCTTGCGATAGACCGCGCGCGGGCGCCCGGTCAGCTCGCAGCGATTGCGATACCGGTTGGGCGCAGAATTGCGCGGCAGTTCCGCCAGCTTGAGGCGCGCAGCGAAACGCTCCTCCGGCGGCAACGATTCATCGAGCGCGACAGCCTTCAGCTTGGCGCGGCGATTGGCGAATTTCTGCGCTAAACGCTTGCGCTTCTCGTTGCGCTCGATCGACCCTGTCTTGGCCATTCACTCTCTCCCGGTGCGTTCAGGGGTGGAAGTCGCCTGCGGCGGCTTCAGTTCCGGAACGGGAAATCCAACTCTTTCAACAACGCCTTGGCTTCATCATTGGTGCGCGCGGTCGTGCACACGATGATGTCCATGCCCCAGATCTGATCGATCGTGTCGTAATTGATCTCGGGGAACACGATGTGCTCCTTCAGGCCCATGGCGTAATTGCCGCGACCGTCGAAGCTCTTGCCGTTCAGGCCGCGGAAGTCCTTCACGCGCGGCAGCGCGATGGTGACCAGGCGGTCGAGGAATTCATACATCCGGTCCTTGCGCAGCGTGACCTTGCAGCCCACCGCCATGCCTTCGCGGATTTTGAAGCCGGCGATGGATTTCTTGGCCTTCGTCGACACCGGCTTCTGGCCGGAAATCAGCGTCAGCGCATCCATCGCGCTCTTGAGCTTCTTGGAGTCGGCGACCGCTTCGCCCACGCCCATATTGATGACGATCTTGTCGAGCGCGGGGATTTGCATGTCGTTGGTGTAGCCGAACTGCTGTTTCAGCCGCGCCCGGACCTCGGCCCGATAGCGCGTCTTCATGCGCGGCTCATAGGCGGCGTCAGACATCGATCTGCACTCCAGACCCCTTGGCGATGCGGACCTTGCGTCCATCGCTCAAAACCTTGAACCCCACGCGCGTCGGCTTGCCGTTCTGCGGATCACGCAGCGCGACGTTCGAAACATGCAGGAAGGCCTCCTTGGCCTTCACGCCGCCTTGCGGATCGGCGTAGGACGGCTTGGTGTGGCGCTTGGCCATGTTCACGCCTTCCACCAGCACGCGGTCGTCGGCGGGACGCACCGCGAGCACACGGCCTTCGCGGCCCTTGTCCTTGCCGGCGATCACGATCACGGTGTCGCCCTTCTTGATCTTCGCAGCCATCACAGCACCTCCGGCGCGAGAGAAATGATTTTCATGTGGTTGCGCGCGCGCAGTTCACGCGGGACCGGTCCGAAAATGCGGGTGCCGATCGGCTCGCCCTGGTTGTTCACCAGCACAGCGGCGTTGGTGTCGAAGCGGATGGTGGACCCGTCCTTGCGCTTGATGTCCTTCGACACGCGCACGACGATCGCCTTGCGCACATCGCCCTTCTTCACGCGGCCGCGCGGCATGGCCTCCTTGATCGACACCACGATGGTGTCGCCCACGGTGGCGTAGCGGCGCTTGGAGCCGCCCAGCACCTTGATGCACATGACGCGCTTGGCGCCGGAATTGTCGGCGACCTCGAGATTGGTCTGCATCTGGATCATGGCCGATCCTCAATCCTCTCAATCGCCCGTCAGACGCTGATGCGCCCGACGACTTCCCAACGCTTCATCTTCGACTTCGGCGGGCATTCCTGGATTTCGACCAGTTCGCCCACCTTGAACGCGTTCGCTTCGTCATGGGCGTGGAACTTCGTCGACCGCCGCACCGTCTTCTTGAGCACCGGGTGGAGGAACGTCCGCTCCACCTGCACGACGACGGTCTTGTCGCCTTTGTCGCTCACAACTTCGCCCTGCATCACACGCCGCGGCATGTCGTTCTCTCCGTCCTGCGCTTAAACGGCGGCTGCATGCGCTTTTTCGCGCAGCACCGTCTTCAGACGCGCAATGTCGCGCCGCACTTCGCGAAACCGCGACGGCTTCTCCAATTGGCCCGACGCCTGCTGAAAGCGCAGATTGAACTGCTCCTTCTTCAGCTTGGCGATCTCGTCCTTCAGCCGGGCTTCGTCCATGCCGCGAAGATCGGCCACGCTTTGCGCCTGCTTCTTCTTCGCCATCACTGACCCTCCATCCGGGTGACGATCTTGGTCTTGATCGGCAGCTTGGCGGCGCCGAGGCGCAGGCTTTCCTGCGCGACGTCGTTAGGAACGCCGTCGATCTCGAACATGATGCGGCCCGGCGCCACGCGCGCGGCCCAATATTCCGGCGCGCCTTTGCCCGAACCCATGCGCACTTCGGCCGGCTTCTTCGACACCGGCACGTCGGGGAAGATGCGAATCCACACCCGCCCCTGGCGCTTCATCTGGCGCGTGATTGCGCGGCGCGCAGCTTCGATCTGACGGGCGGTGACGCGCTCAGGCTCGAGCGCCTTCAGCCCGTGCGAGCCGAAGTTCAGGCTGGCGCCGGCCTTGGTCGCGCCCTTGATCCGGCCCTTGAAGGCCCGGCGGAAGCGGGTTTTCTTCGGTTGCAGCATGATCAGCCCTCCGCCTCGGCGGCTTCTTCACGCGGCTGACGACGACCGCGCGGGCGGCGATCCTCGCGCGGACCGCGATCGTCGCGCTGCGGCCGATCGCGATCGCGCCGTTCGCGGTTTTCGCCGGTGTCGAGCGCGCGCTTGTCCTGCGCCATCGGATCGTGCTCGAGGATCTCACCTTTGAAGATCCACACCTTCACGCCGATCTGGCCATAGGCCGTCTTGGCTTCCGCGAAACCGTGATCGACATCGGCGCGCAGCGTGTGCAGCGGCACGCGCCCTTCACGATACCACTCCATCCGCGCGATTTCCGCGCCGCCCAGGCGGCCGGCGACATTGACGCGAATGCCCTGCGCCCCAAGACGCATCGCCGATTGCATGGCGCGCTTCATTGCCCGCCGGAACGCCACGCGGCGCTCGAGCTGCTGTGCGATGCCTTCGGCGACGAGATAGGCGTCGGTCTCGGGCTTGCGCACTTCGACGAGGTTGAGAAACACCTCGGCGTCCGGCGCCATTTTCGACAATTCCTTGCGGAGCTTGTCGATGTCGGTGCCCTTCTTGCCGATGACCACGCCCGGCTTGGCGGTGAAGATCGTCACGCGGCACTTCTTCAACGGCCGTTCGATCAGAATCTTGGAAATGCCCGCCGCGTTCAGCCGTGCGCGCAGGAATTTACGGATCTTGAGATCCTGGTGCAGCAGCTTCGCATAGTCGCCGGTGTTGGCGTACCAGCGGCTGTCCCACGTCCGGTTGACGCCCAGGCGCAAGCCGATCGGATTGACTTTCTGACCCATCAGCCGGCCTCCGCCGCGTTCGGCTCTTGCGACACGTCGCGCAGCACGATTGTGAGGTGAGAGAAGAATTTCTCGATGCGGGCGCCGCGGCCGCGCGCGCGCGCCACAGACCGCTTCATCACGATGCTCTTGCCCACATGCGCCTGGGCGACGACCAGCCGGTCGATGTCGAGATCGTGGTTGTTCTCCGCATTGGCGATCGCAGAGCGCAGGCACTTCAGCACGTCTTTGGAGATGCGCTTGCGCGAGAAGGTCAGCTCATTGACCGCCTTCTCCGCCGTGAGGCCGCGGATCGATTGCGCCACGAGATTGAGCTTCTGCGGGCTGACGCGCAGCGTGCGCGCCACGGCGCGCGACTCGTTTGCGGCCTGCTTGGGAGGCGCCTTGAGCTTGCCCATGGCCTACTTCCTCTTCGCTTTCTTATCGGCGCCGTGGCCATAATAGGACCGCGTCGGCGCGAATTCGCCGAACTTGTGGCCCACCATGTCCTCGTTCACGAGCACGGGAACGAATTGCTTGCCGTTGTGCACCTGGAAGGCCAGGCCCACGAATTGCGGCATGATCGTCGAACGGCGAGACCAGGTCTTAATCGCGCCTCTGCCACCGCTGGCGTTCAGCTTTTCAGCCTTCGCAAGCAGATAACCGTCGACGAACGGGCCTTTCCAAACGGAACGCGACATGCCTTACGCCTTCTTCGCGTGACGCCGGCGGATGATCAGACGATCCGACGGCTTGGTTTTGCGGGTCTTGGGGCCGCGGGTCTTCTTGCCCCACGGGGTGACGGGGTGACGGCCGCCGGACGTCTTGCCTTCGCCGCCGCCGTGCGGGTGATCGACCGGGTTCATGGCGACGCCGCGCACGCTCGGCCGCACGCCAAGCCATTTGGAGCGGCCCGCCTTGCCCCAGTTCTCGTTCATGTTGTCGGGGTTGGACACCGCGCCGATCGTGGCCATGCAGCTGTCCTGCACCATGCGCACTTCGCCTGAGCTCATACGCAATTGGGCGTAGCCCGCATCGCGCCCGACGACCTGAACATAGGCGCCGGCGGCGCGCGCCATCTGGCCGCCCTTCAGCGGCTTCAATTCGACATTGTGCACGATCGTGCCGACCGGGATCGACTTGAGCGGCATGGCGTTGCCAGGTTTCACGTCGACGCGCTCGCCCGCGATGATTTCATCGCCAGCCTTCAGGCGTTGTGGCGCAAGGATATAGGCCAGCTCGCCATCCTTGTACTTCACCAACGCGATGAAGGCGGTGCGGTTGGGATCATACTCAAGCCGCTCGACGGTCGCGGGCATATCCCACTTGCGCCGCTTGAAATCGATGATGCGGTAGGTCCGCTTGTGGCCGCCGCCGTGCCGATAGGCCGTAACGCGGCCCATATTGTTGCGCCCGCCGGACTTGGTGAGCCCCTCGGTGAGCGCCTTCACCGGCTTGCCCTTGTAGAGTTCGCCACGGTCCACGATCACCAATTGGCGACGGCCCGGCGAGGTCGGACGGAAAGTCTTCAACGCCATGTCTAGAGCCCCGTCGTCACATCGATGGAATCGCCGTCGGCAAGGGTGACGATCGCCTTCTTGCGATCGGCGCGCTTGCCCTCCACGCCGCGAAACCGCTTCGTCTTGCCCTTCACGCGGATGGTGTTCACCGACGTCACCTTGACCTTGAACAAGGCTTCCACGGCGGCCTTCACATCATCCTTCGTCGCCGTCAGCGGCACGCGAAACACCACCTTGTTCTTCTCGGAGAGAAGCGTGGTCTTTTCGGTGATCACCGGCGCGATGATCGTGTCGAAATGCTTCACCGCGCTCATGCTGCGGCTCCTTCAGGGGAAAACCGCTTGGCGATCGCTTCGACGGCTTCGGTGGTCAGCGCCAGGCGCTTGCGGCGCAAGATGTCATAGACGTTGAGCCCCGCGGTCGGCAGCACGTCCAGGTTCGGGATATTGCGCGCAGCGAGGCCGAAATTCGCATCGACTTCGGCGCCGGCGATGATCAGCGCGTTATCGAGGCCGAGCTTCTTGAGGCTCTTCTTCAGTTCGGCCGTCTTGGGCTGGGCGATCTTGGCGGCGTCGAGGATGACGAGCTCGCCCGCCTTGGCCTTGGCCGACAACGCATGCTTGAGCGCCAGCGCGCGCACCTTCTTCGGCAGGTCATGGGCATGATCGCGCGGATGGATGGCGTGGGCCATGCCGCCGCCGCGGAAGATCGGCGCATTGGCCGAGCCGTGACGGGCGTTGCCGGTGCCCTTCTGCTTGTAGAGCTTGGAGTGCGAGCGGGCGACCTCGCCGCGCGTCAGCGCCTTGGACGTCCCGGCGCGGCGCTTGGCCAATTGATATTTCACCATGCGCTGAAGGATATCGGCGCGAATCTCGGCGATGCCGAAAATGCCGTCGTCCAGGTCGATCGACCCGGCCTTTTTGGCGTCGAGGGTTTGAACGTCGATCTTCATGGATCGCTCCTCAAGCCGCGGCTTCTGCGGCGCGGAACGCGGCCGGCTTCGGCGCCGCATCCGGCAGCTTCGCTTTGACGGCGTCGCGAATTTCGACCCAGGACGATTCCGAACCAGGCACCGCGCCGCGCACGAACACCAGGCCGCGCTCGACATCGACCTTCACCACGACGAGGTTCTGCGTGGTGACGCGCTCCTGGCCGAGGTGACCTGCCATTTTCTTGTTTTTGAAAACTTTCCCGGGATCCTGGCGCTGGCCGGTCGAGCCGTGCGCGCGGTGCGTGATCGACACGCCGTGCGAGGCGCGCAGACCGCCGAAATTCCAGCGCTTCATTGCGCCGGCGAAGCCCTTGCCGATGGAAACGCCAGACACGTCGACTTTCTGCCCGACGACGAAATGATCGGCCGTGATCTCGGCGCCAACTGGCGCCATCAGGTCGGCAGGGACGCGGAATTCGACCACCTGCGCGCGCGCCTCGACATTCGCTTTGGCGAACTGGCCGCGCTCGGCCTTGGTCATGCGCTTGGCCTTCGGGGTTCCCGCGCCAAGCTGCAGGGCGGTGTAGCCGTCCTTCTCGGCGGTGCGGTGCGCCACAACACGGCAGCCGTCGAGCTGCAGCACAGTCACGGGTACGTGCGCGCCGTCCTCAGCGAAGAGGCGCATCATGCCGAGCTTTTTTGCGATGACGCCGGTGCGGCGTTGATAGGCGCTCTTGGGATTGGACATCGGATCAGCCCAGCACTTGAATTTGGACGTCGACGCCGGCGGAAAGGTCCAGCTTCATCAGCGCATCGACGGTCTGCGGGGTCGGATCGACGATATCGAGAACGCGCTTATGGGTTCTGATCTCGAATTGCTCGCGCGATTTCTTATCGACGTGGGGCGAGCGGTTGACGGTGAACTTCTCAATGCGGGTCGGCAGCGGCACGGGGCCCACCACCTGCGCGCCCGTGCGCTTGGCGGTCGAGACGATCTCACGGGTGGATTGATCCAACATCCGGTGATCGAAGGCTTTGAGCCTGATCCTAATGTTCTGCTGCATCGTCGCGCTCTTCACTCAAAAGGCGGCGCCATACGCCCCGAATGGGACGTCCGGACCGCTTGTTTCGGCTGGTGACGGGCGTTCTCGTCGTTTTCGGAGGCCTGACGGCAAAAGGGCCGCTGGCCCCGTTCATCGGGGCCAGCGCCCTGGATGCTCCGAACGACAGGAATCCGCGTCTAGGCGTGCGCCTACAGCCGGTCCAAATCGGAAGGCGGGTGATTAGCGATGCGCGGCGCCCGCGTCAAGCGAAACAGCCGCCGCAAAGCGCCCCCGCGTCAGTTTCCCACCTCGAGCCGGCCAGAGCCGATCGTGTTCAAACTGCGTTCGCCGGTGACGGTTGGCGCGCGGACAGCGCCGGAGCCCGCAATGTCGACGTCGAGATCGCCCACGGGGGCCGTCACCTCGATGTCGCCGGACCCCACGATGCTGGCGTCGAGACGCTGGATCGGCGCCCGAACCGTGATGTCGCCGGAACCGGCGATGGAGATGTCGGCGTCGCTTATGCGTCCGCCCTGGATTTCGGCGGATCCCGAGCCTGCCGAGCGCGCCTCCAGCCGGCCCTCCAGGCTCGCCGCGGTGAGATTGCCCGAGCCGGCGATGACGGCGTCCAGCGCCTCCCGCACCGCGCCCAAAGCGACCGATCCGGCGCCCGCGATGCGCACTTCAACGGTTTGCGCGGCGCCCACGCGCACGTCGCCGGAGCCGGCGAGCACCATATCCAGAGCGCCCGCGACATCGCCCACGGCGCCGCCGCTGCAACCGGAGAAGGTCAGATCGGCGGCCTCGAGCGCCCCGATCTCCGCAGCGACCGCGCCGTCGACGGTCAGGTCGAGCCGGCGCGGCGTGCGCAGGGTGATCACCGGCAGGCGCTCCATCGCCACCAGCCCGTAGCCGTCCAGCAGGGCGCCGCCCTCGTCGAGGCAATCGTCGATGCGCCCGCCGAGGCGGCCGTCGATGACGACGTCGCCGTCTCGGGTCGACACCACCGGCATCGGCACGTCGCCCGGATTGTCGATGTCGACCGTGATGTCGCTGCGGTCCTCCGGCAGGATCCGCACGATCGCCGCGCTGTTGCGGATGCGCACGGTCCCGCCGGGGAATCGCCCCCCGGAGAAAACGCCCTGAGCCACCTCGTGGATCGGCTCCTCGTGCAGCCCGCCGATCCGGAAACTGACGCCGCCAGTGCGCTCGGCCAGCCCCCACACGGCGAACCCGATCGCCAAGATCACGCCGAACACCAGCGCTGCGCGCTCCATCGCCATCCCTCCGCCCGCGCCAAGGCTCCGGCGCGCTTTGTCCTTTAACGCAGATGCGCGCGGGCGCCCCCCTGGATGCGCCCCCGCCCAAAATACCGGCCCAGGCGGTCATGGAGAGGGTGAACCAAAAAGCCCGCCGGATCGCTCCGGCGGGCTTTTCTGTTTTCAAGAGGTGTCGGCGTGCGCCGCGGCTATTCGAGGATCTTGGCCACCACGCCGGCGCCGACGGTGCGGCCGCCTTCGCGGATGGCGAAGCGCAGGCC
>JANRIR010000030.1:0-1539 GCA_033764725.1 Hyphomonadaceae bacterium
CGTGCCGACCGGGATGCCGGCGGGCATCTGGGCGATGGAGAGCAGGCTGTCCATGCCGTTCAGCGCCTTCGACTGCACCGGCACGCCGAGCACCGGCAGCGGCGTCATCGACGCGACCATGCCCGGCAGGTGCGCCGCGCCGCCCGCGCCGGCGATGATGACATGGAGGCCGCGCGCCTTGGCGGTCGTCGCATATTCCACAAGCCGCGCGGGCGTGCGGTGCGCGGAGATGACCTTCGCTTCATAAGCCACGCCCAGCGCATCGAGCGCGGCCGCCGCCAGCGACATGGTCTCCCAGTCGGACTTCGACCCCATGATGAGGCCAACCTTGGGGGAAGCGGTCATGAGGGGCTCCGCGAAAGCGGCGGTTATAGGGGAGGGGATGAGTCGCGCAAGCGGGAGGGTTTACGGCGCGCGATGGCGCGCGATAGTGCCGCCGGGAGTGGATTTGACATGGAAGCGCTTACCAACGGCCAACGCGCGCTTCTCGACCGCGTCGCGCATCAGGTTGCGGCGCTGACGGGCGTGAGGGGCGTGGCGCTGGGCGGATCCCACGCGCGCGGCCGTGCGCGGCCCGACTCCGATCTCGATGTCAATGTGTTCTACAGCGCCACGACGCCGTTCGCCTTCGCCGACATGCGCGACTGCGCAGCGGCGCTGCACGATCGCGGCGATCCGGTGGTGTCGAACATCGGCGGCTGGGGCCCGTGGGTCGACGGCGGCGCGTGGCTGGTTATCGAGGGGCAGCGCGTCGACCTGCTTTATCGCAGCGTTGAGCGCGTGCGCGAGGTGGCGGCGGAAGCGGCGGAGGGTCGCTTCGCGATCGACCACGCGCAGCAACCGCCCTTCGGCTATTTCGGCCCCGCCTTGCTCGGCGAAGTCGCGGTCGCGCGGTCGCTTGTCGATCCCTTCGGCGATATCGCGGCGCTCAAGGTGGAGACGGCGGTCTACCCCGAAGCGCTACGCGTGGCAGTGGTCAGGCGGTGCCTGTGGGATGTGCAGTTCGGCCTCAGGGCATTCGCGCCGAAATTCGCGGCGAGTGGCGACGCCTACGGAACGACGGGGTGTCTTGCGCGCTTCGCGCATGCGCTGGTGCTGACGATCTTCGCGCTGAACCGCGCCTTTCCGCTCAGCGACAAGACCGCGCTCGCGGAGATCGCGGCGTTCCCGCAGGCGCCGGAAGCGTTCGCACCGCGCGTGCAAGCGTTGCTGGGCGGCGTCGGTCATGATCCCGCGGCGCTTGAGCATGCGACGGCGGAGATGGGGGCGCTCTTCACGGAAACCGTCGCGCTGACCGACGGAATCTACACGCCAGCGTGGCGGTTCGACGTCTAGGCCGTCGCCGCCACCGGTTGCAGTGTTTCCAACGCCTCCGCAGCTAGCTCGAAGCTGCGCAGGCGCTTCGCGTGGTCGAAGACCTGGCTCGTCACCATCAGCTCATCCGCGCCGGTGCGGGCGATGAAGGCGGCGGCCTGGTCGCGGACTTCGCGCACCGTGCCGATGGCGGCGCAGCTGGTCAGCGCGCCGAGAATGCCGCGA
>JANRIR010000047.1:0-11730 GCA_033764725.1 Hyphomonadaceae bacterium
GGTGCCGGAAATGCTGGTCACGGGCATTAAGGTCGTCGATCTGCTGTGCCCCTATTCGAAGGGCGGCAAGATCGGGCTGTTCGGCGGCGCCGGCGTCGGCAAGACGGTGCTGATCCAGGAGCTGATCAACAACATCGCGAAAGCCTATGGCGGCTATTCGGTGTTCGCCGGCGTGGGCGAGCGCACGCGCGAAGGCAACGACCTCTATCACGAAATGATCGAGAGCGGCGTGAACAAGGCCGGCGGCGGGCAGGGTTCGCGCTGCGCGCTGGTGTTCGGCCAAATGAACGAGCCGCCGGGTGCGCGCGCGCGCGTGGCGCTGTCGGGCCTCACGATCGCCGAGCATTTCCGCGATCAGGGCAAGGACATCCTGTTCTTCGTCGACAACATTTTCCGCTTCACGCAAGCAGGTTCGGAAGTGTCGGCGCTGTTGGGCCGCATTCCCTCCGCGGTCGGCTATCAGCCGACGCTGGCCACCGAAATGGGCCAGATGCAGGAGCGCATCACCTCCACCACGAAGGGCTCGATCACCTCGGTGCAGGCGATCTACGTGCCGGCGGACGACTTGACCGACCCCGCGCCCGCCACCTCGTTCGCGCACTTGGACGCCACGACCGTGCTTAATCGCGCGATCTCGGAAAAGGGCATCTATCCCGCCGTCGATCCGCTCGATTGCACCTCGCGCATCCTCGATCCGAACGTCGTCGGCCAGGAGCATTACGAAACGGCGCGCCGCGTGCAGGAAACGCTGCAGCGCTATAAGTCGCTGCAGGACATCATCGCCATCCTCGGCATGGATGAATTGTCGGAAGAGGATAAGCTCACGGTCGCGCGCGCGCGCAAGATCGAGCGCTTCCTCTCCCAGCCCTTCCACGTCGCCGAAGCCTTCACCAACACGCCGGGCGTGCTGGTCGACATCAAGGAGACGGTGCGCGGCTTCAAGGGCCTCGTCGACGGCGCCTATGATCACCTGCCGGAGCCGGCCTTCTACATGGTCGGCACCATCGACGACGCGATCGCCAAGGCGCAGCGCCTCGCGGCGGAAGCGGCGTAGGGATGGCCTCGCATGGGCTCCGCGCGGCGCTTTGCGCAGTCGCGGCGCTCGTGGCGGCGGCGCCCTCGGCGCACGCGCAGGGCGTCACGGCGGAGGCGGTGGCCGAAGGCTTCGTCGCGGCGGTGCGCGTATGCGTCGCCTCCCGGCTGACCGGCGCAGCGATCGCCGATCTGGCGGAAGCGGACCGCGCCGGGCTGCTCCCAGGCGACGCAACCCTCCGCGAGTTCATGGAGGCGCGCGCCGAGCAGCCGGTGTGGACCACCCAAAACGGCGCCGGCATCGTGGCGATCGTCGAACATGCGCCGGCGCAGTGCAACGTCACGGCCTACGGGCCGCGCGTCGAGCCGGTGATGGCGCAGGTCGCGGCCGCGCTTCAGGCGGCGTATCCGACCGTCGCCGTGGAGCCGCTCGAGCGCCGTCCCGATGCGCTGGTGCAGCGCTTCTCGCTCACGGTCGGCGAAGCGCGGATCAGCGTGCTGATCGACGGCGGCGAGCCGGGGATGCGGGGGCGCCGTTTCCGATTTCCGCTGCTGATGGCGTTCGTCCAGCGCCGCAGCGCTGCGCCGTGATCGTGCTCGCTGGCACGGTGCGCATTGCGCCAGGCCAACGCGAACGGGCGCTGCCGCATCTGCGCGCGATGGTCGCCGCAAGCCGCCGCGAGGCGGGCTGTCTCGACTATGCCTTCGCGTTCGATGTGGA
This sequence comes from Hyphomonadaceae bacterium, assembly GCA_033764725.1. Classification (GTDB taxonomy): domain Bacteria; phylum Pseudomonadota; class Alphaproteobacteria; order Caulobacterales; family Aquidulcibacteraceae; genus RI-43. The sequence goes on from JANRIR010000047.1 coordinate 1,754, forward strand.
GGACGAGAACCTCGTGCGCATCTTCGAATGTTTCGTGGATGCGGAAGCGCTCCAGGCGCATCGCAACAGCGCGCACATGCGCGTGTGGCGGGAGTCCTGGGCGGATTTGGGCATCGGGGAGCGCGACATGAAATTGTACGTCGTCGCCGATCGGCGCGTCATCTGATGAGCGACGGCCCGCTCTCCAGGCTCGGCGCCATTTCGACGCGGCGCGCGCTGCGCCAGTTCCAGGCCGCGCGCGGGGACGATCTCGACGAGGGCTTCCAGCGCGACATCGAGATGCTGTGGCACAAGGATCTCGATCTCGCGGTCAAGGCCGGCGGGCTATTGGCGTTCGACGGACTGATCCTCGGCGCAGGCATCAATCCCTTGGCCGCATCGCCCGGCGCGCCGATCAGCCTTGACGCGGCCACCGCGCCCGGCCCGGTCGTGCTGGTGGCGCTTGGCGTGGCGCTGTTGTCTGCGGCCGCGGCGTTCTGCGTGCGCGCCGTCATGATCGGCGAGGACGTCGACGACAGCGGCCTCGACGGAGACCGCACCGCTCTGGTGCAGCGCATGCTCGCGGCCTATTGCGTCGCCATCGACGCGCAGGCCAAGCATCTGGCCCGCGCGTCGCAGCTCACCTATGCCGGCGGCGGCGTGATGGCCGTCGGCTTCCTCTGGTCGCTGGCGAGCAAATGGCTGTGACCGTTCAGCGCCCCTTGCGCTTGCGCACGTCGGCTTCGTCGGCCTCGACGCGGTCGTCGGCGTTGAAATCGACATCCGCTCCTGAAGCGAAGTAGGCGCGCGATTTCTCTGCGAGGCGCTGCATTGTGGGGCCCATCTTGCCGCTGGCCATCGCCATCTGTTTGCGGTGCGACACGCCGACTGCGTTGGCGTCGTCGAATTTCGCGAACTCCGCGCCAAGGAAAACAACCTGCCAGCCCTTCGCCTCGATGCGATCGAGGGCGGCCTTCACATCCTGCTTCTTCAGTTCGCGGCTCGCATTCTCCTGGCCGTCGGTCATGATCACCAGAACCGCTCGCGCCGGCGCCGCGCTTTCGGCGAGCGCGATGGTGCGGCCGATGGCGTCATAGAGCGGGGTCATCCCGCGCGGCGTCGCTTCGGCGCTGGTGACGTCCGACCAGGTCGCGGCGGGAACCGCGTCGCGCAGCACGTCGTATTGCAGCCCATTCTGGGCGTCGAACATCGCCAGTGTGACGTGGGCGTCCGCCGCGCCGTCGGCGGCGAGGCCGCGCGCATAGACGTTCACGGACGACAGCGCCTCGTCCCAGATGGATTGCATCGAGCCGGTGCGGTCGAGCAGAACATAAGCATGCATGGCGGTCCTCCTGGGCTTAAGGAGGCTGGCAAATGGGAACCCCGACGCGCCCCCGCCAGTAAGCGGCAGGAAACAGTTGGCGCAGATTGCGGGGCATTGGCATGTCGATTCGTCCCATTGACGGGGGCGAGAGCCTCGTCTAGCCCGTGCGGCTCGCACAGATAAGGAACGCGTCGTGGCCGAGAAATTGTCGTTTGCGCTGGTCTCGCCGGAGCGCGAACTGTTCCACGGCCTGGTCGATCAGGTCGTTGTGCCGGGGACAGAAGGCGAGTTCGGCGTGCTGCCGCTGCACGCGCCGCTGATGTCGACCATCAAGCCGGGCGCGCTGCGCATTCTCGACGGCGGGGCTGAGCGGCGCATTTTCGTCAATGGGGGCTTCGCCGACGTGACGCCGGAGGGCCTCACCGTCCTGGCGGAGGACGCCGTCGATCTCACGGACGTCGACGTCGCCAAGCTCGAGCAGGATTTGCGCGACGCCGAAGAAGACCTGCGCGACGCCAAGGACGAGGCCGCGCGCGATCGCCATGAGCGCACGCTGGCGCGCCTGCGCGCGCTGAAGGCCGCGCTGACGCACTAGCGCCTACGGCCGCGCGCGCCGTTCGCTGCGATCGTGCATCCGCACCTGCTTCCCGCACTCATCGGCGCGATCCTTGGCGCGCCCATCATCGCGATCGCCGCGCTGCGCTTGCGTGCGCGCTGGCGCAGCACCGCGCCGGCGAAGCGCGCCGCGTTCAGCGCGGCGCTCGGCGCGCTCGCAATCGCCTACGGGCTTAATGTCTATGCCTGGCTCATCGAGCCCAACACGCTGCGTGTGCGCCATGAGACGGTGGCGAGCGCGCACTGGCGCGGCGCCCCGCTGACCATCGCGCTGATCGGCGATACGCATGTCGCCTCGCCGCACGTCGATGCGCGCCGCGTCGAGCGGATCGTCGCGCGCGTCAACGCCCTGCAGCCCGATCTCGTCGCGCTGCTCGGCGATTACGCCGGCAGCCATGAACCTGCCGCCGTCCGTGCGGATCGAGAGAACAGCGCGATCCTGCAGGGCGTGGCGGCCTTCGCCGCGCTCGACGCGCGCTACGGGGTTGTTGCGGTGATCGGCAACCATGATTCCTGGTACGATCGCCAGGCGATCGCGCGCGCGCTGGAGGAGGCCGGGGCCGCGGCCTTGTGGAACCGCCACGTCGTCATCGCGCGCGAGGACGGCGAGTTCGCGGTCGTGGGCCTCGCCGACGCCGACACCGGCGATCCCGATTATGCGCGCGCCAGCGACGGCGTCGGCGCACGCGACCGGATCGTGCTGACGCATTCGCCCGATCCGTTCGCGACGCTGCCTGGCGATGTCGCGCTGACGCTTGCGGCGCACACGCATTGCGGACAGGTGACGGCGCCGTTCTTCGGCAGGCTCGTCGTGCCGTCGCGCTTCGGCGCGCGCTATGCGTGCGGCGTTGTGACTGAAGGCGGGCGGACGATGGTCGTCACCGGCGGCGTCGGAACCAGCATCCTGCCGGTGCGATTCCTCAATCCCCCGGAGATCGTTCTCGTCACGCTGCGCGGCGCGCCGTGACGCTCACGCGCCTTGCGGCGAGGGCAGGCCGAACAGCTTGAGCGGCTTGGCCTTGGCCTTGCGCGCAGCCTTGGCGCGCAGGCCGCGGCTGTCGAGCCAATCGAGCGCCATTTGCGCCACCTCGCGCCATTCCGGCTCACCGATCAGCCAATGGCTCATGGCCGGAAATTCGCGGAAATCCGCTTGCGATTCCGGGAAACGATTGACGATTCGGCGAACGGTCGTCGCGGCGTTGACGTGATCCTGCCCGCCCGCCACCGCCAGCAGCGGCGCCTGGATTTTGTAATGCGGCGCAGCGGCGGCCATGCGCTGATCCAGCCACCAGTGCACGGTTTCCAGAATGGCGCGCCCCGATTCCGGCACGAAGCGGGCGAACGCCCGGCGCGCATCGTCGCGCTCGAGCCGGTCAAGCGTCGTGCGCCGCGCGATGCGATAATCCGGAGGTATGGGTCGGTGCCAATAATCGCCGAGCATCGCGACGCCGAAGGCGTTGCCGCTCTCCTCCAAGGTCGTGTGCATCACGCCCCACGGCGCCGACGGCGCCAGCAGCACCAATCCCGCCGCATCCATTTTCGCCGCGGCGACCTGCGCCACGAGACCGCCCAGCGAATGGCCGATCAGGATCGGCGCCTTCTTCAGCGTGCGCGCATAATGCACGACCCCGTCGGCGAATTCGCGCACGCCGCATTCCGCAAGGCGTTCGAGATCGGCGCCGCGCTCGTGGAAAGGCAAATTCGGCGCGTGGCATTCATAGCCGGCGGCTTCGAACGGCTGACGAAACGTATCGAACGCCCAGCCGCCGCAAAATGCGCCGTGTACGAACACGATCGGAATGCTCATCAGGCGACGCCCCCAAAACTCACGCGCTCACGCGCGCATCCAGCCACGCCGCCACATCGGTGATGATGCGTTCCGTCCCCGGCTCGTCCACGAGCCAATGCGCATTGTCCGCGTATTCTTTGTACGCGCCGCCGAGTTTCGCATATTTCGCGCCCGCCAGCCTTACATCTTCTACAGAGACTGTCCGGTCCTGCGCGCCGGCCAAGGTGAGAATGGGCGCAGCGATCTTCGCATCGTCGATGAACGCGGTTCGGTTCGGATCGCGCTCCGGCCAGGCGAGATCGGCGAGCACGCGGCCGGAATCGTACACGGCGGTTTCGTACAAGGCGGCGTGGCGCGCTTTCGGCACGCAATTCAACACGCCCCAGGAAAAACCTGTGCGCCAGATCTTGTTCGCTTTGGTTTCGGGTTTCGCGGCGAAGGCGATGTTGGCGAAGGTGATGAGCGGCGCGAGCTTCGGCTTGGCTCGCGCGTCGGCGGGCGTGCTCGGCGCCCACAGCACGGCGGCGCGGCCGACGCCGCGTTCGATCAGTTTCTGGCAGATCATGCCGCCCATCGAGTGGCCGAACAGCACCGGGGCCGCGCCGGTTTCACGCTGCAGCGCAGCGGCGGCTTCGGCCATGCGGTCGACATAGTCCGCCAGCGATCGCGTCGCCAGCGGCGCGGGCGGGGCGGCCGGTATGCGCTCGTCGGGATAGAGCGTCGGCGTCTCCACCCGCCAGCCCAGCGCGCGGAACGCCGGCGCGACCGCGTCCCAGGCGGCGCCGGTGCAGCAATAGCCGTGGATCATGAGGATGGAGCGCGACATTCATCCGCCGGCGGCGTGACGCGCAAAGCGGCGCGCCACGATTTCGTACACTGGTCGCTTGAAGGGTATGACGAGCGCCGGCGTCTCGTCGAGCCTCGCCCAGCGCCAGGTCGAGAATTCGGGCGTGTGCAGATCGAGGCGGATGTCGGAATCGCGCCCGGTGAAGCGGTAGGCGAACCATTTCTGGCGCTGGCCGAGCCAGCGGCCGCCGCCGACCTCGGGCGGAAACTCGTAATAGAGCCAGTCCGGCGTCTCCTCGAGCAGGCGGACATGCTCGGGCGCGACGCCGATCTCCTCCTCCATTTCGCGCAGGGCGGCGACGGCGGGCGCTTCCCCGGGGTCGATCCCGCCCTGCGGCATCTGCCATTGATAGGGCCCCGCCCCGCCGACGCGCTTGCCGATGAATACCAGGCCCGTGGGGTGAAACAGGGCCAGGCCGACATTCGGGCGGTAGCGCGCGGGGTCGCGCGGGGCGGTCATCGCCGCGTGCGGGCGGCCACAGCAGCGGACACCGGCGCCAGCGTGTAGCCGCGCCGCTCCAACGAGGTCGCCCAGGTGCTGATCTGCTCCATGGTGACAGGATAGGCGAAGCCCGCGCCGATGGCGCTGCCATTCTGCAGGGCCAGCGCCTCGAGATTGAGCAATTGTTCGTCGATCGCCTCGGCCTCGCGCCGGGCGTCGATGATGCGGTCGGCCGCGGCGAACGGCACGGCGGCCCGCTCGGCCTCGGTGGTCAGCGCCGTGCGCTGGCCGAGGCCCGTGCTGACGAAGGCGAGGCCGCGGCGGCGGAATTGCTGCACCACCGGCTCGGCGGCGGCGGCCGACGTGGCGAAGCGCGCGCCCTGGTAGTTCGTCACGCCGAAATAGCCGGTCGCGCGGGACAGGAGGTTCTCCAGCCGGGCGATGTTCTGCGCCGGGGGCGCTGCGGCCAGCAGCGTCTGCGGCCCGGTGTCGTCGGCCTCGGGGTCGAACGGCTCCATCGGCAGTTCGAGCATGACCTCATGGCCGCGTGCGCGGGCCCGGTCGATCCAGCTTTGCAGGTTGGCGGAATAGGGCACGAAGGAGAGCGTCACCTCCGGCGGCAATTCGTCGATCGCCTGGGCGGTGTTGCGCGCATTGAAGCCCAAGCCCCCGACGATGATGGCCACGCGGGGGCGATTGCCCTGCGGCGTGAACGGGCGGGCGTAGGCCTGCATCGGCGTCTGCCCGGTGCGGCTGACGATGGGCAGGAGGCCCAGGCCCCCGCGCTCGGTCAGCCCGGCGATCGGCGCGCGCGGCAGCGGGCGCGGCGCGGGGCGCGCGGGCTCGGCATTGACCACCGAGATTTTCAGTTCGCCGGACATGCCGGCCGCCTCTTGCGCTGCGGCCTCCTGCGTCAGCACTTCGGCTTCGGGCATGGATTGCAGGTCGAGATCGCCGCCCTCGACGACCGCCTCGCCGAAGGGGATGCGCGGCGCGGCCTCGGCCGACATCGGGCCGGGGCTGATGTCGAGCACCTGGCGCGGCCCGCCCGCGGCGGGATCGCCCACGGCCTGCACCGTGGCGAACACCAGCGCGCACACGCCCGCGAACGCCGCCACCGCGGCGAGAAACGGATTGACCCGAAACCGCGCGCCGCCTGGCCGCACTCCGCCTGGCCGAGCCCCGCCTGGCCGAAAGGAAAACCGGAACGCCATGCAAGTCCCACGCGCGCCGACGCCCGCGTCAGCGCTTGATTCGGAGGAGATTCTCAGGATTCGGGGGAAAGGTCACGCGGGTGGGGGGCTGGCGCGGATCATTGCCTCGCGAGCGGTGTCATTGCGATCAATATCGCCGGTTCTCCGAATGATGGCGCCAATTGGTTCTGGTAGTCTGTGGCAATGAAAGACCATGCCGCCGACGCTGAAGCGCTGTTTCGCGCGTTCGCGGCGCGAAACTCCCTGACGATCCGAAAGATCGACGATCCGAATGTAGAGCTTGTTATGGAAATCCCGCGGCAAGCGGGGCTGTCGTTTGACCTCACGGTCGGACTTCAAAACGGCGACGAACTCAATATCGGCTTCGAGGGCTTTTGGTCGTACTTTTTTCCATTCGATCAAAAGCGCGAATTGGTGTCGTTACTGCTAGACGGGATCGTATCGGGCGAGAGCCGCCTTGCTGTGCATACGCAATTCGGCTTTGTCGTGAAGCGCGTCCTGGAGCGCTACGCGGATGAAGATTGGGAGCCGATCTATCATGCGCTGGGCTATGGCGTTCCCTTCATGGCGACCAAGGTCGCCTACGTGAGCAACGACGACGCCCGGTCGCGGACTTGACGGTTCTCCGCGAAACGTACGCATTCATCCGCCAAGCGCGAGACTCTACAGCGGCGCCCCGCCGGCAACGCCGATCTTCGTTGCCTCGCCCGTGGCCTGCACCGTCGCGAACACCAGCGCACGTACGCCGGCGAACGCCGCCACCGCGGCGAGTAACGGATTGGTCCGAAACCGCGCGCCGCCGGGCCGAGCCCCGTCTGGCCGAAAGGAAAACCGGAACGCCATGCAAGTGCTACGCGCGCCGACGCCCGCGTCAGCGCTTGATTCGCAGGAGATTCTCAGGATTCGGGGGAAAGGTCACGCGGGTGGGGGGCTGCGGAAGTGCATTGACGACGCGCGAGCCGGTTAGTTGGATCGACAGCGTTGGCTTTATTGCTGGTTGCGCGTCAGCAGGTAAGACACGAATGACGCGCAAGCGCCCAGCATGAAAAGTGCGTCGGCCTCATCGACATTGGCGTTGTCACCAAATACTAGCGCATGGCGCACACCCTGCCTGCTTGAAAAGCCATACAGCGCCGAGAATGCCGACTTCAGGCCCCCGTGCAACTTGCCGCTCCTCTCCAGCGTCTTGAGCGCATCGCCCAGGACATTGGTGTCGGGCGCTAGGCGCACAGCTGCGGCTTCCACGGCATGTATGCTTTCGCGCACGCTGCCAGGCCAGTCGCCATTGCGCAGCGCAACGCTGGCTGCGATCAGCTGTTTGCGCGCAGCCGTGGCATTTTTCGCTTCAGCGTCGGAAATGGCGCGCTCGAATGCCTCCGCCTGTTCGTCAGTTCCGATCGCCGCGACAAACTGGTTGTCGAAGACGCGGTAGGCGGCGCGCGACGTAATGAACGCCTCACCAATTTCGCGCTTCAGTTCGGCGCTCACCAGCGGGTGCCGCACCAGATACTCTACGAAGTCGAACAATTCGCCGAAATTTGCCGTCTCGACGTAGCGGCTGTAGTGCCGCTGGTTTTCGTAGGGGCCGTGCCTGAACTCGCTAATGGCTCTTCCAAAGAAGCGAACGTGAATGTCCATCGCCACGCGTTTCCAATCGTCTTTGAACACCGCGGACGAGTATGACGCGTAAGTTTCGCGATCGATTTCAAGACGGATAGCGTAGTCGATCAGGTTACGCAGTTCGAGCGAGGCTTCGCCAAGCTTTAGCTGCGGCGGGATGGGCTTCAGTCCCGTGCGTTGAGAAAACGGAACATAAGAATCGGTCGGCATGACTACACCTTGGTCTTGGGCCAGACCGTGGTTGCCACGTACGCGATGCCCAAAGGCGAAACCTTCACGATTCGCGCCCTCTAGTCGTGTCCGGTTAGTCGAATCTTATGCGCTAGACGCAGTATCCGGCGTCGGTAGATCGACGGGCGAGTGCGTTGAAAAACGCAATCCCCCTCACCCCGCCCGCGCCCTCAACCTCTCCGCCACCTGCCCCGCGCGCAGCATCTCCAGCGCGCGGTGCATCTGGTAGTCTTCCGCTTCCGGCCAGTCTTCCGGGGGCATGTCATCCGGCACATGCGGGCCGCGGCGTTGGGCGCCGGTTTCGTTGTCGAGCGCGTGCGGGAGATCGGCTTCCGAGAGCGACAGACGGCGCACGCGGTCGGGATCCATGCGGCGTGCGGCGACTTCGACGTCCGGCTCGATGCCGGCGCCTTGGATCGAGCGCCCGGCCGGCGTGTAATAGCGCGCGGTAGTCAGACGCAGCGCGCCGTCGCGCCCGCCCTGCAGCGGGATCACGGTCTGCACCGAACCCTTGCCGAACGACGTGACGCCGACGACGAGCGCGCGGTTGCGATCCTGCAGCGCGCCCGCGACGATCTCCGACGCCGAAGCCGAGCCGCTATTGATCAGCACCACCAGCGGAATGCCGGCGAGCTCATCGCCGCGGCGCGCATTGTAGCGCTGCACGTCTTCCGGGCGGCGGCCACGCGTCGACACCACTTCGCCGCCGTCGAGAAAGGCGTCCGACACGTCGATCGCCTGATCCAGAAGCCCGCCGGGATTGTTGCGCAGATCGATAACGACTCCGCGCAAGCCATTCGGCGCCTGGCGGCGAATGTTGCGCAATTGCTCCTGCAGCATCGGGCCGGTGCGCTCGTTGAATTGCGACACGCGCAGGATGCCGATGTCGCCCTCCATGCGTGACGTGACCGAGCGCACGGAAATGATTTCGCGCGTCAGCGAGACGTCGAACGGCTCGGCCCCGTCGCGCACGACCGTGACCGCGATGGTGGTGCCGACCGGCCCGCGCATGCGCGACACCGCGTCGTTCAGCGGCAGGCCGACGATGGAATCCCCGTCGATGGCGGTGAGATAATCGCCCGCCTGGATGCCCGCGCGGCTGGCCGGCGTTTCGTCGATCGGCGACATCACCTTCACGACGCCGTCTTCCGAGGTGACCTCGATGCCGACGCCGCCATATTCGCCTCGCGTCTGCACCTGCATGTCGCGGAAATCGTCCGGCGAAAGGTAGGTCGAGTGCGGGTCGAGCGATTGCAGCATGCCCTGGATGGCGGCCTGCATCATCTCGCCGTCGTTCACGTCGGTGACGTAATCGGTCTCGACGCGGGCGAGCACGTCGGCGAACAGCTCGAGCTGGGAATAGACGTTGCGCTGCGGGGCGTCGTTCTGGGAGGACCAGGCCAACGCGCCGACACCGGCTGCAACCGCCACGACAGGCGCCGCAATCCACCCAATCCGCATCAGCCTACACTCCCTGTCGGCCCCGCCGGGCCGTTCAGCGCCCGCGCACGATCACCCTTCGCACGCCCGAACGCAAGGACTTCCGAACCGGTCAGCCGGCCCTCTGGCGCCCGCCCGCGCCCGTCGCCAGCCACGGCCCCGGGTCGATCGGTCCGCCGTTCCGGCGAACCTCCACATAAAGCTCGGGGCTCGACGTTGCGCTCGACATTGCGCCAAGAATTTGGCCGGCGCTGACGCGCGCGCCGGTCTCGACCTGCAGCGATTCGAGCCCGGTCAGCACCAGCGAATGGCCGCCCTCGACGTCGAGGATGACGATGTCGCCATAGCCGCGAAACGCCCCGGCATAGCTGACCACGCCCGCGCGCGGGGCCATGATCGCCGCGCCGGCGGCGGTGCGCAGCGTCACGCCGCGGGCGGGCGCGCCCGCCGGGGTGGCGGCGCCATAGGCCAGCGCGG
>JANRIR010000048.1:0-18158 GCA_033764725.1 Hyphomonadaceae bacterium
CAGGCCCAGCGCACAGCCCAGGCTTTCCAAGCGCGCCGGGATCGGGCTATACGCCGCGCTCTTGCGCCGTCGTAGCTCAGTGGTAGAGCGCATCCTTGGTAAGGCTGAGGTCGGGAGTTCAATCCTCCCCGACGGCACCATCGTCATCATGTCCACACCGCCGAAAACGCCCCAAGAGCAAAATAGTTCGCCGCGCGAGGCCAAGCTGGCGGCGGCGCTGAAGCGCAATCTGGCCAAGCGCAAGGCCGCCAAGCCGAAGCCCAAGGCGTGACCGCCGGCCCCGCTTGCCGCTGCGCGGCGCGCACCCCATAACCCGGCGCAAGGGTCAGCGGGTTCGCCCGGGCGGGGCCCCACCCAAGGAAACCAGCATGGATCGCATCGCGATTGTCGGCGGCGCGCCGCTCAACGGCGTCATTCCCATTTCCGGGGCCAAGAATTCCGCCCTCAAGGTGCTGGCCGCAAGCCTGTTGAGCGATCAACCGCTCACCCTCGAGAACATGCCCAATCTGGCCGACACGCGCTTCATGGCCGATCTGCTGGCGACGCTTGGCGTCTCCGTCGCGTGGCCGAAAGGCGAAACGCGCGCGACGCTGCATGCGGCGGAAATCGTCTCCACCATCGCGCCCTATGATCTCGTGCGAAAGATGCGCGCGAGCTTCAACGTGCTGGGCCCGCTTTTGGCGCGGATGGGGCACGCCACGGTATCGCTGCCGGGCGGCTGCGCGATCGGGGCGCGCCCGGTCGATTTGCACCTGAAGGCGTTCGAGGCGATGGGCGCCGACATCCATATCGACGGCGGTTATGTGAAGGCGGCGGCTTTGCGCGGGCTGAAAGGCGCCGAGATTGCGTTTCCGTTCGTCTCGGTCGGCGCGACGGAGCACGCGATGCTGGCGGCGACCCTGGCGCGCGGCCGCACCGTGCTGCGCAACGCCGCCCAGGAGCCCGAGATCGCCGATCTCGCCGCGTGCCTCAACGCGATGGGCGCGCGCATCGCCGGCGCCGGCGAGAGCGACATCGAGATCGACGGCGTCGACGGCCTGCAGGCCGCGACCCACCGGGTCGTCGGCGATCGCATCGAGGCCGGCACTTATGCGATCGCTGTGGCGGCGGCGGGCGGTTCGGCGCTGCTCGAAGGCGCGGTGGGCGATCATATCGCAGCGCTCCTGGCCAAGCTCGACGAGGCGGGCGTCGATGCGCAGACCAGCGCCGACGGCGTGCGCATCACGCGCGGCGCAGGCCGCCTGCGCGCCGTCGATATCGACACGCAGCCTTTTCCAGGCTTTCCCACCGATCTGCAGGCGCAATTCATGGCGCTGATGTGCCTGGCCGACGGGGTGTCGACGTTCCGCGAGAACATTTTCGAAAATCGCTATATGCATGCGCCGGAACTGGCGCGCCTCGGCGCCCAGATCGCGGTGCAGGGCAACGAGGCGCGCGTGACGGGCGCGAGCCGGCTGATCGGCGCGCCGGTGATGGCGACCGATCTGCGCGCCTCGGTGAGCCTGGTGATCGCAGGCCTTGCGGCGGAAGGGGAAACGGAAGTGAACCGGGTCTATCATCTCGATCGCGGCTTCGAGCATCTCGAGCGCAAGCTCGCCGCGTGCGGCGCGCGCATCGAACGGCGCCGGGATTGACCTTCGCCATGACTACGCCTGCGCCGCTCACTTTGCTGGCCGCCGACCTCGCCGATCTCGATGTGATTTCGGCCGCCGTGCAGGACGCGATCGTGCGCGTGAAGGATTTGTCCTTCGACGCGCGCGCGCGCCGCTTCACCGCCGCGATCGACCGCTTCCGCTGGGAGGCCGCGCGCGAGACCGGCCCGTTCGAGCGGGTGCGCGCAGGCCTCGCCTTCGACGGCGTGTTGAACGTGCGCACGCGCCGTCTGCGCCGCGATGCGCCCGAAGCGATCGCAGCGCTGTTGTCGATCGCGTTCCTGCCGGACGAGGAGCCGCCGGGCGGCGTCGTGCGGCTGGTGCTGGCGGGCGGCGGCGAGGTCGAACTGCAGGTGGAATGCCTCGATGCGACGCTTGCGGATTTCGGCGCGCCCTGGCGCACGCCGCGCCGGCCCGACCATCTGGACGGCGCGGGATGAGCGCGCGGATACTTCACGCCGACGGCAAGGATTTCGCCGCCGCCTATGACGCGCTCCTGGCGCAGCGCGGCGCGCGGCTCGATGCGGCCGAGGCGCAGGCGCGCCCGGTGGTTGAGGATGTGCGCCGGCGCGGCGTCGCAGCAGTGCTGGAGGCGGCGGAGAGATTCGATCGCGTGCGCCTCGCGCCCGCCGATCTGCGCGTGAGCCAAACCGCGATCAACCGCGCGCGTCAGGCGTGCGCGCCCGATCTTCTCGCCGCGCTCGAATTGGCCGCCGCGCGCATTCAGGATTTCCACGCGCGCCAGAAGCCGAAGGACGCGTTGTGGACCGACGCGGCCGGCATGCGGCTGGGCTGGCGCTGGAGCGCGGTTGACGCGTGCGGGCTCTACGCGCCGGGCGGGTTGGCGGCCTATCCGTCGTCCGTCCTGATGAATGCAGGTCCCGCCAAGGCTGCCGGCGTGCGCCGTCTGGCGATGGCGACGCCGCCGGGCCGCATCGAGGCCAATCCCGCCATCCTCGCCGCCGCCGAGATCGCGGGCGTCGACGAGATCTGGGCTGTCGGCGGGGCGCAGGCGATCGCCGCGCTCGCCTATGGCGCAGGCGACCTTGCGCCGTGCGACGTCGTCGTCGGGCCCGGCAACGCCTATGTCGCGGCGGCCAAAAAGATCGTGTTCGGCGATGTCGGCATTGATGCGGTGGCGGGGCCGTCGGAGGTGTTCATCCTGGCCGATGGCTCTTGCCCGCCCGATTGGATCGCCGCCGATCTTCTGGCCCAGGCCGAACATGACGCGGAAGCGCAATCGGTTTTGTTCACTCAACACGAAAATTTCGCCGCCGCCGTCGCCGCAGCGGTCGAAGCGCAGCTCCAAGCGGGGCTCGCCGGCGCGAGCGCGCGCGAGAGCTGGACGCGTCACGGCGCGATCATCCTGGTCGCTTCTCTGGAGGCGGCCTGCGCGCTCATCGATCGCGCCGCGCCCGAGCATGTGCAGATCGCGCTGGAGGACGAGGCGGGCGCCGATGCGCTCGCCCAGCGCATCCGCCATGCCGGCGCGATCTTTCTCGGCGCGCGCGCGCCGGAGGCGCTCGGCGATTATCTCGCCGGCCCCTCGCACGTCCTGCCGACGTCGCGGGCGGCGCGCTACGCATCGGGCGTCAATGTGCTGACCTTCATGAAGCGCACCACGCTGATCGGCGCCGATGCGCGCGCAATCGGCCTGCTCGGCCCGCCCGCAGCACGCATCGCGGACGCCGAAGGCCTCCCCGCGCATGCGCATTCGCTGCGCGTTCGGCTTGAGCCGTGAGCGACGCGCGCACGCGCCTCGTCGATGTGCTCATCGACGAAACCTCGCTCGCCGCCGCCAGCGCCGACGCCGAGCACGAGCGCCGCGTGGCGATCTTCGATCTTCTGGAAAACAACACCTTCGCGCTCGACGGCGTGGACGCCGGCCCGTTCAGCCTGACGCTCGCCATCCATGACGGGCGTCTCGCCTTCCGCGTCTTTGGCGACGGCATGGCGCAGGAGCACGCCGTGCTGTTGTCGCTGACGCCGTTCCGCAAGGTGATCAAGGATTATTTCTTCATCTGCGATTCCTATTACGCGGCCATCCGCACCGCGACGCCGCAGCAGATCGAGGCCATCGATATGGGCCGGCGCGGGCTTCACAATGAAGGCTCGGAGCTGTTGATCCAGCGTCTGGCCGGCAAGATCACGATCGACCACGACACGGCGCGGCGGCTGTTCACGTTGATCTGCGCGTTGCATGTGCGCGGCTGATGGCGCCGCCGCCAGACCAGCGCCCGCCGCCTCAGGCGATCCTGTTCGCATGCAATTTCAACCTGGTTCGCTCGGTCATGGCCGCAGCCCTGATGCGCCGCCGGTTCGGGCGCACGGTGTGGGTCGATTCGGTCGGCGTGCGCCCGGGCGCTGCGCCCGATCCCTTCGTCGCCGCCGTGCTGGACGAATTGGGCCTCGACGCGGCCAAGCACAGGCCGAAGGGCTTTGCCGATCTCGATGACATGAATTTCGACCTGATCGTCACCCTGACGCCGGAGGCGCATCACCGGGCGCTTGAATTCACAAGGACTTTGGCGGTCGACGTGGAATACTGGCCGACCTTCGACCCGACCCAGGCGCAGGGCGCCCGGGAGGCGATCCTGGACGAGTACCGGGCCGTGCGCGACGCCTTGGATCAGCGGATCGCGGCGCGGTTCGCGCGGCCATCGACGGGGTAGGCGGGCGGGACTATAACCCCGCGCCGCCGGGTCGAGCGGCGGAATGGACGCCGGCGGAGCGGAAAAGGAAACTGGATGGCGAAGGAAGAATTGATCGAGTTCGAGGGGCTGGTGGTCGAGCTTTTGCCCAATGCGACGTTTCGGGTGAAGCTGCAGAACGATCACGAGATCATCGCCCATACCGCCGGCAAGATGCGCAAGAACCGCATCCGCGTGCTGGCGGGCGACAAGGTGCTGGTCGAAATGACGCCCTACGACCTCACCAAAGGCCGCATCACCTATCGCTTCAAATAGCGGGAGCGCGCCATGGCGGAAGAGACGAGCATCGTCGTCACCGGCGCCTCGACCGGCATCGGGCGCGCCTGCGTCGCGCATGCCGCAGCGCAAGGCGCGCGCGTGTTCGCCAGCGTGCGCAAGCGCCATGACGCCGACGCCCTCATCGCCGATTTCGGCGACGCGGTGGCGCCGCTGATCTTCGACGTCACCGAAGGCACCGCCGTGCGCGCCGCCGCAGCCCAGGTGGGCGCGATGCTCGGCGGACGGACGCTTTCGGGTCTGGTGAACAATGCCGGCGTCGCCGTCGCCGGTCCGCTCCTGGAGATGGACAGCGAAGAGCTGCGCAGCCAGTTCGACGTGAACTTCTTCGGCGTGCACACGGTCACCCAGGCTTTCGCCCCGCTGCTCGGCGCCGATCCCGATCGCGAGGGGCCGCCCGGCCGCATCGTCATGATCTCCTCGGTCGCGGGCCAGAACGGCGCGCCGTTCCTGGGCGCCTACGCCGCCTCCAAACACGCCGTCGAGGGCTATTCGCAATCGCTGCGCCGCGAATTGATGCTGTTCGGCATCGATGTCGTGGTGATCGGCCCCGGCGCCATCGCCACGCCGATCTGGGACAAGGCCGACGACATCGACGTCGAGCGCTATCGCAACAGCCCGTTCTTCGGCGCGCTCAATGCGGTGCGCGATTACATGCTCGAGCGCGGCCGCGACGGCCTGCCGCCGGAAGACGTCGGCGCGCTCGTCTGGCATGCATTGACCAGCGAAAACCCCAAAGCCCGCTACGCCATTTTGCGCAACGCGCTGATGGACCGCACGGTGCCGCGCCTTTTGCCTACGCGCGTCGTCGATCGCATGATCGCGCGCCGTCTTGGCCTTGCGCCCAAGCAGTGACGGGCGGCCCGCGCCTGATCCTGGCGAGCGCCAGCCCGCGCCGGCTGGCGCTGTTGGCGCAAATCGGGATCGAACCGGACTCAGTGATCGCCCCCGACGTAGACGAAACCCCGCGCGCGGCGGAAACGCCGCGCCGCTATGCGTTGCGCGTCGCGTGCGACAAGGCGCTTGCTGTGGCGGCGCCCGGCGCGTTCGTGCTGGCGGCCGACACGGTCGTGGCGCTCGGCCGGCGCGTGCTGCCCAAGACGGAAGACGCCGCCGCCGCGCGCGCGTGCCTGGAGCTTTTGTCCGGCCGCGCGCATGTCGTGTTCACGGCGATCGCGCTGCGGACGCCGGAGGGCGCGCTGCGCACGCGCGAAACCGCCACGCGCGTGAGCTTCAAGCGCCTGTCGGCGCAGGAGATCGCGCGCTATTGCGCCGGCGAGGACTGGCGCGGCAAGGCGGGCGGCTATGCGATTCAAGGCGCCGCCGCGCGGTTCGTGCGCCGCATCAACGGCTCGTACAGCGCCGTGGTCGGGCTCGGTTTGGCCGAGACCGCCGATCTGCTCGAGGGCGCCGGGTGGCGCGCATGACGACGATGACGCGCTGGATCGACGCCGCGATCGGCGAAACCCGCGAGGCGCTGGTGCAGGATGGCGCAGCGATCGCGCTGCGCCTGCACCGCTGGAGCGACGCGGGACGGCACGCGCGCTGGGGCGAGGTCTATGCGGCGCGGGTCACGCGCGTGGATCGCCGCCGCCGCGGCGCGTTTTTGGATCTGGGCTTGCGCGGGGCCGACGCCTTCCTGCCGCTGGACTCCGGCGGCCAGGCGCGCCGCGGGGCTGCGCGCATCGCGCTCGGCGAGGGGTTGGCGGTGATGGTGCGCATCGTCCGCGAGGCGGCGCGCGGCAAAAGCGCGGTGGCGGCGTTGGTCGATGCGCCGCATCCCGGACCGCTCGGCCGGGTGACGCGGCCGGAGGTCGACGAAGCGGTCGACGGCGCGCGCCCAGCCGATCCGGAGACCCGCGCGCGGCTCGACGCCGCTTTCGAGGACGCGCTGTCGCGGCTGGCGCCGATTCCCGGCGGGGGCATGCTGATCATCGAGCCGACCGCGGCGCTGGTGTCGATCGACGTCGATTCCGGCGCCCGCGCGGGCGCGCCCGATCCCGAACGCTTCGCGCTCGAGCTCAATCTCGCCGCGCTGCGCGAGGCCGCGCGCCAGATCCGCCTGCGCGCGCTCGGCGGCGTCATCGCCATCGATTTCGTGTCCATGCGGCATCGCGCGAGCCAATCGGCGCTCGACCTCGCTGCGCGCGACGCCTTCGGCGCCGATCCCTGGGGCGTGCAGCTCGCGCGGCTGTCGCGCTTCGGCGTGCTGGAGGCGAGCCGCGGGCAATTGCACACGCCGCTGCACGAATGCCTGCGCGAGCCCGACGGCCGGCCGACGCCCGAAACCGTCGCGCTGCAGATGTTTCGCGCCATCGAACGCGAAGCCCGCGCCGCCGGCGGGCGACGCATCGCCGCCGCCGTCGCGCCGGAGGTCAAGGCGTGGCTCGACCTCGCCGAGATTCCCTGGCGCACCGCGCTCGACGACCGCATCGGCCCGCGCTGGACGATCGAAGCCGCGGCCGGTGCGCCGCGCGAGCGCATCGACGTCCGCGCGCTGTGATCCTATCTGTAGTCGATGCCGCAAGCCGCCTGTCCGATCTGCCGCAAGCCTGCCGATGCGAAACTGCGCCCGTTCTGTTCGAAGCGCTGCGCCGATGTCGATTTAGGCCGCTGGTTCACCGGATCTTATAGCATCGCCGTGGTGGAGGAGGACGGCAGCGGGATGGATGCGCCCAGAGCAGAGCGCGGAACCGAGCGCGACGAACGCTGACGCACGCGTCATCGGCGCGCGCCTATTCTTCCTCGGCCTCTTCTTCGTCCTCGCGCCGGCGCACGCCCTTGCCGAGGCCGATCTGCTTGGCGAATTCGGAGCGCTTGGCCGCATAGGCGGGCGCGACCATGGGATAATCGGCCGGAAGGCCCCATTTCTTGCGGTATTCGTCGGGCGACATGCCGTAGGTGGAGCGCAGATAGCGCTTGAGCATTTTCAGCTTCTTGCCGTCCTCCAGGCACACGATGTGGTCGTTGTGCACCGAGCGGTTGATCGGAACGGCGGGTTTCGGGCGCTCCGGCGGACGCTCCACCACCGGGCTCTGCAGACCGCGCACCGCGTCGTGCACCGTGCGCAACAGCGCGGGCAGGGCGTCGGCGTCGATCTTGTTGTTGGACACGAAGGCGGCCACGATCTCCACCGCAAGCGGCAGCGAATCGATGGATTCGTTCTCCTGATCCTCCGTTTCGCCCGCCATGCGCCGCCCTGTTATGGTTTCGCGATCGACTACAGGCGCTAAGCATTACCGTGATTTTCTGCGCCCGCGCAAGTATTCCACTGTAGAATCAAGCATAGCTGATCTTGTCTCAAGTCCCCGGCAAGGCCATGTGCGCCAGCGACGACTTTGCGTCTTGGCGCGCGGCGCAATATCGTCCATCCCGCCCGCGCAGATCCGCCCCCAAAGGAGCGCCCATGAGCTCGCAGAACGCCCGCACCGCCGACGCCGCCGACGGCTTCTTCTCCGCCGCGCTGGCCGGGGCCGATCCCGAACTGGCGGCCGCGATCGACGCCGAAACGGCGCGCCAGCGTCGCCAGATCGAGTTGATCGCTTCGGAGAACATCGTCTCGCGCGCGGTGCTCGAGGCGCAGGGCTCCGTGCTCACCAACAAATACGCCGAAGGCTATCCGGGCCGGCGCTATTATGGCGGGTGCGAGTTCGTCGACGTCGCTGAAAACCTCGCCATCGCGCGCGCGAAGCGTCTGTTCGATTGCGCCTTCGCCAATGTGCAGCCGCATTCCGGCGCGCAGGCCAATCAGGCGGTGTTCCTGGCGCTGTTGCAGCCCGGCGATACGTTTCTCGGCATGGATCTCGCCGCGGGCGGGCATTTGACGCACGGCGCGCCGGCGAACCAATCGGGCAAATGGTTCCGACCGGTTTCGTACGGCGTGCGGCGCGACGATCACCTGATCGATTATGACGAGGTCGCCGCGATCGCCGAACGTGAAAAGCCAAAGCTGATCATCGCCGGCGGCTCGGCCTATTCGCGCGCCATCGACTTCAAGCGCTTTCGCGAGATCGCCGATCAGGTTGGCGCGTATCTGATGGTCGACATGGCGCATTACGCCGGCCTGATCGCGGCGGGCGTCTATCCTTCGCCCTTGCCGCACGCGCACGTGGTGACGACGACGACGCACAAGACCTTGCGCGGGCCGCGCGGCGGCATGGTGCTGTCGAACGACGAAGAGATCGGCAAGAAGATCAATTCCGCGGTGTTTCCAGGCCTGCAGGGCGGGCCGCTGATGCATGTGATCGCGGCCAAGGCGGTGGCGTTCCACGAAGCGCTGCAGCCGGAATTCAAGCTTTATGCGCGGCGCGTGATCGACAATGCGCGCGCGCTGGCGGAGCGCCTGGTGGAGAACGGCCTGGCGGTGGTGTCGGGCGGCACCGACAGCCATCTCGCGCTCATCGATCTGCGCCCCAAGGGCGTCACCGGCAAGGCCGCCGAGGCCAGCCTCGAGCGCGCGCTCATCACCTGCAACAAGAACGGCATTCCCTACGACCCCGCCAAGCCGATGATCACATCGGGCATCCGCGTCGGCTCGCCGGCCTGCACCACGCGCGGCTTCGGCCCGGCCGAGTTCCGCCTCGTCGCCGACCTGATGGTGGAAGTGCTCGACGGGCTGGCCAAATCCAACGGCGACAACACAGCGACCGAAGCCGCGGTCGCTGCGAAGGTGGAGCAGCTGACGGCGCGGTTTCCGATTTATTGAGTGAATGGCGTGTAGCGAGTGGCGAATGGCCCGCGAACGTCGGAGGATGTGATGAAGCACGGTCTCGCAGCGCGCGACAACGCGCCCGCCTCGCGCACGGTCTATTCGCCATTCGCTATTCGCTAGATCCATGCGCTGCCCCTTCTGCCAGAACGAAGACACCCAGGTGAAAGACAGCCGTCCCACGGAGGACGGCGCGTGCATTCGGCGGCGTCGCTTGTGCGGCCAGTGCGGCGCGCGTTTCACCACGTTCGAGCGCGTGCAATTGCGCGAGCTGGTCGTGGTCAAGCGCTCCGGTCGGCGCGAGCCGTTCGAGCGCGAGAAGCTCGAGCGCTCGCTGCTGATCTCGCTGCGCAAGCGCCCGATCGGGCAGGAGCAGGTCGAGCAATTCGTCTCCGGCATCGTGCGCCGCCTCGAGAACGAGGGCGAAAACGAGATCGCCTCGGAGACGATCGGCGAAATGGTGATGGAGGCTTTGGCCAATCTCGATCCTGTCGCTTATGTGCGCTATGCGTCGGTCTATCGGGATTTCACCGAGACCAAGGATTTCGCCGCCATCCTCGACGATCCGCGCCTGGGCGATCTGCGCCCGGCTGAGCCGAGGAAGTGAACCGCCCGGCGGTCACGTTGAAGCTGGCCACCAGCCTCGACGGCCGCATCGCGACCGCCGCGGGCGAAAGCAAATGGATCACCGAGGAGGCCGCGCGCGCGCACGTCCATCGCCTGCGCGCAGCGCATGACGCGGTGCTGATCGGCGTCGGCACCGCGCTCGCCGACGATCCCGAACTGACCGCGCGCACCGATCCCTTGCCGCTGCGCCAACCGGTGCGCGTCGTGTTCGACAGCGCCGCGCGGCTGTCGCCGACAAGCCGCCTGGCGCGCACGATCGACGCCGGCCCGGTGGCGGTTCTTGTCGCCGCCGATGCCGATCCTGCGCGCATCGCTGCGCTGCAGGCGGCGGGCGTCGTCGTCGAGCGGCTCGACGCGCCCGGCCGCATCGACGTCGACGAGGCCTTGTCGCGGCTGGCTGCGCGCTTTCGCGTGACGCGTGCATTTCTGGAAGGCGGCGGGCGCCTCGCGGCTGCGTTCGTGAACGTCGATCGGGTCGATCGCATCGAATGGTTTCGCGCGCCGATCCTGCTCGGCGGCGACGGCGTTCCCGCCATCGGCGCTCTGGGTTTGACCGCGCTGACTGCTGCGCCGCGCTTTCGAAGGGTTGCAGTTCGCGACGGAGAGCGCGATCTTTGGGAAACATACGAAAGAGCGCTTTGATGTTCACTGGCATTGTCACCGCGGTCGGCGAGATCGCGCGCATCGCCCCGGCGAATGCGGTGACGCGCATCGAGGTGCGCTCGCCCTACGATCCCGCCACCGTCGATATCGGCGCCTCGATCAGCCATGCGGGCGTGTGTCTCACCGTGATCGAACGCCGCCGCGCCAGCGACGGCATGGTGCATGTCGTCGAGGCGGTGCCGGAAACGCTGCAGAAAACCACGCTGGGCGCGCTCAAGAGCGGAGCGGCGATCAATCTCGAACGCGCGCTGAAGCTGGGCGATGAATTGGGCGGGCATATCGTGGCCGGTCATGTCGACGGCGTCGGCGCCGTGCGCCGCATCGAAGTGGACGGCGGCTCGTGGCGCATGCTGATCGGCGCGCCCGCGCCGCTGATGCGCTATTTCGCCCAAAAGGGGAGCGTGGCGGTCGACGGCGTTTCCTTGACGATCACCCATGTGGAGGACGACGCCTTCGGCGTGGCGATCATCCCGCATACGCTGCAGGCGACGACGCTTGGGGAATTGGGCGAGGGCGATGCGGTCAATCTCGAGGTCGATACGGTCGCGCGCTATGTGGAGCGCATGATGAGCGTGCAGCGAAAGGCTTGCGCATGAGCGGCGTGCCCCAAGCCCCCCATCATCCGCTCGACGATCTGCGCCGCGCGATCTCGCCGGCGGAGGAGATCATCGAAGAGGCGCGCCAGGGGCGCATGTTCATCCTGGTCGATGCGGAAGATCGCGAGAACGAAGGCGATCTCATCATTCCCGCGCAATTCGCCACGCCGGACAAGGTGAATTTCATGGCGCGCTTCGGGCGCGGCCTGATCTGCCTGGCGATGACGGGCGCGCGCACCCGCACGCTCGGCCTCCAACCCATGGCGCCGCGCAACGAGACGCGCCACCGCACCGCCTTCACCGTGTCGATCGAAGCGCGCGAGGGCATCTCCACTGGCATCTCCGCCCATGACCGTGCGCACACCATCGCGGTCGCGATCGATCCAACCAAGGACGCCGCCGACATCACCTCGCCCGGCCACGTGTTTCCGCTGGAGGCGCGCGACGGCGGCGTGCTCGTGCGCGCCGGCCACACCGAAGCCAGCGTCGACATCGCGCGTCTCGCGGGCCTGATCCCGGCGGCGGTGATCTGCGAGATCATGAATGACGACGGCACGATGTCGCGCCTGCCGGAGCTGATCACGTTCGCGCAATTCCATGGGCTGAAGATCGGCACGATCGCCGATCTCATCGGCTATCGCCGGCTGCACGACCATATGATCGAGCGTGTGGCGGAACGGCCGTTTCCGAGCCGTCATGGCGGCGATTTCCGCATCGTGGTGTTTCGCAACACGCTCGACAGGGCGGAATATCCAGCGCTCGTCAAAGGCGAGGTGCGGCCCGACCGGCCGGCGCTGGTGCGCATGCACAGGCTGGACTTCGCGTTCGATCTTCTGGGCGCGGCCAGCGACCGCACCGATCTGATCGAGCGCGCGCTCGGCGAGATCGCGCAGGAGGAGGGCGCAGGCGTGCTCGTGCTGCTGTGGGATCGCGATCCCGCGGCGCTGTCGAAGCGCTTCGCCGCCGACGCCCATGAGCGCGACCGCACCGTGATGCTGCGCGAATACGGCGTCGGCGCGCAGATTCTGCGCGAGCTCGGCGTGCGGCAGATGGTGCTCTTGTCCGACAGCCCGCAGACTTTGGTGGGCCTGGAAGGCTATGGGCTGACGGTGGCGGGCTGGCGCAGCTTCAAAGCGACGAAAGGCGGATAGGGCATGCGGGCGGATCTCGATCTCAAGGCGTCGCACACGCCCGGCGCGCGGCTGCTGCTGGTGGCGGCGCCCTATTATCCCGCCGTCACGCAGGCGCTGATCGCCGGGGCGGCGAAAGCGATCGCTGCGGCCGAGGCGACCTATGATCTGCTGCTGGCGCCGGGCGCGTTCGAAATTCCGCCGGCCATCGCGATGACGGCCAAGGCCAGGCCCGGCGCCTATGAAGGCTTCGTGGCGCTCGGCTGCGTCGTGCGCGGGGAGACCAGCCATTACGATTATGTCTGCGGCGAGAGCGCGCGCGCGCTGATGGATTTGGGCCTGCATCACAGCCTCGCCATCGGCTACGGCATTCTCACGGTGGAAAATCTCCAACAGGCCGAAGCGCGCAGCGCGCCCGATCGCAACAAGGGCGAGGAGGCCGCCGTCGCGTGTCTGGCGCTGATCGCGCTCAAGCGCGCCAATGCGGGCGGGCGATGAGCACGGCCGAGCTTGCGCGCGCGCGCGGCGTGGCGCGTCTGGCGGCGGTGCAGGCGCTCTATCAGATGGAGCAATCAGGGGCCACTCCGGCGGCCATGGTGGATGATTTCGATTCCGGGAAACTTCCGGTGGACGAAAGCGATCCTAGCACGGCGGAGGGGGATGGGGATTTGTTCCGCGTTCTCGTCGAAGGGGCGGTGGCGCAACAGGCCGTGATCGATGCGGCGATCTCGCGGCGGCTGTCGGAGGCCTGGCGGCTGGAGCGCATCGATGCGGTCGCGCGCGCGATCCTGCGCGCCGGCGTCACCGAATTGTACGCCCGCCAGGACATCCCGACGCCCGTGGTGATCGACGAATATGTCGAGATCGCGAAAGCGTTCTTCGGCGACGGCGCTGAAACCGGCTTCGTCAACGCCGCGCTCGACGCCTGCGCCAAAGACGTGCGCAGTGGATGAGATCGATCTGATCGAAACGCTGTTTGCGCCGCTGGCGCGCGATCCCGGCGCGCGGGCCTTGCGCGACGATGCGGCGACCATCGAAGGCGCGTTCGTCGTCACCGCCGATGCTTTGGTCGAGTGCGTGCATTTCCTGCCCGACGATCCGCTCGATCTGGTCGCGCGCAAGGCGCTGCGCGTGAACCTTTCCGATCTCGCGGCGAAGGGGGCGCAGCCCTTCGCCATCCTGCTCAGCCTGATGTGGCCAGATGTCCGCAGCGAACGCGACCTGGCGCTGTTCGCCGCCGGCCTCGGCGCCGATCTCGACGCCTATGGCGCAACCTTGCTCGGCGGCGACACCACCGCCACGCCGGGGCCTTTGAGCGTCGCCGTCACCGCGTTCGGCAAACCGTTCGCCGCGCGCACGCCGTCGCGCAGCGACGCGCGCGTCGGCGACGACGTCTGGGTCACCGGCGCGATCGGCGATGCGGGCCTCGGCCTGATCGCGGCGCGCGGCGACCTGCCGGGCCTGTCGCCGGAGGATCGCGCGGCGCTGATCGCGCGCTATCGGCTACCCGCGCCGCCCGTCTGCTTCGCCTCGGCGATCGCGGCCCATGCGCGCGCGTCGATGGACGTCTCCGACGGCCTGATCGGCGATGCGGCCAAGCTGGCGGCCGCATCCGGCCTGCGGCTGCGGCTGGAGGCGGCCGCGGTTCCCCTCTCGCCTGTGGCGCAGCGCGCCGCGGCAATGGCCGGGCTCGCCGGTCCGGCGCTGGTCGATCGCGGCGACGATTACGAAATCCTGTTCACCGCCGCGGCGGCGGCGCGCGCGGCGATCCTGGCGGCCGCGGCCGCCGCCGGCGTGGTCGTCACCCGCATTGGCGCGGTCGAAACCGGCACCGGCGTCGCCTGGGTCTCGCCCGACGGGGCGGTCGCGACCTTCGCCCGCGGCGGCTATCGCCATCGCCTGGGAGGACAGGGCGGCGCGTAAAGGATTGGGCAACCATCCCGCGCCAGGGTCGGCCTTTGAAGGAGACCGCCCATGCGCCGCGCCATCGCCGCCGCCCTGATCGCCTCGACCCTGCTGGCCGGGCTCTCGGCCGCCCGCGCCCAGCCCGCCGCCGCCGAGGCCGACGCCGACGCCGCGCGCAGCATGGACGCGGCCTACATCGCCGTGCCGGTGGTCCGCGACGGGCGGCTGGTGAACTACATCTTCGTCTCGCTGCGGGTGGATATCGCCCCGGGCGTCGATCTGTGGCGCACGCGGGAGAAGGCGCATTTCCTGCGCGACGCGCTGGTGCGCGCCGCGCACCGCACGCCCATGGTCAGCGCCGCCGACGACGACGCGCTCGACCGCCCGGTCGCGCTCGCCGCCTTCCGGGCCGCAGCGCAGGAGGCGTTGGGCGCCCGCGCCGTGCGGGGGCTGTCGATCGTGGAGGTGCAGTCGAGCCGTCAGACCGTCGCCCAGCGCTGAGCGGATGCGGCGTTTTGGCCGGCCTCGACGCCTTGCCTTGCGGCGTTTCAGCGCCATTGCGCCGCACATGACCTTTTGGCAGTGTCCGGCCCGCTTTGCTTGGGGGAGGGCGGCGCGATAGCGGCCCGTGCGGTCGCCTGCGGTTGCGCCCCGTCCTTTATCATTCTCCGATCGCGTAAGGATCACACCCTGATGGATACCCCTACTTTGGTCGTTTGGCTGGCGATCGCCGCCGGCGTGCTGGCGGCGGTCTACGGCTGGGCGCAGACCCAATCGATCCGCGCCGCGAGCGCCGGCAGCGACCGCATGAAGGAAATCGCCGCCGCCATCCAGGAAGGCGCGCAGGCCTATCTCAACCGCCAATACACCACGATCGGCTGGGTCGGCGCGGGCATCACCGTGCTGCTGATCGTTCTGTTCTGGGGCTCGTGGCAGATCCCGGTCGGCTTCCTGATCGGCGCGGTGCTCTCCGGCGCGGCCGGCTATATCGGCATGAACGTGTCGGTGCAGGCCAATGTCCGCACCACTGAAGCCTCGCGCAATTCGCTCGCCGCCGGCCTCGACATGGCGTTCAAGGCGGGCGCGGTGACGGGCATGCTCGTGGCCGGCTTCGCGCTTCTGGGCGTGGCGATCTATTATCTGATCCTCACCGAATTCCTGCGCCTCGACGCGACCAGCCGCACGGTCGTCGACAGCCTCGTCGCGCTCGGCTTCGGCGCCTCGCTCATTTCGATTTTCGCGCGCCTCGGCGGCGGCATCTTCACCAAGGGCGCCGATGTCGGCGGCGATCTCGTCGGCAAGGTCGAAGCCGGCATTCCGGAGGATGACCCGCGCAACCCCGCCACCATCGCCGACAATGTCGGCGACAATGTCGGCGATTGCGCGGGCATGGCGGCGGACCTGTTCGAGACCTATGCGGTGACCACCGTCGCCACGATGGTGCTCGCCTCGATCCTGTTCCGCGACGTCGCCGAAGTGCAGACGCTGATGGCGTTGCCGCTGGCGATCGGCGGCATGGCGATCCTGGCGTCGCTGGCCTCCACAGTGTTCGTGAAGCTCGGCGGCGACAATAACATCATGGGCGCGCTCTATAAGGGCCTGATCGCCGCTGGCGTGTTCTCCGCCATCGGCCTCGTCGCCGTGGTCGCGTGGCTGATCCCGGGTCTCGGCCCGATCGCCCCGAGCGCGGGCGCCAGTTCGCCCTTCGCCGACATCACCGCGGTGGACCTCATCGTGTGCGGCCTGATCGGTCTCGCCGTCACCGGCGCGATCGTGTGGATCACGGAATACTACACCGGCACGAATTTCCGTCCCGTGCGCAGCGTTGCGCAGGCGTCGGTGTCGGGCCATGGCACGAACGTGATCCAGGGCTTGGCGGTATCGATGGAAGCGACCGCGCTGCCGGCGATCGCCATCGTCATCGGCATCATCGCGTGCAACATGCTGGGCGGCCTGTTCGGCATCGCCATCGCGGTGACGACGATGCTGTCGGTGTGCGGCATCATCGTCGCGCTCGACGCCTTCGGCCCGGTCACCGACAATGCCGGCGGCATCGCGGAGATGTCCGAGCTGCCGTCCGACGTGCGCAAGACCACCGACGCGCTCGACGCGGTCGGCAACACCACAAAGGCGGTGACGAAGGGCTACGCCATCGGCTCCGCCGACCTCGGCGCGCTGGTGCTGTTTGCGGCCTATTTCGAGGACATGAAATATTACGCCGCCAATCCCGGCGATTACCGCTTCTTCGACGGCGTGGCGCCGGATTTCGGCCTGAACAATCCGTACGTCATCGTCGGCCTCTTCATCGGCGGCCTGTTGCCGTATCTGTTCGGCGGCATCTCGATGACCGCCGTGGGCCGCGCCGCGGGCGCCGTGGTGGAGGAAGTGCGCCGCCAGTTCCGTGAGATTCCCGGCATCATGGAGCGCACCGCAAAGCCCGATTACGGCGCCGCGGTCGACATGCTCACCCGCGCGGCGATCAAGGAAATGATCGTGCCCTCGATGCTGCCAGTGCTCGCGCCGATCGTGATGTTCTTCCTCGTGTGGACCGTGTCGGGCGACAAGAGCCAGGCGCTCGCCGCGCTCGGCGCGCTGCTCGTCGGCGTGATCGTGACCGGCCTGTTCGTCGCCATCTCCATGACGTCGGGCGGCGGCGCGTGGGACAATGCGAAGAAGAGCTTCGAGGACGGCTTCGTCGACAAGGATGGCGTGCGCCACATGAAGGGCTCCGACGCGCACAAGGCGTCGGTGACCGGCGACACGGTCGGCGATCCCTACAAGGACACGGCCGGGCCTGCGGTGAACCCGATGATCAAGATCACCAACATCGTGGCGCTCTTGCTGCTCGCGGTCCTCGCGCACCAGGGCTGATCGCTGAATCCGCTCGGCCCCGGCCTTCGCGGGGGCCGAGCGGCCGCTTCAGCTGGTGTCGGGCGCCACCGACGCGTCGGCGAGCGCGGCTTTCAGCGCGGCGTCGAAATCGGCGGTCATGCGCAGGCCGGCGGGGCGCGGGCGCGTGATGAGCGCTGCGACGCGCGGCGCGTCGAGAGCCAAGCGGCGGGCGAGCTTGGCGATGTAGCGCTGCGGGCTCGCCAGCGCGCGGGTCAGCGCTTCGAGCCGCATGGCCAGACGCGTTACGTCGACATAGCGCTCGGGTCGGCGCGCCGGCGTGCGCGCGCCGCGCGGGCGTGCGCTGCGTTGCGAGGGAACCAGAACGAACGACACGCCGCGCCAGTCGCGCGAATCCTCGGCCGAGACGTCCGCCGCGCGGCGCGGCGATGGTTTCGCCTTTCGGGAATGTTTGCGGATCGGCGGCGGCGCCAGCGCCGCTTCGAGCGCGAACAGCCGGCGCAGCATCGTCTCCAAGGCGAGGATCCGCTTGCGCACGCCGCGCGCATAGGAGCGCAGCATGAAGCCGGGCCGCGGAAAGCGCTCGCTGTCGAACAGCTCCGTCATGCACGCGATCGCGATCATCCTGGCCTTGGACCAGAGCGCGTCGAGCGCGGCGCGGGAGAGATGCGGGATCACGCGGGCGATTGTACGCGCATGGCGCGGGGGGCGGATTGGCGGCGGCCTATCCGACGGCCGGGCCCCGTCCTGCGCACGGGCCCAGCGGCAAGCGGCGTTGCGCCGGCGGGACGGGAGGGGCGCAGGCGCAGGCCTGCTGCGCGCGGTGGATTTGCGGCGGCGGCGAAACGCCGTAGCACAGGGCCATGGCCAAGGCCGACAAAGCGATCGCGCCCGATCTCACGGCGCTGCCGGTGGAGGATGTGCCCACCGAAGGCCGCCTCGGCCTGGAGGCGATCAAGGAGGCGTGGAAGCGCCTGCCGGGCAAGCCCGGCGTCTATCGCATGATCGGCGCCGACGGCGAGGTGCTTTATGTCGGCAAG
>JANRIR010000053.1:0-1620 GCA_033764725.1 Hyphomonadaceae bacterium
CGAGCGCAGGGCCGACGTATCGTAGCCGAGACGCTGCAACAGGCTGATCGTGTTAGGATTGACGTCGCCCTTGGGCTGGCTTCCCGCGCTGAAGGCGCGGAATTTGTGACCGGCCACCTTGTTGAGGATCGCCTCGGCTATAATCGATCTCGCCGAATTGCCGGTACACAGGAACAGGACGTTGAGCCGTTCCCTCATCGCACGTTCTCCACGCGTATGGGCTCGCTACGCGCCCGTTCAGTTGCGCCTATCGATAGAATATGACACCCGTGCGACACGGTTCCACCGTGCCGCCGTGCCCCGATGTAGCCGTGCGACAGGGGTGCGGAGCAGCCTGAAACATCGATGAAATCTGAACGCAGAACGCACCGACCGACCACAGAGCGCAAGCTTGCGCCGTCGCCTGCCGTGACCTTGTCCGACCCGGCGACGGGAGCCGAGGGAGGGGCGGGCGATGCCGTTGGCGCATGGCTTGACGACTGCGTGGACGCGACGGCGGCGGCGCTCCGCGCCGTCCTTTCGCCCGGTTCGACGCCGCGCCGCCTCCTGGACGCGATCGCGCAAGGTTCGCCCTATCTGTGGGACCTCGCGCGGGCCGATCCCGAGCGGCTCGCGCAGGTTCTCACGACCGATCCAGACGAGCGGCTGGCGCAGATCGTCGCGTCGACCGACGAAGCCGTCGCTTCCGCGCCCGACGACGAGACCGCGATGCGCGCGTTGCGGCGGATGAAATCAGAGGCCGCGCTGCTCATCGCGCTCTCCGACATCGCGGGAACGTGGCCGATCGGGCGCGTCATCCAGGCGCTGACCGACGTCGCCGATACGGCAGTGCGCGCGACGGTGCGCTACCTGCTCGGCAACGCGGCGCGTGACGGCAGGCTAAAGCCCCGCGATCCCGGCCGCCCGGACGAAGGTTCGGGCTATATCGTCCTCGCCATGGGCAAGATGGGCGCGCGCGAACTCAATTATTCGAGCGACATCGATCTCATCGTGTTCTACGACCGCGCCGCGCCCGCGCTGGTCGCTGACGTTGAGGCCGGCTCGCTGTTCGTGCGCGTCACCCGCGCGCTGGTGCGGCTTCTCCAGGAGCGCACGGTCGATGGCTATGTCTGCCGCGTCGATCTGCGGCTGCGGCCCGATCCCGCCTCGACCCAGATCGCGATCTCGCGCGAGGCGGGGCTCGATTATTACGAGAGCGTCGGCCAGAACTGGGAACGCGCGGCGATGATCAAAGCGCGCCCGATCGCCGGCGACATCGCCGCGGGCGAGGCGATGCTCAAAGACCTCTCGCCGTTCGTGTGGCGCAAATACCTCGACTTCGCCGCCGTCGCCGACGTCCATGCGATGAAGCGCCAGATCCACGCCTATCGCGGGCACGGCGACATCGCGATCGAGGGCCACAATGTCAAGATCGGCCGCGGCGGCATTCGCGAGATCGAGTTCTTTGTCCAGACCCAGCAGCTTATCGCTGGCGGGCGAAATCCCGAGCTGCGCGGGCGCGAGACGCTGGCGATGCTCGATGCGCTCGCGCGCGGCAGCTGGATCGGGGAAGTCGCGCGCGATGAACTCGCCGCCGCCTATCGCTATTTGCGCCGGGTCGAGCACCGGTTGCAGATGGTC
>JANRIR010000060.1:0-42606 GCA_033764725.1 Hyphomonadaceae bacterium
TGTTTGCGGATATAGGCGGCGAAGAACGGGCACACGGGCAGCACCAGCTTGCCCTCCGCGCGGGCCCAGTCCAGCGCGGTGCGCACCAGCGCCGAGCCGACGCCCTTGCCTTCGAAGGCGCGGGGCACTTCCGTGTGCGGAAACAGGATTCCGCTGCTCAATACGCGGTATTCCGCGAACGCGACGTCCTCTCCCAGCCGCACTTCGAAACGTCCCGCCGCCTCGTTGCGCACAACGTCGATATTCTCGGCCATGTCATTCCCCTTCCGCGAAAGGATTGCGGTTGGCGCGCACGTGCAGTCGCACCGGCACGCCCTCCATGCCGGACGCCTTGCGCAGATCATTGACCAGATAGCGCTTGTAGCTGTCCGGCAGCGCTTCCGCGCGCGAGCACATCATCACGAAGGTCGGCGGGCGCGCCTTGATTTGGGTAATGTAGCGCGGCTTGATGCGCCGTCCGCTCACCGCCGGCGGCGGGTGGCGCGCGATCGTGTGCTGGAGCCAGCGATTGAGATCGCCGGTCTTGATGCGCGCGTTCCAATCGTCGTGCGCGGAGATCACCGCCGCCATCAGCGCGTCGAGCCCCACGCCCGCCACCGCCGACGTCGCTGCCGCGACTGCGCCGCGCGCCTGCGGCAGCGCGTGGTCGAGCTTGAGCTTGAAATCGCGCATATACGCCGGCGGATCGGCGATCTGGTCCCATTTGGCGAGCGCCAGAACCAGCGCCCGGCCCTCGCGGATGACGAGATCGGCGATGACGAGATCCTGCCGCTCCAAAGCTTCGCGCGCATCCATGACGAGCACGCAGACGTCGGAAAACTTGATCGCGTGGATGGTTTCAGAAACGCTCAATTGTTCCAGCTTGGCCTGCACCTTGGCCTTGCGCCGCATGCCGGCGGTGTCGATCAGCCGTATGGCCCGCCCGCGCCACGACCAATCCACCGCGATGGCGTCGCGCGTGATCCCCGCCTCGGGGCCCGTGAGCAGGCGGTCTTCGCGCAGCAGCGCATTGATCAGCGTGGATTTGCCCGCGTTCGGGCGCCCGATCACCGCGAGCTTGATCGGGCGGTCGGCGGCGTTCTCTGCATCGTCCTCGCTGACGGGATCGTCTCCATCGACGCGGTCGCGCACGGCCGCGTCGATAGCGGCGTGGAGATCGCCCATGCCTTCGCCGTGTTCGGCGCTGACCGCGACCGGCTCGCCCAGGCCCAGCGAAAACGCCTCATAGAGCCCCGCTTCCGCGGTGCGCCCTTCGGCCTTGTTGGCGAGCAGCACGACGGGCTTGTCGGCCCGGCGCAGGAGATCGGCGAAGCGCTCGTCGAGCGGCGTCACGCCGACGCGCGCATCGATCACGAAGGCGATCACGTCGGCGTCGCGGATCGCGGCTTCGGTCTGGGCGCGCATGCGCGCTTCGAGCGATTCATCGCTCACGTCCTCGAAGCCGGCCGTGTCGATCAGGCGCAGATCGAGATCGCCCAACCGCCCGTCCGCCTCGCGCCGGTCGCGGGTGACGCCGGGCGCGTCGTCGACGATCGCCAGGCGCTTGCCGGCGAGGCGATTGAACAGCGTGGACTTGCCGACATTCGGTCGGCCGACGATGGCGAGCGTGATGGACATGGCTTTGAACGTGGCGGCGGCGCGCGCCGCCCGACCCTAGCGCATCGCCACCAATTGCGCGTCGTCCGTCACCAGAAAAATCCGGCCATGGGCGGCGATCGGCGGGATGAACACGGGGTTGCGCGCATCGCCCTCGCCGACGACCTCGCCATTGGCCGGCGACACCGCCACCACGTCGCCCAAGGACGAGGCCAGCACCAGCCGGCCGCCGACCATGATCGGCCCGGTCCAGGCGATGCGGCCTTCGCGGTCGGCTTCGTCCTCGAAGCGGCGCAGCTGGCGCACCCAATAGACGTTGCCGGTCTCGCGGTCGAAGGCGGCGAGCTCGCCGTCGGCGCTGACGGCGTAGAGCACGTCGCCGGCGATCCAGGGCGTCTGGGTGGAGGCGAAGGGGCGCGACCAGACGCGCTGGCCGGTGCGCAGATCGATGGCCGCCAGCAGGCCGGAATGGCTGGCCGCATAGACCACGCCATTGTTCACCACCGGGCGCCCGGCGATGTCGTTGATCGCCGACAGCGAGGTGAGCCGGCCCGAGCGTGAGAGCGCATCGACCCACAGGCGGCGGCCGTTGGAGGCCAGAAGCGCGATCACTTCGCCGGAGGCGAAGGGCGCGATCACCGTATCGCCCGACACGGCCGGGCTGGAGGCGGCCAGAATGCGCGCCGGCTCGGCGATCGCCTGGTGGGTCCATTGCACGGCGCCCGTCGCCGCGTCGAAGGCGATGAGTTCGCTGTCATTGGTGACGGCGAACACCCGCCCGCCGCCAAAGGTCGGCGCGGCGTGGAAGGGCGCGTTGGTGCGGGTGCGCCACAGCTCCCCGCCGGTATTGGCGTCGAGCGCGGCGATGAAGCCGAACCCGGTGGTCACGAACAGCTTGCCTTCGGCGAAGGTGACCCCGCCGCCGAGCGCGCGGCGGTCGCGGCCGTCCTCGGGCCGCAGGCGGATGCTCCATTGCTCGCGGCCCGAGTCGAGCTCGAGCGCGCGCACCACGTGTTCGGCGTCGACCACGAAGATGCGGCCGTCGGCGACCACGGGCGGCGCCGACAGGCGCTCGCGGCGGCTCGAGCCCGCGCCGACGCTGCGGCGGAAATCAACGGCGAGCGCGGCCTCGCCCTGGACATTGTTCGGCGCGTTGTCGGCGGCGCCGCCAGGTTGGGGCCAATCGCCCGCCGGCAGCGGCGCGGGAATGACGATGGCGCGGCTTTGCAGGTCGGGATCGGGGGCGAGCGTCTGCTCGAAGGTCAGGATCGAGACGCGACCGTCCTCCGGCGCGGTTGCGGCGGGCGCGTCGTCGCCGGCGAACGGGTTCAGCCGCTGCGCGGTGGCGCACGCCGACAAGGCCGCGAGCGCAGCCAGGGCGGCGGCGGGGCGGATGAGGCTCATTGTTTTTCTCCTGCGGCGGCGGGCGCGGTCTCGGCGGCGGGGGTCGGCGCAGCGTCCGCCGCGGTTGGCGCAGCGGCGTCCGGCGCGGTCTCCGCCGGACCGATCACCGCCAGCGCGATCTGCGCACGTTGACGAACCGATTCAGGCGCATTGAAGGCGTCGGACAGCGCCTGAAACGTCTCGCGCGCAAGGTCGCGCTCGCCGGCCTCCCAGGCCTCCGCGCCGAGCAATTCGCGCGCGAGGAACGAGACCGCGCCGCCCTCGGCGATGATCGGCTCCAGCCGCGCGCGCACGGCGGCGAAATCCTGCGTTTCAGCGACCAAATAGGCCGCGCGCAGCCGTGCGGTGTCGCGCACGATCGGGTCGCGCGCCGCTTCGGCGGCGGCGTCGAAGGCTTCGCGCGCGGCGGCGAGGTCGCCCTTCTCCGCGAGGATGCCGGCGCGCTGCATCGTCGACAACAGCCGGAACGCTTGCGGCCCGTCCTTCGACAGCGTCTCGAAAACGGCGGCGGCCTCGTCCTGCTTGCCTTCCTCGACCAGCTTCAAGGCGGCGGCGAATTCCGCCGAGCGGTCCTGCGATTGGCCGCGCTGATAGCCTTCATAGAGGCGAAAGCCGGCGAACCCGAGCGCCAGAGCCGCAACCACGCCCAACGCCCACGGCCCGTATTTGCGCGCCCATTCGGCGTAGCGGTCGCGCCGCACCTCTTCTTCGATTTCTTCAAAAACGTCTGTCACGGCGCGAGGTCCTGGGGGCGGCGGGCGAAGCGGCGCGCACGCTAGCGGCGCGATGAGCCAGGAGCAACGACGCGTTGCTGCGATGAAAGGATGTCGCGGCGAAGGCCGCGCTGCACGCTAGTCCGCGACGGCGCGATACGCCGCAACGCCGCCGGCGCCGAGGCCCAGCGCCAGCAGCGCCTGGGTCATGACCATGGAGGCCGCGCCGGTCGACCAATCGCCGGCGGCGAGCGCGCTTTGCACGTTGACGAACGTCATGCCGAACTGGGCCATCAGCATGGGCCCGGCGTTCTGGGCGAGCGCGAAGGCCGCGGTCGCGCCGGCCGCGCCGGCGACCGTGAAGGCGGCCGCGCGGGCCCAGACGCCCAATTCGGCGCCGCGCTCGCGGCGCGCCACGCGGCGGCTCACGGCGGCGGCGAAGCCGTCGTCGGCGGGATCTTCGATCCCGGCGAAGGCGCGCCGGAGATCGGCCTCAAAGGCGTCGAAGCTCTGTTCGGTCATGCCGCATGCGCTCCCGGGGACAGATAGCGGCGAAGCTTATCGGTCCCGCGATTAATATGGGACTTCACCGTTCCCAACGGCAAGCCCGTGATGTCGACGATCTCAGCATGGCTCAGGCCCTCGGCGTGGTTCAAGGTGACGCACAGCCGCTCCCCGTCCGACAACAGCGTCAGCGCGCGCTCGAGGTCGATCCGGGCGCCGGCGGCCGCATCCGGACCGGACCGGTCGTCGGCCAGCGGCATGGAATCGTCCAGCGTCTCGTGGATGCCCTTGGCCTTGCGCTTGGCCATCAGAAACGTGGTCACCGCGATCCTCCTGAACCAGCCGGCGAAGGCCGCCGGCGTCTCCAGATCCCGCAGCCGCTCCCAGGCGCGCAGAAAGGCCTCCTGCGCCAGGTCGTCGGCCTCGGCGTGGCTGGCGCACATCCGGCGCAAAAGCGCCCGCGCCCAGCCCTGCCTGCGCTTCACCAGCTCCCCGAAGGCGCCCTGATCCCGGGCCTGGGCGGCCAGGATCAGCGCGGCCTCGGAGGCCGTGGCCAGATCGACGAACCCCCGCGCCATCGATCGTTCTCAAACGTCCGCCTTCTTGCGGTTGCCGGCGTAGTCGACGATCGCCAGGATCAGGAAGCCCAGGCCGAGCGCGCCCAGGATGGTCGCACCCAGGATCATGCCGTCGCTCGACGCGTCGGCGTAATCGAACCCGTTCGACAGGAAGCTCGCCGCGCCCAGCCCGATCGCCAGCGCGATCAGCACGACGCCGGAGCCCAGCGTGCGGCGCGGGCGGTCGACCTGCTTCTGCGGGGTGTCGGTCAGCCGCTCCAGCAGGGAGGGGTCGAGCGTCTGGCCCCGCTCGATCGCCTGGGAGATCAGCTTGTGGGCGGATTGCTTGGTGCGTTCACGCAGCCAGGTCGGCACCAGGATGATGGCTCCGAGAAAGCCGAAAAACACGATCGGGACGACAATTCCCTCCATTTTGCGCTCCATCAGCGGGCGTCGGCGCCCTTCCCTCAACAGGATGCGCCTTAATCCTGCCTTGGATGCAAGGCGCGGCCGCGCGCTTGCCGCTTCGCGCCAAATCAGGGAGCCTCCCGGCGATGGAGACCGCGCCGGACATCGCCTGGGCGAGCGCCGCGGCCGCGCCCGGCGCGCCCGGCCCGGACGGGCTCGACCTCTGGCGCATCGACCTGCGCGCCGGGTGCGGGGGCGAGGCCCTGTCGCCGGAGGAGTCCGCGCGGGCCGGCCGCTTCGCGTTCGAACGCGACCGGGCGGCTTATGTCGCCGCCCATGACGGGCTGCGGCGGATCCTGGCGCGCTATCTGGGCTGCGGCCCCCGTTCGCTCACCTTCGCCGTCGGCGAACACGGCAAGCCCGCGCTCGCGGACGAACCCGCGCTGCGCTTCAATCTCACCCATGCCGGCGACGCAGCGCTCGTCGCCGTCGCCTCGGGCCGCGCGGTGGGCGTCGACGTCGAGCCGGTGCGCGCCATCCCCGACCGCGACGCGGTCGCGGCGCTGCACTTTTCCGCCGCCGAATGCGCGCAGCTCGAGGCCGCGGCGGCGGACGCGCGCGACGACGCGTTCTACGCCGTGTGGACGCGCAAGGAAGCGTTCATCAAGTGTCGCGGCGAAGGCCTGTCGCTGCCGCTGTCATCGTTCAGCGTCAGTCTCGATGCGCCCACGCGCCTCATCGCGTGCGATGGCGACGATCCCGCCCG
Organism: Hyphomonadaceae bacterium; assembly: GCA_033764725.1. GTDB lineage: Bacteria > Pseudomonadota > Alphaproteobacteria > Caulobacterales > Aquidulcibacteraceae > RI-43. Next base: position 5,949 of record JANRIR010000060.1, read on the forward strand.
CTACGCGCTGCACGCCTTCCGCCCGCGGCCCGGCTATTGGGCGGCGGCGTGCGCGGAGGGGCCGATCGGTGCGGTGCAATATTTCCAGTTTTCCTAAAGCTTCCATCGTCCCAGACGCGCTGAAAGCGCGATCCGGGACCCATGTCTCGGCCGCCGCAAACATCGACCCCGGTCCTCGCTTCGCGAAACCGGGGTGATGGGCCGGCCTACACCCCAAGTTTCGCCTTCAAGATGTCGTTCACCACCGCCGGATTGGCTTTGCCGCCCGTCGCCTTCATCGCCTGGCCGACCCACCAGCCGAACGCCTTGGGCTTCTCCTTCACTTCGGCGACCTTGTCGGGATTGGCGGCGATCAACGCGTCGATCGCCGCTTCGATGGCGCCGACGTCGGTGACCTGACGCAAGCCGTCGCGATCGACGATCACGCCCGGCGCCTCGCCCGTGTCGAGCATCTTGGCGAACACGTCCTTGGCGATCTTGCCGTTGATGGTGCCGTCCGCGATCAGATCGATCAGCGCGCCGAGCTGATCGGCGGAGACGGGGCTTTGCGCCAGCTCCAGGCCTTTCTTGTTCAGCGCGCCGAACAATTCCTGCGTCACCCAATTGGCCGCGAGTTTCGCATCGCGCCCGCGCGCGACGCTTTCGAAATAGGCCGCCGAGGCGACATCGCCTGCAAGCACGCCGGCGTCGTACGCCGACAGCCCGTAGGTCTCCATGAAGCGCTTCTTCTTGGCGTCGGGCAATTCCGGCAGAGCAGCCTCGATCTCTGCGATCCAGGCCGGATCGAGCGTCAGCGGCAACAGGTCGGGATCTGGGAAATAGCGGTAATCGTGCGCGTCTTCCTTCGAGCGCATGGTGCGCGTTTCGCCCTTGTCGGGATCGAACAGGCGGGTCTCCTGATCGATGGTCCCGCCGCTTTCGAGAATGTCGATCTGGCGACGCGCTTCATAGTCGATCGCCTGCGCCATGAAGCGCACGGAATTGACGTTCTTGATCTCGCAGCGCGTGCCGAACGGCTCGCCCGGGCGGCGCACCGAGACGTTCACGTCGGCGCGCATGGAGCCTTCCTCCATGTTGCCGTCGCACGTGCCAAGCGCGCGCAGAATGCTTCTGAGTTTGTTGAAATAGGCGCCGGCCTCCTTGGCCGAGCGGATGTCGGGACGCGAGACGATCTCCATCAGCGCAACGCCCGCGCGATTGAGATCGACGAAGGTTTCGCTAGGCGAAAGGTCGTGGATGGATTTGCCGGCGTCCTGCTCCAGATGCAGGCGCTCGATGCGCACCACGAGGCTTTCGCCGTCGTCGCCCTCGATCTCGACGGCGCCCTCGCCGACGATCGGGTGTTGGTACTGGCTGATCTGATAGCCCTGCGGCAGATCGGGATAGAAATAATTCTTCCGATCGAAGCGCGAGACGGGATTGATCTGCGCCTTGAGGCCAAGGCCGGTCTTGATCGCCTGCTCCACGCAATAGCGATTGATCACCGGCAGCATGCCGGGCATCGCGGCGTCCACCAGGCTCACATGGGCGTTCGGCGCGCCGCCATAAGCCGCCGAGGCGCCGGAGAACAGCTTGGCCTGCGACGAGACCTGGGCGTGCACTTCCAGGCCGACGATGATCTCCCAGTCCGCGGTCGCGCCGCGGATGCGTTGCTCGGGCCTTGCGGCGCGGATGTCGAGGGCTGTCATGGCGCTTGAGATAAAGCCGCCTGCGCCGCCGCGCAACGCGCGCTCTAGCGCAGGGGCCTGTTCTCTCCGTCCGGCCGCGACGCAGGCGCAGGCTCGGCCAATTGCTCGACGAAATCGGCAGGCGTCGACCACAGACGGCCTGCGCGGGCTTGCTCTTTGCCGAAATCGAACAGCGTGCGCATCGCCGCGCGCTCGAACTCCAGCGGCCCGAGGAAGTCGTAGTCGCGCGGGATTCGCGTGAACCGCAGCGCCAGGCGGTTGCGGCGCGCGAAATCCTCGGTCAGCGCCAGGGTCGCGCGCGCCTGGAACATCTGGCTGGTCTCGAAGCTGCGCGACACGATCGGCACTGTGTTGAGCGGCGTGGCGTTCAGCCGATTGTCGAGCTGGCCGTTGACGATGACATAGATGTTGCCGCCGCGCAGTTCGGCCATCTGGTCGTCGCTCCACATCGCGATCAGCTGCGGCATCACGAAGAACGACGAGGTGACGCCGCCGTCGACATGCATCTCCTGCATGCGCGCGCCGTCGGCCTCGACATCCATCATCACCGGGGGAAACACGCCCGGCACGCTGGCGGACGCGACAAGCACGTCGCGGAACAAGGCGCGCGCCGGCTCGCCGCCGCGTTGGGCGATTTCGCCGAGATTCCAGATCACCGGATCCTGGGTGTCGAGATTGGTGGTCTGCACCAGAAGCAGCCGGCCGCGCCGCGCCTCGCGCGCCACCGCGGCGATCATTTCGCCGGTGACGAAATGATCGACGAGATCGCGAAGCGGGTCGCCGAGGAACAGGCCGGGCTGGGTGAGCACGCTGAAGCCGCGCCGCCGCAACAGGTTTTCCGCCAGCGGGCCGGTATAGGCCTCCTCCAACTCGCGATCCCATTCCGCGCCAAGAAACGCGAACGGCGCGATCAGCGCCCCGGTCGAGACGCCGGTGACCACCTCGAAAGCGGGCCGGCGGCCGGCTTCGGTCAAGCCGACGAGCGCGCCGGCGCCGAACGCGCCGCCCGCGCCGCCGCCCGAAAGCGCCAGAATATCAAGCGAGCCGTCGGTGACTGCGCCGCGCAGGCGCGAGAGGTTCTCCGCCAAGTCTTCGGGGGTGCGAAACCCCTGCGTGGCGCCGCGGATCGAGGGGGCGAAGCCAGCCACGACAGCGTCTGCCGGGGCCGGCGGGGGTCCGGCCAGACGCGCCGGCGTGACGCAGCCGGCCGCCGCCAAAGACGCGGCCGCGATCGCGGCGAGACGTGGCGACATGAGGGTGCTCCCGCGCAGGGCGCGCCCCGCTGCAGGCGCACCGCACGCCTATAGCGCCTCATGGCCTCTTAAGGTTCCCCTCATTCCGCAGGGGCGGATTGCGCGGTGCGGCGCCTCAAAAGACGCCTTGGCCGACGCCGCCGTCCATCGCCATGCCGCCGAGCGATCCGGCCTGGCGCGGCGCTTGCGCCGCCGCGGGGGCCGCGCGCAGCCGCACGATCTTTTCGCCCGCGGCGCCGAAGCGGGCGCGCAGCGCGGCCTCGTGGCCCGGGCCGTGGGCGATCTGCGCCCGGCAGGACAAACGACCGTTCTCGATCCAGAGCGCCTGGCCGGCGGCGCAATCGGTGGTGCGGCCGCCGCTTTCGGCGCGCAGACGCGCTCCCGCGGGGCAGCGATAAATCTCGCCGGTATAGTCCTCCGGCGCGTCGCGGCCGGCGAAGGTCTGCACGGCGCTTTCGGCGCGGCCGTTCGACGCGACGCAGGTAGCGCTGATCGAAACCGTCCGCATGTCGGCCGAGGCCTGTGCCTCGCCTGCGGCCGCCCCGCCCAGCGCGTCGGCGCTGGAGGAGACGCCGGCGTCGGCGCTGGCCATGGCGGCGGCGTTGGCGCGCCAGACGATCTCGGCGCCGCCCGCCGCCCCGCTTTCAGCGATCGCGATGGCCGTGGTGGAGACGCTGGCCTGCGCCTGGCCGCCGACCGCGACGACGTGCGGGGCGGGCGGCGCCGGCGTCGGCACGATGATCGGGCCGGCGCAGCCGTCGCAGGACGGCGGCGTGGGCGTGGGGATGTCGACGGCGCAAGTCCCGCCGCAGCCAAGCGTCGGCGTGGGGACCGAGGGGCCCGGGCCCGCGCAGCCATTGACGCCGCAGCCGGGCGTCGGCGCCGGCGCAGCGATGGTCGGGCCGTGCTGGATCACCGGCGCGGGGGCGTGAATAACCGGCGGGGCCGCAAAGTTCGGCCCCGGCACGACGACGCCGCCGCCGCTGCAGCGCACGCCCACGCACGGCGCAGTCGGGGCCGGCCCGCCGCGCCCCTCCGCGAAAGCGAGGCCGGGGGCGAAGAGGACGAACATGGCGAACAAAGTGTTTCGCGCTGAAACGATCATGGGCGGCGCGCTCCTGAATTTCGGTTTCCAGGGGCAAGACCCGCGCCAGCGCTTCGCCTGACGCGCTTTTCCCGGCCCAGATGACGCGCCGTCCATGCGGCCCGGAGCTTGCGACGGCGCCGCCGGAGGGGACCGGACAGCATGGTCGGCGAAGAAAGTTTTCATCCGGATACGCGGGCGCTGCTCGTCTATGGCCGCGCGCTGGCGGGCGGCGCGCCGCCGCCCGAGAAGGGCCGCGCCGATCACGTGCTCGATCGCCTGTTCGTGATCGAGCGCATGAAGGACGGGCGCTGGCCGGTGCGCACCTTCGGCGCCGAGCTCACCGCGATCTTCGGCCGCGATTGGCGCGAGCAGGATTTCGCCGCGCTCTGGCTGCCAAGCGACCGCAAGCTCGTCAGCGCCCTGATCGACGCGTGCGGCGATGCGGGCGAGCCCGCGATCGTGCGAATCCTGGCGGAGACCGGCGGGCAGGCGCGGCTGGGCGCGGAAATCCTGTTCACGCCGCTGCGCATCGAGCCGCATTTCGGCGAGCGCTATCTGGCGCTGTTCCAGCCGCTCGGCGGCGAAGCCTTCGTGAAGGGCGAAACCATCGTGCGCCTGCGCGCGGCCTCGCTGCACCCGCCGCAAGCCAAGGCGAAAGCCGCGATGCGGCTCGTGGTCGTCAACGACTGAACGGCTTGATCGAGGCGCGGGCTTGAGGCATCACCGCGCGATCGGGCCGTCGCGGGCGCCCGATCAGATGGCCGTTCTCACACAGCGTTCATCCAAGACCCGCTCCACCGCCGCCCCGCGGCGCAGGAGCGCGCGTATCCGATGACGTCCCTTCCAGAAACAGAAACCATTGCGGCGCCGTCGCCTCCGTTCGCTGCGTTCGTCGCCGCGTGCTTCAAGGTCGGCTGTCTCGGCTTCGGCGGACCTGCGGGCCAGATCGCGCTGATGCACAAGGTGTTCGTCGAGGAGAAGAAATGGATCGATGAGGCGCGCTATCTGCATGCGCTGAATTATTGCATGCTGCTGCCCGGCCCCGAGGCGCAGCAATTGGCGACCTATGTCGGCTGGCTGCTGCATGGCGTGCGCGGCGGCGTGATCGCGGGCCTGTTGTTCGTGCTGCCGGGCGCGCTGATCGTGCTGGGATTGTCGTGGGCCTACGCGGCGCATGCGCAGGCGCCGGTGATGGCGGCGCTGTTTTATGGCGTGAAGGCGGCCGTGGTCGCGTTCATGGCGGAGGCGCTCTACAAGGTCGGCAAGCGCGCGCTGAAGCGGCGCGAGCATCTGTTGATCGCAGCGCTCGCGTTCCTTGCGCTGTTTGCGTTCAACGCGCCGTTTCCGCTGGTGATCCTGGCGGCGGGCGTCCTTGGATTGTTGCGCGCGCGCACGCAAGAGCAGGTTCCGCCGAGCGCGCCCGCGCCGCAGCGCGGCGCGTGGGGCACGGCGATCGCCTGGTCGGCGCTGTGGCTTGCGCCGCTTGCGGCGAGCGCGGTTCTGCTCGGCCCCGGCCACATCCTCACCGCGGTCGGCGCGCTCTTTTCCGTGCTGGCGCTGATCACATTCGGCGGCGCCTACGCCACGCTCGCCTATCTGCAGCAGCAGGCCGTCGATGCGCAGGGATGGTTGACGCAAACGCAAATGATCGACGGCCTCGGCCTTGCGGAGACGACGCCCGGCCCGCTTGTGCTGGTCAATCAATATGTCGGCTTTCTCGCCGGCTGGCAGGCCGAAGGCGGCGGGCTTGCGCTCGCGCTTGCGGCGGCGGCGATGGCGAGCTGGTGCACGTTTGCGCCGTCTTTCGTGTGGATTTTCGCCGGCGCGCCTTACGCCGAGCGTCTGCGCGCCAGCGCCCGCGCGCGCGGCGCGCTCGAAGGCGTGACCGCCGCCGTTCTGGGCGTAATCGCCAGCCTCGCGCTTGGTTTTGCGCTGCATGTGTTGTTCACCGAAGACGCAACCATCGCCGCGCCCTGGGGCGCGCGTTCCCCCGCGCCGGCCTTGACGAGCTTCGACCCGATTGCAGCGGGCATCGCGCTCGCCGCGGGCGCAGCGCTGATCCGATTCAAGGCGAATGCGGCGCTTGTCGTGCTGGTGTGCGCGGCGGCGGGGGTGGCGATGGGGTTTGTTTCCCAGGCCTGAAAGAGCGCGGCGCGTCGGTGCGAGACAAGGTCCACGCGCCCCTCCTTCTCCCCTTGTGGGAGAAGGTGTCAGCGAAGCTGACGGATGAGGGGTGACTGCGCCAACATTTGCAGAGTTGAGCAAACACCCCTCATCCGCCTTGTCGCTGCGCGACAATCCACCTTCTCCCACAAGGGGAGAAGGAAGAGGCGCTTGTCCCTCTCTCCTTGTGGGAACTCTGCAAAGCCGGCTTCGGCCAGTCTTGTTGTTGCACCGAAAGGCAAACGTTCGGCTGCGACGATGGTCACCCGCGCAATGACGGACCGCGCTACACCGCCGTCGCCAGCGCATCCTCCGCGATCGGCGCCTCTTGCGGCGCGAGGAACGGCTTGCCGCGAATGTGATCGGCGATTTTCTCCGCGATCATGATGGTGGGCGCATTGGTGTTGCCGCCGATCAGCGTCGGCATCACCGAAGCGTCGATCACGCGCAGCGATTTCACCCCGCGCACGCGGCAATGCTCGTCGACGACGGAACGATCGTCCGCGCCCATGCGACACGTGCCGACCGGGTGATAGATCGTCTCCGACGTCGCGCGGATATAGGCGTCGATCTCGTCGTCGCTTTGCACCTGCGCGCCGGGGCGCAATTCCGGCCCGCGATAGAGCTTCATCGCGTCGCGGCCCACGACGTCGCGCACGATGCGGATCGAGTCGCGCAGCGTGCGCTTATCGACGTCGCTGGCGAGATAGTTTGGATCGACCAAAGCCGGCTGGAACGGATCGCTCGTTCCAAGCCGGATCGTGCCTTTGCTTTCGGGGCGCAATTGGCAGGCATGCACGGTGAAGCCGTCGCGATCGGCGGGCGTGCGCGCATGATCGAACATGATGGCGTTCACGAAGTGCAATTGGATGTCGGGGCGGTCGAGTTCAGGGCGCGTCTTCAGGAAGGCGCCGGAATGGAGATGGTTGAGTCGCCCTGGGCCCTGGCGTGTCGCCATATATTGCACGCCGACCGCGAGCTGCTTCAGCCCCTTGGTCATGGAATAGACGGTGATCGGCTTGGTGCATTCCCAGTTCAGCACGAGATCGAGGTGATCCTGCAGATTGGCGCCGACCTCGCCGCTGTCATGCACGACCGCAACGCCGTTGGCCTTGAGATGATCGGCCGGGCCGACGCCCGACAGCATCAGCAGATGCGGGCTCTGGAAGGCCCCGGCGCTCAGAAGAACTTCAGCCCGCGCGAAAATTTTTCGCCGCGGCGCGCCGGGCCCCTTGGCGTATTCGATGCCAACCGCCTCGCCGTTCTCCACGATGATGCGCGCGGCGTGCGCGTTCGACACGACCGTGAGATTGGGCCGGCTTTCCAGCACGGGATGGAGATAGCCGCGCGCAGCGCTCCAGCGTTCGCCGTCCTTGATTGTCAAATGATACGGACCGAAGCCCTCCTGCGCGTAGCCATTGAAGTCACACGTGACCGGATAGCCCGCTTCGCGACCGGCCTGAATGAAGGCTTTGAACAGCGGGTGGCCCGGCGGCGCGCGCGACACCCACAACGGCCCGCCCTCGCCATGCCAGGGATCGGCGCCGGTCTCGCAATGTTCGGCGCGTTTGAAATAGGGCAGCACGTCCGCGTAGGACCAGCCCGTCAGCCCCATCTGGCGCCATTGGTCGTAATCGCGCGCGTGGCCGCGGATATAGATCATGCCGTTGATCGAGGAGGACCCGCCCCAGCCGCGCCCGCGCGGCTGCCACAGGCGCCGGCCGTCGAGGTGCTTCTGCGGGACCGTCTCCCAGCCCCAATTGTACGGGCCCTTCGCCTTGAACAGCGAGCCTGCGCCGGCCGGCATCTTGACCAGGATCGAGCTGTCCTTCGGCCCCGCCTCCAGCAGCGCCACCTTGACGCTCGCATCCTCGCTGAGGCGTGCGGCGAGCACGCAGCCCGCGCTGCCGGCGCCGACGATCACGTAATCGAACTGGGCGTTGTCTTGGACTTCGGCCATCGCGGCGGCCTCCCTGTTGTATGACGCTCGCGTCAGATTTCGCCGCAACGCCGCCCGGCGCCAAGCCCTGCCCTTAAGGAGAGCCGGCGCATAAGGGTTTGTTCACCGTAAACGGCGCATTTCCCTTGCATGGCCGACGCCGCCCTCGATCTCGCCCGCCTCGCCGAGCGCCTCCAGCACGCCAGCCCCCGGCCGGCCGAGCGGCGGCGCTATCGCCGCATGCCGATGGCGTTGTCGGGCCGCATCCTCGATCAAGCCGGACGCGAGCATCCGTGCCGCACCGCCGACATCTCGCCAGGGGACGCGCGGGTGGTTTCGGCGTCGCCGCTCGCCGCAGGCGAGCGCGTGGTGATCTATCTCGACCAGATCGGGCGGGTGGCCGGCCATGTCGCGCGCGCCTGCTCGGATCAGGACTACGCCGTGATCTTCGACGTCAGCCCGCACAAGCGCGAAAAGCTCGCCGAAGTGCTGACCTTCATGGCCTCGCGCACGCGTTTGGGGCTGGAGGACGAACGGGTCGGGCCGCGCGGCGACGGGCGCGAGACCGTGACCATCGCCGTCGACGGCGGGCCGAGCTTCGACGGCGAGGCGCTCGACGCCTCGCTCCTCGGCATGACCATCCGCACCGCCTGGCCCGCGCCGCCGATCGGCGCCTGGGTGCGCGTCGGCCAAACGCATGGCCGCGTCAGCCGCCATATCGAACGCGGCTTCGAGATCGATTTCCGCTCCATGCCGATCGAACGCTGAGCGCGCCCGCTTGCGCGCCGGCGGCCGGCCATGCTCATGACGCCGGGCCGACAGGCACTGGCGAAGGGGCGCGATGCTCGGCTCGGATTGGGCGATCTATCTGGCGGCGCTCCTGGGACCATTCGTCCAGGAGGACGCCGCCGTGCTCGCCGCCGCCAGCGCCGGCACGATGGGGCACGCCAATCCTGTCCTAATGTTCGCGGTGACGCTGGTGGGGCTGGCGGCCAGCGACGTGTGGAAATACTGGGCCGGCCGGCTGGCGCATCGCTCGCGCCGCGCCAGCAAATGGGTCGCCGATCCGCGCGTCGAGGCCGCGCGCGAGCGCGTGCTCAAGCGCCTCGGCGTCACGCTTCTTGTGGCGCGCTTCGTGCCCGGCACGCGGATGCCGCTCTATTTCGCCTGCGGCGTGTTCAAGGCGCCGTTCCTGAAATTCTTCGCGCTCATGGTCGCCACTGGCGCGCTCTATATCGCGCTCGCCTTCGCGCTGTTCGCCACGCTTGGGCGCGTGGTGGGCGAGCAGGTGCGCGCCTATGCGCCGTTCATCGTCATCGCGCTGGTGGCGACGCTGCTCGGGGTCAGCTGGCTGCGCGCGCGGCGCAAGGCGCGCTGAGCGGTGCGATCAGCGCCCCTTCTCCCCCTGCGGGAGAAGGTGTCAGCGAAGCTGACGGATGAGGGGTGACGGCGCCAACATTTTCAAAGTTGAGCAAGCACCCCTCATCCGGCCCTTCGGGCAACCTTCTCCCACAAGGGGAGAAGGGGAGTTATGCCCCCTTCCAGTCCGGCTTGCGCTTCTGGGCGAAGGCGAGCGGGCCCTCGACGAAATCGGCGCTTTTGAACATCGCCTGCACGGCCGGGTACTTGCTTTGGCCGCGCAGCGCCGCCTCCAAAGTCGGCTCGGCGAGGCCGCGCTGCACGGCCTGCTTGGAGGCGCGGATCGACATCGGCGAGCATTCCAGCATCTGCCCCGCCCAGCCGCGGGCGGCCGCCAGCAGCTCTGCCTGGGGGACGACCTGGTTGACGAAGCCCAGCCGCAGGCCCTCGTCGGCGCCCACCCGCCGGCCGGTCAGGATCATGCCCATGGCCTGCTTCTCCCCGATCTGGCGCGGCAACCGGTGCAGGCCGCCCGCCAGCGCCGCCAGACCCACCCGCGGTTCGGGCAAGGCGAACACGGCCGTATCCGCCGCCACGATGATGTCGCACGCCAGCGCGATCTCGAACCCGCCGCCCATCGCCAGCCCGTTCACCGCCGCGATCACCGGCTTGTCGAGATCGAATCGGCTGGTGAGCCCCGCAAACCCCGTGGCGGGGGTCCACATCTTGCCGCCCATGGCCTGGTATTTCAGGTCGTTGCCCGCCGAGAACGCCTTGTCCCCGGCCCCGGTGATGATCGCGACCCACAGCGCCGGGTCGTTCTGGAAGCGGTCGAAGGCGTCGGCCAGCTCCTGATTGGCGGGAGGATGGAGGGCGTTCATGACCTCCGGCCGGTTGATCGTCACGATCAGCAGCGGGCCTTCGGCCTCGATCTTGCAGAACTCCGGTCCTGACATGGGCCTTAACTCCCTGTTTGCCTTGTTTGGACGGTCTTAACGAGCTCTACGCCATGAATCCTCTGGAAAATTTCCTGCCGTGGCGGTTCCGCTCGCGGCGTTCGGAGACCGCCAGCGCGGCGGTGGAGTTGCGTCGCTTGAGCGAAACGCGTCCCACGACGACCGAGGCCGCCGCCGCCGATTGGTGGGTCAAGGTGCGCGAGGCGCCGTATGGGCCCTACACAGGCGCGCAATTGCTCAAGTTCATCGAGGAAGGCCGCGTGCGGCCGAACACCCATGTCGCGCGCGCCAAGGACGGGCCGTGGAAGGAAGCGCGCACGCACGCGGACCTCTTCGTCCAGCCGCGCGCGGAAGCAGCCCAGGCCGGCGGCGACCAGAGTCTGGCCAATCTTTTCGTTTATGCTGAAATACATTCCGGAGCCTGGATGCCGTTCATGGCGGCGCTCGAAACGCTGGGGCGGATCTGCGAAGTGGCGCCGGGCTTCTGGCTGGTGCGCACCCACCGCAGCGTGGGCGTGATGCGCAACACGCTGTCGCAAACGCTCGAACGCGGCGACCGATTCGTCGTGATCGACGCGACCCGCGACCGCTTCGCCTGGTTCAATCTCGGCCCGGAAGTGGATAGCCGCATCAAGGAAGTCTGGAACGCGGCCAACGGCGCGCGGCGCTAGTTCCCCTTCTCCCCTTGTGGGAGAAGGTGGCTTGTCGCGCAGCGACAAGACGGATGAGGGGTGCAGGCGCCATTGTTTGCAAGGACTCGCAATCACCCCTCATCCGTCAGCTTCGCTGACACCTTCTCCCACAAGGGGAGAAGGGGCAGTTCATTCGGATTCGGTAAGCGCGCGCCAGATCGCATCGCCGACGGCCTCGCGCTGCAAATCGAGATCGTGGTTCCAGATTCGTAGAACGCGAAATCCCGCCGTGTTCAAGCGATCCGTTCGCTGCTCGTCGTAAGCCTTCTGCTCCGCCTCTCCGTGTTGCGATCCATCAAGTTCAATCACAAGCTTGGCGCTATAGCAGACATAATCGACGACGAATTCCCCAAGCGGCGCCTGGCGACGAAACTTGAACCGCGCAAAGCGGCGATCGCGCAACAGAAACCAAAGCACCCGCTCCGGCTCGGTCATCTCACGCCGCAAACGTCGCGCGCGCCGCTGCGCCGCTTCGTCCTTGACGAGACGCGTCATCGAACAACTCCTCCTTCTCCCACAAGGGGAGAAGGACAACGTCACCCGAAGCGGCTTGGCTTGAGATCGCGTTTGTAGCGCTTCCAATTCTCGACATAGTGCGCAGCCGACAATGCGAACATCTGGCGCTGCGCATCGCTGACCGGACGCGCGGCTTGCGCCGGCGCGCCGGTGATCAATTGGCCTTGCTCGAAACTCTTGCGTTCGGTGACAAGCGCGTGCGCGCCGACAAGGCAATGGCGCCCGATGCGCGCATGATTGAGCACCGTCGCCTTGATGCCGATGAGCGACTCATCCTCGATCGTGCAGCCGTGCAGCATCGCATGATGGCCCACCGTGACGTTCGCCCCGATCGTCAGCGGCGCGCCATGATCGGTGTGCAGCACCGAGCAATCCTGAACGTTGGAATTCTCCCCGATCGTGATCGGATCATTGTCCCCCCGCAACACCGCGCCCCACCACACCGAGGCGTTGCGCTTGAGGATCACCTTGCCGATGACGACCGCCGTCGGCGCCACCCAGAAGGCCGCCTCGTCCTCCACTTCCAGATCGGCGTCGGCGAGGGCGTAGATGGTCATGGCGGCGCCTCCTTCTTGTCGGTTTGATGTCGCATGCTGCAACGCGTCATTAACCGCCTGCGCGCAAGATGAAAATGCGCTCACACAAGGGCGCTTGACGCAGATCGCCCGATCGGGCGCAACGCGGGGGAAGGCGTGAGCCCAAGGCGCCGCCGCAATACCCAACCTGCCGACGACGTCGGCGCAGCCGGTCCCGGGCCGGCGCCGCGACTCTCCCCCGCAACCCTAGACCTCTACTTCGATCCGCCCGCCGCAAGCCCCGCGCTTGCGGCTTTTTCGTATGCGCGGGCCAAAACGGCGCGCGCCTTTCCGGAGGGGACCATGGCCAAACGCACCCAACGCCGCACCGCACGCGAAGGCGTTCTCAACATGCAGGACTTCGATCGTCCGCATGCGCGGGGCCGAAACCTCCAGGTGCTGGACGGCGGCTGGCAACCCACCGCCGCCGAGCGCGAACAGGGCTATGTGAAAAACATCAAGGCCAAGAGCAAAGGCCAGCAGGCGCTGATCGACGCGATCGAGGCGCATGCGCTGGTGCTGGCGCTCGGCCCCGCAGGCACGGGCAAAACCTATCTCGCCATCGCCAAGGCCGTGGAGGCGCTGGAAAGCGGCAAGGTCGGGCGCATCGTGCTGTCGCGCCCCGCGGTGGAGGCCGGCGAATCGCTGGGCTTCCTGCCTGGCGCCATGGAAGACAAGCTCGCGCCGTATCTGCGCCCGCTTTATGATGCGCTGCAGGATCGCCTCTCCGCCAAACGCCTGAAGGCGCTGATGGCCGAGGGGCTGATCGAGATCGCGCCGGTCGGCTTCATGCGCGGGCGCACCTTGAACAACGCGTTCGTCGTCATCGACGAGGCGCAAAATTGCACCTACGGGCAAATAAAAATGCTGCTCACGCGGCTTGGCTGGCATTCGACCATGGTCGTCACCGGCGACCCGGCTCAGACCGATTTGTTGCCCGATCTTTCAGGCCTCGCGCAGGCGGCGGAAAAGTTGGACGTTTTGAAAAACGTCTCCGTCGTGCGCCTCGGCGAGCCCGACATCGTGCGCCACCCGCTCGTCGCCAGCATGCTCGGCGTTCTGTAAGCGGCGTCAACCGCCCGGCGGGCGCATGCCCCCGGGCGGACCGCCAGGCGGCATGCGCGGCATGCGCGGCGGCCGCTGCATCGCCGAGCGCGGCAGCACGCGCAGCATGTCTGCGCGCATCACAACGCCATCGCCGTCGCGATCATATGCATCGAAGCGCGCAAGAAACGCCGTTTCGAATTCCTCGCGCGTGATCTGGCCATCGACGTTGCGGTCGAATTCCAGCCGATACGGCCCCATCGCCGGCCCGCCGAGCGCCAGCGCCGACCAGCGCTGGAACTGAATCGGCGACAGCGCTTCGGAGTCGAACAGCGCCCATTCGCGCGCAATCCCCTGCGCCGCTTCATCGCGGCTCACCCGATAATCGCCGTCGGCGTCGAACGACACGAAGGCCAGCGCATCGCCGGAGAGCACGACGCTTGGCATGGCAGCCGGCGCCATCGCGTCCGGCGGCCCGTCCTGCGGCGGCGGCGGCGGACGTCCGGCGCATGCGCCGAGACTCAGCGCAGCGATGCACGCCGCCGATTTGATCGTCATTCCGCTCGCACGCATCGCCGCCTCCGCACCGACCACGATTGTGCATGGCGGCGGCGTGTTGCAGCTTCATTGCGGCATGTTGCGCGCAGTGGATCGGTTCGCCGCGGCGAACGCGTCAGGCCTGGCCTTCGTCGAGATCGATCTCCAGGATCGTCATGGCGAAATGGTAGCACAATTCGCCGTCCTCATCGTCGCGCGAGAGCACGCCGAGGAATTCGTCGCCGACATAGACCTCCGCGGAATCGGTCTTGCGCGGGCGGGCGCGCACCTGCAGCGTCTTCGCGCCGAGGCGTTGCTTGAGATAGGCTTCGATGCGGGCGCGTTCTTGCGGGTCCACGGGCGCTCTCCTGACTTGCGCTGACGCCCTCGTTCGACCCTGGCGCTTCCGACGTCAAGTGCGCCGTCAGTCGAAGTCCCAATGCGTGGCGGTCTTGCGCAGATGCCGGCCCAGCATGAACGCCGCCAGCGACGTCGCGACGAACGCGCCCATGACGGCGAGGTAAGCCCATTCGCCCTCGCGCACTTTGTCGATCAGCGTGCCGGACGTATAGGCCGCGATCATGCCCGCCGCCACGCCGCCGGCGACGCCGGTCTTGATGAAGACGTCGCCGAACAGATAGTTCCGATCGATCTCGCCGCGCGTGCGGCGCTCGGGGCGCGCTGACTTTGGCATCGCACGACAGATAAAGCGAGTCGCGTGCGATGCGTCACCGCACCATCTCGAACGGGCCGCTCACGCCGCCGGTCGTCCAAGTGCCGGCGATGCGCCGCCCATTCGCGCTGATGCGCCCTTCATAACGCACCGTGTGGCTCTGCCCGCCCGATCCGTCATAGGTCTTGAGAAACACCACGCTCGACCCGTCGATCTGTCCCGTGATCGTCGACAACAGAAACGCCACATCGCCGGAGCCGAACGTGTTCGGCTCCACCATCGCGCCGCTGAGCCGCGACCCGAGCGACGACATCGTCGCGGTGAATTCGGTGTTGGCGTTGCCGTCGCCGGCGTACACGCCGCGCCACGCGCCCGTGAGATTGACCGCGCTTTGGTTGGATTGCGCCGCCGCGGGCGTCGACAGCGCCGCATGGAGCGGCGCGGCCAGGGCAAGCGCTGCAAATGCGGCGGACAAGGCGTGTTTCTTCATCTCAGCTTCTCCACCAGGGCGCAGGCCGCGCCTTGAACGCGGCCGCCTTCTCCAACGCCGCGCTGACGGCGAACACGGTCTCTTCATCGAGCGCGCGGCCAATCACTTGCAGGCCGAGCGGCAGACCTTGGCGATCGAGCGCGGCCGGCAGCGCCAGTCCCGGCAGGCCTGCGAGATTGGCGGTCACGGTGAAGATATCGTTCAAATACATCTCGACCGGATCGTCGCCTTTTTCGCCGAGGCCGAACGCGGCCGAGGGCGTCGCCGGCGTGAGGATCGCATCGACGTCTTGAAACGCCGTGCGGAAATCCTCCGCGATTCGCGTGCGCACCTTTTGCGCGCGCAGATAATAGGCGTCGTAATAGCCCGCGCTCAGCACGTAAGTGCCGATGAGAATGCGGCGCTGCACCTCGGCGCCGAAGCCACGTGCGCGTGAGCGCTCATAGGTGGCGACGAGATCCTTGCCGCCTTCGCGCAGGCCATAGCGCATGCCGTCATAGCGCGCGAGATTGGACGACGCCTCCGCCGGCGCGACGATGTAATAGCACGGCAGCGCATATTTCGTGTGCGGCAGCGAGATCGTCTTGATCTCGGCGCCGGCGTCTTTCAGCCAGGCGACGCCTTGATCCCACAACGCGTCGATCTCGTCGGGCATGCCGTCGACGCGATACTCTTTGGGCACGCCGATCTTCAGGCCCTTCACGCTGCGGCCGCAACTTTTCGCGAAATCCGGAACCTTCTCCGGCAGCGAGGTGGAATCCTTGGCGTCATGCCCGGCCATGGAGCGCAACAGGATCGCGCAATCCTTCACCGATTTCGCGATCGGTCCGGCCTGGTCGAGCGAGGAGGCGAACGCCACGATCCCCCAGCGCGAACAGCGCCCATAGGTCGGCTTGATCCCGACCGTCGCGGTGAACGCGGCCGGTTGGCGGATCGAGCCGCCGGTGTCGGTGGCGGTCGCGCCGAGGCACAGATCGGCCGCGGTCGCCGTGGCGCTGCCGCCGGACGAGCCGCCGGGCGTCAACGGCGTTTCCTCGTTGCCGCGCCGCCACGGATTGACCACCGGCCCGAAGCGGCTCGTCTCGTTCGACGAGCCCATGGCGAACTCGTCCATGTTGAGCTTGCCGAGCATCACGGCGCCGTCGCGCCACAAATTGGCGGTGACGGTGCTCTCGTAGGTCGGCGTGAATTCGCCCAGAATGTTCGAGCACGCCGTGGAACGCACGCCTTCGGTGCAGAACAAATCCTTCACGCCGAGCGGCGCGCCATCGAGCGGCCCTGCCTTGCCCTTGGCGCGGCGCGCATCGCTGGCCTTGGCCATCGCCCGCGCCTTGTCGTGGGTGACGACGACAAATGCATTGAGACGCGGATTGGCCTGATTGATCGCGGCCAGGAACGCGTCGGTGATTTCGGCGGAGGAGAAGGATTTCTTCTCCAACCCGTCGAGCGCATCGGCGAGCGTGAGAGCGGTGAGATCAGTCATTTTTTTCTCCTTCTCCCCTTGTGGGAGAAGGTGGCGCACCGATCGGCGCGCGTGCGCCGATCGGCTCGAAGAGCCAAAATCGGGCAAGCCCGATTTTGGGTGGCCGGATGAGGGGTGTTTGCACGAACCTGCAAACGCTGCCCCCCACACCCCTCACCCGTCTCGACGCGTTCCGCGTCGATCCACCCTCTCCCACAAGGGGAGACGGACAAGCGCCTTCTCCTTCTCCCCTTGTGGGAGAAGGTGGCCCGAAGGGCCGGATGAGGGGTGCTCGCGCAGTATTGCAAGCGATGGCGCCCGCACCCCTCACCCGGTTTCGCTGCGCGAAACCACCCTCTCCCACAAGGGGAGAGGGACAAGCGCCCGTCAGGTCGTGCAAAGCCATCACGCGGTCAAATCCTTCGCGAAAAACGCGGTCCAGGGGCTTGGCGCATAGTCGAGCACCGGCCCGCAGGGCGCAAAGCCGGCGCTGCGATAGAGATGTTGCGCCGCTTCGAAATTGGATCCCGTTTCGAGAACAAGCCGCGTGCAGCCCTCTGCGCGCGCCTGGGCCTCCACCTTCGCGAGAATGGCGCGCCCGAGCCCGCGGCCCTGATGCGCCGGCCGCGTGAACATGCGCTTCACTTCGCCGACGCCGCCGGGATGACGCCGCAAGGCGCCCATCGCCGTCGCTTCGCCATGGCTGCGCGCCACAAACAGCGTCGTATCGTCTTGCGCCATCTGCTCCACGCTCATGTGATGGGTGTGCTCCGCCGGCGTCAGCGTCAGCGTCCACTCGTTCAACTCGCGCACCAGCGCGCGCACATCGTCCTGCAGCGGCGATTCGATGTCGATCTCAAAGCCTGCGAACGCGATATCCCGTCTCGGCTTTGTCGCGAGCGCCGCATCAAGCGCCGCCATTGCCCGATTCGGATAGGGCTGGAGCCACGCCGCTTCGAACACATCGATGCCGAGAGATTGCTCAACGCCTGTCATCGCTTCACGGACCGCCCGTGCGAACGCGTCGCGCTCCACCTCTGCTGAAAAGACAAGGCTGCGAGCTGTTTCTTGATAGGAGGCGTCGGCGAGCGCATCGATATGAAAAGCGCATTCGCTGCCAGAGCGGGGATTGAAAGTCTGTTCAAATCGCAATGCCCACCCAATCGGCTCGCCGTCCAAGATGACTTCCGCTTTCGGCGCGCCAAGCGCAACGTCTACCGCCATGCGAACCACATCTTCGAATGCGAATGTGGTGTAGGAGAACGGATCAACCACATAGACGCAGTCGCCGGCGCTCACTCTGAGTTTTGCCCAGCCGTACTTGATGTCCGAAAACGCCAACGCGACGCTCACTCCACCACCTTCGGCACGACGAAGAACCCGTCCTCCGCCTTCGGCGCGTTCGCCAGCACGCGCGCGGGGTCGCCGCCGTCGGTGACGACGTCCTCGCGCATCGGCAGCGCCGCGCCCTCCACCGCGCTCGTCATCGGGGCCACGCCCTCGACATCGACCTCGTTCAATTGTTCGATCCAGGCCAGGATGCCGTTCAGTTCCTGCGCCATCGGGCCGACGCGCTCCTCCGGCAGCGCGATGCGCGCCAGGCGCGCGACTTTCCGCACGGTGTTTTCGTCGATCGCCATGGGATCCTCTAGTCAGGGAGCGCTAGCAGCGCGGCGCGGACGCATCAAGGCGCGGGCGCCGGCGGGGCGGTGCAGGCGCCGCCCCAGACATTGACGCCGCCCTGGATGAACTGGAACGACGACCCGTCGCGCGGCAGCGACACGATCCCATCCAGGAACGGGCCGGGACCCGCGCCTTCAGTCTCGGGCGTCCCCGGCGACAAAACCACCGCCATGATGTCGTCGCCCGGCGAGGGCGCGTCGCCCGGCAGCGGCGCCAGGAACATCGCATGGCAACCCGTGGCGATGCACAATTCGCCTGTCCCCGCCGTTCCGTTCCAGCTGAACGCGATCGGCACGGCGATCTCGTTGCCGTCGATCGGCGCACAGCCGGCGGCGTCGCAGCGGCGCTGATAGGCGGCGTTGCAGGCAACATCGAGCCCCTCCACGGTCAGCGGCGCCAACGGATCGGCCGCTTCCGCCGCGGGCGCCGCGGGCGGGTTCGCGGGCGCGCATGCCGCCATCGCGCACGCCAGCGCCGCCGCCGCCAATGCCATGATCCGCATGCTTTCCCCCTGTTGCGCGCCTGTCCTTGACGACGGCCCCAACGCCGCCGAAGCACTGGCCGGTGCCGCTCCTTGATCTAGCCGCGTTCGCCGCCGCCCTGCCAGCCCAGGGCGCGCTTTTCGGCCTCGATCCGGGAAGCAAGCGAATCGGCGTGGCCGCCAGCGACGCCACCCGGCTGATCGCATCCGGTCTGGAGATCCTCCCGCGCACCCGCTTCGCCGCCGACGCCGACCGGCTGCTCGCACTCTACGACGCGCGCGGCGGGGTCGGATGGGTCATCGGCCTGCCGCTCAACATGGACGGATCGGCCGGCCCCTCGGCGCAGGCGGCGCGCGCCTTCGCCGCCAATCTCCTCAAGCGCCGCGACGCGCCGGTGATGATGTGGGACGAGCGGCTCTCCACCGCCGCGGTCACCCGCACGCTGATCGACGCCGACGCAACGCGCGCGCGCCGCGCCCAGGTCGTCGACAAGCTCGCCGCCGCCTACATGCTTCAGGGCGCGCTCGATGCGCTGCAGGCGCGCCGATGAGCGGGGTCGTCGCCGCACTCATTCCGGTGTTCCTGCTGATCGCCATCGGCTGGGGCGCGCGCGCGTCGCGCCTGGTCACCGCGGAGCAATTCGGCGCGATCAATCGGCTCGGCTATTTCCTGTTCTACCCCGCTTTCCTGTTCACGACGATCACAGGCTCGGCGCTGGAGATCGCGGATGCAGGCCCGTTCCTGTTCGGCGTGCTGGGCGGCTTTGCGTGCGTGATCGCCGCGGCGCTGGCGTTGCGCCTGGTCATCCGCGACGGCCCAGCCTTCACCAGCGTGTTCCAGGGCGCGGTGCGCTGGAACGGATTCTCGTTGCTGGCGGCGGCGACGAGCCTCTACGGTGCGGCCGGGGCCGATTGGATCGCGCTCGCCTTCGGGCCGCTGATCCTGATGATCAATCTGGTGTGCGTCGTCGTGCTGGCGCGCTGGGGCGAAGGGCGCGGCGCATCGCTGCGCGCGATCCTCGATCAGATCATCGCCAATCCGCTGATCCTGGCGTGCGGCGCGGGCGTGGCGGCGAAGCTCGCCCATGTCGGCGACCTCGGCCCCGCGACCGCCACGCTGAAACTGCTCGGCGCCGCGGCGATGCCGACGGCGCTGTTGTGCGTCGGCGCCGGGCTCAACATCGCCGCGGTGCGCAAGGCGCCGGCGCTGGTCGCAGCGAGTTGCGGCTTGCGCCTGGCGTTCGCGCCGGCGGCGACGTTCGCCGTCGCCAGCGCGCTGGGCGCAGGGCCCATGGGCGCGGCGATGGCCGCCGGAATCGCCTCCACGCCGACGGCTGCCGCCGCTTACGTGCTGGCGCGCGAAATGGGCGGCGACGCCGACCTCATGGCCGGCATCGTCACCGCCACCACGTTGTTGTCGTTTCTCACCATGCCGATCGCGATCGCGTTGGCTGCGCCGTGAGCGACCGCGCGCGGGCGCAAAATGGGCGCGCCGACACCCCTCATCCGGCGCTTCGCGCCACCTTCTCCCACAAGGGGAGAAGAACCAGCGCCATCTCCTTCTCCCCTTGTGGGAGAAGGTGGCGGCGAAGCCGACGGATGAGGGGTGTTTGCGAAACGGCGCAAACAATCGCGCGCCGCCGAACTGTCATCCCGGATCGTCGCTTCGCGCCGTCCGGGATGACAGACGTTGGGTTCAGCGCGCCGCGCGTTGAAAATCGTAGAACGCGCCGCCGAGAGGCAGGATCCGCGTCAACGCATCGAGCGCGGTCTGCGTTTCATCCACCAGTGCGGGATCGGCCAAATCTTCCGGCGCGAGAGCCTCGCGATAATGCGCGCGCACCCAAGCCTCCAGCGCATCGGCGAGCGCGTCGGTGAGGAAAAACCCTTGCGCCGCCGCGGCGCGTTCGGCCTCTGTCATCGCGATGCGCAGACGCAGGCACGCAGGCCCCCCGCCATTGCGCATGCTTTCGCGCACATCGACATACTCCACCGCCCCGATCGGCCCGTCGCCTGCGATCATCTCGGACACGAAAGCCGCCGTGCGGTTGTTCTCCCGCGTCTCCGCCGGCGCGATCAGGGTTTGGCGTGCGGCGCCGGGCAGGCGCACGATCTGCGCGTTGAAAAGATAGGAGGACACCGCATCGTCGAGCGGCACGGCGGCTTCGGACACCTCGACGAATGCCGGCGCGAACAGTCCTTCTGCCTTTCGCGAAATATCCCGATAGGCCGCGTCGCGATCGGCGAAGGCGCGCTCGTGATGGAAAAGCGTGGTCTCGTGCGAGACGGCGACCACATCATTGTGAAACGCGCCCGCATCGATCGCGGCGGGACTTTGGCGCACGAAGCTGGCGCGCGCGTCGTCAAGGCCATGGCGGCGCGCGATCGCGCGCACCGATTCCAGTGTCTGGCGGCCGGGAAACGCCGTGCGCGCGCCTTCGGCCGCCGCGCGGCCATAGACGAAAATCTCCACGCCCTGCGCGCCCTGTTCGGCGCACAGGCGCATGTGATTGGCCGCGCCCTCGTCGGCGAAGGCGTCGTGCGCGAAAAGCGGCTCGTGCACGCAAAAGCGTGTTTCATCCGGCAACAGCGCGCGCAGCGCCCGCGTCGTGCTCGCCGCCTCCTGCGCGCGGTGCAGCATCGTCAACAGATTGGCGGGCGTCGCATGCAGGCGGCCGTCGGCGCAATCGGCGCTGGGCGAGATCGTCGCGGCGTTCGCCGCCCACATGCTGGAGGCCGAAATCGCCGCGCGCGCGATCGCAGGCTCCGCGCGCCAGGCCGCTTGCCACACCGCGCGATCGTCGCCGCTGAAGCCGAGGCCGCGCAGCCAGGTGATGTTGGGGCGCTCCTGCGGCGGCAGCACGCCCTGGATGAGGCCCAGCTGCGCCATGCGCCGCATCTTGGCGATGCCTTGCAGCGCCGCCGCGCGCGGATGGGCGGTCAAATCCTTGTTGCGCGAGGCTGCGAGATTTCCTTCCGACAATCCGGAATAATTGTGCGTCGGCCCGACGAGCCCGTCGAAATTCACCTCCACAGCGCTCATGACGGCAGGCCCGCAGCGGGGATTGCGCGCGCTGCATCGGCGACCTGCGAGGCCACCGGATAGGCGACATAATCGGCCGCGTAATACGCGCTCGGGCGCAGGCTTCCCGACAAGCCCGGCCCGCCGAAGGGCGCGGCCCCGGAGGCGCCGGTCGTCGGGCGGTTCCAGTTCAATACGCCCGCGCGCAGCTCTTCGCGCACGCGCGCCCACACCGCCGGATCGTCGCAGATCAATCCGCCCGCCAGGCCGTAGCGCGTATCGTTGGCGGCATGCACAGCCGCATCGAGATCGCGCACGCGCCGCACCTGCAAGAGCGGGCCGAACAATTCCTCATCCGGCGCATCCACACCGGTGACGTCGATCATCCCCGGCCGCACGAAGGCGCCGTCCCGCGCCAGCGGCAGGATGTGCTTGCCGCCGCGCGCAACCAAATCGGCCTCGAAGGCGAGCGCTGCGTCCGCTGCGCGCGCGCGCACGAGCGGCCCCATGAACGGCTCGGGCCGATCCGTCCAGGCGCCGACGGCGATCTGTTGCGTCAGCGCGCGCGCCGCTTCGATGACGTCGCGCCCGAACGCATCGTCCGGCACGATCAGGCGCCGCGCGCACGAGCAGCGCTGGCCGCTGGTCACGAAGGCGGAATGCGCGATGAGATTTGCCGCCGCTGCGGGATCGGCGGGCGCGTGCGCGATCAGCGGATTGTTGCCGCCCATTTCGAGCGCGAGGATCACGTCGGGCCGGCCGGCGAACTGGCGATGGATGTGCAGGCCGGTCTGCGCCGATCCCGTGAACAGCACGCCGTTCAAGCCCTCTTGCGCCAGAAGCGCTGCGCCTGTTTCGCGCCCGCCCTGCACCAGATTGAGCACGCCCGCCGGCAGTCCCGCCTCTTCCCAGCACGCGACCATGAGCGCAGCGACGCCCGGCGTCAGTTCACTCGGCTTGAAAATAACGACATCGCCGGCGAGCAGCGCGGGCACGATGTGGCCGTTCGGCAGGTGCGCTGGAAAATTGAACGGGCCGAACACCGCCATCACGCCGAGCGGCCGATGCGTCAGCGTCAGCGCGCCGAAGGGGGCGTCGTCCTTCCGGTCGCCGGCGCGCTCCTGCTGCGCGCGGATCGACAGCTCGACCTTGCCGGAAACGGTCGCCGCCTCGCCCAGCGAGTCCCACAACACTTTGCCGGTTTCGCGGCTGATGGTCTCGGCAAAGTCCTGCGCGCGCGCTTTCACGATCTCGCCGAAACGGCGCGCGAGCGCGATGCGCGTGTCGCGCGGCGTGCGCGCCCAGCCGGGAAAGGCCGCGCGCGCTGCGGCCATCGCCTCGGCGACGTCCTGCGCGTCGGCGCCCGCGCCGCGCCACACCTCTGCGCCCGTCGCGGGATCGTGCGAGGCGAATGGTTCGCCGCGCCCCGCGCGCCAGCGCCCGCCGATGAAAAGCTCAGGCCGCATCCGCAGTCCATGCCAAAATCTGCGCGCCGTCGCCGACGCCGAGCGCGCGCGCGGTCGCCGCGGACACGATCGCCTCGTCCTCGTGCGCCGCACTCGCCGCGCTGACGCAGACGAATTCCGCGCCTGCGCCCGCGGCGATGAGCGCGCGCGGCGCGGCGGAGACGTCGCCGATGCGCAGCCGGCAGGCGCGGCTGTCGCGCACGGTGCGGATCGTGTCGCGCGCGCACGAGACGAGGGGCCCCGCGTCGAAGATGTCGACCACGCGGTCGTGGCGGAAACCTTCCGCCTGCAGCATGCGCAGCGCCGGCTCGCCTTCGGCATGGCAGCGCCCGATCACCGCGCGCGCGGCATCCGGCAGCAGATCGACATAGATCGGATATTTCGGCATCAGGTCGAGAATGAATTGATTGTCGGTCGAGGCGCTCAAGCGATCCGCCTCCTGAAAGCTCATGCGGAAAAAGTGGCGCCCCAGATGCTCCCAGAACGGGGAGCGGCCGTCCGCATCGACCACGCCGCGCAATTCCGCCACCACCGTATCGGCGAAGCGTTCGCGCGCGCTGGCGATCAGCATATAGCGCGCCTGCGCCAGAAGCCTTCCCGCCCCTCCGGCGCGATGCTCCTTGCGCACGAACAGCGAGCCCACCTCGCTGCAGCGCGTGAATTCGTTCACCAGAATGAGAACTTCCAGATCGAAGCGGCGCTGTGCTGCGGCCGAAGCCTGCGCGATCTGAAGGACGCGGAAATTGAAGAAGGGCGGCGTATCGCCGACGCACGCCTTCACGCCGGCGACGCCGACCACCCGGCCGCTCTCGATATGCTCGAGCGCCAGAAGATAACGCTCCCGCCCCGGCGCGCGCACGTCGGCCGCGAAGCTCTCCGCCGAGACCGCGAGACGACGCGCGAGCGTGTCATCGTCGAGCGCAAGGCTGGTGAAGCCCGCGCCGGCCAGATCGCGCAAGGCGCGGAAATCGCCAAGATCGCCGTCGCGCATCGCGCGCACGCGATAGTCCGCAGCCGCGCTCATGCGCGCAAGCCGCGCGGATCGAAGCGGCCTTCCGCGAGCGCTGCGAGCATCAGGAACGACACTTGCGCGCGCTCCGCGAAGCTGTCGATCAGCGCAAACTCCTCGTCCGAATGCAGCGCGCCGCCGCACGGGCCGAGCGTGTCGATGGTGGGGCAGCCGGCGGCGGTGAGGTTGTTGCCTTCGCACACCCCGCCGCTGGAGCCGAACTGCAGATCGAGCCCGAGCTGCGCGCCGGCGTCGCGCGCCCAGGCGATGGCGGCCTCCAGCGCCGGCGACAGCGGTTTCGGCGGGCGCGTGAAGCCGCCATGCAGCGTTGCGGACACGCCGGGACGCGCGGCGGCGGCGATCGCGGCGGCGATCTCGCGTTCCGCCCAGGCCTGCGCCGACGCATCGGGCGCGCGCACATTGAAGCGCACGACGGCGCGATCGGGCACGACATTGACCGGCCCGCCGCCATCGATGGCGCCGATATTCACCGTCACGCCGTCGCGCCGATCATTCAGCGCGTGCAGGCGCAGCGCCGCGTCGGCGGCCGCGACGACGGCGCTGGCCCCATCAGCGAAGGCGCGCCCGACATGAGCGGCGCGGCCGTGAAGCGCCAGGGAGAAATTCCCCGAACCCTTGCGCGCGCCGACCAGCGCGCCGCTGGCGAGCGCGGGCTCATACGTCATCCCGACATGGGCGCGCGCACCGAGCGCGGCGAGCAGCGGCGCGCTGGCGGGCGAGCCGATCTCCTCGTCGGGGCTCAGCAGGATCGCATAGCCGACATGGCGCGCCTCCGGCAGGCGCTCGAATGCATCGAGTGCGGCGAGCATCACCGACAGGCCGCCCTTCATGTCGGCGCAGCCCGGACCGTGCAGCGCGCCGTCGGCGCGGCGCTGCGGCGTCTGGAACGGATGGCTGGCGGGAAAGACCGTATCGTAATGGCCAGTCAGCGCGACCTGGATGGGCGCATCCGGCCGCACCCGCAGCGCGATCGCGTCGCCATGCGGGTCATCGACCAGATCGCCGGCGGCGGTGACGCGGCGGCTCGGCGCAAGCGGGATGCGCTCCAGCGCGCCAGGCAGCGCGGCGAAGGCGTCGAGCAGCGCATCGCGCATCCGCGCCAGACCGGCCAGCTCCCGCGAGCCGGAATTGATCGCCGACCAGCGCTCAGTGCGCGCGACCATCGCCTCCTGCGCCTCGACCAGCCGCGCCAGCCCGTCGCGCAGCGCGGGGGATGGTGGAGGTGCGGTGTTCGCCATGGGTTTCCTTTGCGTGAGCCGCCCCGCCCTGTCCAGCGGCGGACGCGGCTGGCGCCCGGCCGCCGCGCGGCCAAAAGAAAACGGGCCCGGCCAGAGGCCGAGCCCGCATCCTTGGACTGCGTTAGCCTCGAGCGATCAGCGGAAGCTGATCGTCACGGCCGTACGGCGGTTCAGCGGTTCGCGGACGCCGTCGCGCGTGGCGCGGGCGAGTTCCGTTTCACCGCGGGCTTGCGTCGTGATCGCGCCGGCGTTCAGGCCGCGCGAGACGAGCGCATCGCGGACCACCGACGCGCGGCGCTCCGACAGGCCCTGGTTGTAGGTGGGCGAACCCGACGTGTCGGTGTGGCCGACCACGACCGCGCCGGCGACGTTGCACGAGCGGGCGCGGTTGACGGCCGCGTCGATCGTTTCCAGGGCCGCCTGGTTGAGGTTGGAGCGATCCCACTCGAAGTACACCACGAACTCCGACGTCGGGCACGCCACAGGCGGCGGCGGCGGAGGCGGAGGCGGAGGCGGCGGGGGAGGCGGCGGCGGAGGCGGCGGGGGCGGCGGCGGAGGCGGCGGCGCCGCGAACTGCCAACGCAGACCGACCGTGGCGGCCTGATGGGTGTAATCCGCTTCGACCGTGGTCGGCGCCGTGCCGGCGCGGCCGATGAACTCGAGGTTCGGCGCGGAGAAGTAGCGATAGCCGATGTCGAGCGCGAGACGCTCGCTCACCGCCAGACCGACGCCGACCATGCCTTGGTAGGCCAGCGCGGTGTCGCTGTCGTCGAACGAGACGAACGTCGCCGACGTCGTCGCGCGGCTGCCCGCATCCGCATCGACGCGGGCGATGCCGACGCCGAGGCCGACATAAGGCTGGAACGCGCCGTCGCGGTTGAAGTCGAGGATGCCGTTCAGCAGCGCCGACCAGGCATGTGCATTGCCGCCCGGACGGATGCCCGGCGACGGATCGATGTCGTTGAAGCGGTGGCCGAGTTCGCCTTCGAGGCGGAAGCCCGAGTCGAACGCATAGCCGAGGCCGAGATGCTGCGACCAATCATTGGCCAGGCCGGCGTCGCCGCCGAACACGGACGGCGCGGTGCGGGCCGGCAGGTCGAGGCTGCCATCCACCGAATAGCCGGCGTCGGCGCGACCGTACCAACCTTCCGTGGCGAACGCCGGGGCCGCCAGCGCGACCGCCGCCAGCGCCGTGGCGCCCTGAAGAACTCTCTTCATCGATATCCCCTCAGTTAATTTCCAGACGAACGCTTGGAACCCGAGACCTGTTCCGCGCCCGTGCCGGAATTCGACGCGGACGGCGCCGCTTCCACCTCGCCATACACCGGCGCCCCGGCTCTGGCGACATGGAAGTGCGCTACCGAACGCCGATGGGCCGCGATTGGCGCGTCTAGGACACACTTAACCATGACCGGCGCGCATTGAGCGTTCGTTAACGGCACAAAAAACCCGCTTTGCAGGCCTCGTCAATGCCGGAAACCGCGCCCGGCAAAGAACATTCGCCCGCCGCGTGAAAAAGGCCGCGCCCTATCCCTAAGGCGCGGCCCAGATTGCACTTTTGTTACGTTCAAGACCGGCGCAATCACCAGCTCAGCGACACCCGGCCATAGAGGTAGCGGCCGTTGAAGCCGAAGGGCGAATAGCTCGAATAGGGTTGCGTGCCCGACGTGTTGATCGAGGGCGGCGTGCCGTCTGGATACTCGTCGAACAGGTTCTCCACGCCGAACGCCAGGCCGACATGGTCGCCGATGTCGTAGCGCCCTTCGACGTCCCACAGCGTCTTTTGGCCAAGGAAGACGTCGCCCGACGGGGTCGTCGCCGGCGACACCACCGCGCCGTAATAGGTGGCGCGGACGGTGGCGCCGAGCGGGCCGTAATCCCAATCGGTCGAGAACGCGACCTTCTCCTTCGGCTGACCATCCTCCAGCGCGATCTGCTGGATGCGGCCGAACAGGGTCGGCGCCGGGACGCCCACGGGCAGGATGCCGGCCGGCTGGGTCGGGAGCGCGGTGATCACCGTCTGGTTGAAATTGGCCGAGGCGGTGAACACGAAATCGCCGATCGAGTCGGAGTTCCAGCGATACGACCCGACGAGGTCGAGGCCGAGGGTTTCGGTGTCGACGCCGTTGATGAAGAAGCGCGCCGCATCCGCGTTCGGGTTGGCCGCCTGCACGATCGCGCGCAACGCCGCGTCCGTCGCCGTCGACCCGGCGCCGAGATTTTCCGACAGCACGATGCGGTCTTCGATCTCGATGAAATAGGCGTCGGCGGTGAACGAGAAGCCGCCCGCCCGCGTCACCACGCCGAGCGAGAAGTTCGTCGATTCTTCGGCTTCCAGCGGCTGGCCGCCGAGCGACCGCGCCACCGCAGAGGTCGCCGGCGTGTGCAGCACCTGCAACGGCGTCAAGCCGGCGGTGCCGCCGAGATTGACGAAATTCGTCGCCACCGAGCCGAAGAAGCTCTGCTGCAGCGAGGGCGCGCGGAAGCCGGTGGAGGCGGCGCCCCGCACCGCGAAGCTGTCGGTGAAGTCGTAGCGCGCCGCGACCTTGCCGGTCACGTTCGAGCCGAAATCGGAATAATCCTCGGCCCGCACCGCGCCGCTGACCGAAAGCGCGTCGGTGAGGTTCACTTCGAGATCGACGTAAGCGCCGACGGCGGTGCGGTCTTCGTCGACTTCGTTGGACGGCTGGAAGCCTGGGAACACCTGCGCGCCCGGGACGGCGGGGCGGCCGGTTTCAACGCGGTAGCCGCCGTCGCGATAGGAATCCGGTTCGCCGGCTTCAAGCTGATAGGTCTCTTGGCGCGCCTCGATGCCGGCCGCGACGTTCAGCGGCGACGCGAGGCCGACGTCGAACCCGCGCACGGCCGAGAGGTTCGCGACCAATTGGTCGTATTCAAGCGCGCCCGCGTAGAAGCTGGTCTTGCTCGTCGGGCCGAGAGTGACGTTGATCGAGTTTTCGACGCCGAACTCGAAGCGGTTGTTGCCGTAGACGAGGCTGGCGTCGACGTCCCAGCCCGCGACATCGAAGCGCGCGCCGCCGCCCGCAGCCAAGTCGTCGATCGTCGGCGTGATCAGCGGCAGGAAGCCGTTGGGATAGACGGAGAGAATGTTCTGGCTCGCCGCCGGCGCGCCGCCGGTCGCGAACGGCAGCGCCGCCTGGATCGGCCGGCGGAAGAAGCCGCCCGACGAGCTATCGCGCGTCTGATAGCTGGCCCAGCCATAGAGCTCGACCGCGCCGACATCGAGGCCGGCGTTCACGAAGCCGGTATATTCTTCGATCTCTGGATCGCCGAAGGCGCCGTTGATGCGCTCGATCGTCTGCTCGCGCGGATCGTAGGCGCCGCTGACGAGCGGATATTGCTGGCGCGCATCGGCGCCGGAGCGGATCGTGCGGCCCTGGTCCTTGTATTGCGCAGACAGCGTCACGAAGCCGTTGTCGCCGAGCGGCAGGCCGATCCAGCCCGACACGGTGGTGGTTTCGCCGTCCTCGACGTCGCGGCGGATGTCGTCGGCGGCGATGGTCCAGTTCGGCGTGGGATAGCCCGCGAGCGCGGCGGACGGCGCGGCGGCCGGCGCCTCGACGGTGCTGTTGCGCTGGCCGTAGGTCACCGTAATGCCGCCGCCGGAATCCGCTTCACGCAGGCGCACATTGAGCACTCCGGCGATCGCGTCGGAGCCGTATTGCGCCGAGGCGCCGTCGCGCAGCACTTCGATGGTGCCGATGGCGGCTGTGGGGATCGTGTTCAGATCCACCGCGGCGGCGCCGCGCCCGACCGAGTTGTTGACATTGACCAGCGCCGAGGCGTGGCGGCGCTTGGAATTGACGAGCACCAGCGCCTGATCCGGCGCGAGGCCGCGCAGGGTGGCGGGACGAAGGCTGTCGGTGCCGTCGGTGATGGCGGGGCGCGGGAAATTGAACGACGGCAGCGCGACCGACAGCGCCTGGTTCAATTCCGTGGTGCCGCCTTGCGACAGGGCTTGGCTCGAGATCACATCGACCGGCGCGATCGTGTCGAGGCGCGAGCGGCCTTGCACGCGCGTGCCGGTGACGATGATCTCCTCGCCCGAGTCCGCGCTCGTCTCTTGCGCGAGCGCGAGTTCAGGCGCGGCGAGGGCGCCGAGCGCGCTCACGCCGAGCAGGAAAGCCTTCGTCGATTTCGTCATGGGGTCCCGCCTCGCTGCAGAATCAATTCGTGATTGCGTTCGATCCTAACCGCGTCGATCGGACGGGAGGATACGTTTTGGTCACTTGGGCCCTGCTTTCGTCCAGGGAAAGCCTTGATAAACTCTAAATCGGTTAAGTGTTGCGAAGCTGTCACGCCGCGAGCGCGGGCGCTGTCCGCGCGCTTTGTTTTTCGGCGCCGCGCGATTCTATACGTTGGGGCGAACCTGCATCGCCCCCTTCGACCGGCTACGCCGGCCACTTCCCCCGCAAGCGGGGGAAGAAAGAGGCGCCGCTTTGCTCCCCCGCATGCGGGGGAGCTGGCCGCGAAGCGGGCTGAGGGGGCGCGCGTCTGCCGCGGCCCTATAGCGTCGCGTCGTCCGTCGGCAGGCCGAACAGGATTCGCCCAGCGAGTTCATAGACCTGCGCCGACGTCATCATATGCTGCGTGGCGACATGTGCGTCGCGGAAGCGGCGCTGCAGCGGGCTGTCGAGAAAGACGCTGTCGCCGCCGGCCAGATCGTAGCAGACGCGCACGGCTTCGGCGCTGACGCGCACGAGATGGGTCGCCGCGAGGCGTAAATCGGCGCGCAGCGTCTGCGACAAGCCGTCGCCGCGCTCCGCCGAGGCCCAGGCGCGGTCCACCGCCTCCAGGAGAAACGCGCGCGCGCCGCGCTGGGCCGCCTCGGCTTGCGCCAGCGCAGCTTGCGCTGCGCCGCGCTCGGCCAGCGTGCGCTTGCCGCCGCCGGGCTTCTTGGCCTGCGCCAGCGCGACGAAATCGGCGAGCGCCGCGCGCGCATTGCCCGACGCCACCGCCGCGATCCCGAGCGCCAGCAGACCGAACGCCGGAAACGCATAGAGCGCGCCCTCTTCGACCGGCTTGTCGACGATCAGCGACACCGAGTGCGCGACCGGCGCGCGCACGCCCGCAACGCGCATGTCGCCGCTGCCGGTGCCCTTCAGGCCGGCCACGCGCCAGGTGTCGATGAGTTCGACTTCGTCGCGCGGGAACAGGATCATGCGATGATTGGGCGCCCCGCTCGGCAGCGTGAGCATCGCGCCGTTCTCGATGATCAGGCAGCCGCCGCCGAGCCAGGCGCAATTTTGCGATCCGCTCGCCCATTTCCAACGCCCGGTGACGACATATTCGCCGCCTTCGCGCACCGCCTTGCCCATCGGCGCGAACACGCCGCCGGTGATCAGCCGCGGGTCGGCGTAGATTTCGCGCGCGACCGCCGGCTCGAGATAGGCGCTGACGAGACCGGTCGTGGCGGCGATCATCGCGCACCAGCCGACGGATGCATCCGCCGCCGCGACCGTCTCGAGCGTTTCGATGATGGCGCGGGGATGAAGCTCCGAACCGCCGAGGCTCTTGGGCACAATGAGCCGGAAGAGGCCCGCGCGCGCCATCTCGTCGGCGAGATCGGCGGGCAGGCGGCGCGCCTCCTCAATCTCGTCGGCGCGCGCCGCGATCGCCGGCGCAAGACGCTGCGCCTCGCGCAGAGGATCGAGCGCGATCACGACGGCAGCTTCCACAGGGATGCGAGATTGTTCTTCTGCATGTCGGAAGACCCTCCCACGATCGGCATGCCCAACAGATCGCGCACGCAGCGTTCGATGTCGTAGGCGTCCGACAAGGCATAGGCGCCAATGACCTGCTGACACGCAAGCGCGATCTCCACGCCGGTATCGCAGACGAACAGTTTCGCCATCGACGTTTCGATCGCGCAAGGCCGGCCTTCCTGGGCAAGCCAGGCGGCGTGATAAAGCATGTGGCGGCAGGCCTCGAGCTTGGTGCGCGCGGCGACGAGCTTGTGGCGCACGGCCTGGTGCGCGGCGATCGGTTTGCCGAACTGCACGCGCTCCTGCGCATAGGCCCAGGCCTCCTCCACTGCGACCTGGGCGATGCCGAAGGCGGCGGCGGCGACTTCGAGCTTCTCCACATCGAGCGCGCGGCCGGCGAGCATGCGCCAGCCCTGGCTCCACATCTCCGGCCCGCCGACGATATGATCCTCCGGCACGCGCACATCGTCGAAATAGACGTCCGATGACAGCGTGTAGCGCAGGTTCACATGCTCGATGGGCGTCATCGTGAGGCCGGGCGCATCGCGCGGGATCAGCACGAAGGAAAGGTTCTTGTAGCGCGGCGCGTCGGCGTCGCTGTTGACGAGGCAATAGATATAGTCGGCAAAATCCGCGCCCGTGCACCAGCGCTTGGCGCCGTTGATGATCACTTGGCCGTTCTCGCGGCGCGCGCGCGTCTTCACGCTGGCGAGATCGCCGCCGACGTCGGGCTCCGAGAGGCCATAGGCGAAGATCAGATCGCCCTTCGCCAGCGCCGGCAGGAATTTTCGTTTCTGCCGCTCAGAACCATTTTCCGAAAGATTCATCCCGCCATAAAAGGCGCATTGGATATAGGGTCCGATCAGCGCGCTGCCGGCCCGCGACAATTCCTCGATCACCGCGACGGCAGCGACAATGTCCTGGCCGGCCCCGCCATAGTGTTCCGGGACCGTAAGCCCCATGAGGCCCATATCGGCGAGCGCACGATAGAGATCGGCGGGATGGGTGTGGTTCTTGTCCCATTCGCGGCGCTTCTCGCGCGGGGCCTTCTCCTGCACGAAACGGCGCAGCTGCCGGCGCAGCTCGACAATGTGGGAGGGTTCGTCGGTGAAGGCGGTCATGGCGTTAACAATCTCAGCGCGGGACAATACATACAATTGCGTCCCACTTCACGGGTCAGAAGCAGTGCGCTGCGGGCGGTCAAGGATCACTCTCCTGTCAAGTCCGCCGGGCGCTTCTCCAGAAACGCCGCCACCGCCTCGGCGCGATCCTTCATGGAATTGGAAAGAATTTCATACGCCAGCGCCGCATCGCTCAATTCCGCGGCCAGCTTGCGCAGTGGGATATTGGCGACCGTCTTGGTCCAGCGCACGGCCCATTTCGGATTGGCCAGGATGGCCGCCGCGATCTCGGCGACTTTCGCGTCGAGATCGGCCGCCGGGACGGCATAATTGATCAGCCCCATTTCGGCCGCGCGCGGCGCCTTCAGCATCGCGCCGGTCATCAGCAATTCTTTCGCGCGCGCGAAGCCGATCAGCTGCGGCCAGATCACCGCCCCGCCGTCGCCGGCCACCAGCCCCACCTTCACGTGCGGATCGCCGATGACGGCATGATCGGCCGCGATGATCACGTCGCACAGAAGCGCGACGGTGGCGCCAAGCCCGGCGGCGGCGCCGTTCAAACGGCAGAGGATCGGCTTCTCCAGATCGAGCAGCGAGGTCACGATGCGCTTGGCGTGCGGCGCAATGGCGCGAAAGCGCGCGGGATCGTCGATCTGCTCCTTGAACCAGGCCGCATCGCCGCCGGCGCAAAACGCCTTGCCGGCGCCGGTGAGGATGACGAGGTCGCTGTCGGGATCGTCCTGAGCATCGAGAAAAACGCGCGCGAGATCCTCGTGCATCGCCTCATCGACCGCATTGACGGGATTGGCGCCGGTCAGCGTCAAGGTGAGAACACGGCCCTCGCGCGAAAACGCGATGCGCCGATAGCCTTGGAAATCCTTCATCCCCATCCCTCCGGATCGGCGCCGAGGCGCACGATGCGCCGGCCGAACGCGTCGCCGGAAAAGAGCCCGATAAAGGCCGCCGGCAGCGCCTCAAGTCCGGTAAACGCCTCTTCGCGCCAGACCAGGTCGCCGGCGGCGATCCAATCGGCCATCTGCGCCTGCGCCTCGGGAAATTGTTTCATGTCGTCGAAAACGACGAGCCCTTCCATGCGCAGGCGGCTGGCGATGAAGTAGCGCGTATTGATGAGTCCTGGCGGTGCGGCGCTGTTGTAGTCGGCGACCTGGCCGGAAATCACGATGCGCCCGCGCGGCCGCATCAGCGGCAGCACGCGATCGATCATCGCATTGCCGACATTGTCGAACAGCACGTCGACGCCCTCGGGCGCGGCGGCGCGCAATGCAGCCGCAAGATCGGGCTCGGCCTTGTAATCGATGGCGGCGTCGAACCCGCACGCTTGCGTC
Organism: Hyphomonadaceae bacterium; assembly: GCA_033764725.1. Classification (GTDB taxonomy): domain Bacteria; phylum Pseudomonadota; class Alphaproteobacteria; order Caulobacterales; family Aquidulcibacteraceae; genus RI-43. The sequence goes on from JANRIR010000060.1 coordinate 39,496, forward strand.
AGCCAGGCGCATTTCGCCGGGCCGCCGGCGACGCCGATCACGCGCGCCGCCCCAAGCCGCTTTGCGATCTGCCCCGCCGTCGCGCCGACGGGCCCGGCGGCGGAGGTCACCAGCACGGTTTCGCCTGCGCGCAACTGCGCTGTGCGCTGCAGACCGAACCATGCCGTCATGCCCGGAATGCCGAGGACGCCGATCCAGGCCGACAGCGGGATGCGCCGATCGGTGATCTTCTGGATGTAGCCGCGCCCATTGGAGACGATCTCCTCCGTCCAGCCGCCGCCCATCGCCAGCACATCGCCCACGGCGAATTTCGCATGTTGGGTTTCGGTGACCTGCGCGATGCAGAAGCCGTCGATCGCTTCGCCGGGCTTCAGCGGCGCTGCATAGCTTGCCCCCGCCGACAGCCGCGAGCGCGTGCCCGGATCGACCGACGCGAAAATCACCCGCGCGCGGAAGCCGCCTTCAGGCAGCGGCCGCGGCGGCGTTTCCACGATGACGAAATCGTCGGCCGTCGGCGCGCCGTCGATCGGGCGCGCCAGCGTCACGGTGCGGATGAGGCGATCGGCCACGCGTTTCCCCTGATGTCGCTGGGGGTCGCGGTGGTGAGCCCGCCGGGATTCGAACCCGGGACCCCCTGATTAAAAGTCAGATGCTCTACCGGCTGAGCTACGGGCTCGCGCTATCGACCGCGCGAGCGCGCCAAACAGCATGATTGCCCCATCTCCGCAATACGCGCGCCGCAAGGCTCACGCGCGCGCAGCCGCCGCGAGCGTTCCCGCCACCGCTGCGCGCCAGCCGGCCATGAGGCGGGCGCGGGCGGCGGCGTCCATCGCAGGTCGCCAGCGCGCCCGCGGCGCGGGATCGGGAACATCCAGCGAGGCGATCAGGCCGGCGCCGAGCGCGGCGAGCTTGGCTGCGCCGAGCGCTGTGACCTCCTGATGCGCCGGCCGCTCGACCGGCACGCCGCAGATGTCGGCCAGAAACTGCATCGCCCAGCCATTGGCGGTGACGCCGCCATCGACCAGCAGCGCCGCGAGGGGCGGCGCGCCGTCGGCGGCGAGCGCGTCGAGCAGGTCGCGGGTCTGATAGGCGATGGCTTCGAGGCCGGCGCGCACGAGGTGTGCGGCGCGCGTGTCTCGCGTCAGCCCCACGATCGTCCCGCGCGCATCGGCGTTCCATTGCGGCGCGCCGAGGCCGGCGAAGGCGGGCACGAGATAGACGCCGCCATTGTCCGGCAGAGCGGCGGCCTGCGCTTCCGACTCGCGCGACGACGCGATCAGGCCCAGGCCCTCTTTCAGCCATTGGATCGTGGCGCCGGCGGAGAAGATCGCGCCTTCGAGCGCATAGGCGGTTTCGCCCGCGGCGCTGTAGCCGATCGTGGCCAGCAGGCGATTGCGCGAGTGCGGCGGATCGGCGCCCGCATGCATCATCAGAAAACAGCCGGTGCCGTAGGTCGCTTTCGCCATCCCGGGCGCAAGACAACCGTGCCCGACGAGCGCGGCCTGCTGGTCGCCGGCGACGCCGGTGATCGGCAGGCTCGCGCCGAACAGCGCCGGATCGGTTGCGCCGAACGCGCCGGCCGAGGCGCGCGCCTCCGGCAACAGCGCCTCGGGCACGGAGAACAGCGCGCATAAATCTTCGCGCCAGCCCGGCGGCTGCAAGCCGAACAGCAGCGTGCGCGCGGCGTTCGTCACGTCGGTGGCGTGCACCCGCCCGCCGGTCAGCCGCCAGATGAGAAACGCGTCGATGGTGCCGAAGGCCAGCTCGCCCCGCGCGGCGCGCGCACGCAAGTCAGGATCGCCGTCGAGAATGGCCGCGATTTTCGTGGCGGAGAAATACGGATCGAGCAGCAGGCCCGTCGCGTCCTGCACCGCCGCCTCATGGCCCGCCGCGCGCAAGCCGTCGGTGACGGGCGCGGTGCGGCGATCCTGCCAGACGATGGCGCGATGCACCGGCCTGCCTGTGTCGCGCTCCCACACCAGCGTCGTCTCGCGCTGATTGGTGATGCCGATGCACGCCACCGCGCCCGGCCCGCCGATGGCGTCGATCGCTTCGCGGCACACCTGCAGCGTCGCCGCCCAGATCTCCTCCGGATCGTGCTCCACCCAGCCCGGCTGGGGATAGTGCTGGCGCAATTCGATCTGCGCCATGGCGCGCGGCGCAAACGACAGATCGAACGCGATCGCGCGCGTCGAGGTGGTGCCCTGGTCGATGGCGAGGATGTGCGGCGTCATGCGCGCCAGCAAAGGGCGCGCCGACGCGCGCGGTCAAGCCAGCGGCGCGCGCGCCCGCGCCCGGCCGACGCCGATGCCGATCATGCTCAGCGCGAACAGGAGATCGAAAGCGGCGTCGGCGAGGGTGGCGGCCGCGCCGTCGGGCAGGACGACGCCCATGCGCGCGGCGGCGTAGGCGATCACGGCGAGCGCGGCGCTGCGCAGGGTGAGCGATTGAAGCGGATTGCGGGCGTCGGGGATCATGGGCGGTCCTGCGTGGTGGAGACCGCGCAATCCTAACGCGGCGCCCAGGCCGGTCGGATAAATCCCCGCCTATCCCCGCCCCACGGCGGGGGCCTGCCATGGATGTGTTTGCTCCTTATTGAAAACATGGACCCCGGATCAGGCTTCGCCTGTCCGGGGTGATGGCGCCGCCATCGCCCCGGGCGACCGGAGGGAGACCCGGGGCCCATGTTTGCGCGCAATTGCAATCATCGAAAACGCCTCACCGCCCGGCCCCGGCGCAGGTCAGCTCGTATCCGGCGCAGCGCCGGCGAGCGCGCCTTTCAGCGCAAGGTCGAACGCACGTGTCACGTACGCGGCTGCGGGACGCGGGCGGGTGATCAGGGTTGCGATGCGCGCCGGCGCGACCGCAAGGCGACGCGCCAGCTTGGCGATGTAGCGCTCCGGCGCCGTCACAGCGCGCGTCAGCGCTTCGAGCCGGATCGCCAGACGCGTTATGTCGACATAGCGCTCAGGCTTGCGCGGCGTGCGCGCGCTTTTGCGTGACCTGTTGCGCTTGGGCGGAACCAAAACGAACGAAACGCCGCTCCAGTCGCGCGGATCTTCGGCGCTGAGGTCGGGCGGAATACGTTTTCGTGTTTTTGCAACTGCCTCA
>JANRIR010000062.1:0-4078 GCA_033764725.1 Hyphomonadaceae bacterium
CCGCCGCGCCCTGCGGCGCGCCCACGGCCCGCGGCGACGGCGCCGGCAAGCGCGGCTCAGGCCGCGACGGTCGTGGAGGTCGCAGCGGTGACGCAGACCGCGCCGCCGCGCGAGCCCAATCTGGCTGCGCCCACCGGCGGCTACGATCTGGCCGCGCTCGAGCCGGGGGTGCGGATGCGGGTCGAGCGGGCGCGGCAGGCCGCAGCCCGCGCCGCCGAACAGGCGCTGCTGGCGCGGTCGCCGGCGGCCGGAGCGTCGGCCTGGGTGGCCCAGGTCGGCGGCGGCGATTACGCAGGCGATTGGGCCAATGGCGCGGCCAACGGCTTCGGCGTCGTGCGGCTGGCGTCCGGCGAACGGTATGCCGGCGGCTGGCGCGGATCGCGCCGCCACGGCGAGGGCGTGCTGCTCTACGCCAATGGCTGCCGTTATGAGGGCGAGTTCGCCGATGGCGAGCCGACCGGGCGCGGCGCGTTCTGGGACGCCGAGGGTCGGCGCCTTGTCGGCGGGGCGCTGTTCAATGCGCTGCTGCGGAACAGCTAAGAGAGTTTGGCCAATTTAGGCCGAACAAACCAAACTTTCCGAGACGCGGCGGGCTAGGAAAGTTTGGCCACTTAGACCAAACAATCAGATACGCGGGGGGAAGCGAGACTTTTCGGTCGAATCGACCGAACTTGGCCAAACTCACCTGCTTAGACAGCGCGACCATCGCCGGGGACTGCCCGGCGGGCGGCGCATTCGGGACGGCCATGAACCCCGTCGACAATCCCTACAATCCCGGCGCCGGGGCGCCGCCGCCCGAACTCGCCGGCCGCGAGCCGCTGATCGAACGCGCGCTCGCCACCATTAAGCGCGCCAAGGCGGGGCGCGCGCCGAAAAGCATGATCATGCTGGGCCTGCGCGGCGTCGGCAAAACCGTGCTGCTCAACAAGTTCGAACAGCTTGCGGAAGCGGAGGGCTGCCAGACGGCGTTGTTCGAGGCCGACGCGGAACGCTCGCTGCCGGAAATGGTGACGCCGCAATTGCACCGCCTGCTGCTGCGTCTGAACGTGGTCAAACGCGTGGGCCATGACGTGCAGAAGGCGTTCGGGCAGCTGCGCGCGTTCGCCGGCGCGTTCAAGGTGTCGATCGGGGACGTCGAGTTCGGCCTGTCGAACGAAATCGCCACCGGCGATCTTGCTGTCGATCTCACGGATTTGTTCGTCGTCATCGGCGAGGCGGCGCGCGCGCGCAACGCCGCCGTCGCGATCCTGATCGACGAAGTGCAAAGCCTGTCGCGCCCCGACCTGTCGGCGCTGATCATGGCGATGCACAAGATCGCGCAGCGGCAATTGCCGGTGCTCATGTTCGCCGCCGGCCTGCCGCAACTCGCGAAGCTCGCCGGCGACACCAAATCCTACGCCGAGCGCCTGTTCGATTATCCGCCGATCGGCCAACTCGAAGAAGACGACGCGCGCGCCGCGCTCACGGCCCCGGCGGAGCGCGAAGGCGTGCAGTTTCACGACGACGCGCTGGCGCACATTCTGGGAGAGACGGAGCGCTATCCGTTCTTTTTGCAGGTGTGGGGCTCGCACGCGTGGGAAGTCGCCGCGCACTCGCCGATCACGCGCAAGGATGCGGAGGAAGCGACGCGCCGCGCTGTGGCCGCACTCGATCAGGGCTTCTTTCATGTCCGCTTTGCGCGCCTAACCGAGCGCCAATTGGATTATGCGCGCGCGCTCGCGAGCTTCGGCCCGGCCGGCGCCGATTCCGCCGCGGTCGCCGAACGCATCGGCCTGACGGTGAAACAAGCCGCGCCGATCCGCGACGAAGTGATCAAGAAGGGCATGGCATATGCGCCGACGCGCGGCGAAGTCGCGTTCACGGTGCCGAAATTCGACGATTATCTGCGCCGCAAAATGGGCGAGACGCCGGCAAAGCAGAGGATCCGCGCATGAACCAACGGGTCCAGGAGACAGGCGACGAAATAGAGGCGGAGGTCCGCGCCGCAATCGCGCAGCATACGCCGGTGGTGCTGCTCACGGGCCGCGCCGGCACCGGAAAGAGCCATTTCATCCGCGCCCTCGTCGACGCCGATCCCGGCTATCCGCAGGTGGTGCTGGCGCCGACGGGCCTCGCGGCGATGAATATCGGCGGCCAGACGATCCATTCCTTCTTCGGCTTTCCGCCGCGCCCGCTGATCGGCGAAAACGAAAAGCCAAGCTACTTCTTTTCGCGCCTCGCGCGGGTGACGCGGCGCATCATCGTCGACGAGGTGTCGATGGTGCGCGCCGACGTGCTTGATGCGATGGACCGGCATCTGCGCGCCGCGCGCAAAAGCGTGCGCCCGTTTGGCGGCGTGCAGATGGTGCTGATCGGCGACTTCTATCAGTTGCCGCCCGTGGTGCGCGGCGGGGAGGGCGGTCTTCTGGAGGAGGCCGGGTATGCGAGCCCATTCGCGTTTTCCGCGCATGCGCTGCGCGACGCCGACGTCAGCGCGTTCGAATTGTTGCGCGTGCGCCGCCAGACGGACGAGGATTTCATCGAGCTGCTCGCGCAGATCCGCGAGCGCCGCAATCTCGCCGCCGCGCTCGATGCGCTGAACGAAGCCTGCGTCGACCGCAGCTTGCGCCAGCGCCCGGTGCTTCTGGCGGCGACCAACGCCGTCGCCGACAATTACAATGCGCGCGGCCTGGCGAGCCTGCCGGGCGACGGCGCGGTGTTCACTGGCGGGTTCGAGGGACCGGCGCCGCGCGCGGGCGCGCAGGGCGATCGCTTTCCAGCGCCCTTCGAGCTCGTGCTCAAGCCTGGCGCGCGCGTGATCTTCACGCAAAACGACGGCGAGGGACGCTGGGTGAACGGCACGCTCGGCGCCGTCGTCAAGCTGACGGCCGATCTCGTGCACGTGCGCCTCGACGCGACCGGCGAAACGGTCGAGGTGGAGCGCGCGACGTGGCCGCAGGCGCGCTGGGTCTGGAATGAAAAAGAAAAGCAGATGGAGGCGAAGGACGAGTTCAAATACGTCCAGTTTCCGCTCGCGCCGGCCTGGGCGCTGACGATCCACAAGGCGCAAGGCATGACGCTCGATGCGGTCGAGATCGATCTTGGCCGCGGCGCGTTCGCGCCTGGGCAAACCTATGTGGCGCTGTCGCGCGCGCGCAGCCTGGACGGACTGCGGCTGACGCGACCGCTGCAGCCGCGCGACGTCCAGGTCGATCCGACGATCGCGGAGGGCCTGTCGCGGTTTGGCCTTTAGAGCGCCGTTCAAAACGGAATGGGCGCGCCGTCCCACGCCAGGAGTGCGCCGCTGTCCGCTGGCGTTGCGCCGTCGATGACGCGCAGCAGGTTCGCCGCCGCGGCGTCGGGCGTGACGAGTTGCGCCGGATCGAGGCCGCGCTGGAACGGTTTCGACAAGTTCGTATCGACCGTGCCGGGGTGCAGCGCCAGGATGACGTGCTCCGGGCGCCGCGCTGCCTGTTCGATGGCGATGGTGCGCAACAGCATGTTGAGCGCCGCCTTCGACGCGCGATAGCCGTGCCAGCCGCCGAGGCGATTGTCGGCAATCGAGCCGACGCGCGCCGACAAGGCGGCGAACACCGCCTTGCCGTCGCGCGCGAGCAGGGGGGTGAAATGCTTGGCGACAAGCGCGGGGCCGATCGCGTTCACCGTGTAAGCATAGGCGAGGCGCGCGCCGTCGAGATCGGCGAGGCGTTTTTCCGGCTTTGCGACATCGTCCTGCAGGACGCCACTGGCGACGATGACGAGGCGCAGCGGGACGTCGCCGGCGATGGAGTCCGCGGCCGCGCGGATAGTGTCCTCATGGGCGAGGTCGAGCGTCGCGTGGACGGTCTTGCCGGCGCTGACGCCCGGCGTGCGCGACCAGGCGTAGACCCGGGCGACGCTTTCTTCCGCGGCGAGGCGGCGCGTCAGCGCAGCGCCGAGCCCGCCGCTGGCGCCGATCACGGCGGCGGCGAACGGGGCGGGAAAGCTCGCCAGCCTATCAGTCATGCGGTCGCCCCTGCATGCGGCACCGGTCGGAGCAATATTTCACCGCCTCCCAATCCCGCGCCCATTTCTTGCGCCACGCGAATGGCCGACCGCA
>JANRIR010000067.1:0-142675 GCA_033764725.1 Hyphomonadaceae bacterium
TGAGGCAGTTGCAAAAACACGAAAACGTATTCCGCCCGACCTCAGCGCCGAAGATCCGCGCGACTGGAGCGGCGTTTCGTTCGTTTTGGTTCCGCCCAAGCGCAACAGGTCACGCAAAAGCGCGCGCACGCCGCGCAAGCCGGAGCGCTATGTCGACATCACGCGTCTGGCGATCCGGCTCGAAGCGCTGACGCGCGCTGTGACGACGCCAGAGCGCTATATCGCCAAGCTGGCGCGCCGCCTTTCAGCCGCGCCCGCGCGAATCGAAACCCTGATCACCCGACCGCGTCCCGCAGCCGCCTATGTGACGCGCACGTTCGACCTCGCGCTGAAGGCCGCGCTCGCCGGCGCTGCGCCGGATACGAGCTGACCTTTGCCGTTCAGCCCCACGGACCGCGGCGTCGGCCCCAGGGACCCGCGTCGGCTTGCGGTTGCGGCGCCGGCGCGCGCCAGGCCTGGCCGAACCGTTGGGCGAGTTCCATCAATTGCGCGACGCGATTGCGCGTGGCGGGGTGCGTGGAGAACAGGTTGTCGGCGCCACGGCCGCTCAGCGGGTTGATGATGAACAGGTGCGCCATCGCCGGATTGCGCTCGGCGTCCATGTTCACGCGCTGATGGGCGTAAGACTCGATCTTCTGCAGCGCGCGCGCCAACGATTCCGGATCGCCGGCGATTTCGGCGCCGACGCGGTCGGCCTCGTACTCGCGGGCGCGCGAAATCGCCATCTGCACCAGCGACGCCGCGATCGGCGCGAGGATCATGATCATGAGGCCGGCGATTGGATTGGGCCGGCCTTCCTCGTCGCGCGGGCCGAAGAACATCGCAAAGTTCGCCAGCATGCCGATGGCGCCGGCGATCGTCGCCGTGACCGTCATGGTCAGCGTGTCGCGATTTTTCACGTGCGCGAGCTCGTGCGCCATCACGCCGCGGATTTCGGCGCGGTCCAGCATGCCGAGCAGGCCGGTGGTCGCCGCGACCGCCGCGTTCTCCGGGTTGCGGCCGGTGGCGAATGCGTTCGGCTGCGGGTTGTCGATGATGTAGATTTTCGGCGCGGGCAGGCCTGCGCGCGCGGCCATCTCCAGCGTGTCCTGGACATAGGCGCGCACCCGCGGATCCCCATGTGATGCGTCGGCCGGCACGGCGCGGAAATGGCTGAGCACCATCTTGTCGGCGTTCCAATAGGCGAACGCGTTCATCGCCACGGCGACGCCGAACGCGATCACCATGCCGCCCGCGCCGCCGATCAGATAGCCGACGCCGACAAACAGCGCCGTCATCGCCGCCAGGAGCATGAAGGTCTTGGTCTGGTTCATCGGATGCTTAAAACTCCGTCAAACTTTCCCTGCGCGCCGCTGCGCGCTAAGTCGGTGGGCGGAGATATGGCGATGGACAAGGCGCCTTTGAAGGCCGCCGCCGGCGGCGATCACGAGGATGTCACTGGCGCCGAGGGCGTGGCCGGCGCGGCGCCGGGAAAAGTCCTGTCGCCCGAAGCCCGCCGCGCCTTGGCCGAAGCCGCCGCCCGCCGCGCCGCCGCGGAGGCTCACCAGGCCGCCGCCGAGATCGGCGGCCCCGCCGGCCCCGAGCCGACGCGCTACGGCGACTGGGAACGCAACGGCGTCGCCAGCGATTTCTGAGCTCAGGCCGGCGCGATGCGCACCGACGTCGCCTTGAACGCCGGCGTTTTCGACCGCGGATCGATGTCGGCGGCGCCGGTCAGCGCATTGGCTTCCGGGAAATAGGCCATGACGGCGCCGCGCGCGATGTCGAAGGCGCGCACCGTGACATTTTCCATGCGTCCATGATCCGACATGAGCGTTGCGCGGCCGCCGTCGACGAGGCCGTGGGCGGCGATGTCGTCGGGATGCATCATCACGCTCCAGCGGTCGGCTTCGGCGCGATAGGAATCGGTGCGTTCGTAGATGATGGTGTTGAACTGTCCTTCGGAGCGGACGGTGGTCAGCATCAGTCCTTCATTGCGTTGTTTCGGCAATGGATGCGTCACGAAACGCGCCTTGCCGTCGGGCAGGGCGAAATGCGGCGCATGCAGGATCCGTCCGCGCACATGAAATTCGCGCTTGGCGACGTCGATGTCGGCGAGGTCCTCCAGGCCGGGAACGATCTGCGCGATGGCTTCGCGAATGGTCTTGTGGGTCTGGAAGGCCGCGAACGGAATAGGCGAATCCGGTAGCAGACGTTGGGCGATTTCCGTAAGTATGACGACCTCCGGCCGCACGCTTGCATGGCGCACGATGCCGCCGTCGGACAGGCGCACATAATTGAACATGCTTTCCTGCGTGGTGGGTTGCCATTCCTCGTCGCGCGCGGCGACGGGCAGGATCAGCGTTTCGCCGCTGTCGATGCCGTGCACATGACCGCGATTGAGCGTCGTGGTGAGGTAAAGCTTGAAACCGATGCGGTCGAGCGCGGCTGCCGCCCAGGCCGCATTCGGGCTCGCCTCGAACAAATTGCCGCCCATCATCAGCGCGCAATCGACGGCGCCGGCATGTGCGGCGCGCATCGCCGCCATCGTGTCATGGCCCACGCCCTTCGGCAGCGTGACGCCGAACGCCTGTTCCATGCGCGCGAGCACGTCGGCGGCGAGCACGGGCTTGACGCCGATCGTGCCGATGCCCTGCACATTGGAATGGCCGCGCAACGGCAAAAGCCCCGCGCCGATGCGGCCGACCTGGCCGCGCAGCAGCGCGAGATCGGCGATGTATTCGACGTTCTCGCTGCCATGGATGTGGTGCGTGACGCCCATGCCCCAGGCGAACACGGCGTTGCGCGCGCCCGCATACGCCGCCGCTGCGGTTTCGATGTCGGCGCGCGCAAGCCCGGAGGCGGCTTCGATCTCCTCCCACGCGGTCTCCGCAAGATCGGCGGCGAAGGCGTCGAAGCCCGCCGTGTGCGCGTCGATAAACGCATGATCCTGCGCGCCGCGCGCGATGACGGCCTTGGCGAGGCCCTTCAGCGCGGCGATGTCGCCGCCGATGCGCGGCTGCAGATAGTGCGAGGCGATCCAGTCGCCGCCCTTCAACAGCGAAGCGGCGCTTTTGGGGATCGCGAAGCGCACGAGGCCCGCTTCCTTCGCGGGATTGATCACGATCACCGCGCCGCCGCGATCGCGGCAGGCTTTCAGCTTGTGGATGAACCGCGGGTGATTGGAGGACGGATTGGCGCCGATGACGAAGATCAGATCGCAGGCGTCGAGATCGTCGAGCTCCACCGTCGCGGTGCCGGTTCCGATCGTCGTCGACAGGCCCACGCTCGTCGCCTGGTGGCAGTAATACGAGCAATTGTTGACGTTGTTGGTTCCGTACGCGCGCGCCAGCGCCTGCAGCACGAACCCCGCCTCGTTCGAAGACCGCCCGGAGGAATAGAAGAACGTCCGCGCGGGATCGGTTTCAGCAAAGCGTTGTGCGGCGTGCGCATAGGCCCAGTCCCAGTCGACCAGAGCGAAGCGGTCCGCGCCGCGCGCCTTGAAGAGCGGCGTCCCAAGCCGGCCAAGGCGCTCCAGGTCGCAGCCGTCCAGCGCGCGAAAATCCACGATGGGATGGGCGAAAACCTCCGCGGGGATTGCGGCCTGCACGTCGCTCGATTGCGCCTGGACGGATTTGTTGCAGACAGACGGAAATTCTCCCGCCTCGTTGGTCATGCCGCCCTTTTGTCCGCCCATGCCGTAGCCGCAGGCCTTGCAGGCGTTCTTCGAGGTCAGCGCCTTGGCGGCGTTGCGCAAACCCATGCGCTGCGCCGTCTTGAGCGTGTAGAGGATCTTCTTCGTCCCGCCGCCGATGGTGGAGCGCGTCATGGCGCAGGCGCTGTCATGTCACCGGCGTCAAGAGAGGTTCGTTTGCAAAGTGGCGGCGCACATTCTCCATGGTGATCCGATTGAACTCGACCAGCGCTTCACGCACGCCGCCGCCCAGATGCGGCGTCAGCGTCACGTTCGGCACATCGGCCCAGCGCTGCGGCGGCGTCGGCTCCTCGATGAACACGTCGAGCCCTGCGCCGCGGAGCTTTCCCGCCTTCAGGGCAGCGATCAGCGCGTCTTCGTCGATCACCGAGCCGCGCGAAATGTTGATGAGCACGCCCTCGGCGCCGAGCGCGGCGAGGATGTCCGCGTTGACGAGTTTATCGGTCGAGGCGTCGGCCTTGACCGCGACGCAAAGGATATCCGCCCAAGTCGCTAGCGCGGCGAGATCGGGCTCATAGGGATGCGCGGCGTCCGCCTTCGGGCGAGGGCCCGTCCAGCGGATGTCGAGGCCGAAGCCGGCCGCGCGCTGGGCGATCGCGCGCCCGATCGCGCCATAGCCGACGATGCCGAGCTTCTGGCCTTTCACGCGCCGCACCGGCGGAAACGCCAGCGGCGGAACCCAGCCGCCGGCGCGCACCAGCCGGTCGCCGGCGGCGATGTTGCGCAAAACCGAAAGCATCAGGCCGAGCGCGGCGTCGGCGACGTCCTCGGCGTTCACCGCCGGGCAATTCGTCACCGCGATGCCGCGCGTCCGCGCTGCGGGAACGTCGACGCCGTCATAGCCGGCGCCGAGGCAGTGGATGAGCTTGAGCGCGGGCAGCTGCGCCAGCGCCTCTTGCGGCAGCCCGACCGACCCGATCACGATCGCTGCGCTGATGTCGGCGGCGTCGGCGCCCATGTCCGCGACGTGGCGCACGGCGTAGTCCGTCGCCAATTGCGCTTCGAACGCGGGCAAAGGCGGATGCACGAGGATGAGCGGCCTTGTCATGGCGTTCACGCCGCCTTTCGCGCCTGCATCGCCGCGGCGAAGCGTTCAAAGAGATAATGGCTGTCCTGCGGGCCGGGCGAGGCTTCCGGGTGATATTGCACGCTGAACACCGGCTTGCCGTCGAGTGCGATGCCGCAATTCGATCCGTCGAACAGCGAGACATGCGTCTGCGTCACGCCGGCGGGCAGCGTCGCCGCATCGACGGCGAAGCCGTGATTCATCGACACGATCTCGACCTTGCCGGTGGCGAGATCCTTCACCGGATGATTGGCGCCGTGATGGCCCTGGCGCATCTTCACCGTTCTGGCGCCGAGCGCGAGCGCGAGCATCTGGTGGCCGAGGCACACGCCCATGATCGGCGTTCCGCTGTCGACCAGCTTGCGGATTTCGGGCGCGGCGTACGCGCCCGTCGCCGCGGGATCGCCGGGGCCGTTGGACCACAGCACGCCGTCCGGCTGGTGCGCGAGCACGTCCTCGGCCGTCGCCGTCGCCGGCAGCACGACCGCGCGCGCGCCGACATCGCCGAGCGCGCGCAGAATGTTGCGCTTCACGCCATAATCCAGCACCGCGACCGTGAAGGCCGGCGCTTCGAGACGCGGCGCGCCGTCCGGCCAGCGCCAGCGGCCTTCCTCGACCACGTAGGTCTGCGCGCAGGTGACGTCTTTGGCCAGATCGACGCCGTCGAGGCCGGACCAAGCCTGCGCCTGGGCGATCAGGGCGGGGATGTCGAAGCGGCCGTCGGCCGCGTGGGCGATGACGCCGTTCGGCATGCCGCGGTCGCGGATGTGATGCGTTAGGGCGCGGGTGTCGATTCCCGAAAGACCGATCACGCCGCGCACCTGCAACCAGGACGAGAACGTCCCGGCGGCCCGCCAATTGGAAGGCTCGGTGGGCGCGGCGCGGAACACGGCGCCGCGGGCCGCCCGCTCGGCTGCGGGCGAACTTGCCTCGACATCAGCCGGGTTCGCCCCAACATTGCCCACATGCGGAAAGGTGAAGGCAATGATTTGCGCGGCGTATGAGGGGTCGGTGAGGATTTCCTGATACCCCGTCATCGCCGTGTTGAAGCACACTTCGCCGACGGCCGCGCCTTCCGCGCCCAGGCCGTCGCCGGTGAACACGGCGCCGTCAGCCAGCACGAGCGCGCCGGTCGGGTGGGCGGCGCGGGGAGCAGTGGGGGCCATGGCGTGATCCTTCGAAGCGACGCTGCCGCCGGGTGTAGGAACAGCCCCGGGTCAAGTCAAAGTGCAGGGCGGCCGCAATGCCGCCCCGAAGGACGGCCAGGGACAGGGCCTGAACAGCAATCATGAACTTTTCGCAAGCCTCGACCTGGACTAGTCTGCCGGCACGGAGCGGAGCGTCGCCCATGCGGGGCCTGACACTGTTCGCCTTCGGCGTTGCGGTCGCCGCCGTCGCCGGATGCGCGCCGCGCGACGCAGGGCCTGCGCGGGAGCCGGGCCCGGCGCTGATCCCGCGCACCGCGCTTCTGGGCGCCCCCGCGCAGCACGGCGCCCTCATCAGCCCGCGCGGGGATCGCATCGCCTATCTCGCGACCGCAAACGGGGAGACACGGATCTGGGTCGGGGCCGTGGGCGCGATGGCCCAGGCGCGCCCGCTCGCCGGGGATCTCGCGCGCGATCCGCTCGGTTTCCAATGGTCTGGCGACGGCTCGCACCTGCTGTTTCTGCGTGGCCAGGGGGGCGATGGGACAAGCCGGCTGTACGCGGCGGATCTCGCGTCCAACGCCATCGTCGACCTCACCCCGGGCGACGGCCTGCGCCCGAAAATCATTTCCGTGACGGCCAGCGAGCCCGACATCGTTCTCGTCGGGCTGAACGATCGCGACCCGGCGTGGCACGACGCCTATCGCATCGATGTGCGCACCGGCGCGCGCGAGCTGGCGCTGCGCAACACGCGCGGCTTCTCCGCGCTGTTCGCCGATCGCCAAAACGAAATTCGCCTTGGCGTCGCGCCGCGCGCAGATGGCGGCATGACCTATTGGGTGCGCGACGCCAATCGCTGGCGCGCGCTGCTCGAGGTCGGGTTCGAAGCGGCGTCTTCGACATGGCCGATCGGGTTCGAGGCGGACGGCCGATCCGTGCTGATGTATGACGCGCTCGAGCGCGATCGCGCGGCCTTGTCGCGGCTCAATGTCGAGACCGGGGAGCGCACAATCCTGGGCGAAAGCCCGCGCGCCGATGTGGTGGACGTCTGGATCGATCCCGCAACGCAAAGCGCCGACGCCTTCGGCGCGGAATATCTGCGCCGCGAGTGGCGCGCGCTCTCGGCTGAATCGCAGGCCGATCTCACCTTCCTCGACGCGCAGCTGCAGGGCGATCCGATCGTGCGCAGCCGCAGTCTCGACGATACGCGCTGGATCGTCGATGAGATCGGCCCGCAAACGCCCGGCGCGACCTGGCTCTATGATCGCGGCGACCCGCGGAACCGCACCTTGACGCTGCTGTTTCGCCAGCGCCCCGCGCTGGATCAGGCGGCGCTGCAGCCGATGATCCCGCTCGAAATTCCGGCGCGCGACGGCGAGACGCTCGTCTCGTATCTGACGCTGCCGGCCGATTCCGACGACGACGCCAATGGCCGTCCCGATCGGCCCGTGCCGATGGCGCTCGTCGTCCATGGCGGGCCGTGGTCGCGCGACGCGTACGGCTTCAATCCAACGCACCAATGGCTCGCCAATCGCGGCTATGCGGTGTTGTCGGTGAATTATCGCGGTTCGACCGGGTTCGGCGTTTCGTTTCTCAACGCCGGCAACCAGGAATGGGGCGGCGTCATGCAGGACGATCTGTATGACGCAGCCCAATGGGCGATCGACGAAAACATCGCCCTGTCGGACCGCATCGCGATCATGGGCCAATCCTATGGCGGCTATGCTGCGCTGGCTGGCTTGACGTTTTCGCCGGGGCGTTTCGCGTGCGGCGTCAGCCTTTCGGGACCGTCCAATCTGCAAAGCGTGCTCAACGCGCCGCCGTCCTATTGGGCGCCGTATCGCGCCGAACTGGTGCGCCGCGTCGGCGATCCTGAAACCGCAGCTGGCCGCGCGCGCTTGCGCCGCGCGTCGCCTTATCTCACCGCGTCATCGATCCGCGATCCGCTGCTGATCGGCCAGGGTGGGCGCGATGCGCGCGTGCCGCGTGCAGATTCCGATCGCATCGCCCAGACGCTCGTCGCGCGCGGGCGCCCGTTCGCCTATGTGCTGTTCCCCGACGAAGGCCACGTGCTTGGCAAAACGCAGAACCGTCTGGCGTTCGCTGCGGTGACGGAGAATTTTCTCGCCCGCTGCCTTGGCGGGCGCGCCGAACCGGTGGGGCGCGCGTTCGAGGGATCGTCCTTGCAGGCGCTCGCCGGCGGCGATCTTGTGCCTGCGTTGAGCGCGCGCGCGCGTCCGCTGCCGCGCGCGGCCAATTCCGTGCGCCGCGCGACGTCGCGCGATGAGCCCGTGGACGAGATCGCGACGCCGGATTTCGTGCCGCCGCCGCCGGATCTGCCGATCGCAACGGCGCCGCAACGCACGCTGCGTCCGCCGGAAGACGAGGCCGCCGCCCCCGCTACGGAAGCGCGCGTGGAATAGCCCGCGCCGGCGGTGGGTGCGCTAGCGGCCGCCGGAAAGCGCCATGATCACCCCCTCAGGCCGCTTCGCGGCCAGCTCCCCCGCTCACGGGGGAGCAAAAGGTCGGCGCCCTTTCTTCCCCCGCTCGCGGGGGAAGTGGCCGGCGAAGCCGGTCGAAGGGGGCGATCACAGCCCACTCCGGCGTTCTGCTAGCTCTGCTCCGCGTGCAAAGCCGCGATCATCAGCAGCAACACTTGATCCATGCGCAGGCCGTGGCGGCCGCTTTCGGGATCGATGCAGAACAGGCCCCAGCGCGTGGGGTCTTCGCCTTCGCGCAAGAATGCGTCGCGCACATCCTGTGCGGTGACGCCGACATGCAGGCGCGCGGCGTCGGCGCCTTTGCTGGCGACGGCGTCGCGCCATTGGAAGACGCCGAGCGCGCGCATCACCGCGCGCGCGGCGCGCAGGGCCGCATCGGGCAGCGGCGCAAGCGGCGTCTTCTCGCGCGCGTCGGACGTGTTGATGGCGCCGGTGGCGGCGTAGACGACGGCGAAGCGATGCGTGGCGTCGCCGAGGCTCACCGCATTGTCCGTCGTCGGCGCGACCGCAGCGCCGAAGCCGACGGATCCGTTGAAGGTTTGCGCGCCGCTCCAGGTCAAGGCCGCGGTGAGATCGAGGGCGATGGTCGGATCGCCGGCGGCGCCGTCGCCATTGACGACGCTGACGCCGGCGCCCGCCGCAAGGCTGCGCGCCGCTGCGGCGCCGGCGCCGGTGCGCGCGATCAAGCCATTGGCGCCGAGGCCTGCAATCGCCTGCGACAGCGGCGTGGCGACATCGCTCCAGCCGCTGGCGCTGCGCCGCACCAGCTTGCCTGCGTCGCGCACCCAGGCGCGCCAGCCTTCGCGCGGGGTGATCTGCGCCCAGGCGCCGTCGAGATAATGGGCGACCGCATGATCGGCGAAGCTCGCCCACGCCGCGCCGGTCTTGCCCGGCGGCAGGATGTAGAGATCGCCGTCCGCAGGACTTGCGGGCTGCGCGCTCGTCGTCGCCGACAGCGCGGTGAGCTGCACGATGCGGTCGAGCGCGGAGAGCGATTCATTGACCGTGACGTGCTTCTGCGCCTGCGCCGAGGCGAGATACGGAAGCTGCAGATGCGTGGTGTTGGACATGGGCGCAAGGCTAAGCCCGCGCCCGGCCCGGTCGGATCGATCGCGTGTCGTGCTGCGTCAGGTCAGCCGAGCGCGCGGGCGAACAGCGCGTCGTATTCCGCGTCCTTGAAGGGAATGGCGTTGGTGAAGGTCGCGAGATCAGACACCGCATAGGGCCGCGAATCCGACCAGTGATCGCCGGTCACGCCCATCGCCGAGAGCGAGGCGGGAATGCCGAGCTCGGCGTTCAGCTGCGCGATGGCGTCGGAGATGCGCGCGTGCGGCGCAAGACGCATGGCGCGGCCGATGCGCGCGAGCTTGGCCTCCGCCGCGCCGGCCTCTTCGATCATGCGCAGAGCGTGCGGCAGGATCACCGCGTTGAGCGTGCCGTGGTGCAGCCGCAAGGCGGCGATGCGGCCGAGCGCATGCGACAGGCCGTGCACGGCGCCCAAGCCTTTGACGAAGGCGAGCGCGCCTTCATAGGACGCCATCATCATGTTCCAGCGCGCATCGCGATCGGCGCCGTCGCGCACGGCGCGGATGAGCCAGCCTTCGCCTACGGCGCGCTCGACGCCGTCAAGCCCGACGGCTTCCGCCGGCGGATGCACGACCGGCGAGAGCACCGCCTCGATGCAGTGCGTCACCGCATCCATCCCGGTCGCGGCGGTGAGGCCGGGCGGCAGCGCCAGCGTCAATTCCGGATCGCACAGCGCGACGCCGGGAATGAGATTGGGCGAAACGAAAGTCTCTTTGCGGCCATTGTCGAGAATGAGAACGAACCCGACCGACACCTCGCTGCCCGTGCCGGCGGTGGTGGGGATGGCGATCAGCGGCGGGATGCGGCCGATCAGCTTCGTGCCGCGCTGCGTGCCGCCAAAGCGCTCGTAGGGGCCTTCATGCGTCGCCATCAGGCCGACGGCCTTGGCCATGTCCATCGACGAGCCGCCGCCGAGCGCGACGAGCGCGTCGGCGCCTGACGCCTTGTAGGCCGCGGCCGCCTCGCGCGCGGCGGATTCGGTGGGGTTTGACGGGGTGTCGGCGTAGACGCCGGTCGGCGCCGCGGCGAGCGCGGCCGTTACCGCGTCGAGCAGGCCGTTCGCCTTCAAGCCGGCGTCGGTGACGATGAACGGCTTCGTCGCGCCCAGCGATTTCAAAAGATTGGGCAATTGCTTCAGCGCGCCATGATCGAACACGCAGGTGTTGAGATATTGCAGCGTCGCCATGCGGTCCTCTCGTGCAGCGTTTCGCGCCGGACTAGCCGCAACTAGACAGGCATGTCTAGTGTGATCTAGTTGGCGCATGGACGCGAGCGACATTTTCCACTTTCCGCGCACGCGCGAGGCGCAGTCCTGTTTCGAACAGCTGCGCACCGGCGCCGCGCACGCGATCGTGCTCTACGGCCCGCGCCGGTCCGGCAAGACGCGCTTTCTCTTGCGCGACATGGCGCCGCTCGCCGAGGCCGCCGGCTGGCGCGCCATCTACGCCAGTTTCTGGCCGGCCCCGAACGATCCCGCCGCCGCGATCGTGCATGAGATCGAGCGGCGCGCCGGCGTGCGCACCAAGCGCGCCGCGCTCGATCTGTTCCGTCAGGCCGAGATCAGCGCAAGCGTGCGCACGACCGGCCCCGCAGTGCTGGAGGCGGCGGTGAAGAAGCCGGCGCAGCCGCGTCCCGCGCGACCGCGCCTGTTGGACGCCGTGCTCGATGAGATGTGCGCCGGGCGTCGCCGCGCACTGCTGCTGCTGGACGAGTTTCAGGAGCTGGGCGTGTCGAAAGCGCACGCGCATTTCATCGCGACATTGCGCACCAGCCTGGACAAGCGCAGCGGCCAGGTGTGCGCGATCTTCACCGGTTCCTCCGATCCCGGCCTGCGCGCCATGTTCGCCGATCAGCGCGCGCCGCTGTTCAATTTCGGCGACCGCATCGCGCTCGAGCCCCTGGGGCGGGCCTTCGTCGCCCACCAGCGCGCGGCGCTCGCCAAGCGCGGCGTGCAGGTCGCCGAAGCCAAGCTGGAGCGCGCGCTGGTCGCGCTCAATCGCCGGCCGGTGGAGTTCAGCGCCTTCCGCAACAAATTGTTGCGCCAGGACGCAGCCGATCCCGATCGCGCGCTGGCGGAGACGCGCGCGGAAATGGCGGAGCATTACGGCTTTCCGCACATCTGGGACGCCTTGGGCGCGTTGCCGCGCGCGACGTTTCGCGTGCTCGCCGAAGCCAAGGCGACGCCGTTCGAGACCGACGGGCTTGAGGCGATCGCGCGGCTTGTCGGCCTGCCGACGGTGTCGGCGCAAACCGTGCAGGGCGCGATGCGCACGCTCGAGCGCCGCGGCCTTGTCCGGCAATATGTGTCGCGCGGCCCCTATGCGCCGCTCGACGACGCCTTCGTCGATTGGGCGCTCGCGCGGCCGGCCGCGGAATTCCGCGCGCCAGGGGCGAAAGGCGCGACTAGACGCGACTAGACGAGCGCGTCTAGTCGCGCGGCGCAACGCCCAGAACGCGCTGGAAGAACAGCGTCTCGGCTTCGCGCTGCGCCTGCTGGTTTTCCCGTCGGCGGAAGCCGTGGCCTTCATTGGCCGCCAGCATGTACCAGGCGTCGCCGCCATTGGCGCGCACCGTGCGCAACAATTGCTCGGCCTCCGACACCGGCACGCGGGGATCGTTCGCGCCGTGGATGACGAAGAGGGGCTTGGTGATGCGCGCCGCGTTGGTCAGCGGCGAGATGCGCAGCAAGGTCTCGCGCATCGCAGGATCGCGCTCGTCGCCGTATTCGACCCGGCGCAGATCGCGGCGATAGCCGCTGGTGTTCTCCAGGAAGGTCACGAAATTGGAGATGCCGACGATGTTCACAGCCCCCGCGAGGCGGTCATTGTAATGCGTCATGGACGCCAAAACCATGTAGCCGCCATACGAGCCGCCATAGACGACCGTGCGCGCCGCATCGAGATCGTCCTGCTCTGCGATCCAATCCAACAGCGCGCCGATGTCGCGCACGGAATCCTCGCGCCTTTCGGCGTTGTCGAGCGCCAGGAACGCCTTGCCGTAGCCGTCCGAGCCGCGCACGTTCGGCGCGATCACCGCGATGCCGAGCTCGTTCACCAGATATTGGATCGTCGACGAAAAGGTCGGCCGGAATTGCGCCTCCGGTCCGCCATGGATGGAGATGACGACCGGATGCGGCCCCGGCGTGCGCGGCGCGTAGAGAAAGCCGGTGATGCGCAGCCCGTCGAAGCTCGTCCACTCGATCAGGCGCGGGGCAACGAACGTCTCCGGGTTCAGACCGCCGACTTCGCTTTGCGTCCAGCGCGTCAGGCGGCGCGCGCGCAGTTCATAGGTGTAGACGTCGCCCGGCGAGGTGGCGCCGTTCAGGGTGAAGCCGATGCGGGCGCTCTCGTCGCAGAAGGTCACGCCGGAGATGACGCCGGCGGGCAGCGCGGGCGCCGGCAAAGCGCGGCCGGTGCGCGCATCGATCAGGCGCAGCGTCGAGTTGCCCGCCTCGTTGACGACATACGCGATCTTGCGGCCGTCCGGCGACAGATCGAAGGATTCCACGCTCCACGCCGTCTCCGGCGACAGCGGCGTGCGTGCGCCCGTCTCCCGATCGAGGCGCACCAGGCGCACATGATCGGAGCCTTCGTCGCTGAGCAGATAAAGCGCGCGGCCGTCGGGCGAAAATTCGCCGCCGGCATAGGCGACGTCGAGGTCGGGCGTCAGCTCCTGCAGCGCGCCTGTCGCGACATCGAGAATGAAGCGGCGGCTCTTGGCGATGGAGATGGTCTGGCCGAGGAGGAGCAGCCGCCCATCGGCGCTCCAATCGATGGGCGCGATCGCGCCGGTTCCCTGCAAAATCCTGCGCCGCGACGCAGGCTCGCGCGGGTCGGCGAGGAAGATGTCGTAATCGCCGCGGTCGGCATAGGTGCGCGCCCAGGCGACGCGGGCGCCGTCGTCGCTGATCGTGAAGCTCAGATTGCGCGTGCCCTGTTCGGTGAATTCGTGCGTGCGCCCGCGCGCTTCGTCGAGCAGATAGCCGCCGAAATTCTCATTGCCGCCCACGTCGCGCGTGAACACGATGCCGCCGCCCGGCAGCGCTTCGGCGCCGGCGACGGGCTCTTCGAAGAAGGTCAGCTGCATGCGTGCGCCGAGCGGTTGCGCGACGTGATGGATTTGCGCGGTGTCGCCGAAGCGTGTGGCGATCAGCACGCCGCCGCCCGGCGCCCAATCCTGGAACGATGCGGCGCGCGCATTGACATATTGCTGCAGCCGCGCGCGCACCGGCGCTGGCGTTTCGGGAACCTGCTCGAGCGTCAGCGCGCCGCGCGTGGTGCGCTGTATCGCGTCCTGCGCCAATGCCGGGCTCATTGCGGCCAGCAGCGCAGCCAATCCCACGAACGCGTAACGCATGATCTTCCCCTCGATAGTGCTGAAGTGGGCTGGCGTGGCGTCAGACGCCGGGCGCGACGGGATCGAATTCCGCCACCCAATGGCCGGGCGATGTTTCGATCAGCTGCGGGCGATATTGCTCGACGTCGGGATCGTCGATCACTTTCGATTTCAGGAAACGAAGCCCAGCGCGGGAATCGAGCGGGCTCGGCAGATCGCCGCTGAGGCGCATGCGCGGCGCGGCCTGCGCCGCTGCGGGATCGATGCGCGGCGCGGCCGCCAAAAGCGCGAGCGTATAGGGATGGCGCGGATCGCGCAGGATGGTTTCGGCCGGGCCGATCTCCACCGCGCGGCCGAGATAGAGCACCATGACCTTATGGCTGATCTCGCGCACGACCGCGAGATCGTGGCTGATGAACAGCATGGCGAGGCCCAATTCCTTCTGCAGGTCGGTCAACAGCGCGACGATCTGCGCCTGGATCGAAACGTCGAGCGCGCTCACCGCCTCGTCGCACACGACCAGCTTGGGCTTCAGGATCATGGCGCGGGCGATGCCGACGCGCTGGTTCTGCCCGCCGGACAATTCATGCGGATAGCGATTGATCAGCGACGGATCGAGGCCGACATGCGCCATCATCTCGCGCACGAGGTCGTCGCGCTGGCGGCCGGTCAATTCGGGACGGAAGCCGATCAGCGGCTCGGCGATGGAGCGGCCCACCGTCATGCGCGGATCGAGGCTGGCGAGGGGGTCCTGGAAAACGATCTGCAAATCCTTGCGCGCGCGCTGGATGGCGCTGCGGTCGCCGGCGTTCAGGCCGCGGCCGAGAAACGTCACCGCGCCGGCGCTGGCGGGCAGAAGCTGCACCACCGCGCGCGCGAGGGTCGACTTGCCGCAGCCGGATTCGCCGACCACGCCCAACGTTTCGCCCGCCTGCAGCGCAAAGCTCACGCCATCGACCGCGCGCAGCTTTTTCACGCGCCCGAACAGGCCGTCCTCGACGCGAATTGGGAAGTGCACCTTGACGTCCTTGGCTTCCAGAACCGGCGCATCGCCGCGCGGCGCGCTCAAGGCCAGGCGTCGCGGCCCATCGACGCGCGGCACCGCCTCCAACAGCATGCGCGTGTAATCCGCTTGCGGATTGCGGAAAATATCGCCGACCGCGCCGGTTTCGACGATGCGGCCTTCGCGCATGACGGCCACGCGCTGCGCCATGCGCGCGACGACGCCCATGTCATGGGTGATCAGCGCGACCGCAGCGCCGGTATCGCGGCGCAGATCGTCCAGCAGGTCGAGCACCTGCGCCTGTACTGTGGCGTCGAGCGCGGTGGTGGGCTCGTCGGCGATAACGAGTTCCGGCTCGCCCATCATCGCCATCGCGATCATGACCCGCTGGCGCATGCCGCCGGACAATTCGTGCGGATATTGGCCGAGGCGCCGCGCGGCTTCCGGAATGCGCACGCGCTCGAGCCAGTCGATCGCGCGCTTGCGCGCGTCGGCGCTGCTCATGCCGAAATGATGCGCCAGGGTTTCGCGCATCTGCGCTTCGATCGTCATGTGCGGCGTCAGCGCGGTCAGCGGATCCTGGAAGATGAAGCAGGCTTTTCGGCCGCGGACGCCGTTCAGGTCTTTGCGGCTGAGCGACAATAAATCCTGGCCCTGGAAGCGCGCGCCGCCGCCGGCTTTGGCGTTCTCCGCCGAGAGGCCGAAGGCGGTGAGGAAGGTCTGGCTCTTGCCGGAGCCGGATTCGCCCACCACGCCCACGCATTCGCCCTTGGCGATCGTGAGCGAGACTCCGCGCACGGCATGCACCGGCCCGTCCGGGGTGTCGAAGGTCACGGTGAAATCGGCGAGGTCGAGGATCGGCGCTGCGGTCATGGGCGGGGAGTAATCGCTGCGGTTTTCCGTTTGGCAACAGGGCGGCTGCGACGCGGCGCCCGGCTTGCTTCGCGTGCCAGGCGAAACCGAGCGGGCGGCGCCATGCGGATCGAATTAGTGCAGGTCAACGCCCTCGGCAGGGCCGATTGGGCGCGCTGGCGCGGCATCGGCCTGGAGGCGCGCGCGCCCGTTGGGCCTTTCCTGAGCCCGGCCTGGGCGCGGGCGGCGGCTGCGGCGCGGCCAGGCGCCGGGGTCGCGGTGATCCGCCGCGCGGGCCGGATCGCTGGATTTGTCCCCGTACATCGCGCCGGTCGCGGCGGGGCGGCCCTTTTGGGCGCGCCGCTGGCCTTGCGCTGCGGCGCCGTCGCCGAGCCGGGCCTTGTGTGCGACCCGGCGCAGCTGCTCCACGCAATCGGCGCCGATCGCCTGCATTTCGCCGCCGTGGCCACACGCGATCCGGTGTTCATGGGCAGCGCCTACGGGACCGCCAGCGCCTGGATCGCCGATTGCGGCGACGGGGCGGACGCCTACGCCCAGGCGCTGTCCGAGGGCCGCCCGGAGACGGTCGCGGCGCTGGACGCCTATGCCGGGCGGCTCGAGACGGCTTATGGCCCGCTGCGCTTGAGCGTGCTGCCGGCGGCGGAGACCGCTGCAGCGCAGGCGCAGGCGATGGCTTGGCGCGCTGCTGCGCGGCGTGGGCCCGACCCCTGGCGCAGGCCTTGGGCGCAGGCGCTGCTGACGCGTTGCGCTGCGCTCGACGGATCGGATTGCGCCGGGTTCTGGCTGGCGTTGTGCGCAGGGCCCCGGCGGGTGGCGCTGGCGCATGTGCTCGGCGGCGACGGCGCGGCGAGCCTGTGGTTTTGCGCCGCCGATCCCGATCTCGCTGCGTGCGCGCCGGACGATCTGCTGCGGCGCGCCAGCGTCGCGTGGGCGGCGCAGGCTGGCTTCGACTCGCTCGATCTTGGGCCAGGGACGGGCGCTGCGGCGCTGGCCACGGGCGCGCGGCCGTTGGTGTGGGGCGCGGTGGAGGCGCACGCCGGCGGGCGCCTGTCGCCGCCGCCGCGCGATGATCGCTCCAGCGGCGCGCCGGCTTCATTGTAACGCCTGGCGGCGGTGGCTATGGTCCGCCCGCCATGCCCGACGCCGCATCCCTGATCCAGACCGCCGCCGCTCTGCCGGTGACCCACGCCGATATTCTCGATGCGGCTGCGCGCATTGCAGGCCAGGTCGAGCGCACGCCGATGCGGCTGTCGCGCACGCTGTCGGACATCGTCGGCGCCGAGGTCTGGATCAAGTTCGAGAACCTGCAATTCACCGCCTCGTTCAAGGAGCGCGGCGCGCTCAACAAATTATCCCGCCTGACCGAGCCTGAGCGCCGCGCCGGCGTGATTGCGGTCTCGGCAGGCAATCATGCGCAGGGCGTGGCGTTCAACGCGGCGAAGCTCGGCGTTCCCGCCACCATCGTCATGCCGCTCGGCACGCCGTTCACCAAGGTCGAGCACACGCGCAAGCACGGCGCGCGCGTGCTGCTGCACGGCGAAGGCATCGCAGAGGCGACGACCTACGCTTATCAGATCAAGGAGCGCGAAGGCCTCACCTTCGTGCACCCGTATGACGATGCGCACGTCATCGCCGGCCAGGGCACGATCGCGCTAGAAATGCTGGAGGACGCGCCCGATCTCGACATGCTGGCGATCCCCGTCGGCGGCGGCGGGCTGATCTCGGGCAACGCCATCGCGGCCAAGGCGATCAAGCCCGGCATTTCCATCGTCGGCGTGGAAGCGCGGATGTATCCCGCGCTTTATGCGGAGCTTCGCGGAGAGACGCCGCAATGCGGCGGGCAATCGATCGCGGAAGGCATCGCGGTCAAGCAGGTGGGCCGCATCAATTTCGAAATCTGCCGTGCGCTGGTCGATGATGTGCTGCTCGTCGACGAACCGCATCTCGAACAAGCGATCGCTTTGTTCTGCAATGTCGAAAAGACCGTCGCAGAAGGCGCTGGCGCCGCAGGCCTCGCGGCGCTGCTTGCGCACCGCGAAACGTTTGCGGGAAAGCGCGTCGGCCTCATCCTGTGCGGCGGCAATATCGATTCGCGGCTCCTGGCGTCCGTGCTGACGCGCGGGCTGATCCGCGAAGGGCGGCTGTCCTCGTTGCGCCTCATCGGCGACGACCGCCCCGGCCTGTTGGCGCGGGTGTCCAAGATCATCGGCGACCTCGGCGCCAACATCATCGAGGTCGCGCATAATCGCCTGGCGCTCGACGTGCCGGCGAAGGGCGCGGAATTCGACATCCTGATCGAAACTCGCGACGCCCAGCACACCCAGGAGATCGTCGAGGCGCTCGCCGCCAACGGCTATCCGCCGCGCCGCCTGTGACGCCCGTCACGTCGCATGACACCCAGTTCATGGCGTGGTACAGCGCGTTTGCGAGGTCAGGGAGGGCTCAATGTCGGTCAAATTCGGTGCGGCGATCGCCGCGATGGCGCTGCTCGCCGCAACGCCCGCCTTCGCGCAAAGGGATCGCGGGCGCGATATAGATCGCGACGCCCCGCCGCCGATCCCGCAATGCGCCCGCAGTCTCGGCTCGATCACGCTGGTCGACGGCGACCGCTCCGGCTGGCGCGCGTACAATCTGTCCTCGCCGCAGACGCTGCTGCGGGTGGTTGTGCAACGCTCGCGCTGCTTCACCATCGTTGAGCGCGGCGTCGG
This sequence comes from Hyphomonadaceae bacterium, assembly GCA_033764725.1. Lineage (GTDB taxonomy): Bacteria > Pseudomonadota > Alphaproteobacteria > Caulobacterales > Aquidulcibacteraceae > RI-43. Next base: position 18,412 of record JANRIR010000067.1, read on the forward strand.
CATGGATGTGGCGCAGGGCGAGCGCAATCTCGCCGCCGGCGGCGATCTCCAGCGCGGCCAGAATATGGGCCGCGGCCAGATGCGCGCGGCGGATTATGTGCTGATCGCGGAAGTTGCTGCGCAGGACAACAATGCCGGCGGCGGCGCGGTCGGCGGCATCGTCGGCGGGCTGATCGGCGGGCGCGTCGGCGCGCTGGCCAGCGGCGTGCGCGTGCAGCGGCAAGAGGCGACCGCCGTGCTGTCGCTCACCAATGTACGCACGACCGAAACCGTCGCGGTCACCGAAGGCAACGCCCAGAACCGCAATATCGGCTGGGGCGCAGGCGGCGGCTATGGCTGGGGCGGCGCCGTCGGCGGCGGCTGGGAGGACACCGATATCGGCCGCGTGGTCTCGGCCGCGTTCATCCAGGCCTATGCCGACATGGTGACGCAATTGGGCGGCCTTGACCCGAACGCCTCGGCCTCGGCGCCGCAGCGCTCCTTCGTCACGCGCCAGCAGGTCAATATGCGCGCCTATCCGACCACCGAAGCGCGCGTCGTGCGCTCGATGCCGGCGGGCTCGACCGTGTACCCCACGGGCACGCGCGAAGACATGTGGTGGGAAGTCATCGACGAGAACGACAATCGCGGCTGGATCCGCAACGACTTCCTCGAGCCGCGCAACTAGGCGCATCGCATCGACGCGCGGCGCCATGACCCGGAAGCGGGCTCATGGCGTCGTGCGCATGCGTGTTATGGCGGCTTGACCGGGGCGGGCATTGCGCCGATGACGGCGCGCCATGCCCGCGCCTGTCCTCTTCATCGGCAACAAGAATTATTCGTCCTGGTCGATGCGGCCCTGGCTCGCCTTGCGCTGGGCCGGAATCGCGTTCGAGGAGCGCGTCCTGCAGCTGGGCGCGACGGGCTACGGCAAGTCCAAGGTTCCCGACATTCTCGGCGCCAGCCCGTCGGGTCGCGTGCCGGCGCTGCATGTCGATGGCGCAGCGATCCATGACAGCCTGGCGATCTGCGAGTTCGCCGCGGAGACCGCTACGCACCTTTGGCCGAGCGACCGCATCGCACGCGCCCGCGCGCGCGCGCTCGCCGCCGAGATGCATTCCGGCTTCGCCGCACTGCGCGCCGCTTTGCCGATGAACATTCGCCGCCGCGTCGCCGCGCAGGACTGGTCCGCCGACGTGCGCGGCGACATCGCTCGCATCGTCGAGATGTGGAGCGAAGCGCGCGCCGCGGCCCCGGATGGGCCATATTTGTTCGGCCCGCGCACGATCGCGGATGCGTTCTATGCGCCTGTCGCGACGCGATTCCGCACGTATGGCGTGATCTTGCCCGAGCCTGCGCAAGCTTATTGCGAGACGCTTTTGCGCGACGACGCTTTCCTCGATTGGGAACGCACGGCGATCGCCGAAACCTGGACCATTTCTGAAGCGGATCAGCTCTACTCATGAAGGCTTTTTTCGTCATTGCAGCGCTGGCGCTGGCGGCGTGCTCGCAATCCTCTGACGTGATGCGCGAACTCGAACGCGCAGAGAAAGCGGACGCGAAAGCGGCCGAGCAATCGGCGGCGGAATCCGCCCGCTACATGGAGGCGCAGCGCGCGCGCACCGGCGTGCAATCGACGCCGTCGGGCCTGGCCTATGAATTCGTCACCCGCAGCACGGCGCAAAACCTCGCGCTGACGCCCGAGGGTGCAACCGTGCTGGTGCATTACGAAGGCAAGCTCGCCGACGGCACGGTGTTCGATTCCTCCTTCGAGCGCGGCCAGCGGGCGGAGTTTCCGCTCAATGGCGTGATCCCCGGCTTCTCCGAGGCGCTGCGCCTGATGCGGCCGGGCGATGAGCTGATCGCCTATATCCCCCCCGACATCGGCTACGGCGCGCAAGGGTCGCCGCCGGCCATTCCGCCCAACGCGGCGCTGCGCTTCCGCATCCAATTGGCGGCCTATGCCGGGCCGGACGGAACCATCGTCGCATCGCCCGAGCTGGAGCGCCGCCGCTGATGTCGGCGGACCGCGTCGCCTTCGCGCGGGACATTCTGGCGACGCTGGTCGCCTTCGACACCACGTCGCGCAATTCCAATCTCGCGCTGATCGCCTGGGTGGAGGATTTTCTCGCCGCGCGCGGGATCGCCAGCACGCGCGTCGCCAGCGAAGACGGCCTGAAGGCCAATCTCTATGCGGTCATCGGGCCGGATGCGCCTGGCGGCGTCGTGCTGTCGGGCCACACCGATGTCGTGCCCGTCGATGGCCAGGATTGGACCTCCGATCCGTTCGTCGTGGCGGAGCGGGACGGCAAGCTTTACGGTCGCGGCGTCGCCGACATGAAGAGCTTCATCGCGCTGGCGCTTGCGCATGTCGATGATGCGCGCGCTGCGCAGATGCGCGCGCCGCTCATTCTCGCGCTGTCCTATGACGAAGAAGTCGGCTGCCTCGGCGCGCCCGACATGATCGCCGAGATCGCTGCGTTCGCGAACAAGCCGCGCGCGGTGATCGTCGGCGAGCCGACGGAGATGAAGGTCATCTCCGGGCACAAGGGCATTTCGGTGTTTCGCGTCTGCGTGCACGGGCATGAAGCGCATTCGAGCCTCACGCATCTCGGCGTCTCCGCCATCATGGAGGCGCTGCCGCTGATGCAGCTCGTGGCCGACATGGGCCGCGAGGCCGAGGCGCGCGCGCCGCTCGACTCGCCGTTCACGCCGCCGGGCGCGACGATGACGATCGGGCGCGTCGAAGGCGGCACGGCGGCGAACATTCTCGCAAAGCAGTGCGAGTTCCTGTGGGATTTGCGCAGCGCGGATGTGGATGAAACGGAAGCGGTCGCCGCGCGCTTTCTGGCGGAAGCGCAGCGCATCGATGCAGCGCTCAAGGCGCGCGCGCCGGGCGCAGGCGTCGATGTGCGCCGCCGCTCGCGCACGCCGCCGCTTTTGCCGGCGCTGGACTCGGAGGCGGAAGCCCTGGCGCGCGCCTTGACCGGCGACAATGGCGTGCGCGCGGCGTCGTACGCGGCGGAGGCGGGCTTGTTCCAGCGCGCCGGACTGCCGGCCGTTCTGTGCGGACCCGGCTCGATCGCGCAGGCGCACCAGCCCGACGAATGGATCGCGCTGGAGCAGATCGACATGGGCGCGCGCTTCATGCGCGATTTGATCGCAACCCTCGCCCGCTGATGCGGGCGCAGCATCGGCGAAATTTCTAAAGCGCCACAACCAAATCCGCCTCATTCACTGCAGAGCGGTCTGCCGCGTCACCCGCCAGGCGCCGAAATCGCTTCCCGTGAAAGCGACCTGCAGCACGCTCGAAGATCCGTACGCCATCGATCCGCTCCAGCCCCGCAATGCGGCTAAAGTCGCAAGGCGCTCCGCGCGATCGCCTGGCTTGCGGCGCCGCCATAGGCGACGAAGCCGTCGATCAGGAAGCGCTTGTCTGCATGGCCGTACGTCAGCGGCGCGCCATCGGATACGCGCATCACGCCCCCGCCTGCAGCGGCGAGGATGGCGTGGCCGGCCGCGGCGTCCCATTCCGAGACCTGACCGAACCGCGGATAGAGGTCGGCCGATCCTTCCGCGATGTGGCAAAATTTGATCGACGAACTCGACGCGGCAGGCAGGTGCGGAATGGCGGCGCAGAAGGCGGTGAGCTTGTCGCTCTTGGAGCGCCGGCTGGCGATGATCGAGAACGGCGCCGCCCCCTCGCGCACGCGGATCGCGCGCAGCGGCGTGCGTGCGGCGCCGGTTTGCACGTCATAATCGGCGCGCACCGCATGGCCTGGCGCGCCGGCCCATAATCCGCCTGTCGCCGGCGCGTAGATCACGCCCACGATCGGCGCGCCGCGTTCGACCAGCGCGATATTGACGGTGAACTCGCCGCTGCCGCCCTCGATGAAATCGCGCGTGCCGTCGAGCGGATCGACGCAATAGAAGGCGTCGCCGCACAAAGGGATGCGTCCATCGGCGACGGATTCCTCCGCGATCACCGGAACGCCCGGCGACAAAGCGGCAAGGCCTGCGATGATGACCGCTTCGGCGCGCGCATCGGCGATTGTGACCGGCGAGCCGTCGAGTTTTTCCTGCGCCTCGAAGCCCATCTCCCGCACAGCCATGATCTCGCGGCCCGCCGCAATGGCGAGCGCGATCAGATCGTCGAGGGCGGGGCGGGGGTGCAGCGTCACGCGGCCGGCACTAGAGATGCGGCGGCGCGTTGGCGTCAAGCTCCGCAAGCCAGGCCGCGACGCTGGCGTCGGACGGCATGCGCCAATCGCCGCGCGGCGACAGCGCGCCGCCGGAGGTGAGCTTCGGCCCGTTCGGCATCGCCGAGCGCTTGAACTGGTTCTGGAAGAAGCGCTGCAGGAACACGCGCAGCCAGCGCCGGATCTCCGCATAGTCGAAGCTGCGCTTGTCTTCGTCGGCGAGATGGGCGGGCCAGGCCCCGCTGTCGGCGTCGCGCCACGCCGTCCAGGCGAGATACGCGATCTTGCTGGGCGCCATGCCGCGCATGAAATGATAGAGATTGAAGTCCTGCAGCGCGTAGGGGCCGATGATGTCTTCCGTGCGCTGCGGCGCGTCCATGCTGGCGGGCACGAGCTCGGGCGAGATCACCGTATCGAGCACGCGATCGAGCGTGGCGGAGGTCGCCTCGTCGAACAGATCGGCCGCGATCACCCAGCGGATCAAATGCTGAATGAGCGTTTTCGGCGCGCCGGCGTTGACGTTGTAATGCGCCATCTGATCGCCGACGCCATACGTGCACCAGCCGAGCGCAAGCTCCGACAAGTCGCCGGTGCCGATGACCAGGCCCTGTTCCTGATTGGCGAGACGGAACAGGTAGTCCGTGCGCAGGCCGGCCTGCACGTTCTCATAGGTGATGTCGTATTCCGGCGCGCCGTGGCCGGCGGGATGGCCAAGCTCGCGGAACATGAGCTGCGCCAGCGGCTCGATGGATGTTTCGCGCGCATCGAAACCAAGCGCGCGCATCAGCGCCCAGGCGTTGGAGCGCGTTTCATCGCTCGTGCCGAAGCCCGGCATCGTCACGCCGATGATGGCGCTGCGCGGCAGGCCGATCTGATCGAAGGCGCGCGCCGCCACGATCGCCGCGTGCGTGGAATCGAGCCCGCCCGACACGCCGATCACGGCGCGCTTCAGGCCGGTCGCCTCCAAGCGCTGCGCAAGGCCTGCGACCTGGATGTTGTAGGCCTCGAAACAATCGCGATCGAGGCGCGCGGAATCGTCGGGCACGAACGGGAAGCGCGAAACCGCACGCTGCAGCGGCGTTTCGATCGTCGGCGCGTCCAGCGTGAACGGGATCGTGCGCTGGCGGGCCAACGCCTCTGCGGCGTGACCCTGCGCGTCGTGGAACGTCGCGAAGCGGCGACGCTCCTGCGCGATGCGCTGGACATCCACATCGACGAGCATGAGCTCCGGCTCGCGCGCAAACCTTGCGCTCTCGCGCAACTTTTCACCCATTTCGTAGGCGACGATTTGTCCGTCCCAGGACAGATCGGTGGTCGATTCGCCGCGGCCTGCTGCGCAATAGACGTACGCCGCGGTCAAGCGGCGCGATTGCGCGTCCACCAGGATGGCGCGCTCCTCCGCTTTCCCGATCGTGATGTTCGATGCGCTGAGATTGAGCAGGATCGTTGCGCCCGCGAGCGCCCCCAGCGTGGAGGGCGGCGTCGGCGCCCACAAATCCTCGCAGATCTCGACATGAAAAACGCAATCGCGCGCGTCGGTCGCGGCGAAGGTCAGGTCTGCGCCGAACGGAACGTCCGCGCCGTTGATGCGGATTTCGCGCACGCCGGCGTCGCGCGCGGCGGCGAATTGGCGCTTCTCGTGGTATTCGCGATAATTCGGCAGATAGGATTTCGGGACGACGCCGAGAATGGCGCCGCGCCCGATGACGACCGCGCAATTGTACAGCGCGCCGCGCAGCCGCAACGGCGCGCCGACGATAAGGAGCGGGCGCAGCGCACCGCTTGCCGCGCACAGCGTTTCGATGGCGGCCTCGACCGCGTCGAGCAGCGCGTCCTGCTGCAAAAGATCATCGACCGCATAGCCGGTGAGGCTCATCTCCGGCGTCAGGAACAGCCCGGCCGCCGCGTCATGCGCGCGCTGCGCCAGCGCAAGGATCGCCGCGGCGTTGGCGTGCGGATCGGCGAGCCGCACCACCGGCGCCGCCGCCGCCACGCGCACGAACCCATGCGAGAACGGGCAAGCGAAGCGCGCGGCGGCCGCGTCGCGCGTCGAGGCGGGATCATGATCCATAGACGACCATACCACCCCTTATGCTCATTGGGAATATAAGGTCTCCTGGCGGCGCGGGACCGCCATGGTTAACCAGGCCTAAATCGACTGCCCGCGCGGAGGACTAAACGCTCACCCGCCGGTTTGGGCTTTGGCGACCAAGGCGGAAGTGGATTGGCCGGCGGTGAGCTGCGCCAGCAGCACGCGCCCGCCGGCGGCCTTGACGACGTCGCCGCCGACGACGTCCGCTTCGGCGTAATCGGCGCCTTTGACCAGCACGTCCGGCACGAGCGCCTCGATCAACGCGAGCGGGGTGTCGTCGTCGAAGCCGAGCACAAGATCGACGCCCTTCAAGGCGCCGATCACGGCCGCGCGCGCTTCGAGCGTCTGCACAGGGCGCGTCGGCCCCTTGAGGCGGCGTACGGAGTCGTCCGAGTTAAGCGCCACGATGAGCCGGTCGCAGGCCTGCGCGGCCTGCGCGATCAGCGACACATGGCCGGCGTGCAGCAGATCGAAACAGCCATTGGCGAAGCCGACGATCAGGCCTTCGCGCCGCCAGCGTTCGCGCTGCGCGCGCGCGCGTTCGAGATCGGATATCGGGCCAGTCGCCGCGGCGGTTTCACGGCCCTGGCCTTTGAGCGCGTCGTATAATTCCGCTGCGGTGACCACCGATGTGCCGAGCTTCGACACCGCAACGCCCGCCGCGGCGTTGGCGATGCGCATCGCCTGTTCTGTCGACAGCCGCGCCGCCAGCGCCACGGCGAGGCCCGCCATCACCGTATCCCCGGCGCCGGAGACGTCGAACACTTCGCGCGCTTCGGTTTTCAAATGCAGCGGCGCGGCGTCGGGCCGGTAGAGCGACATGCCTTTTTCGGAGCGCGTGAGCAGGATCGCCGCGCCGCTCTCGGCGATCGCGGCGGCAGCGGCGACTTCCGCGTCGGAATCGGTCTCGCACGGCAGACCGACGGCCTCGGACAGCTCCTTGCGGTTCGGCTTCAGGATCGCCGCGCCGCGATAATCGCCGAGACGCAGGCGTTTGGGATCGACGAGCGTCATTTTGCCCGCCGCCTTCGGCAGGGCGAGCGCGGCGGCCAGCACGGAATCGCTGATCACGCCCTTGGCGTAATCGGAGATGACGACGAGGTCGCAGGCCTCGATCGCCTCTTCCAGCTCCTCGATCAGCGCCGCTTCGATGGCGGCGGAGAGCGGGGCTGCGGTTTCGCGGTCGACGCGCACGATCTGGTGCTGACCGCCGAGATACCGCGTCTTGGTGATCGTCGGCCGTTCGCGCGACGAGACGAGGCGCGCGGCGATGGCGGGATAGCCGGTCTCCATCAGGCGCACGAGCTGGGTGGCGGCGGCGTCGTCGCCGATCACGCCGATCAGTTCGGCCTGGCCGCCGAGGCTGGCGATATTGGCCGCGACATTGGCCGCCCCGCCCAGCGCGCTGCGCTCCGACTGGACATGCAGCACCGGCACCGGCGCTTCCGGCGAAATCCGCGACACCCGCCCCACCACGTGCAGATCGAGCATCACGTCGCCGATCACCGCCACGCGGGCGCCGCGGAACCGGTCGAGAAGGGCGGGCTCAGGCATCGTCCAGGGCGCTTAGCGCTTTTTGCGCGCGGCGGGAAATCTCATCCCGGCGCATCGGGGTCTTCCCAGTGGGCGCGCTCGTCGTAGCCGCGCCGGTGGCTGATGAACACCAGCGCCATCAGCCCGCCCGCCAGGGCGAGGGACAACACCACGCCCAGCCCGAGCGCGATCCAGCCATGCAGGCTGAGCGCGATGTCGGCGCGCGCGAAGCCGTCCCAGACGGCCCAGAGTGCTACGCCAAGCATCGGCGCCAGCGCGGCCAGCGCCAAGAGGGCGTTTTTCATAGGGCGTTTTTCATGGACTGGAGATAGGCGCCGCCAGCAGCGCGCGCACCGGCTTGAAACTGCGGCGGTGGATCGCACAGGGGCCGAGGCGGGCGAGCGCGGCCTGATGCTGGGGCGTGCCATAGCCCTTGTGCTGGGCGAAGCCGTAGCCCGGATGTTGCGCGCACAGCGCCGTCATCGCCGCGTCGCGCGCGGTTTTGGCGATGATCGAGGCGGCGGCGATGCAGGCCACATGGGCGTCGCCGTCCACGATCGCCTCGACCGGGCAGCCGAGGTCGGGCGCATCGTTGCCGTCCACCAGGGCGGCGGCGGGCGGCGTCGGCAGCGCCTCCAGCGCGCGGCGCATCGCCAGATGGGTGGCGACGCGGATGTTCAGCGCGTCGATCTCCGCAGCGCTGGCCCAGCCCACGCCGACGAGCGCGCAGGCCCGGATCTCCAGCGCCAGCGCCGCGCGCGCCTCTTCCGACAGCGTTTTTGAATCGGCGAGGCCGCGCGGCCGGCGCATGCGCGGCAGAATGACGGCCGCCGCCGTCACCGGCCCCGCCCACGGCCCACGCCCCGCCTCGTCGATGCCGCATATCGCCATGGCGCCAGTGTGGGCGATTCACCGCCGCCGCGCGATGCGCTTTGACCGCGCTCGCCGGCTGGTCCAGACTCACTGCTCCGGAGCGATGCATGACGACGATGGACGGTACAGAAGACGTCTTGGAGCCCAAGACGCGCTCAAAATTGACTTATCCTTGCGGCGACCCGCCCGAGGCGGGGGCGACAAAGGAGATCGCGCCGGGCCTGTTGTGGGTGCGCATGCCGCTGCCGTTCTCGCTGCAATGGATCAATTTGTGGCTGATCGAGGACGGCGACGGCTGGACTTTGGTGGACACCGGCGTCGCCACCGAAATCGCGCGCGGCCATTGGCGCACGATCTTCTCCAGCCCCGCGCTCAAGGGCAAACCGATCAGCCGCGTGATCGTCACGCACATGCACCCCGACCATATCGGGCTCGCCGGATGGATCACGCGCAAGTTCCAATGCCGGCTGTGGATCTCGCGGCTGGAATACGTGATGTGCCGCATGCTCGTGGCCGACACCGGCCGGGAGGCGCCGGCGGAAGGCGTGGAGTTCTATCGCGCCGCAGGGTGGGACGAGGACGCGCTCGATTCCTATCGCGTGCGCTTCGGCGGCTTCGGCAAGGCGGTGTCGCGCCTGCCGGACGCCTATCGCCGGCTGAGCGACGGCGATGCGATCGAGATCGGCGGCGCGCCGTGGCGCGTGCTGACGGGCAACGGCCATTCGCCCGAGCACGTCTGCCTGTTGAACGAGGCGATGAATGTTTTCATCTCTGGCGATCAATTGCTGCCGCGCATCTCCTCCAACGTGTCTGTGTTCCCCACCGAGCCCGACGGCGATCCGCTGCAGGATTGGCTGGATTCCTGCGCCAAGCTGAAGGCCGCCGTGCCGGAGGATGTCCTGGTGCTGCCGTCGCACAACGAACCCTTCACCGGCGCGCATGCGCGGCTGCAGGATTTGATCGACGGGCATGAGCGCGCGCTGTCGCGGTTGCACGGGCGCCTGCGCACGCAGCCGCGCCGCGCGATCGATCTGTTCGGCGCGTTGTTCGCCCGCCCGATCGGGCCTGACCTGCTCAATATGGCGACAGGGGAAACCCTGGCGCATCTCAATTGCCTGATCGCGCGCGGGATGGCGCGCCGCGAAACCGGCGCCGATGGGGTCGATCTCTATGTCGCAGCCTGAAGGATCGCAGACCCCCAATCCCGAGCGGCGCTCGGATGCGGCGATCTTGTGCCTGCTGATCGGCGCGGCGATGATCGGGCTCGCCTGGCTGCTCGGCGTCGGCGGGGTGATGGCGCTGGCCTTGTCCGGCGGCGTCGATGGCGCGGCGGCGGGCGGTCTCGCCAGTCTGATCATTCTGCCGTTGACGGCCGTCGCCGGCTTCATTCTGTGCGTCATCGGCGGGGTTTGGTTGTTCGTGCAGGTGGTCGCCGATTCACGCGAACACGCCGGCCGCGAACGCTACGGCCGGGACGTCGAACGCTGAACCGCGACGCGCAGTTTCACCGTCATTGATCTCTCTTGAGGGGTGCTCGACCATGCTCATCTCCACCACGTTCGACATCGCCGGCCGCACCGTCGCACAGCATCTCGGGCTGGCGCGCGGCAATGTCGTGCGCTCGCGCTTTTTCGGACGCGACATCGTCGCGGGCCTGCGCATGATCGTCGGCGGCGAGATCCACGAATACACCAAGCTCTTGGCGGAAAGCCGCGAGCAGGCGCTCGATCGCATGCTGGAGAACGCGCGCGCGATGGGCGCTGACGCCGTGCTCGGCGTGCGCTTCGAAACCACCGACGCCGGCCAGGGCCAGGCGACGGAAGTGCTTGCCTATGGCACTGCGGTGAAGCTCGCCTGAACGCCGCGGCTGGGCAGCGCGTGCGCCAGCCGCCAGGCGATCATCGCCATCGCGCCGGCTGACAGGTCCGGCGAGGCGACGTAGGCGAGCAGGAAGACGCCGTGATGCGCCGCGCTGTGCGCCGCCGACGCCGCGTCGAACGCGCCGAGACGCCAATCGGTCGCTTGCCGGATCGCCCAATCGATCAGCGCCAGCATCGCGGCGGCGCCGAACAGCATCGGCGCAATCGCCGGCGCGTGCGGCAGATCGAGCGGAAGGCCGATGAACAGGTGGGGCGCCGTGTGCGCGATCAGCGCGGCGGCGAAAGCCGGCGTCAGCCACAGATGCGCGGCGCGCAGGCCGCGATCGACGCGCTCGCCGTTCAAGCGCTGCAGCCGCCGCGCTTCGCCGGCGCTCCAGCGCGCGTCCTCGAACAGGCGCCACAGCATGATCACGCCGAGCGCGCCGTCCCAGCCCCAGGTCAGGCCGACGGCGATCGCGGCCGCGCCGGGCGGCGCGAGCGCGCGCAACGCATCGGCGATGCGCAGGCTTGATGCATGCATGGTGATCAGCGCCGCAAGCGCGGCGAGCAAGGCGATCGACGCTGCAGGCGAAGCCAGACACGCCAACCCTGCAACGCCGGCGATAACGCACGCAAACAGCGTGCGTCGCCGGGCCCAGGATTTGCTGAAATCGTCAAGCGCACGCAGCAGCATGCGCCACACATGCGCACGCCAGCGTGAATCGCGCGTAAACGACGCCGTTCGACCGCGTCAGCGGCGGCGATTGCGGCGCTCTTGCTCCTGCTGCTGCTGCGCCTGCGCCGCTTCCTGCTGCGCTTGCGCGGCTTGTTGCTGCGCCTGCGCTGCGGCCGATTGCGCGGCGTCGGCGTCGATCTGCGCCTGCAGCGCGGCGTCCTGCGGCGTCGCGACCGAAGCGATGAAGCGATCGAAGGCGGCGCTGGCGTCGCTGCCGTTATAGGTCAGGCAGAACGTGCGCACTTCGAGCCCGGGCCGGCCTTGCAGCGCGGAATGGATCGTGCGCGATCCGCTGGCGATCACGGCGCGCTGCACCGGCCACGTGCGCGCGGTGTCGACGCTCACCGATTGCACCGCGACGCCGTCCTCGAACAGGCGCATGCGGCTGACCAGCTGCGCCCAGGTTTCGGCGGTGAAGGCTTGCTCATAGGCGCGCTTGACCGCAGCGGCGGGGCGTCCGGCGGTGGCGTCGTTGGCGGCGGCGTAGACGTGGCATTCCACGTTCGCATTGCCGGCCACGACATGCAGGCTTTGCGGCGAGCTGTCGCTCATCGTGTCGACCGGCCAGCCGCGCTCCGGCGTGAACGACACCCGCCCGGCGGGGTCCGTCCAGGTGGGGGCGGTTTGGGCCAGGGCCGTTCCGGAAAGGGCGAAGCCGCCCGAGATCGCCGCCAGGGCGGCCGCCAACGCCAGTGCGCGCATTCGTCTTCCTCCCGCAGGCCGGCGCATTCTCAGAGCGCGCGGCGCAGTCAACGCATGACCGGGAATTTAGGTCCTTTCGCCCAGCCGGGTCAAAGCCGGATGGCAGGACCTCGCTTGGGGAGGACGCCGGGGTCGACCGAGGGTCGCGCCGCGGCGGCGAGGTCTGCTATGCACGCGGCCATAAGGGGAGAACGCCATGAGCCTGCAGGGAAAGACGCTGTTCATCACCGGCGCGAGCCGCGGAATCGGGCTCGCGATCGCGCTGCGGGCCGCCCGCGACGGGGCCAATATCGCCATCGCCGCCAAGACGGCCGAGCCGCACCCCAAGCTGCCGGGCACGATCTATTCCGCGGCGGCCGAGATCGAGGCGGCGGGCGGCGCGGCGCTGCCGCTGATCGTGGACGTGCGCGAGGAGGCGAGCGTGCAGGCGGCGGTCGAGGCTGCCGTTGAGCGCTTCGGCGGCGTCGACATTTGCGTCAACAACGCCTCCGCCATCCAGCTCACCGGCACGCTGCAAACGGACATGCGGCGCTATGATCTGATGCATCAGATCAATGCGCGCGGGACCTATCTCACCTCCCGCACCTGCATTCCGCACCTCAAGCGCGCGGCCAACCCGCATGTGCTGAATCTCTCGCCGCCGCTCGACATGAGCGCCAAATGGTTTTCCGGCCATGTCGCCTACACGATGGCGAAGTTCGGCATGAGCATGTGCGCGCTGGGCATGGCGGAGGAGTTTCGCGGCGACGGCATTGCGTTCAACTGCCTGTGGCCGCGCACGGCGGTGGCGACGTCGGCCATCAAGTTCGCGCTCGCGGGCGACGAAGGCATGAAGCACTGCCGCACGGTCGAGATCATGGCCGACGCGGCCTATGAAATTTTCAATCGCCCCGCGCGCGACTGCACCGGAAACTTCTTTATCGACGATGTGCTGCTTTACGACGCCGGGGTGCGCGATTTCGACCAGTATCGCGTCGACCCCACGCGCGACCTGATCCCCGATTTCTTCGTGCCGGACGATGCGGCGCTGCCGCCAGGCGTACGCCTGCAAGCCGTCGCCTGACGTGCACTCGCGCTGCGCGCGAACATGCACGACAAGCCCTGCCGGCTCATCCAAAATGCATGTTGCTTGAGGGCGCAAAACGGCATGGGAAACGCGACCAAGGCGGCGGTGATTTATTGCCTGCTGATCTTCGCGATCGGCTTCGCCTTCGGCGTGCTGCGTTATGCGTTCGTGTCCGACCTGCTGGGCCGGCGCATCGCCGTGTTGGTTGAAGTGCCGGTCATGGTCGTGCTGTCTTGGGCGCTGTGCGGCTGGGCTTTGGTGCGCTTTGTGGTGCCCAAGCATTGGCCGGCGCGCGCCTGGATGGGCGCGCTCGCCTTTGCGCTGATGCTTGCGGCAGAGGCGGCGCTGTCGATTCTGCTTATCGGGCGCAGTTTCGCCCAGCATCTCGGCCATCTCGCATCGGATGTCGGCCGGATCGGCCTCGTCGGTCAGGTGCTGTTCGGGCTGATGCCGCTCTTGCGCCGTTGACGGCGATTGCGCGCGGCGCCTGAAGCGGCGAAAAACGCGCCATGCTTTTGTTCACCCACGCAGCGATGCTCGCGCATGCGCCGCCGCCCGGCCATCCGGAATCGCCGGCGCGCCTGCAAGCGGTGCTTGACGCTCTGGACGGGCTTTCGCTCGAGCGCCGCGACGCGCCGCCGGCCGATCGCGATGCGCTCGCGCGCGCCCATCCGCCGGCTTATGTCGACGCCCTCGATGCGGCGTTTCCCGGCGCCGGCGATGGGCTGACGGCGATCGACGGCGGCGACACGTTCTTGTCCGACGGATCGCGCGAGGCGGCCTATCGCGCCGCCGGCGCCGTCGTCGCGGCGGTCGATGCGGTGCTCGCCGGCGAGGACGATCAGGCGTTCTGCGCGGTGCGGCCGCCGGGCCATCACGCCGAGCCGGCCCAGGCGATGGGCTTTTGCGTGTTCAACAATGTCGTCGTGGGCGCACTGCACGCGCTCGAGGCGCATGGCCTTTCGCGCGTCGCCGTCATCGATTTCGACGTGCATCACGGCAACGGCACGCAGGCGCGCGCGATGAAAGAGCCGCGCCTGTTCTTCGCCTCGACGCACCAATCGCCGCTCTATCCCGGCACCGGCCGGCGCGACGAGGTCGGCCCTGCCGACAACGTCCTCAACGCCCCGCTGCCGCCGGGGGCCGATGGCGCGCTCTGGCGCAGGGTCATGGAACGCGAGGTTCTGCCGGCGCTCGATGCGTTCGACCCCGATCTCATTCTGGTTTCCGCGGGATTTGACGCCCACGCGGCCGATCCGCTGGCGGCGATGGCGCTGGACGAAGACGATTTCGCCTGGGGCGCGAAGGCGTTGCGCGCCGTCGCATTACGCCGGTGCAAGGGAAGGATTGTCTCGACTCTGGAGGGCGGATACGACTTGCCCGCGCTCGCGCGCTCGGCCAAAGCCTATGTGCGCGCGCTTCAGCGGGACTAGCGGGGACGGGGGCGGTCCGCCCGGCGCCCGCGCAGGGGAAGTTCATGCCCGAAGCGGCGCTGGACGACGACTCCGACCTGAGAGCCGCCAATCGGCTGGCCGCGCCGCCGGGCGCCATCGTCGTGGCGCGACACGGGCGCCCGCGCGGCGACCGGACGGTGCGGATCGATTGGCGCGGCTTCATCGAGTGGTGGGCCGAGTACGACCGCAGCGGCCTGTGCGAGGGCGAGCGGCCGCCCGAGCGGCTTCTTTCCCAGGCGCGCGCCGCGCACACGATTTTCGCATCGACCCTGCCGCGCGCCATCGAGACGGCGCAGGCCGTGGCCGAGGGGCGCGCGGTCATCCAGGATCCGATCTTCGTCGAGGCGGCGATGCCGCCGCCGCCGCTGCCGGGCCGCTGGACGCCGCGCCTGTGGGGGCCGCTGGCGCGCTGCGCCTGGTGGCTGGGCCGCGCGGCCGGGCAGGAAAGCCGCCTGGAGGCCGAACAGCGCGCGCAGGCTGCGGTCGCAACGCTGACCGCGCGCGCCCTGCGCGGCGAAACGGTGCTGCTGCTCGCGCATGGTTGGTTCAACCGCATGATGCGGCCCGTTCTGCGCGCGCAGGGCTGGCGCTGCATCGAGGATCAGGGCGATTCGTATTGGTCGTATCGCCGCTATGTGAAGCGGCGTTGAGCGGCGCCGGCATTGTCAGCCGCGCGCCCGCCGCATAGGCTCAGGCTCTGGAACGGATAGAGAATCGCAATGGCCGAAGCCGTCGATCCGGCGAAATTGAGTTTCGAACAGGCGTGCGCCGAATTGGAGAAAATCGTCTCCAATCTCGAGCGCGGCGACGTCGCGCTCGCCGATCAGATCGCCATGTACAAGCGCGGCGCCGATCTCAAGGCCCGCTGCGAGGCGCTCTTGAAGGACGCGCAATTGCAAGTGGAGCAGGTCGTGCTCGGCGCCGACGGCCCGAAGCTCGAGCCCGCCAAACTGGGAGCGTCGTGAATGTCGCAGAACGCCGCAACGCCTGTGATCAGCTTTGAGGATTTCCTCAAGGTGGACATCCGCCTTGGCACCATCGTCAAGGCGCAGGCGTTCGAGGATGCGAAAAAGGCCGCCTATCAGATCTGGATCGATTTCGGCGATCCGCTCGGCGTGAAGAAAAGCTCGGCCCAGATCACCAAGAATTACGCGCTCGGCGAATTGATCGGCCGGCGCGTCGCGGCGGTGGTGAATTTCGAACCCAAGCAGATCGGCAAGTTCATGAGCGAAGTGCTCACGCTCGGCTTCCCCGACAGGAACGGCGAAGTGGTGCTCGTCACGGTCGACAAGAACGCGCCCGACGGCGGGCGGCTGTATTAGGTCTGTCGGGGCGCGGCGTGCGCCCCCTCAGTCACGCTGCGCGTGACAGCTCCCCCGCAAGCGGGGGAGCAAAGGCGCTCTTTCTTCCCCCGCTTGCGGGGGAAGTGGCCGGCGAAGCCGGTCGAAGGGGGTCTTCGCCGGCGCGCTAACGCGTCTCTTCAATCTCCGGCGTCTGGATCGAGCGCATATAGGCGATCAGCGCGTCTGCGCCTTGCGGATTGAATTGGAACGCCGGCATCGGGTGTGCGACCTGGATGCCGTTGATCAATTCTTCGCTGAGCGCGGCGTCGCTGTAGCGGGCCAGGATGTGACGGAACACCGGCGCTTCCGGCGCAGCGCTTTGGTCGTCGAGGCCGATCGCATGGCAGGAGGCGCATTGCGCCTGCGCGATGGCGCGGCCGTCGGCGCGCAGCGCCGCAGCGTCGCGATCGGCCTGACGCGCGGCGCTGCAATTGGCCAGCGCGAGCGCTGCGCCGGCGGCGAGACCAAGGCGGATCAAGGACATGGCGGCGTCTCCGGTTGGCGTCAGCGCCGGAGCGAGTCTACCGTAACCGCAAGGCATTGAGGAGGCGCGGATGCGGGGGATGTGGGCGGCGATGGCGGCGTTGGCGTTGGCGATGACCGCCGATGCGCAGGCGCCGCGGCCCGACGAGGCGGCGTTCCGCGCGCTCTATGAGGAGCTGGTCGAGATCGACACATCGCCCTCGACAGGCTCGTGCACGCGCGCGGCGGAGGCGATGGCCGCGCATCTGCGCGCGGCGGGCTTCGGCGAGGCCGACCTGCGCGTCATCGTGCCCGAAGGCAAGCCGGACGACGGCAATTTGACTGCCGTGCTGCGCGGGTCGAATCCGCGCGCGGGCGCGTTGCTGCTGTTGGCGCATATCGACGTCGTCGACGCCCGCCGCGAAGATTGGGAGCGCGATCCGTTCACGCTGTTCGAGGAGAACGGATATTTCTATGGTCGAGGAACAATAGACGACAAGGCGATGGCGGCGATCTTCGCCGACCTCATGATCCGCCTGAAGCGCGAGAATTTCCGCCCCCGCCGGGATGTGAAGCTGGCGCTGACCTGCGGCGAGGAAACCTCGAACCGCGTCAATGGCGTGCGCTATCTCTTGGAGCATCACCGCGACCTGATCGACGCCTCCGTCGCGCTCAACGAGGGCGCCGGCGGCATCCTGCGCGCTGACGGAACGCCGCTGGCGCTCAATATCCAGGCCGGCGAGAAAGTGCATCAGGTATTCGTGCTGGAGACGACCAATCCGGGCGGGCATTCCTCCCGCCCGCGCGCGGACAACGCGATCTATCAATTGAACGCCGCCGTCGCGCGCATCGCGGCGCATGACTTTCCCGTGGCGTTGAATCCCGTCACGCAATCCTTCTTCGCGCGCATGGCCGATCTCGAAGGCGGCGCGCTCGGCGCGGCGATGCGCGCGCTTGCAGCCGATCCGACCAACGCCGAAGCGATCGCACAATTGTCGCGGGAGCCGAGCTACAACGCGATGATGCGCACGACCTGCATCGCCACGCGGCTCGACGCCGGTCATGCGCCGAACGCCTTGCCGCAGCGCGCGCGCGCCACGTTCAGCTGCCGTTTGTTGCCGGGGCACGCAAGCGATGCGGTGCGCGCGGAGCTTGCGCGCGTCATCGCCGATCCGGGCGTATCGATCACGCTGGCCAATGGCGCACAACCGACGCCGCCGCCGCCGCCGCTGACCCCCGCCTTGATGCGCACCGTCGAACGGCATGGCCGCCACTTCTGGCCCGATGCGCCGTTGGTCCCGATCATGCTGCCCGGCGCCACCGACGGGCGCTTTCTCAACGCCGCCGGCGTGCCGACCTACGGTCTGAGCGGCATTTTCTCCACGCCGGACGAAACCAACGCGCACGGCCTCAATGAAAAAGTCCGCGTCGCTTCGGTCTATCGCGGGCGGGATTTTCTCGACGCGGTGGTGCGCGATCTGGCGCGCCAATCGCGATGACCGCGCCGACGCTGTCCACCGCGCGGCTCGTTCTGCGCCCGCATCGCCCAGACGATCTCGACGCCTGCGCGGCGATGTGGAGCGACCCCGCCGTCGTGCGTTTCATCGGCGGCGCGCCCTCGACCCGCGAGCAGACCTGGCGTCGCATCCTGTCTTACGCCGGCTTATGGCCGCTCCTCGGCTACGGCTATTGGGCCGTCGTCGATCCGAGCGACGGCGCATATCTGGGCGATGTCGGTTTCGCGCATTGGCGGCGCGCGCTCGGTCCCGCCTTCGATGACGCGACGGAGATGGGCTGGGCGTTGTCGCCGCAGGCGCAGGGGCGCGGCTATGCGTCGGAAGCCGTGCAGGCGGCGCTGGCGTGGGCGGATGCGGCGCTGCCGCGGCGCATCGTGTGCATGATCGCGCCGGAGAATGCGCCGTCGCTGCGCGTGGCGGCGCGCTGCGGATTTACGCCCTTCGACGAGGCGACCTATGCGGGCGCCACGTCGATCCTCCTCGAGCGGCGGTAAGCCCGGCGCGGGTCTATTGCAGCGGCGAGGCTTCGGCCTCGAGGGCGCGGCGCAATTCCTCCTCCGCGGCGGCGTTCGGGCGCGCCGGGGTGAGCGCGGCCGGGCCGCCGTCGATCCCATCCGGCTGCGGCGCAGGATTGAGCGGAACCGGCTGCGCGCCGACGCCGACGCCGGGATCGATCGGCGCGGGCTCGGGCGGCGCCGGCGCGGTCAGCGCCGAGGCGTCGGGGGTCGCGAGCGACGGCCCCGCCTGGCGCAGCTCGGCGATGCGTCCGCGCACCTGCACGGCGTGCCGGCTCTCCGGGAAATCGTCGAGGAAGGCGGTCAGCGCCTCGATCGTGTCTTCGCGTCGAGCCTCTTCGAGGCGCGCCAGCTCAAGGCCCTCGAGGGCGGCTTCGGCCTCGGCGCGATAGCGGTCGGCGAAGGGGCTGGCGAGAAACCCGCGCAATTCGTCGACGTCGGTCTGGTCGGTGCCGCGCCACAGCCGCGCCGCTTCGGCGGCGCCGTGCTGGCTCTGATAGAGGGCGTAGCCGCCGATCCCTACGGCGGCGACGACCACGAAGGTGACGATCCCGATCACGGCGAGCTGGAGGGTCGAGTTCCGCTCGCGCGGGGGCTCGTCATAGATCCCGCCGCCTGCGGGCGGGCGGGTGTGGAAGGCGCCGCCGGGCTCGGGCGGCGGATCGACATAGACCGGCGGCGGCGCAACCACGGGCGGCGGGACCGGCGCCACAGCCGGCGGCGGCGGGGGCGGGGCTGCGGCTGCGGCGGCCGCAGCGGCGGCGGCCGCGCGCGCTGCGTCGAGATGATGCGTGATGGCGGCGGCAAGGTCGCGCCAGCCCGGGAATTCATCCTCGCCGCGCCAGCCGGTGAGATTGACGCTGGGGTCCAGCGAGAACTCCAAAGGCGGCTCGGCGTTGTGCATGCGCACATGGACGAGACGGCCGGTATTGTGGGCGAAGGCGGCCTCGCCGATGAGGTCGGGCCGGGCGGCGGAGCGCGGCGACCACAACGCCAGCGTGCACACGGCCTCCTCCATGGCCTCGCGCAGGGCGGGGCCTGGCGGCTCGTCATACGTGGCGCCCAGCCGCATCATGCGCAGCTTTTCCGCCAGCGCGCGCGCCGGCGCGGAATCGTCCGCCGCATGCAGGATCACCACACGGGTCATCGTCGTCCTTTCGCCGCCGCACTCATGACATTTGCGCCATGATGGAGCGCTGCGGCGGTTTTGTGGAAACCGGCCGCCCGCGGGCTCCCCCTAGCAGGTTCCGTACCGGTTGGGCAGTTTCCCCCATGCGGCGAGCCTGATACAGGCGCTTTGGTCGTGACGGCGCCATGACGCCGGTCACCGTTCGGGGCGCCATGATCAGCTTGGACCAACGTTTGCGCGAAGCGGCGGACCGCATCACCGTGGCGATGGACGCGCTTCTGCCGCGCGCCGTGGGGCCGGAGGCCGACCTGCTGAGCGCCATGCGCTATGCAGCGCTCGCGGGCGGCAAGCGGCTGCGGCCGTTCCTGACCATCGAGGTCGGCCGGCTGTTCGAGGCCGATGAGACCGCGCTGTTGCGCACCGCCGTCGCGCTGGAATGCGTGCACACCTATTCGCTGGTGCACGACGATCTGCCCTGCATGGACGACGACGACCTGCGGCGCGGCCAGCCCACCGTGCACAAGGCCTATAGCGAAGCGACCGCGGTGCTCGCCGGCGATGCGCTGCTGACGATCGCCTTCGAAATGCTGGCCGATCCGGCCACGCACCCCGATCCGCAGATGCGCTGCCTGTTGATCAGCGGCCTGGCCAAGGCCGCCGGCGCGCACGGCATGGTCGCCGGCCAGGCGATCGACATGGCCGGCGCGGCGGCGGGCGACGACCTGATCACGCTGACGCGCATGAACCGGATGAAGACCGGCGCGCTGATCTCCTATGCGGTGGACGCCGGCGCGCTGATCGGCGTCGCCAGCGAGGACGAGCGCCACGCGCTGGCGCGCTACGCCCACGATATCGGGCTCGCCTTCCAGCTGGTGGACGACATGCTCGACGCCGCCGGCTCCGAGGCCGAACTGGGCAAGGCGGTCGGCAAGGACGCGGCCGCCGGCAAGGCCAATTTCGTCACCATCCTGGGCCCGGAAGCGGCCGAGGCGCGCGTCACGCTGCTCGCCGCACAGGCGAAAGCGCATCTGGGCATGTTCGGCCATCGGGGCGACGTATTGTCCGAGGTCGTCGACTTCATCTTGGATCGGCGCCATTGATGGCTCTGGCGTTACGCGCCGGAAAGAATGCCTGCGTCTCGGGGACACAATGACCGCATCCACGCCGCTGCTCGACCGTGTCCGCACGCCCCATGATTTGCGCCAGATCGCCGAAGCCGATTTGAACCAGGTGGCCGCCGAAGTGCGCGCCGAGATGATCGACGCGGTGTCGGTGACCGGGGGTCATCTCGGCGCGGGCCTCGGCGTCGTCGAACTGACCGTCGCGCTGCACTACGTGTTCGACACGCCGGACGACATCCTGATCTGGGACGTCGGCCACCAGGCCTATCCGCACAAGATCCTCACCGGCCGGCGCGACCGCATCCGCACGCTGCGCCAGGGTGGGGGCTTAAGCGGATTCACCAAGCGCGCGGAAAGCGTCTACGATCCCTTTGGCGCCGCCCACGCCTCGACCTCGATCTCCGCTGCGCTCGGCTTTTGCGTCGCGCGCGATCAGAAGGGCGCGAACAATCACGTCATCGCCGTCATCGGCGACGGCTCGCTGTCGGCCGGCATGGCCTATGAGGCGATGAACAACGCCGCGGAAACCACCAAGCGGCTTATCGTTATCTTGAACGACAACGATATGAGCATCGCCCCGCCGGTCGGCGGCATGAGCTCGTATCTCGGGCGTCTGGCCTCGTCGAAAACCTATCGCCGCGTGCGCAAGGCGGCCAAGGCGGTCGCCTCGCATCTGCCGGCGCCGATCCATGACGTGGCCAAGAAGGCCGAGGAATACGCCCGCACGATGGTGACGGGCGGCACCTTCTTCGAGGAATTGGGCTTCCATTATATCGGCCCGTTCGACGGGCACGATCTCACCAATCTGCTGCTTATTTTGCGCAACGCGAAAGACTACGACGACCGTCCCGTGCTCATTCATGTGGTGACCAAGAAGGGCAAAGGCTACGCGCCGGCGGAAGCCGCGGCGGACAAGTATCACGGCGTGACGAAATTCAACGTCGTCACCGGCGAGCAGGCCAAGCCGAAGGCGGGCCCGCCGAGCTATACGCGCGTGTTCGCCGATAGCCTGGTGAAGCTTGCGGAAAACGACAAGAAGATCGTCGCCATCACCGCCGCGATGCCGTCAGGCACCGGGCTCGACGTGTTCGGCAAGGCGTTTCCGGAACGCACCTTCGATGTCGGCATCGCCGAACAGCACGCGGTGACGTTCGCGGCGGGCCTTGCGGCGGACGGGATGAAGCCGTTCTGCGCGATCTATTCCACGTTCCTGCAGCGCGGCTATGACCAGGTCGTCCATGACGTCGCGATCCAGAGCCTGCCTGTGCGCTTCGCGATGGACCGCGCGGGCCTCGTCGGCGCCGATGGGCCCACGCATGCGGGTTCGTTCGACATCGGCTATCTCGGCGCGCTGCCGGGCTTCGTGCTGATGGCGGCGGCGGACGAGGTGGAGCTGGCGCGCATGACCGCGACGGCCGCCGCGATCGACGATCGGCCGTGCGGTTTCCGCTATCCGCGCGGCGACGCGTTCGGGCTGGAGATGCCCGCGACGCTCGAGCCGCTGGAGATCGGCAAGGGCCGCATCGTGCGCGAAGGGTCGTCGATTGCGCTTCTGAGCTATGGCGCGCGGCTGGCCGATAGTGTGAAGGCGGCGGAACGATTGGCCGCGATGGGCTTGAGCGCCACCGTGGCCGACGCGCGCTTTGCGAAACCGTTGGACGAGGATCTGATCCGGCGGCTTGCGCGCAACCACGAAGTGCTGATCACGATCGAGGAAGGCGCCGTCGGCGGCTTCGGCGCGTTCGTGCTGCATTTCCTGGCGAAAGACGGGCTTCTGGATCGCGGCCTGAAAGTGCGCACGCTGACGCTGCCCGATATTTTCCAAGACCAGGATAAGCCGGACGCGATGATCGCGCAGGCGGGGCTGGATGCGGATGGGATTGCGACGGCGGCGCTAGCGGCGCTGGGGCGCGAGGCTGTTGGGGGTGGGGTGCGGGCTTAGTCGAGTGAATATTGCTTTGAGTACTTCCGTCGATGCTCATCGATGACGGCACTCACCAATCGCCGTGCGACATGAGGTTGGTGATTTCGGATGATGCCATTCACTAGGGAGGTCCAGGTCTTAGACTTCGCGGACCGCCACCAAGACAGGTCGATGCCCTCGACTCGTGCTCGGTCTAGCAATCGTGCCTTCAAATGGTCAGAAACACCGCGACCGCGGGGCGGGACGGCCCATTCGGGTAGAGCCATTTCTGCCTCGTCATCCGCCAGAGCAATGGTGAGGGACATCCTCCGAATCTCCTTCCGAGGGCATCAGAGTCAGTCTCCGGGAGTTAATAAACTACGAAGCCGCCACCTTGCTTGGCCAAAGAATCTCCGTGTACTCGGCCGCTGCGTCACTCAATGCACGATGAATTTGCTCCGCGCCATTTCCCAACCTGTTGAGCGCAAGCGTGTCCAATTGATTCAGCGGGGCTTCGTCCAAGTTTCGCGTTTGCATAAAAGCGCTGGCATGGATTCTACTCTTCAGCGTCAGCGGGCCATAGATTGAGTGTGATCTAACTTGTTGTTCCGCCCTCGGAATCACATCGCGCGGCACGTTGTTCATGATGACATTCAGGGTGGGCTTATTGCCTGCACCGAAAATGGCGGTGCCAAGCCGCTCGACAGTGCGTAATCCAACTAAGGAGAATGTGTCGGCTGTAACTGGCGCCAGTATATGCGATGATGCTTCTAGCGCGCATGCGGTCAGAAATGAGACACTGGGATTGCAGTCTATCACGATCAAATCAAAATGGCGCCGACAGTCGGCCATGAATTGGTGAAATCGAAATTTGCAGGCATTAAGTTGCTCCGGCGTCTTGTCCCACATCGTATACTTCATCAGCTCTACTTGTCCTGGCAGCAGCGCAAACTCAGAATCGAGCGACCTGTGATGTAGATTGGTAACGGTGTCTACAGGAGCCGGAGGTTCCTCATTTGGCTTCACCAAGATAGAAATAATGTCCTTAGCGGGCGATTCATGTTGAGTGAGTATCGACGGCTCGAACGCGGACATGACCGTTCTGTCTGTTTGGTGCGCACTCTCAAGATCGCCGACAGCTAAGATCATTTGCGATAAATTGTGTTGTGGATCGCAATCGATCAGCAAAACTCTCTTGTTGTGTTGAGCCGCAACCGAGAAAAAGAGATTTGCGGTGAGTGTAGTTTTTCCTACACCGCCCTTTACGTTCAGCATTGAAACGACAGGCGCTTCATGTCTGGTGATGTTTCCCATTGCGCTGACCGCTTCAGCCAGAACCGCTCTTTCTTGCTTTCCTCTTTTTGAAATAGTTTGTGTCGCCTGCTGCAGTATAAAGGCTAAGGGATGAGTTGAGGGCACTGGGTCGAACTCAAGAACGACCACGGGGGTATGGTTGCGAAGCGCAAATAAAATTTCACTTTGAACCCAAGAGCTTTGGCGTGCTCGCGCTGTGAGAAATACTAGCAGCGCGTCCGCTGAAATAATTGCACGAGCGATTGGCGGGGGAAACGGTTTGTCCGGAGCGATCTGCTCGGTAGAAACCCAGGCCTCGCAATTGGCCTTCCGAAGCGCCTCCTTAAGCCGACCTACGGCGGCACCGTCTGCGTGTGCGTGGCTAATGAAAACCTTCTTGGCCATGTGTCCCGCCCCCCCCCTGTTGTCCAGATTGCTAGGTTACGGCGCATTAACCAAGTTCGGCAACCAGGACGTGCCCCAATCCACCCGCCCCCGCCGCGCGTAGAAGCTTCCGCCACCCCCCGGAGCCCTCCCATGCGCGCCGCTCTCGCCGCCATCCCAGCCTTCCTCCTGTCCGCCTGCGCGACCGCGCCGCCGCTCCCGCCGGAGACGGGGCCGAATGCGTTTGTCATCGAGGAGGATTTGCTGGGCCGCACTGTCGCGCGCGGCGAGTTTCGCGCCATCAATGGCGTGCGGCGCGGCTTCACCGCGGAGTTGAACGGGTCGCTCGAAGGCAACATGTTCACCCTCGTCGAGGACTTCGCCTATGACGACGGCGAGCGCGACCGCAAAACCTGGCGGCTCGAGCGCGTCGCTCCCGGCCGCTATATCGGCACGCGCGAGGATGTCGTCGGCACGGCGGAAGGCGTGCAGGAAGGCCGCGCGTTCCGCCTCGAATATGACATCCGCCTGCCCGGCCGCGACGGCAAACCCGGCCGCAAGCTGCGCTTTCGCGATGTGATGGTGGAGACCGCCGACGGCGTGGTGCTCAACCGCGCGACGGTCGGCTGGTACGGCATCCGCGTGGCGCAGGTGGATTTGCGGATCGAGAGGGCGGGAGGGGAGTAGTGAGTAGTGAGTAGTGTGTAGTGAGTAGTGAGTAGTGAGTAGTGAGTAGGCGCTACTCAACGCATCACCCCGGCCTCGCGGCGCGAGAGCCGGGGTCTATTTTTTGGTACGCCCAAAAAAACATGGGCCCCGGATCGACCTTCGGTCGTCCGGGGCGCGGGTAGGGGAGCGAACCCACTCACTACTGACTACTCACTACTGCCTACAGATTACCGCCCCACCTAAATCGGCATCCGCAAAATTTCCTGATACGCAGAAATAACCTGATCGCGCACGGCCATCACAGTCTCCATCTGCGTTTCCGCGGCTGCGATGGCGGTGACGACGTCGACGATGTCGCCGCGCCCGGCCGCGACGTTCACGGCCTGCGTCTCGGCAGCCTGCAGATTGGATTGCGCTTCGCGAAACGCGGTTTGCACCATGGCGCCGAAATCGACGCCGTCTTCGGCGGCCACGCCGCCGGCGGCGCGGCTCGCGGCTTTTGCGGCGTCGAGATAGGCGCGCGCGGCGGAGATCGGATCGGCGGCCATGGCGGATTATCCTATCTGCGCAACAAATCGAGCGCGCGCGACGTCATCGCCCGCGCGGCCTCGATCATGTTCAGATTCGCCTCATAGGCGCGAGACGCGTCGCGCAAATCCATCATCTCCACCAGCGTATCGACGTTCGGCAGCCGCACATAACCGGTCTCGTCCGCCGCCGGGTGGCTGGGATTGTACTCGCGGCGGAACTCGGTTCGGTCGGCGATGGCGCCGGTGACGCGCACGCCCTTGGCGCCGCTCTCCAGCTCCGTCGCCTGGAACACCGGAATCTGCCGGCGATAGGGCTCCGCATTGGGATTGTCGCCGATGGAGTTCGCATTGGCGACGTTTTCCGCCGCGATCCGCATGCGCTGCGTCTGCGCGCGCATGCCCGATGCGGCCGCGGACAACGCGGCGTCGAGATCAGCCATTCATCGTGCTCCTACCGGCCCGGCGCGCGCGACGCCAAGCGCACCAGCTGCAAACCCTTTTGGTAGAGCGCCAGCGCGGTTTCGTAGTTCACGCGCGTTTCTGCGGCGCGAATGGATTGCTCTTCCAGCACGACGGCGTTGCCGTCGAGAGTCGTTTCCGAATCCGGACGCGAAACGATGTCGATTCCGGGCGCGCCGGAGGCGTCCATGTGCATCGCATTGGTGCGGCTCATGCGCACGCCGCCTTGCCCTTCGAGCATGCGCTGAAACGCGCGCGAATCGACGTCGCGCGGCACATAGCCGGGCGTCGAGGCGTTGGCGATGTTCTCGGCGATCAGGCGCTGACGGTCCGACAGATGCGAGAGCCGCTCGCGCAGAACGCCGAAGAAGGGTGAATTCGCCAGATCCAAGGATAGCTCCGAACGCGCGACTCGATTCAATCTCGCGCCGCTTAACCGAGCCCTAACGCATGCGCGCCGCGTTAACTTTTGGTTCACCAGAAGCGACGACCCCCTAGCGCAGGCGACGCTCCAGAACGGAGGCGGCATTGGATTGGACGGAGTGGGCGCGCGCGCTTGCGGCGCTGATCGCGACTTTGGCCCTGATCGGCCTCGCGGGGTACGCGGCGCGGCGATTCGGCCTCATCACCGGCGCGCCGGCGCGCGGGCCGCGGCGCCTGCAGGTGGTGGAGAGCCTGATGATCGATCCGCGGCGCAGGCTGGTGATCGTGCGCATGGATGATCGCGAACATCTGATCCTCCTCTCGGCCGGCGGCGATCGCCGCGTGGCGAGCGTCGACGTCAAGGCGGAGGCGCAGCCATGAGCGCGCGCGGCGTCGGGTTCGCGATCGCTGCGCTGGTTCTCGCGGCGCTCGTCGCGCTGCCGTCGGCGGCGCACGCCGCGCCCGTGCAGCCGGCGCTCAACGTCAATCTCGGCACTGGCGAAGGGCTGACCGCGCGCGTGCTGCAGCTCACGGCGCTGATCACGGTGCTGTCGCTGGCGCCGTCGATCCTGATCATGACGACGTGCTTCATCCGCTTCGTCGTGGTGCTCTCTTTGCTGCGCACCGCGATCGGCCTGCAGCAGGCGCCGCCCAACATCGTGCTCGTCTCGCTCGCCTTGTTCATGACGGCGTTCGTCATGCAGCCGACCTGGAGCCGCGCCTATGAGGACGGCATCGGGCCGGTGATGCGCGAGGAAATGCCGCTCGACGAGGCGTTTCCGCGCATTGCCGCGCCGATCAAGGATTTCATGCTCACGCACACGCGCGAGGCGGATCTGGCGCTGTTCATCGATCTCGCCGATCTCGAGACGCCGCCCGCCACCGCGCAGGAGACGCCGCTGCGCGTCGTGATCCCGGCCTTCATGATCTCGGAATTGCGCCGCGCCTTTGAGATCGGCTTCATGCTGTTCATTCCGTTCCTGATCATCGACCTCGTGGTGTCGTCGCTGTTGATGAGCATGGGTATGATGATGCTGCCGCCAGTGACGATCAGCCTGCCGTTCAAGCTGATCTTCTTCGTGCTGGTCGATGGCTGGCGGCTGGTGGCGGGCAGTCTGATCGAAAGTTTCGCAACCGGGCCGCCCATACCGGGGTAGCGGTTTTCTCCAGCGAGACTGCTACAGGCGCTCGCCGCGCGGCTTGTGTTCGGTTCCTGGGCACGGCGTGATGTAGAGCGCGCGCATCGGCTCGGTCACGTCGGCGGTGTGCCAAACGCCCTTGGGATTGATGAACGCATCGCCGGCCTTGAACGCCCAGCTGCGCACTGTTTCGCCGTGCATCTGATGGAACACGCCGGCGCCGGCCAGAATGACGACCAGCTCGTCGCCCTCGGCATGGCGCTCCCAGGCGGACCAATCGGCAGGGGAGGTCTCCACCATCACGAGGCGGCCGGGATTGGCCGTGGTGCACAGGTCCCGAATGTAGCGCTCGAACGAGTCCCCGTCGAAGCCGAATGCTTCCAAGGGAACGTAAGGATGATCGCCCGCCATGGTCGACGGCAGGTGGAGCGGGGTCTTGCTGAGGTCGATGGGTCCCGACATGAGCGCGGCTCCGTAAGCGAACCTTGACGCCGTGGAGTGTAGGCCATCAGGGCGCGTGCAGGATAGGCGCGCGCGCGGCGGTGCGCTACGCATTGCGCATGCATCGCACACGGCTTGTCGTCGCCATCGTCTGCGCCGCCCTGGCGGTGTGCGCGTGCGCGACGCCGCCGGCGCGGCCATCGAACGCCGAGGCGCTCGCGGCGCTGATGGAGGGGCGGTTCGCCACCGCGCCGGACGATCCGGACCATGCCTATGAAGGCCGCTGGGTGCGTTTCGACGCGCCTGCGCTCGGCGGGGTGACGCTCTATTCGCAGCTCAACGCCGGGCCGGAGCCGCGCGTCTATCGCCAGCGCGTGTTCGTGTTGACCGATGCGCCCGACGGCGCCGTGCGCGCCCGCGCCATGGAGCTGGTCGACCCGGCGCGTTTCGTCGACGCATGGACGCAGCCGGAACGCCTGGCCGCGCTCACCGCCGCGGATTTGGGTGAGGCGATCGACGCGGCTGAGGCGTCGGATTGCGCCATGATCTGGCGGCGCGACGCCGATGAATGGCGCGGCGCCATCGGGCTGCAGCAATGCTGGCTGTGGTCCGAGCGGCGCAACGCTTTCATCATGCTCGGCGCTGAATCGGTTTTGTCGGCGGATCGCTATCTGCAGACTGAGCGCGGCTACGACGCCAACGGCGTGCAGATTTTCGGCACGCCGCCGGACGTGTTCATCACGCTGCATCGCGCGCAATGACGCCGCTCACAGGCCGAGATCGGACAATCCCGGATGATCGTCGGGACGCGGGCCGAGCGGCCAGCGGAACAGGCGCGCGGCTTCCGTGATCGGCGCGTCGCTGACGGAGGCGACGCGGCGGCGCATCAGCCCTTCGGCGTCGAACTCCCACAGCTCGACTCCGTGCGAGCGAACCCAAGCGCCGTCCGGCGTGCGCGATTCATAGACGAAGCGCACAGCCATACGGTTGGCGCGGAAACCCCACACCTCCTTGATCAGGCGATAGTCCTGCTCGCGCGTCCATTTCTCCGTCAGCAGCGCGATGATGGCGTCGCGGCCTTTCAAAGAGAGGTGGCGATGGCGCCAGGCGCTGTCGGGCGAATAGGCCTGCGCGACAAGCAAAGGATCGCGCGTGTTCCAGGCGTTTTCCGCCAGGCGCGCTTTGAGCGCGGCGGTTTCTTCCGTGAACGGCGGCAAGGGCGGTCTCGGCATGGCGATCATTCCATTCTTGTGAAACGAAACGCGCGCCGGTCTCCCGGCGCGCGCCAGCGTTCAGGCGGCGTCGCGACGCACGACGGGGAAGTCGATGTCGGTCTGCACGGCGGAATTGAGGTAGTTCGTCCAGGTGTTGAGCGCGACGTGCTGGATGATCTCGATCACCTGCGCGTCGGTGTAGCCGGCGAGCTTCACCGCGCGCACGTCGTCTTCGCCGACATGACCGCGCGCCTGCGCCACCTTGGCGGCGAAGCGCACGGCGGCGTCGGCTTTCGGATCGGTGGAGGCGCCGGCGCGATTGGCCGCGATCTCCGCGTCGTCCAGCTTGACCAGCGTGCGGTTGATGTAGGTGTGCGCCGACAGGCAGTAATCGCAGCCGTTCACTTGCGCGACGGCGAGCGCGATGCGGTGGCGCGTCGTCGCCGGCAGCGCGCCCTTCGCCAGCGCGCCGGTCATGGCGAGGTGGCCTTCCAGCGCCGCCGGGCTGAGCGCGGCGAGGCGGAACAGGTTGGGCGCGGAGCCGAGCTGGCTGCGCACCGCTTCAAGCAGCGGGCGCGCCGCTTCGGGGGCGTCTTCGATCGTGGCCGGGATGGTCAGGCGGGACATGGTCTTTCTCCTTGAATGAGAGCGCGGCGACCCGCCGGCTCGTGCATGAACCTAAGCGTTCAAAAATTTGTAGGCAGACGCTGATTTCACAATCTAAGCTCTCGCAAAACGAGAGGGCTTATGGATCGCTTCGACGCCATGCGCGCCGCGCTCGCCGCCGCCGACGCGGGCAGTCTCTCCGCCGCGGCGCGGCGGCTGAACACGCCGCTGCCCACGATCAGCCGGCAGGTGGCCGAACTCGAAGCCCGCCTGGGCGCGCAGATTTTCACCCGCTCGGCGCGCGGCCTCAGCCTGACCGACGCCGGGCGGGACTATATCGCGGCGGCTCGGCGCATCCTGGAGGAGGTGGCGGAAGCCGAGCGCGCGGCCGGCGGCGCCTATGCCGCGCCGCAGGGCGCGCTCGCGGTCTCGGCGCCGCTGGTGTTCGGGCGTCTGCACATCGCGCCGGTGACCGCCGCTTTCCTGGAGGTCTATCCGCTGATCTCGGTTCGGCTCGATCTGTCGGATCGATTCATCGATTTCGAGGATGACGGCGTCGACGCCGCCGTGCGCATTGGCGCGCTCGTCGACAGCACGCTGATCGGGATGAAGCTCGGCGAAACGCGGCTGATCGTGTGCGCCAGCCCGGCCTATCTGGCGGCCCGCGGCGCTCCGGCGCGCCCCGCCGACGTCGCGTCGCACGCGTGCGTGGGGTTCTCACGCCTGGATGCGCCAGGCGTCTGGACGTTCTCCAGCGGCGAAACCATTGCGCTGAAGCCGCGGTTCAGTGTGAACACGGCGGAGGCGGCGCTCGATGCGGCGATCGCCGGCGTCGGGCTGACGCGGGTGTTCTGCTATCAGGCGAACGCGGCCTTGGCGGACGGCCGCCTCGTCGAGGTTTTGCGCGAACACGCGCCGGCGCCGGCGCCGATCACGCTGCTGCATCCCGCGCGCGCCCGCACGCCGACGAAGCTGCGCGCGTTTCTCAGCTATGTCGCGCCGCGCGTGCGCGCGCGTTTGTCCAACAGCGGCTGATCAGCGCCGCAGACCCAAATCCGCTAACAGCCGCGCAGTAAAATCGTCGTCACGACGGCGAAACAGGGTTTTCAGCCACGTCCACATCATCCCCTCCATCCACGCCCGCGAGAGAGGATACGCCTCTCTGTCGATTCGGATGCAAGGAACTGGCCATGTTCGATGTTTGGCCGTCACGCTGTGACATTAGGCACACACTCGAGCTGTGCGCTTACGCTCCCGACCAGGCGTCCACCCGCGCGCGCAGCATGTCGAGCGGCATCGGGCCGGCGCGCAGAACGAGGTCATGGAAGGCGCGGATGTCGAAGCGTGCGCCCAATCGCGCGCGCGCGGCTTCGCGCAGCCGCAGGATCTCGAGCTGGCCGATCTTGTAGGCCGTGGCTTGGCCCGGCATCACGATGTAACGGTCGATGTCGCGGCGCGCCTGATCTTCTTCGCCGGGCTGGGTGGCGAGGATGTAGTCGATCGCTTGTTGGCGGGTCCAACGCTTGTCGTGCAGGCCGGTGTCGACGACGAGCCGAATGGCGCGGCGCAGCTCCAGCGTCAGGCGTCCGAAATCGGAATAGGGATCCTGGTAGAAACCCATGTCCTTAGCGAGGCCCTCGCAATAGAGGCCCCAGCCTTCGCTGTAGGCGGTGTAGGGCGCAAGCCGGCGGAAGCGCGGCACGCCTTCGCTCTCCTGCGCGATCGACAATTGCATGTGATGCCCCGGCACGCCCTCGTGATAGGCGAGCGCCTCGAGCTGATAGAGCGGCAGGCCGCGCATGTTCTGGGTGTTGGCATAATAGATGCCCGGGCGGGACCCATCCTGGGCGGGGCGCTGATAGAAGGCCAGGCCCGCCGATTGTTCGCGGAACGCCTCCACGGCGCGCACCTCGAGCGGCGCGCGCGGCAGCGTGGCGAAATAGTCCGGCAGGCGGGCGCTCATTGCGTCCAAGGCGGCGCGGGCGCGCACGATGTACTCCGCCTTGCCCTCCGGCGTGTTGGGCAGGAAGTGGCGCGGATCGCCTTCGACGTGGCGGAAAAACGCCGGCAGGTCTCCCGCGAAATTCACCTGGCGCGCCAGCGCGCGCATTTCGTTTTCGATGCGCGCAACCTCAGCCAAGCCGAGCTCATGGATCTCGCGCGCAGACATCGCCGTCGTCGTCATCATCGCGAGTTGGTGGGCGTAATAGGCCTCGCCATCGGGCAGCCGCCAGACGCCGTCGTCTTGGCTGGCTTGGGCCTGTTGCGCAGTCAACGCCGCGATCAGCGCCAGGTAAGCCGGCTGCACGCTGTCGGTGAGCGCGGCGCGCGCGGCGGCGGCAAGCTGCGCCTTTTGCGCATCGGGCGCGTCGAGCGCTGCGATCTTGCGCTGCGCGTCCGCCCACAACGGCGCATCGGCCCCGGCGGCGAACGGCGCGCCGGCCAGAAGGTTGCGGCAATCGGCAAGGACGTAATCGAAGACGAAACGCGGCGGCAGGATTCCGCGCCGGGCTGCGTCCTGCGACCGCGCGGTCAGCGCCTCCAGATGCGGCTTCAGGCCGTTGAGCCGCGCCACATAGGCTTCGGCATCCGCAACCGTATCGACGCGGTGCTGGTTCATCAGGAACACCGGCAGCGTCGATTGCGCGCCGAACATCTGATTGAAGATATAGGCGTGCTCGCGCCAGGGCCGCTGCGCGCGGTCGCGCTCCAGAGCTGATTCCGCCAGACGCCAGGTGAGCTGCGCATCCGCGCTCAGCCGCGCGGGGTCGAATTGCGCCTTCATGCCGGCGACCCAGGCCTCGAGCGCGGCGGACTCCGCGGCGTCCCCGGCGGCGGAAGGGTCGGTCCAGCGGTCGTAGCCGCGCTTGTCGCCAAGCTGCGTGGCGAATTGCGGGTCGCGGTCGAGCCGCGCCTCGAACTGCGCCTCGTGATAGGCGTTGAACGCTTCAGTCTGGTCGGCGGCGGCGGGCGGCGTGGCGCACGCGGCGAGCGCGGCCCCTGACAGCAGAACGGTGCGGCGTGTGAGCATGACGGTCCCCCTCGGTTCGGGCGCAGCACTTAGCCCGCCTGCGCCGGGACGCAAGGCGGCGTCGATCAACGGTCCATTAACCTTGACCAAGGCTTGATCCGCCGCGTCGGCAAAAATTGCCGACTCGCCCCCGGAGATCGCCATGACAGGCGCCGAAGTGCTCGACATCGGCCGCGAGGCGATCTGGCTGACCGTGCTGATCGCGGCGGGGCCGATGCTGGTGGGGCTGGTCGTCGGTCTGATCGTGTCGCTGCTGCAGACGCTGACGCAGATCCAGGAGCAGACCCTGGTGTTCGTGCCGAAGATCCTGGCGATCTTCGTGTCGCTGCTGCTGTTCATGCCGATCATGGGCGGCCTTTTGGGGCGCTTTGCGCAGGACGTGTTCCAGCGCATCGCCGCCTATTAGGGGCCTGCGCGATGACGCTCTACGGCGTCGATCTGTGGGCCGGCGCGATGATTTTCGCGCGCATCGGCGCCATCCTCATGCTGCTGCCCGGTTTCGGCGAGCCGGCCGTGCCGCCGCGTGCGCGCCTTGGCTTCGCGCTGCTGCTGACGGCGCTGCTGGCGCCGGCGCTGTCGGCGCAGATCGGGCCCGCGCCGGCCTCGAGCGTCGCGGCCGCCGGCCTGATCGGCGTGGAATTGCTGATCGGGCTGATCATCGGCGGCGCGGCGCGGCTGCTGATGAGCGCGCTGGCCACCGCAGGCCAGATCATGGGCCTGGAATCCGGGCTCGCCTTCGCCCAGACAGCAGACCCGACGATGACGCAGTCCAGCCAGGCGTTCGGCGTATTCCTGAGCCTTCTCGGCGTGACGCTGATCTTCGCCACCGATCTGCATCACGCCTTCATCGCCGGCGCGGTGAATTCGTATCAGCTGTTCCTGCCTGGCCGCATGCCGTCGCTCGGCGATGCGGCGGATCTCGCGCTCGACACCGTGGCGACGTCGTTTCGCGTCGGCGTGCAGATCGCAGCGCCGATGGTGCTGGGCGGCCTCATCTTTCGCCTCGGCCTCGGCGCGCTGGCGCGGCTGATCCCGACCATCCAGGTGTTTTTCGTGGCGCTGCCGCTGCAGCTGATGGGCGCGTTCATGCTGCTCGCGCTTGGCCTTTCTGCGGGCATGCTCGTCTGGCTCGACAGCGTCGAGCGCTTCACCGCCGCGATCGGGTGAGCGATGGCTGAGCAGACCGAAAAGGACGATCGCACAGAAGAGGCCACCCCGCACAAATTGCAGGAGGCGCGGCGGCGCGGCGACATCGTCTCGACGCCGGAAATCGGCGCGGCGTTCTCGCTGTTCGCCGCCACGGCGATGCTCGCCTATTTGAGCGGGCCGATGTCGGCGCAATTGGCGCGCGACCTCACGGGGTTTCTGGCCAACGCCGCGCAGGCGCCGATCGATCCGGCGTCGCTGCAGGACATGGCGTTCGCGGCGACGACGAAAGCGATGGCCGCGGTTGGTCTCGCGGCGCTTGGCTTGGCGTTCGCCGGGATCGCGGCGCGCTATGTGCAGGATCAGCCCACCCTTAGCGGCGAAAAGCTCAAGCCGACGCTGGACAAGATCGATCCGATCAAGGGCTTCGGGCGCGTCTTCGGCAAGCAGGCGGTCGCGCAATTTCTCAAGACCGTCGCGAAGTTCATCATCGTCGGCGTGGCGCTTGTCTGGGCGCTGTGGCCGCACGACGCGGCGATGCAGATGCTGCCGACGGTCGATCCCGCCGGCTGGCTGCCGTTCGTGCAGGAACGCGCGGTGTCGCTGATGTTCGCGCTGGCGTTCGCCTCGGGCGTGGTCGCCGGCGTCGACTATGTTTTCACGCGGCAAAGCTATCTCGAGCGTCAGCGCATGACGCGCCGCGAATTGAAAGAGGAGTTCCGCCAATCGGAAGGCGATCCCCACGTGCGCGCCAAGCTGCGTCAGATCCGCGCCGAGCGGTCGAAAAAGCGCATGATGGCGAACGTGCCGAAGGCCACGCTGGTCGTGACCAACCCGACGCACTACGCCGTCGCCATGCGCTATGTGCAGGGCGAGACGCCGGCGCCGGTCTGCCTGGCCAAGGGCGTCGACGAAGTGGCGCTCAAAATCCGCGAAATCGCCGAAGCGCACGACGTGCCGATCATCGAGGACCCGCCCCTGGCGCGCGCGCTCTTCGCCGCCGCCGACATCGATGCGCCGATCCCGCGCGAGCATTACGAGGCGGTGGCGCGCGTGATTGGGGTGGTCATGCGGCTCGGCCGGCGGCGGGCGCCGCAAGTCGGACCGAATCGGTGAACAACACAGGGTGCGGCAGGCGAGCGCAATGACGGACCATAGCGAACATTCGGGACGAAGGCCTGATCTCCTCCAGATGGCGTTCTGGGCGGCGGTCGTGCTGGGCCTCGGCGCGGCCGGGATCGCGCTGACGGCGGGGCGCGAGGTCGGCCAGGTCGGCGCGCTGCTGCTGATCCTGCTCTTCGCGGCGGGCATGGTGCTGTTCGTGTTCATGTCGCGCGGCGCGGGGCGGGTGCTCGGCCCCTTCCCGGAGCGCGGCGCGATGGAGACGCTCGCGCTCGCCAACGCCAAGACAGACCTCGTCCTGCTGGATGCGATGGATGAGGCGGCGCTTGTCACCGACCGCAATTTGAGCCCCATCGCCGCCAACCACGCCTATCTCACCCTCGCCGAGATCGCCGGCGCGCTGGGCGACAGCGATCGCCCGCCGGTCATGAGCCGCCTGTTCGGGGCCGATCCGATGCTGTCGGCGCCGATGTTCCGGCTGTCCAAGGCGGCCGGCACGGGCTTGAGCCGGCGCGAGGAATTGCCGCCGACGACCCTGTCGTCCGGCGGCGAACCGCTGCGCTACGAGGCGTCGGTGGGCGCAATGCCGGGCGGGCGCGTGCTGTGGCGCCTGCGCCAGATCGGCGTGGCCGAAGAAGGCGCGGCGGCGGAGGAGCAGCGCCCGCTGTTCCTCGACGACGCGCCGATCGGCTTTTTCGTGGCCAGGCCCGACGGGCAGATCCAATACATGAACCGCGCCCTGCGCGCCGTGCTGGGCGTGGGCGACGATCCCAACAAATTGCGCGTGCGTGATTTCGTGAAGGAGGACGGCGCGAAATTCCTGCGCCGCGAACGGCGCAGTTTCGGCGCCACGCGCGCGCCGGTCACGCTGCGCGCGCGCGACGGCGTGGAGACGCGCGCCCAGGCGCTGACCTTCGTCGCGCTCGGCGCCGACGCCGACAGCGCCATGCGCACACTGGTGTTCTTCGCCGACGACGAGGCGCCGTTCGCCCCGCCGCAAGTCGAGCAGACCGGCGCGCGGACCGCCGCGCCCGACATCGTGTTCCAGCACGCGCCGTTCGGCGCGGCCGTGCTCGACAGCGCCGACCCCGCCACCGCCTCCATCCTCGACGCCAATCCCGCGCTCATGGACATGACCGCCGGCCGCGCCGCGCCCGGCGCGCATTTCGCCGATCTGTTCGACGCTTCGGAAGGCGCGAACGCTTTGACGCAGCGCCTGCGCGGCGCCGGCGCCGAGCCGATCGAATTGCAGCTCGCGGGCGCGTCCTCCGCGTCGGTGCATGTACAGTTCGCGCGCGGCGTCGAGGGCGGCGCGATCGCCTATGTCGTCAATGTCTCCGACCAGCGCGAGCTCGAACAGCGCCTCGCGCAGAGCGAAAAGATGCGCGAGATCGGCGAGCTCGCCGCCGGCGTCGCGCACGATTTCAACAATCTGCTCACGGTCGTGATGCAGACCTGCGGCTCGCTGCTGCTGCGCCACCCCGTCGGCGACGCCGACTATCCGCTGCTGCGCGAAATCCGCGACCACGCCACCAGCGCGCAGGAATTGTCCGAGATGCTGCGCGCCTATGCGCGCCAGCAGACGTTCAAGCGCGAAGTGGTGAAGGTCGCCGACTTCATCGGCGAGCGTCAGGAATTGATTCGGCGCGTCATGGGCGCGGCGATTTCATTCGATCTCAAGCATGGCCGCGACCTGCCTTATGTGAAGGTCGACAAGACGCAAATCGAACGCGTGCTGGTGAACCTCGCCACCAATGCGCGCGATGCGATGACGCCCAAGGGCGGCGGCATTCCGCGCGACGGGCGACTCGCCATCCGCACCGCGCGCACCACCGCGCAGGAGGCGCGCGCGCTCGGCCACCACCCGATCGAAGACGGCGTCTATGCCCTGATCGAAATTCAAGACAGCGGCATGGGCATCAAGCCCGAGCATCAGGCGAAAATATTCCGCCCCTTCCACACCACGAAGGAGCAGGGCAAGGGCACCGGCCTCGGCCTCGCCTCGTGCTACGGCATCGTCAAGCAATCCGGCGGCTACATTTTCTTTGAAAGTCGCGTCGGCGCCGGCACGACCTTCCGCATCTATCTGCCCGAATACGAGCCGACGCCGGATGAGATCGAGCAAATGGCCGAGCGCGAGCGCGCCGCGCTCAACCGGCCGAGCAAGGACGTTTCAGGCCGCGGCCGAATCCTGTTCGTCGAAGACCAGGCGGGCGTGCGCCGCGCGATTGCGCGCAATCTGGTCGAGTGCGGCTACGACGTCGTCGAGGCCGAACATGGCGAGGAGGCCCTGGAAATCCTTGGCCGCACGCCGGGCGGCTTCGACGTCATCATCTCCGATGAATCCATGCCGGTGATGTCGGGCTCGGAAATGATCGAACACGCCGGGCCCGAGATGATCGGCGGCGCGCGCGTGCTGTTCCTGTCGGGCTATGCGCCGGAAAGCTTCTCGAAGATCCTTGAGGATTATCGCGTCAGCTACATGTCGAAGCCGGTGACGATGGAGCAGCTGGTGCAGCGCGTGAAGGATCTGCTCGCAGCTTGACCAGGCCCCGTCGCCACATTGGCGTCGCCATTGCAGGGCAACGCCTTTTGCCGGCATGGGGATGCACAATGGCACGCCGCTTCCTTCTCGCCCTGGCGGCGATGTTCGCCGCCGCCTTCGCCGCGCCGGCCTGCGCGCAGCCGGCGCCCAGTTTCGCGTCCTCCGGCGATGTCGGGTTCGACGCCTGGCGCGCGGGCTTCGCCGAACGCGCCGTCTCACGCGGGCGCGATCCTGAGATCGTCCGCCGCCTGCTGAGCGGCCTTGCGCCCGACGACGACGTCATCGCCGCCGACCGCCGGCAGCCGGAATTCGTGTCGCCGGTGTGGGATTATGTGAACCGCGCGGTGTCGGCGTCCCGGATCGAGCGCGGCCGCCAGCGCCGCGCGGAGCTCGGCCCCGTTCTGCTGCAGGTGGCCGGACGCTACGGCGTCGATCCCGACATCATCCTCGGCATCTGGGGCCTTGAGAGCGATTTCGGCCGCGCCGCGCTGCCCTATGAGGCGCCGAGCGCGCTCGCCACGCTCGCCTTCGAGGGGCGCCGGCGCGCGCAATTCGAGACCTATCTGCTGGCGCTGATCGAGATGGTCGAGCGCGGCTATGCTGGGCCGCAGGAATTGCGGTCGTCCTGGGCAGGCGCGCTGGGGCAGCCGCAATTCATGCCCGACGTCTATCTCACCACCGCCGCCGATTGGGACGGCGACGGCCATCGCGACATCTGGACCAATCCCGGCGACATCGCCGCCTCGATCGCCAATTACCTGAAGGATCGCGGCTGGCGCACCGGCGAGCCCACCTTCGTCGAGGTGCGCCTGCCGGCCGCGTTCGCTTACGAACTGGCCGACGGCCGCCGCCAGACCCTCGCGGCGTGGGCGCAGGCCGGCGTGGCTTTGCCGGATCCTGCGGCGAGCGCGCCGGCGGCGTGGGCGGCGAGCAATCCGGCGGCGGAGGCCGAATTGTTTCTGCCCGCCGGCGCGCAGGGGCCGGCGCTGCTGCTCTTGCCGAATTTTCAGGTCATCCGCCGCTACAACGCGTCGGACCGCTACGCGCTTGCGGTGAGCCTCCTGGCGCGCGGGTTCGCCGGCGCGCCGTCGACGCTCGCCGCCCGCTGGCCGACCGAACTCGGATCGCTGCAGCGCGGCGAAATCCTGGAGTTGCAGACGCTGCTCAATGGCCTTGGGCTTTCGGCTGGGGTCGCGGATGGGCAGTTCGGCTCCAACACGCGCCGCGCTGTGCGCGCGTTCCAGGCGTCGCGCGGACTGCCTGCCGACGGCTTCCCCACCGCCGCGCTGCTCAACGACGTGCGCCGGGCCGCCGGCGTCACGGCGCCGGACCCGACGTCGGCGCCGGCAGCGCGGCCGCTCGACGCCGCGGGCGTGCGCGAGTTGCAGCGCCGCCTCAACAGGCTTGGCTACAACGCCGGCGCCGCCGACGGGGTGATCGGAACCCAGACGCGCACCGCCATCCGAGCCTTCGAACGCCGCGCTGGCCGCACGGTCACCGGACGCGCGACGACCGGCGTGCTTGAGGCCGTGCGCGCGGCGGCGCGATAGGCCCGAGTAAAGGTCTGCGCAAAAAGACTGAAA
Source organism: Hyphomonadaceae bacterium (assembly GCA_033764725.1). Classification (GTDB taxonomy): domain Bacteria; phylum Pseudomonadota; class Alphaproteobacteria; order Caulobacterales; family Aquidulcibacteraceae; genus RI-43. Next base: position 57,480 of record JANRIR010000067.1, read on the forward strand.
CGTCCCATCGCCCCGGACAGGCGGAGCCTGTTCCGGGGCCCATGTTCAAACACCCTTGAAAACATGGGCCCCGGTTCTCGCTTGCAGCGAGACCGGGGCGATGGGCAGTGGGAAACCGTCCTAGTGCGGTGAATCGAGGCCCGCGGCGTCGGCGGCTTCGAGGTTGCGTAGACGCCGGCTGCGCCAGACGAAAATCGTCATGGCGAACAGCAGAACAAGCGACGCCCAGAGCGGCGCGGTGGGGCCGAGATATTGGTAGGCGAGCCCGCCCGTCAGCGGCGAGATCACGAAGCCCGCCCCGTTGGAGGCGACCACCAGGCCCGCCACCGCGCCCTGTTCGTCCGGCCGCACGGCCATCGACGAGCCGCCGGTGAAGCCCGGCCGCGCCAGGCCGAAGCCGAGGCCGGCGAGGATCTGTGAAAACAGCAGCGCGGAATAGTTCGGCGCCCAAATCTGCACCAGCACGCTGAAGCACAGGATGGTGCAGCCCACCATCATCAGCGTGCGCGAGCCGAGCTTCAGCATCGGCAGGATCGCCATCTGGGTGGTAAGCATCGCCAGCGCGCCGACGGCGAAGCCGCCCGCCGCCAGCTCTGCCCCCAGCTCGCCCGACGCGCCGAGCCGGTCCATGACATAGAGCGAATAGATCTGGCTGAGCGTGCCCGTGACCACCGAAAGCGCCACGCCGAAGCCGAGATAGGCCGCGACGCGCGGATCCCGCGCCAGGGACCAGGAATCCATCATCGTCGTCTTGTCTTCCGCCTTGCGCGCGGGCGCGCGGCGCTCCGGCAGGAAGCGGACGAGCACGACGCCGGCGATGAAGGCCAGCGCCGAGGTCAAGCCGATGGGAAAGATCAGGCCAAGTTCGGCGGCGAGCATGGCGCAGGCGGCCGGCCCGATCGCCCCGCCGATGGCGAAGGCCGAGCCCAACAGCGCCAGCTCCTTGGTGCGTTCGCCTTGCGCGGTGCGGTCGGCCACATAGGCCTGCGCCGCCGGGCTCGAGGCCGAGCCGGCCAGCCCGAAGATCGCCCGCGTCAGGATCAGGCCGACGAAAATCCACACGCCGTGCAGCATGCCCCACACGCCCAGCGCCGCCACCAGCGCGAAGGCGCCCATCGACAGGCAGTAAGCGAACAGCCCGAGCGCGACGATCGGCTTGCGCCCGACCCGGTCGCTCACTCGGCCCCAGACCGGGCTGGAGAACACCCAGATCAGCGCCGACAGCGAAAAGATCCAGCCGATCGAGGAATCCGGCAGGCCCAGCTCGCGCACCAGCGGCGGCAGCAGCGGAAACAGCATGGAATTGCCGAACCCGACCACGAAGAGCGCGCCGTAAAGCAGGTAGAAACGTTTGCGGCGATCTTCATCAGACAGGTCCGGCGCGGGCGCGTCGGCCATGGGGGATGCACTCGGAGGCGGCCGGGGCGAAGACGCCCCGTGCGGCCATTTTGCAGTGCGGAATCGGACTCGCGCAACGGCGCGTTAAGCCCGCGCATGCCATGAACAGGCGTTAAGGTCCTCAATCCTTAGGGATAATCCGGGCGTCATGTTTCTGCTGATCGGCATCGCTGTGGTGTTCGGCATGGTCTTCGGGGGCTTCGCGCTCGCCGGCGGCCATTTCGAAGTCATCATCGAAGCGGCGCCGATGGAATTCATGATGATCGGCGGCGCCGCCTTGGGCGCGCTGATCATCTCCAACGACGTCTCGGTTCTGAAGGGCGTCGCCGCCGGCTTCGGCAAGGCGGCTGCAGGCCCCAAATGGGGCAAGAAGGACTACGCCGACCTTCTGGCGCTGCTGTTCCAGCTCACGAAGCTGATGAAATCCAAGGGCATCGTCGCGCTCGAGCCGCACATCGAAAAGCCCGAGGAAAGCGCGATCTTCCAGAAATATCCCAAGATTTCGAAGGACCATTTCGCCGTCGATTTCATCTGCGACACGCTGCGGATGATGACGATGAACCTCGACGACCCGCACCAGGTCGAGGACGCGATGGAAAAGCAGCTGGAAAAGCACCACCACGAGGCGCTGGCCCCGGCCGTCGCCTTGCAGGGCACGGCCGACGCGTTGCCGGCGCTGGGCATCGTCGCAGCGGTGCTCGGCATCGTGAAAACCATGGGCGCGATCAATGAGCCGCCGGAAGTGCTGGGCCTGCTGATCGGCAAGGCGCTGGTCGGCACCTTTCTCGGCGTGTTCCTCGCCTACGGTCTGGTCGGGCCGATCGCGGCGCGGCTCAACGCGGTGGTCGAGCACGAGGGGCACTTCTACAGAATCATCCGGGACGTGCTCGTCGCCCACCTGCACGGCAACGCCGCCCAGGTCTCGGTCGAGATCGGCCGCGGCTCGGTGCCGAGCGAGCACCAGCCCACCTTCGCCCAATTGGAAGAGGCCCTTACCGCCGCGGTGGAGGCCTAAACCCCCGCGCTGACTGAGGGAATTGATCGGCAGGCGGGCCGGCGCCGCGAATTCTTCCCAATCGGGGCGCAACATTGTGTTGTGCCGCGCGCGGTCTCGGTTTCAAATGTCGGCGGGGTAAGCTTCCCATCGGCGCCGCGCCGCTATGCAAATCCGCAAGCACTCGCCCGACGCGGGTGCTTGCCTTAGCGCGTAAACCTTGTCTATTGACGCGCTCAGGCGTTGACTCTTCGACGCCGGGACGAGGGGTATAAACCTATGACGAAAATCAAGTTGGCGATGGCTGCGGGCGTTGCGGCCGTTCTGGCGTTCGGCGTTGCGGCTTGCGGCCAAACCGCCACCACGACGGAAACCACGACCGAAACCACCACGACCGAGCCTGCTGCTGCTCCGGAAGCCCCGGCGGCTGACGCGACGGCCCCGGTTGACCCGGCTGCGGCCCCGGCTGACCCGGCTGCGGCCACGACCACGACGACCGAGTCGACCACGACCACCACGACGACCCCGGCCCCGGCTCAGTAAGCCGACCAAACGTCGATGGAATGCTGCGGGCCGCCCCCTTAAGGGCGGCCCGTTTGCTTTTGGGGGCCGCGAGGTCGTTAGGCTGGCGCCTGCGCAACCGCGTTGGCCGCCAGATCGCGCCAAAGCCGCGCCTCGGCCCGCAGCGCCGGATTGATCTTGGCGTAGCGGCGCTCGACCTCCGCGAGCCCCAGCCGCGCATCTTCCGCACGGCCGGCCTTCGCGAGAAACGCCACATAGCGGCCTGCCGCCTCCAGGCCCGGGAGGCGATCGGCCGCGTAGCGGTACGGCCCTTCGGCCTCGTCATTGCGCCCGAGCCCCTCATATGCGCGTGCGAAGGCCAGCGCGGCGGCGGGCGTATGGCCTTCGGGGCCGAGCTTCTCCAACGCCTCCAGCCGCGCCAGCGCGTCGCCGTAGCGGTCGAGCTCCAGGAGCGCCAAGGCGTGCCCGAGCAGCACGGCGGGGTCTTCGGCGAACTGCCCGACGGCGCTGTCGCGCCACAAGGCCTCCGCTTCCGACCATTTGTTGAGCGCCTCGGCGGCGCGCGCCAAACGCATCCGGGCGCCGACCGTCGGCGCGTCCTCCAGCGCGGCCTTCGCGGCGCGATAATCGCGCTCGGGATCGATCGCCTGGCGCGCCGCGCGGCCCAGCGTGCGGGCTGTGCGCCCGCCGAGCATCTCGGGAACGATGACGGCGAACAGATAAAACGCCGGCGCGATCAGCGGGCCGATGATGAACAGCCACAACCAGAACATCTCTCGCCCGGTGCGCACGACATGGATGCCGCACAAAAGCGACGGGAGGTACGTCAGGATGAGGACAACCATAACCCCGACCTAGGAACGCATTGCGACAGACGCAATCACGGATCGTCGCGGACGGGCCGGCGCGGATCGACCTTCTCCGCCGGCGCCAGGCGCATGACTTCGCCCTGAAACTTTTCATCCTCGCCGCGCGCCAGCAGCGGCGCAGCCTTGGCGATGGCGCCGAGCAGCGGATCGAGCCATGCGGCTTCGGCTTTTGCGAAATCGTTGAGCACATAGCCATGCACCAGCGCCTTGTCGCCGGGATGGCCGACGCCGATGCGCCCGCGCCGAAAGCCTTCGCCGATCGGCGACGCGATGATCGAGCGGATGCCGTTGTGGCCGGCCGCGCCGCCGCCGGTCTTCATGCGAAACCGTCCCGGCGCGAGATCGATTTCGTCATAGAGGACGACGACGTCGTGCGGCGCCAGCTTATGGAAGGAGGCCGCTTCGCCGACGCTGCGGCCGCTTTCGTTCATGTAGGTTTGCGGCTTCAGGGCCAGGCATTTCACGCCGCCGATGTGGCCTTCGGCGACCTCGCCCTGAAACTTTTTGCGCCACGCGGCGAAGCCGTGCGCCTTGGCGAGCGCGTCGATCGCCATGAAGCCGACATTGTGCCGGTTGTGGGCGTATTTCGCGCCCGGATTGCCAAGGCCGACCAGCAACAGCATCGCGCGACGATCCTATGCGCCGGCGCGCCATGGCGGCGGCGCCTGAGCGGCGGCGTCAGCTCTTGGCGGGCGCAGCGGCTGCAGCGTCGGCGGCGGGCGCCGCGTCGTCGGCGTCATCCTTGCCGCCGCGGCCCACGATGGTGGCGACCGTAAAGTCGCGGCCGGTGATGGTCGGGCGGGCGCCTTCCGGCAGCTTCACCGCCGAAATGTGCACCACGTCGCCGATGTTCAGGCCGGTGAGATCGACGACGAGCTCTTCCGGGATCTTCGACGCCGGCACGCGCATGTTCACCACGTGGCGCACGACGTTGAGCGCGCCGCCGCGCTTCAGGCCCGGCGAGGCTTCCTGGTTGATGAACCGAACCGGCACATCGACCGTGATCACCGAATTTTCTTCGACGCGGTACAGATCGACATGGATCGGCCGGTCCGACACGGGGTGGAACTGGATCTCGCGGGGAATGACGGGCTGGCGCTCGCCCTTGTGGTCGATCTCGACCATGTGGGACAGGAATTTGCCCGAACGCAGGGCCTTTTCGACCTCGGACAGTTTCAGCGCGATCGGCACCGCGCCGCGGGGACCGCCATAGATGACCCCCGGCAGGAGCCCCTGGTCGCGCGTCGCGCGGGCCCCGCCCGTGCCGGTCCGCTCGCGACGTTCGACGTTCAAGATAATGCCCGACACCGGAGCGCCCCTGGAAAACAGCGTGCTGAAAAAACGAAGGCGGGTATCTAGCGGAAAGGTCTTGCGAAGGCAATCGCGCAGACAGGCCCATTCAGCGCGCCGCCCAGACCAGGGCGTCGGCGATGTGGGGCCGCAGGACGCGCACGGCGGCGTATGACGAAACGTGGTCGTCGTCGACATAGAGCGGGTGTCCGTCGTGCGTGACGGCGCAGGCGTCCGGGCAAAGGGGCGCGAGCAGCGAAACGGTGCGCACGCCAGGATCGCGCGCCAGCGCGGCGAACAGGGCGCGCACCGGCGCATGGCGGGTCAGAATCTGCGCGCGCGTCGGCGGCGAGGGCGGCGGGTCGCCCCAGCGCGCCTGGGCGAAGAGGCGCTGCGGCACGTCCCAGCCGAATTCCGGCGTGCCCTCGATGATGGTCACGGTGCGTCCCGTTGCGCGAACCGCCGCGACTGTGCGCGCCAAACCGGCCGCGACGACGTCCTCCAGCGGCTGCGCCGCCTGCGGGACCGCCGCATCCAGCAGCACGATGGCCGTCCCCTCTTCGCCGGGAAGGAGGACGCCGCTGTGGAACAGCGTCCAGCGGGCGTACAAAACAACATGGGCGATATCGGGCCGCGTGCGCAGACGCGCGATCACCGCATCGTTGTAGGTGCGGCAGGTCGGGTAATCGGGACGCTCGACCCCAAGCAGCGGCGGGCAACCCAGGCGGCCGGCGACGACGCCCGTCAACTCCCCATCACGCGCGGCGGCGTCGACGCCCGGCATCAGCGCGTCGGCGTGGGAGTCGCCCCAGAACAGGAAATCCGCAGCGGCCGCCGGCGCCCCGACCGCGCACCAGGGCGCATCGATCGGGCCTTCGAAACACTCCTGGCGACGCGGATTGATATCAGCGCCCCCCGCGACGAGCTTCAACTCGGCGGGCGAGAACCGCTGCGGCGCGCCGTCCGAAATGTACACCGCCGCAAATGCGGCGCCGATGGTCGCCGCCCCGGCGGCAGAGAGGGCGAAAACGGCGCGGCGATTCAGAAAGGTGCGCCGACGAAACGGCTGCTCCACCCAACGCCACGACGCCGCCGCGACAATGAATGCGGCCGCGACGCATCCCGTCGCAACCGCCCAAGGCAGGTCGACGACATCCAGCCGAATGCGCGCAAACGACAGCAGCGGCCAATGCCACAAATAGAGCGAGTATGAGATCAAGCCGACGAACACGAGCGGCGGCGCGCTCAGGATCGCCGTCGCCCATGAGCGCCCCCCGGATCCCGCCGCAATAATGAGCGCCGCGCCCAAGGCTGGCGCGATCGCAGCCCATCCCGGCATGCGCGTGGACTCGTCGAATTTTGCGATCGCCGTCGCGATCAGCGCGAGCCCGAGAACGGCCATCGCTTCCCGGAGCCAACGCGGCGCCCGCTGCGGCCAGGTCGCCAGGGCGAGCGCCGCGCCAAGGCCCAATTCCCAGGCGCGCGCGGGCGTCGCGTAGAACGCGCGCACATGATCATGATCGGTCCACCACAGCGAGAGCGCGAACGAGGCGGCGGAGAGGATGACGATCACCGGGAGCGCGCCGGCGCGAAGTTTCGCTGCGGCCAGAAGAACAAGCGGGAAGACGAGGTAGAATTGCTCCTCGACGGCCAATGACCAGGTGTGCAGCAGCGGCGCGAAGTCGGAGCCCGGAAAGAAATAGTCGGTCGCCCACACGCTGAACCAGGCGTTCGAGAGAAACGCGGTCGTTGCGGCGCCCGATCCGGCGGCGGCGCGATAATCGTGCGGCAATTGCAGCACGAAGCCCGCCGCCATGACGGCGAGCAGCATCACGAACAGCGCGGGCAGGATGCGCCGCACGCGGCGCTCGTAAAAGTCGAACAGCGAGAACGCGTCGCGCGCCATCGCATCGCGAAGCATAAGCGTTATCAAGTACCCTGATATGACGAAGAAAATATCCACACCCACGAAACCGCCGGGTGCGAGCGGGGACGCAGCGTGATGCAATACAACCGGAAGCACTGCGACAGCGCGCAATCCGTCTATGTCTTTGCGATACTGCAAGTCATTACCAGTGAATGTCGTTTTTTTGGCTGCAAAAGCCTAGGCTGCACTTCTACGTCTGGCAAATATTGCAGTGCAGCGGTGCTTTACTGTGCGCGTCGTTGGGCCGGGACGGCCAAAGACAACCCGGTGTGGCGGCGGTCACGCCGCGAAACTTTGACTTGAAATTCGTTGGGGTTGGCGGCGCTACTTGCGGGTCGCAGGCGCATCAATGGAGGGGGACCATGATCCAAGGCTGGCCGCGATGGCTTGTTGCGGTGATCTCCTGGCTGGCGGCGCGCTGGCCCTGGCTCGCTCGGTTGATCAACCGGGCCGCGATCAACGCGACGGTGAACAAGGCGCGCCACCGCCCGCACATCCATTCCACCGTCCATGATTACGTGTCCTGGACCTCGATGACGGATCGCAGCTGGAGCGCGCGGCACCTGCCGGCCGTCCCGTCGCGGACCGATCCTGCGCCCGAGGCGCTGGCGCCGCTGTTTGCGCGGCGCGGCGGGCAAATCCTGTCGGACAAATCGACCTGCCTGTTCCCCGCCTTCGCGCAATATCTCACCGACGGCTTCATCCGCACGCGCATGCCGGAAGACGGCGAGCCGGACCATGTGCGCCGGCGCAACACCTCCAACCACGAGATCGATCTGTGCCCGCTCTATGGCCGCACGGCTGAACAGACCTTGGCGTTGCGCACGCGCGAGGAGACGCCGGGCCGCAAAGGCAGGCTTGCCTCGCAACACATAGGGACGGAGGAGTTCCCGCCGTTCCTGTGCGATGCGGCCGGCGCGGTGAAGGCGGACTTCGCCGCGCTCGATCCGCCGCTCGGCTTCGACAAAATCAAAGACCCAGAGCGCCGTGCGGCGATCTTCGCCGTCGGCGGAGACCGCGTGAATTCCGCCCCGCAGGTCTCGGCGATGAACACGCTGTTCCTGCGCGAGCACAATCGGTTGGCCGGCCGCATCGAGCGCGACCATCCCGACTGGGACGACGAGCGGGTGTTTCAGGTGGCGCGCAATGTCGTCATCGTGTGCTTCATCAAGATCGTGGTGGAGGATTACATCAACCACATCACGCCCGCGCCGTTCCGCTTGATGGCCGATCCGAGCGTGGCGTGGAAAGCGCCGTGGAACAAGCCGAACTGGATCACCGCGGAATTCAGCCTCTTGTATCGCTGGCACGCGCTGATCCCCGATGCGATGCGCTGGGGCGAGCGCGACGTGCCGGTCGGCCAGACCTTCATGAACAACACGCTTCTGATCGAGACAGGACTTGCCGGCGCGCTCACCGGATTGAGCGCGCAGAAGGCCGGCAAGCTCGGCGCGTTCAACACCGCAGCGGCGCTCGCGCATGTGGAGCAGGCCTCCATACGCCAGGACCGCGACGCCCGCATGGCGCCGTATGCGGACTACCGCGCCTATGTGAAGATGGCGCGCCCCAAATCCTTCAAGCAGGTGTCGAAGAACAAGGACGTGCGCGCCTTCCTCGCGAGCGTCTATGCGAGCCCGGCGGAGATCGACTTTTTCGTGGGTCTGTTCTGCGAAGACCTTGAGCCGAATTCGCCGCTGCCGCCGCTCATCCTGCGCCTGGTGGCGATCGACGCGTTCTCGCAAGCGCTGACCAATCCGCTGCTCTCCGAGCACGCCTTCAAGCCCGAGACGTTCAGTGCCGTGGGCTGGGAGACGATCCAGACGACAACGTGCCTGCGCGACGTCGCTGCGCGCAATTGCGACCTTTCCGAAGAGACGTTCGTCGGGATGACGCAGCCGAGCTGGCGTTATCGCTGGTGATCCGCTGCGCCCGGCGCTTCGGCGTCGGCGATGGCGCGTTCGAAGGCGGCGATGGTCTCGTCGACGCAGCAGGCGTTCAGGAAGTGATCGCCGCCGGGCACGTCGACGAACCGCCCGCCGAAATCCGCAGCCCAGCGCTGCGCAGCCGAGACCGGCACGAAGGTGTCGGCGTCGCCGTGCAGGAACACTTTCGGGATCGTCAGCGTCGACAGCGCCGCGAACGCAGCGGGCAATTGCGGGCCTTGGCGCTGCACCTCGGTGATCGAATTGCGCAGGTCGCGCTGCAAGAGCGGCTTCACCAGCGCGCCGACGCCGAACAGGCGCCGCGCCGTCGGCCCCCGCTCGCCGAAATAGGATGAGGCCAGCACGAGCGCCTGCACCCGCTCGGGATAGGCGCGCGCCATCAGCGAGGCGATCGGCGCGCCGTAGGATTGGCCGACGACCAGCACGCGCTGGGCGGGATCGCCCGCCAGCAGCGGCGACAGCGCCTGCGCCTGGGTTTCGAGATCGGTGACGGCGGTCGAAGGCTCGCTTTGCGCGAAGCCGGGGCGATCGACGACGATCATCTCGCGGTCGGCGCCGATGCGCGCGATCGTCGGCGCCCAATATTCAGACCAAGACGGCGTGCCGGTGATCACCACGATGCGCCACGGCGCAGCCGCGCGATCGGGCGTGCGCAGGGCCGAAAGCCGCCATTGTTCGGGCACGCCGGCCGCGAACGTGAAGCGCTCCATGGTCCCTGCCGGGAACGCGCTCGACGTGGGAAAGCGGCTCGTCTCGGGCTCGTCGGCGGTCACGGAGCAGGCCGCGAGCAGGGCGGCCGCCGTGGCCATCGCCGCACGGCGGAAGACCCTCGCAATCCCATGTGGCATCTCACGTCTCCACGCCCTTTCGAGCCAAGCAGTCCAGAAGCGCATTTTTGCGCGATCACTGAAATGGGTGTTGGCCTGCAAACCGTCGAGGCCTACGGATAGGCCGCAAAACGGAGAAGCCCCATGGCGCACGCCCGTCTGTTGCAACGCATCGCGATCGTGATCAGCGCGGCGTTCGCTCTGGCCTTGGTAGGCGCAGCGGGTTCAGGCGGGGGCGGCGGCGCCGGCGGCGCCAGCGCGCCGAGCGGCCCTGGGTTCGACGTCGCCGCGACCTACCGCGACGGCGTGGCGGCGCTGCAGCGCGGCGATTACGAAGCCGCGCTGCGCGATCTGCGCCGCGTGCAGCGCGTCGCGCGCGACGACGCATCCGCCAATTACGCGTTGGGTCTGGCTTATGTCGGCCTCGGTCGGCATGACGAGGCCGTGCGCCCCTTCGAACGCGCCGCGCGCGATGACGCTGCGCCTGCGGATGCGCGGGTGCAACTCGCCCTGGCGCATTTGCACTTGGGCGATCGCGCCAAGGCCGACGAGCAGCGCGTCGCATTGGAGACGGCGATCGCCGCGTGCGCGGCCTGCACGCCTGCGCGCCGCGCAGAACTGCAGGCGGCGCATGCGCAGATCGTCCAGGCTTTGTCCGCTGCGCCGGCCGCGTCGCCGACGACCGGCTGGCTGCTTCCTGGCGAAGCGGAGGGCCGCGCGGCCTATGCGGAGGGCGTCGCGCAAACCAATGCAGGGAACTTCGCCGCGGCGTTCGACGCGTTTCAGCGCGCCGAAATCGCGCTCGGCCCGCACCCTGACGTGTTGACCTATCTGGGCTTCACCAGCCGCCGCCTGGGCCGCGCCGACGCCGCGCTGACGTTTTATCGGCGCGCGCTGGCGATCGACCCCGATCATCGCGGCGCCCACGAATATCTCGGCGAGCACTTTGTGCAGACGGGGCGGCTGGAGGATGCGCGCTCGCAATTGGCGCAGCTCGATCGTTTGTGCCCCTATGGCTGCGCGGAGCGCGAGGCGCTGAACCGCCGGATCGTCGCGGCGCAGTGACGCGCATCGCGCGCACGATCGCGCAAATGGCGTGCGCCGCCGCCGCGCTGGGCGCCGCAGGCGATGCGCCGGTGGTTGTGCGCGAGCAGATTTGGATGGCGCCTGCGCAAGACGCCGCTTTGCTCCTGTCAGAAGCCCCGGAATGCATGGCTGCTGCGCCGATCGAAGCCGAGGCCGGCCGCGCCCTGTTCCGCTCGCCGTTCGTACTCGGCGGGCCAGCGGCGCGCATCGGCTTGAGCTGTCACGCCTGCCACACCAATGGCGCGCGCAACGCCGCGTTTTTTCTGCCCGAGCTGACCGATCGCGCAGGCGCCGCCGACGTGACGTCAAGCTGGTCGAGCGCGGTGCGCGGCGACGGCGTGCTCAATCCGCGCGATATTCCAAGCCTCGTGGACGCCGCCCAACGCGACGCGTTCGGCGTCGACGAAACGCCATCCTTGCAGGATTTCATCCGCGGCGTCGTGGTTGATGAATTTCAAGGCGCCGAGGATCCAAACGTCATCGCGGCCCTGACCGCTTATGTCGCCGCGTTGGAGCGGGACGCTTGCCCCAGCCCCGAAGGCTATCGCGCGCCGCTGAGCGTGGGCAGCGCGGCCGACGACGTGCGCCGCGCCGTCGCGGCGTTGACGCACGATCCGACGCAAGCCGCCGTCGCGCTCGCCGCGCGCGACATGATCGGGCGGATCGTCGAGCGCTTGCCTCAGCGTAGCTTCGCGCGCGAACGTGCGGCGTTGGAAGCCTCCGCCCGCGCGCTGGCGCACCCGCAGACGCTTCTTGCTGAAGAGAGCCGCCTGATCGCCTGGCGCGCGCGGTTCGACGGAACGATCGCGGCGATCGCACGTCGGGAACGCGAAACCTATTTCGACGAAACGACGCTGGCGCAGGCGCTGGCCGCGCCTATTCGAACAGGACGCTGACGCTCTTTTCGTTGGCGATGCGCCAGATCGCCTCGCCGATCAGCGCGGCGACCGAGACCACGCGGATGCGCGCGCTCTTGAGGGTCTGCTCGGTCGGCTGAATGGAATCGGTGACGACCAGTTCCTTCAGCGCCGAGCCGTCCACGCGCTTGACCGCGCCGTTGGAAAGCACGCCGTGCGTGACATAGGCCGACACCGAGGTCGCGCCGTGCTCCATCAGGGCGGCGGCGGCGTTGCACAGCGTGCCGGCGCTGTCGACAATGTCGTCCACCAGGATGCAGCGGCGGCCGCGCACGTCGCCGATGATGTTCATCACTTCGCTTTCGCCCGCGGCCGGGCGGCGCTTGTCGACGATGGCGAGATCGGCGCCGAACTTGTTGGCGAGCGCGCGCGCGCGCACCACGCCGCCGACGTCGGGCGACACGATCATCAGATCGCCGAGATCGCCATATCGGGCGCGGATGTCCTGCTCCAGCACCGGCGTGGAGAAGAGATTATCGGTCGGGATGTCGAAAAAGCCTTGGATCTGGCCGGCGTGCAATTCGAGCGTCAGCACCCGGTCGGCGCCGGCGCCGGCGATCAGATTGGCCACCAGCTTCGCCGAGATCGGCGTGCGGCCGCCGACCTTCCGGTCCTGGCGAGCGTAGCCGTAATACGGAATGACGGCGGTGATTCGCTTCGCCGAGGCGCGGACCAGCGCATCGATGCCGATCAGCAATTCCATCAGATTGTCGTTGGCGGGATAGCTGGTGGATTGAATCAGGAACACGTCCTCGCCGCGGACGTTTTCGTTAATGACGGCGAAGATTTCATTGTCCTTGAAGCGGCGAAATTCTGCTTCCGCCAGCGGCGTGTCGAGATGGTTCGCCATGGCGAGGGCCAATGGCCTGTTCGCGTTGCCGCACAACAGCTTCATCGCCAGCACCCACGATTCTGTTCAGCCCTGCGCTTCCCTGACTCGAATGCGGCGCGCGGGCAACGGCTTGACGACATTTTTGTAACGCGGCGGCCGGTTGTGGCCGCGCGGACACGCGTTACGGCTCGAGTGCGATCACCGCGCAATTGCGGCCGTAATCGGAATGGCCCTGATGCACGCTGCGGCGATGGCTGAACATCGCGGTGGGGTCGGAATACGTGTCGAGCGCCAGGGCGTCGACGCGCTCGACGCCGGCCCGGCGGAGGCGATGGTTGCAATAGCCTGGCAGGTCGAACAGCAGGCGATCGCCTGCGCCGGGCCGGAAGTAGGGCGCGCTGGCCGCGTCGCCCTCCAGAAAGGCGGCGCGAAACTCCGGCCCCACCTCGTAGCTCGGCTGGCGGATGCAGGGGCCGATGGCGGCGGTGATGCGCGTCGACGCAGCGCCGGCCGCGGCCATCGCGGCGACGGTCGCCTCGAGCACGCCGCCAAGCGCGCCGCGCCAGCCCGCATGCGCCGCGCCGATCACGCGGGCCTGGCTGTCGGCCAGAAGCACGGGTGCGCAATCGGCGGTCAGCACGCTTAGCGCCAGGTCTGGCTCGGTGGTGACCAGCGCGTCGCCTTCCGGCCGCGCGTCGGGCCATGGCGCCGCGACGCGATGCACGATCGCGGAATGCACTTGATGCACGCCGACGAGACGCTCAGGCGCAACGCCGATCCCGGCCGCGATGCGGCGGCGGTTCTCGGCGACCGACGCGGCGTCGTCGCGCGAGCCCTGGCCGGCGTTCAGCGTGGCGTACACGCCGGCCGAGACGCCGCCTTCGCGCCCGAAGAAGCCGTGCCGCACCCCGGGCAGACGCGCCAGCGCCGCCGAGGTGAAGCGCGGCGGCAGCGACGGTTCTAGAACCCGGCCGGAGCGGGCGTAGCGATGGGTGAAAGACATAGGACTTTGAACAGCGAGCCCATTTGGTCCGGCGCCGTCAAGCGCGCGGCGGCGTCGGCGAAGCTTTGCGCACGATCGGGGTGGCGCGCCGCGAGCGCGGCGGCGCGCTGCGCAAGGCCCAGCGCCATGAGCCATGCGCCTTGCGGCAGCGGGCCGTGTACCGCGAGGCCGCAGCGCAGCGCCTCGCGCGCGACCAAGCCGAAATCGACATGCGCGGTCAAATCCGATCCGCCGGGATCCTCGAGCGGATCGATCTTGCGATGGCGGCGCACCGCCTGCAGCGTGTCGCCGCCGGGCCCGTCGCCATAATCGATGAACAGCGCGCGGCCGCCATGCCCGCGCAGGCGGGCGGCGACCGCATCGGTGAACGCGGGCAGCTGCGGCGCGAAGGCGGCGATCGCGCCTTCGCCGGCGCCGCGCAGGGCTTCGGGAAGGATCGAATCGTCGGGCAGCGGATCGCGCGCGAGCGCAAACACAAGCGTGTCTTCCTGGGTCGGGTGCGCGCCGACGAGGCGCTCGCGCCAGACGCCGCGATCGCGCACAAATTGTCGAATGGGGAAACAATCGAGAAACTCGTTGGCGACGATCACGCTTGGCCCGGGCGCGACCTCCTCCAGACGCTCGACATGCGTCGCATCAGCCAGGCCGGCGAGGGTGCGCGTCTGCACCGCGCGCAGACTGGGGCTTGCTTCAACGAACGTGACGCGGGCGGCGGCGATGAAATCGCTTTGACTGCGCATGCCGCGCAGCGCGTCGCGCATCAGGGTTCCGTCGCCCGGCCCTAATTCGATGAGTTGCAGCGGCGTGGGCGACCCCATCGCGCGCCATTCGTGCGCGCACCATGCGCCGATCAGTTCGCCGAACATCTGCGAAACGCCGGGCGCGGTGATGAAGTCGCGGCCGATGCGGTCGGCGTTTGCGTAATAGCCGTCGCGCGGATCGTGCAGCGCAATGGTCATGAACTCGGCGACAGTCATCGGGCCGTTCGCCCGCACTTGCCGCGCGATGCGGGCGCGCAGCGTCACGCAGGCTTCAGCGCGCGGCGCGTGAGCCACACGCCCGCAGCGATCATCGGCAGCGACAACAACATGCCCATCGTCACATAGCCTTGCAGCGCTTCCGGCATGTGCGAATCCGGCTCGCGCACGACCTCCACCAGCGCGCGCGAAAGCCCGTAGCCGACCAGGAACAAGCCCGTCGTCAGCCCCGGTTTTTGCAGCGCGTTGAAACGATGCGTGGCGACGCGCAACACGATGAAGAGCACGAGCCCTTCGAGAAACGCCTCATAGAGTTGGCTCGGATGGCGCGGCAGCGGGCCCGCGCCGGGAAACGTCATCGCCCACGGCGCATTCGAAGGCCGGCCCCACAATTCGCCGTTCACGAAATTGGCGATGCGCCCGAAGAACAATCCGATCGGCGTCGCCGCGGCCACGCAATCGCCGACGCTGAGCAGCGACGCTTTGCGCGACCTTGCGAAATACACGATCGCCAGGATCACGCCGATCAGGCCGCCGTGAAAACTCATGCCGCCTTCCCAGAGCGCGGGGATCGACAGCGGATCAAGCCAGATCATGTCGGGCTTGTAGAAGACGACATAGCCGAGCCGCCCGCCGACGATGACGCCGATGGTCGCCCAGAACAGGAGATCGTCGGTCTGCTCGGCCGTCATCGGCGCGGTCTGCGCGCCCCACAGCCGCGGCGCGCGCACCAGATGCACGATGTAGCGCCACCCCAGCATCAGCCCGGCGATGTAGGCCAGCGCATACCAGCGCAGATGCAGCGGGCCGATGGTCAGGTCGCCCAGCTGGAAGGGGCCGAGGCTGAGCGCGATCGGGTCCAGATTGGGGAAGTCCAGCGCGGCTTCGAGCATCAGGGCGCCTTTCGGCCGCAGCGTCGGGCGCAGGGATTGCGTTGCCGCCGGGCGGGGCGCTTTCTAAGTACTGCGGAGAAGAGGCGCAAATGCAAAGCCAAAACAGCGTGTTCGACGACGTGGCCAAATTGATGACCGGGGCCATGGGCATGGCCCAGGGGCTTACCGCGGAGGCCAAGACCTTCCTGCGCGCCCAGGCGGATCGCGTCGTCGCGGATATGGATCTCGTCAGCCGCGACGAGTTCGAGGCCGTCAAACAGCTCGCCGCCGACGCGCGCGCCGAGGCCGACGATCTTCGCGCCCGGCTTGAGGCGCTGGAGCGGCGCCTCGCCGGCTAGCGGGGCCGATCGCAGGCGCGATGTTGCAGCGCACCCCGAACGCCCATAGCTTGGGTTGGGGATTGATTCGCCGCGGGGCGAAACCCGCGGTCCAAGGGCGGATGAAGCCAGCCTCCGGCGAGGGCGCAGGAGGCGTGAGAGCGACGCTCTCTATTGGGGGACCGCCATGGATCTCTATGTCGACGACGAAAGCCTGGACTCCGCAGACCCGCTCGACGTGGTGGAGGCGATCGTCGCCTCCGACGACCGCTTCGCGGTGGAGCGCGCCGACGACGGCGACGTGCAATTCTCCTTCGACGGCCCATGGGCTGGCGCGGCGGGCTATTTCAGCTTCCGCGAGGAATTGCCGGCGCTATTGTTCACGCTCGGCTTCGATCTGCGCGCGCCGATGTCGCGTCTGGGCGACGCCACGCGGCTGGCCGCGCTGATCAACGAAAATCTCTGGCTTGGGCATTTCGATGTCTGGAGCGACGACGGCTCGGTGATCTTCCGCCATTCGCTGCCGATGATCGGTAGGGACGAAATCTCGATGGGCGAAATCCAGGCCCTGCTCGCCGCCGCGCTCGATGCCGCCGATCGCTTCTATCCCGCGTTCGCTTATCTGTTCGAAAGCGGGCGCTCGCCGGAAGATGCGGCCAAGGCCGCGATGTTCGAAACGGCGGGCGAGGCGTGACATGAGATGAGCGGGCTCGAGGTTCCGCGCATCGCGCTGATCGGCGCGGGGCAGCTCGGCGGCGCGCTGGTGCGCGGATGGGTGGAGGCCGTGCGCCGCGGCGGCGGCCTCGAATTGACAGTGCTCGAGCCGCATTTCGATGAACGCCTAGCCGAGGCTTTGCAAAGCGTCGGCGCGGTGCTCAATCCGCCCGACCAGGGGCCGGTCGACATCGTCGTCTTCGCGGTGAAGCCGCAGGCGTTTCTGCAGGCGGTCGAAGGCGTGCGCGGCTTCATCGGCCCGGACACACTCATTCTCTCGGTGATGGCCGGCGTTTCGATCGCCACATTGACGCGCGTGCTCGGGCGCTCCCGCGTGGTGCGCGCGATGCCGAACACGCCCGGCCAGATCGGCCGCGGCGTGACGGCCTATGTGCCAAGCGCGGCGTGCAGCGCCAACGATCGCGCGCTGGTCGAGCAATTGCTGGCGCCGCTGGGCGATGTCGAGCCGATCCCGGCGGAGCGGCTGATGGATGTCGTCACCGCGGTATCGGGTTCGGGGCCGGCTTATGTTTTCCTGCTTGCGGAAGTTTTGGCGGCGGTCGGCGAACAGGAGGGGCTCGATCGCGAGGTCGCGCAGCGGCTCGCGCGCCAGACGGTCGCGGGAGCAGGCGCGCTGATGCTGGCCACCGAGGAAGGGGCCGCCGCGTTGCGCAAGCAGGTGACCTCGCCTGGCGGCACAACGCAGGCCGCGCTCGACGTGCTTCAGGCGCCGGATGGGCTCGCCCCGCTGCTGCGCCGCGCGGTTGCGGCCGCTGCGAAACGCTCGCGCGAACTCGGCAAGGAAAGCGGCGGCTGATCGCAGCCGCTTGGTGCGCACAGCGCGCGGCGCTAAAGAAGCATACGCCTAAGGAAGGTTCACGCCATGAAGGTGCGCCTGGTCGCAGCGCTTGCGCTGTTCGCGCTCGCGGGATGTCAAACCAATCCCTGGACGAGCGACAATCCTCCGCTGCCGGCGGACGGCCCGATCCTCTATTCCTGCGCGGACGGCACGCAATTGTCGGTCACCTACGAAGGCGACGAGGCGCGCGTGGCGATCGTCGGCGGAGTCTCGATGGCTTTGCCTGCGGCCGGCGCGAACTATTATTCCAACGGCCGCTACGGATTGCGCGGCGCCGGCGCGCAGGCGCAATGGGAAGTGGGTCGGCGCGCGCCGACCGCCTGTCGAGGAAGCTGACATGACCGATCTGGATCGCAGCGCGCGCGAGGCGCTGGCCCGCGCCGCCCTGCAGATCGCGCGCGACAAGCCGTGGCGCGAGACGACGCTGCCCGATCTCGCCGCCGCCGCAGGCCGCAAGGTGGAGGATCTCTATCCCGCGACCTTGGCCGACGCCGCCGACGCGGCGGAGGAATTGTTCGATCGCGCGATGGCGGCCGACGTGATCGCGGTGGATTTGACGCAGACCGTGCGCGACCGGCTGTTCGATTGCGTCATGAAGCGCTTCGAAGCGATGGAGCCGCATCGGCTCGCCATACTCGCGATGGAGGTCGGCCAGGATCGCGATCCCACCGCGCTCGCCGCGCAGCATCAGCGCCATGTGCGCGCGGCGAAATGGGCGCTGAGCTTGTGCGGCCTCGACGCCGATTACATGAGCGGCCAGGCGCGCGCACAGGGCCTCGCGGTCATCATTGGCCAGGCGCGCGCGGCGTGGCGCGGCGACGAGGCCGGCGATTTCGCCAAGACGATGGCCTCGCTCGACAAGAATTTGCGCCGCGCGGAAGAAATGTTCGGCCGCTTCGCAGGCTTCAACGCAAAGCGTGCTGAAGCCGAGGCGGGCGGCGCGGCGTAAGTTTGCGTACGCGTTATTGCGCGGGGACGAGATCGGCGGGCGCGCGTTCGATGCGCGGCGGCGGCGCGGCGAAATAGCGTTGCAGCACGCGCTCATAGATGTTGGCCAGCGCGCGCACGTCGTCCACCCGCACGCGCTCGTCCACCATGTGCGCGGTCGCGTTCTGCAGGCCAAGCTCGGCGACCGGGCAATAATCCTTGATGTAGCGCGCATCGGATGTGCCGCCCGTGGTCGACAGCGCGGGCGCTGCGCCGACCACGTCCTGCACCGCCTGGGCGAGCAGGTCGGTGAAGGCGCCTGGCGCGGTGTAGAACGGCTCGCCGGAGGCGCGCGCGGTCAATTGCAGATCGGTGCCGGGATATTTGCCTTCCGTTGAAACGCACAATTCCGACAGCCAGGCCAACAGCATCGCTCCGGAATGGTTGGTGTTGAAGCGGATGTTCAGCCTCGCCTCGGCCTTGGCGGGAATGACGTTGTGGGCCGGATTGCCGACGTCGACGGTCGTCACCTCCAGGTTCGACGCCTCGAACCCCGGCGCGCCGAGATCGAGCGGGCGCGTGCGCGCGGCGTTGAGGAATTCCAAGAGCGGCCCGAGCGGATTGGCCGCCCGCTTCGGGTAGGCGACATGTCCCTGGCGGCCGACTGAAATGACATGCGCGTTCAGGCTGCCGCGGCGCCCATTCTTGATCGTGTCGCCGACGCGTTCGACGCTGGTTGGTTCGCCGACGAGGCAATGATCGAGCGTTTCGCCGGCGGCCTTGAGCCGCTGCAGCGCCCGGCGCGTGCCGTCCAGCGCCGGCCCTTCCTCGTCGCCGGTGATCAGAAAGCTGACCGAGCCGCGCTTGCGTCCGGGCGCGCCGATATAGGCGGACGCCGCCGCGGCCATCGCAGCCAGCGCCGCCTTCATGTCGGCGGCGCCGCGGCCATAAAGCCAGCCGTCCTTGATCACGGCCCCGAAGGGATCGACCGTCCAGCCGCCCGCATCGCCGACCGGCACCACGTCGAGGTGGCCGGCGAAGCAGAAATTGGGGCCCTCGTCGCCGAAGCGGGCGTAGAGATTATCGACCACGCCGAACTTCATGCGCTCGGTGAGAAAGCCCATCCCGGTCAGCGCGCGTTCGTAAACGTCCATGGCGGCGCCGGCGTCCGGCGTCACGCTCGGCTGTCGGATCAGGGCTTGAGCCAATTCAATCGCATCGATCGTCACGCGCGGCCTCCGTGGCGTCCTTCAGAGCGTCGCGCAGCCGGTTTGTCGAGCCGCTTCGCGCAAATCGCGCGGCGAAGCGTCCCGGCGCCAGTCAAGCGAGCCCATGTGTCCCCAGGAGGCGGTATCTAGCTTTTCCCGATCGAATTGTCGAAAACGCTTTTGCGGAGAAAACGCCGCAATCGCGCGGATCGGGATGAACTTTCTTCCATCCGGCGCGCGCATCAGGCCGGACCCGCACGGGAGGACGCAGCATGAAGACTTGGATCGCCGCGGCGCTTTTGACCGCCTGCCTCGCCGCGCCGGCCGCGGCCGGCACGATGGAGGCGGCGCACGCCAACACCATCACCTCGACCGATGCGTCCGGCGCGACGCTGCGCTGGCATTTCAACGCTGACAATTCCTACCACATGGCCGCGCCGGACGGATCGCATGTCGCCGGCCGTTGGGCGCTTGAGGGCGGTCAATTGTGCATGGTCCCGCAAGGTGGCGAGCGCGCATGCGTGCCGTTCGAGGCGAACAAGGGCGTCGGCGACACCTGGGTGGCGCAGACCGCCAACGGTCCGGTGACCGTGTCGATCGTCGCCGGGCGCTAGGGGCATCCGCGCCGACGCCGATGCGCAGCGCATCCGCGCGCTGGACGTCGTGCGCGGCGTGGCGGTGCTGGGCATCCTGCCCGTCAACGCGGCCTATTTCGCCGGCTCCTGGCTGCACGCCATCAATCCCACCCTGCCGCCGCTCGACGTTCAGGGCGGCGCGCTGTGGGCGTGGCTGGTTCCGCATGTCGTGTTCGAGGGCAAATTCATCACGCTGTTCTCGATGCTATTCGGGGTCAGCGTGTTTCTCGTCGGCGGCGGTGAGGCGGGCGAGGGCGGCGATGCGCTGAAGCGGCGCCTCGCCTGGCTCGCCGTGTTCGGCGTGCTGCACGGCCTTTTGATCTGGTCCGGCGACGTGCTGCTGTTTTACGCGGCAGCGGGCGCTGTCCTCGCCATGTGCAGGCGCTGGAGCGCGACGCGGCTGACCATCGCCGGCGCGGCGCTGTTTTGCGTGACGCAGGCGCTGATCAGCGCCCAGGGGCTGGCGTTGAGCCTGCTGCCCGCACAGACCACGTTGGCGCTTTATCACGACATCTGGGCGCCGTCGGCGGAAACGCTGGCGGCGCAGGCGCAGGCCTTTCGCGGCGAACTTGCGGCCGTCACGCGCGCGAACATCGACGACTGGCTGACGTTTCTGACAGCGGGCGCGCCGCTGACGCTGCCGCGAATCCTCGGCCTGATGATGATCGGGATCGCGCTGTTCAAGAGCGGCTTCTTCCATGGGCGATGGTCGATGCGGGCGTATGGCGTCTGCATCGCGGTGGGCGCAGCGAGCCTCGCGGCGATCGCGCTGCAAGCGATCGACAACGCGCGCAACGGCTTCGGTTATTTGCGGATGTATGGCTGGGGCATGGCGGTCAATCAGGCGCTCGCGCCGCTGGTCGCGCTCGGCTACGCGGCGGCGCTGGTGCTGATCGCGCGCGCCCGATGGCTCGATGCGCTCGCCGCCGTGGGCCGCATGGCCTTCACCAACTACATCGCGCAAAGCGTGATCATGACCACGATCCTGTGGGGCGGGCGCGGGTTCGGGCTCTACGGTTCGGTCGATCGCGAAACGCTAATGGGGATCGTCGCCGGCGTCTGGATTGGGCAGCTGCTCTGGTCGCCGCTGTGGCTGAGCCGGTTTCGGCAAGGGCCGCTGGAGGCGCTATGGCGGCGCCTGACCTATGGCGCGATCAGTCGCGCAACAGCTCGTTGATGCTGGTTTTCGCGCGCGTCTGCGCATCGACGCGCTTGACGATGACCACGCAGGCGAGCGCAGGCGATGCGCCGCCGCCGCCGAGCGATCCCGGCACCACAACCGAATAGGGCGGCACCTCGCCGCGAAAGATTTCGCCGCTCTCGCGATCGACGATCTTGGTCGAGGCGGAGATGAACACGCCCATCGACAGCACCGCGCCTTCGCGCACGATCACGCCTTCGGCCACTTCCGAGCGCGCGCCGATGAAACAGCCGTCCTCGATGATCGTGGGGTTCGCCTGCAGCGGCTCGAGCACGCCGCCGATGCCGGCGCCGCCGGACAGATGCACGTTCTTGCCGATCTGGGCGCAGGAGCCGACCGTCGCCCAGGTGTCCACCATCGTTCCCTCATCGACGTGCGCGCCGATGTTCACGAAGCTCGGCATCAGCACGACATTGCGCCCGATATGCGCGCCGCGCCGCACGATCGCGCCGGGAACCATGCGGAAGCCGGCTTGCGCGAACCGCGCCGCGTCCCAGCGCGCGGTCTTCAGCGGAACCTTGTCATAGCTCGGCCCCCACTCGGCGTTGGCGCCGGGCTGCACGAGCTTGTTCGGCCACAGGCGAAACGATAGCAGAACAGCCTTCTTCAGCCATTGATGCGTCGTCCAAACGCCGTCGGCCCCGCGCTCGGCCACGCGCGCCTCGCCGCGGTCGAGCATCCAGATCGCGTTCTCCACCGCGTCGCGATCGGCGCCATGCGTCTGCGGCGACACCTGATCGCGGCGTTCCCACAGGCTTTCGATGGCGTCGGCGAGGTCGTGGTTCGACATATGTCCTGGTCCGTGCTGGCGCGCTTCGATTGCTGGAAACGGGGCCGGGGTCAATATCGCGCCGGGGGTGCGGGGTTCAGGCGGTGCGGCCGCGCCGCTCGTGTGCGGCCTCCTCGCGCAAAAAGCGCGCAAGGCTCCAGGTTTCGAAATCGACATAAGGCAGGCGCGGCGCGACGCGGTGGTCGCCGCCTTCGGCATGGCGCACCAGGATGGTGGCGAAGCCGAACCGTGCCGCCGCCTCGAGATTGCGCGGCGTGTCTTCGAACATCGCCGCGCGTGCGGGATCGACCCCGGTCAGCGCGATGAAACGCTGGAACGACAGCGCCTCCGGCTTCGGCGCGAAATCCAGCGTGTCCAGCGCGACGACCGCGTGGAAGAGGTCGTCCAGCTGCAATTGGCGCAACAGGCGCTCGGCGTATGTCGCTGCGCCGTTGGTGTAGACATAGGAGCGCCCCGGCAGCGCTTCGATCGCGGCGCGCAACGCCGGATCGGGCGTGAGCGCAGACATATCCACGTCATGGACGAAATCCATGAAGTGCTGCGCATCGACGCCGTGCAGCCGCGAAAGGCCCACCACCGTCGCGCCGTACTCCATCAGGTAGCGCTCCTGTAGCGCCTCCGCGTCGGCGTGGCCGAGGCCGGTGAGATCGGCGACATAGGCCGTCATCCGCGCCCCGATCGCATCCCAGATCGCGCCGTCGGCCGGATAGAGCGTATTGTCGAGATCGAACACCCAATGCGCGACATGCGCGAGATCGCTCATGTGCCGGCGTCCGCGCTCGCTGGCGGCGGCGGTCGGCGCACATTGCGCGGCAATTGCGGCTCGTCGGTCGAGTCTCGCGGCAGGCGGACATTGAGTTCGCGCGGGCTCTCGCCGACGGGCAGGAAATCCCGGTTCAAGAACTCCACCACCAGACCCTGACGGCCGCCGGACGAGATCGGTGCAAACAATTTTGTGTCGTAGAGCCGGCGATCGCAGGCTTCGCGGCCGATCACGGCGAAGCGCGACGGGCTGGTGCAGAACGGCTCGCCCGGCGCTGCGAGCATGCGCTCGCCCTCCGGCGTCTCCATCGCGGCGTGGACGTAGAACACGTCCTGGACGAGCGCTTCATCGATCGTGCGCGCACAGCCGCCGGAGCCGAGCGGCCACCAGCCGCGGCTTTCCCAGCCTTCGCCGCGGCGTCGCGCGATGGCGGTCCAGACGCGCCCGCTGGTGCGGTTGCACAGCGTCAGGCCGACCTGGTCGGCGCGGCGGCGCGCGGCGGTCTCGAGCGCGTCGATCAATTGATCCTCGTTGGCGTTCGCCGCCAGGCGGCTCGAGGCGCGGAACTGCGCGATCGCCGCCGCCGTGCGGCGCGGATCGACGCCGCCGCGGCCAGAGCTGGTGTCGAAGCCGGCGTCCAGCAGCAGGCGCTGCAGGCCCGCGGCGCGGGCGCGGTACAGCGTGTACGGCTCGGCTTCCGCGAAGCTCGTGCGCCAGCTGTCGCGCTTGTTGATCTGCACCCGGCGAAAGCCGCGCGCCTCGAGGCTCATCGGGTCGCAGCGCGGCGGGTTGTCGAACGTGAACGAGCGCGAAGGATCGACGCAAAGCTGCGCATCGCCGCCCCATTGGCGCCGCCCGCCGCGATGGGCGGTGGAGGTGCGCGCGTAAAGATAATGCGTGCCGCGCGTGAGCGGGGACGACACCGCCAGCTTGCATTCGCCCGGCCGCAGCCGCACCCAGCCCTGCACAAGGATCGAGCGGCCGTCGGGCCGCGCCGTCGAGGCTTCGAGCACATAGCTGGTCTCGTTGCACAGCCACCAGCCCGGCTCGCGCCGCTCGCGCTGGCGGGTCTGGGCCTCCGCGCCGACGCTCCACGCCGCCGCGCACAAGAACGCCAGCGCCGCCAGTGCGCGCACAGCGAACTTATTGAATGAGGGTGCCGGCGCCATGATCTGTGAACAGCTCCATCAAAAGCGCGTGCGGTTTGCGCCCGTCGAGAATGACCGCCGCCTCGACGCCCGCGTCGAGGGCGGCGATGCAGGTTTCGAGCTTCGGGATCATGCCGCCGGAGGCGACGCCGGTCTCGATCAGCCGCCGCGCATCGCTCTTGCTCATGTCGCGAATAAGGCGCTTGTCGGCGTCGAGCACGCCCTCGACGTCCGTCAGCAGCAGGAAGCGCTTGGCGCCCAGCGCGCCGGCGATGGCGCCCGCGGCGGTGTCGGCGTTGACGTTGAAGGTCTCACCCTCGGCGGACACGCCGATCGGCGCGATCACCGGGATGTAATCCTCCGGCGCGGTGATCAACGCCTGGATCAAGGTCGGGTCGACGTGCGCCGGATCGCCGACGAAGCCGAGATCGACGACCTGTTCGATCTGGCTGTCGGGATCGCGCTGCGTGCGCGTGACCTTCTCCACCGTCAGCAGGCGCGCGTCCTTGCCGGAGAGCCCCACGCCGCGCACGTCGGCTTCGGCGCCGGCCATGGTGATGAGGTGCGCGAGCTCTTTGTTGACCGCGCCGGACAGCACCATTTCGGCGACCTCCATGGTCGCCGCGTCGGTGACGCGCAGACCGTCGACGAACTGGCTCTTGACGCCGGCGCGCTCAAGCATGCGCGAAATCTGCGGCCCGCCGCCATGCACGACCACGGGATGAATCCCGACGAGCTTCAAAAGCACGACATCGGCCGCGAAGCGCTTGGCCGTCTCGACGTCGCCCATGGCGTGGCCGCCATATTTTACGACGACCGTCTCGCGGTCGTATTTCTGGATGAAGGGCAAGGCCTCAGCGAGCGTCCTGGCGGTGGCCAGGCCGTTCTGCAGCGCGGCCGCGCGGTCTTCGGGCGGTGTGGTCAAAGCGGGCGAGCCTCGCGTGTCAGGCGAGGGGTGTTACGGCGAAAAGTGGGGAGGGGAAAGGGGCTGGTTCCCCTGGGAGGATGATCGCGTTGAGTTCCCGCAGCGCAAGCCTAGGCTCGCGCGCGTCAGAGCGTTGGATGCGCCTGGGGGCTGATATGAAAAAGATTTTGCAGGGTTTCGCGGTCGCGACGCTGGTTTTCGGCGCCGCAGCGACCGCACAGGCGACCGAAGGCTGGTACGGCCGGGTCGACGGCGGCTACAGCGTCGACGCCACGATTGGCGGCCAGTCGGATTATTTCGACGAGGAGCGCGACAGCGAGGGCGACGGCGGCGGCGATTATTATCGCCGTGACGACATCGAACTCGAGAATGATTGGATGGCTGCCATCGGCGCCGGCCACGCCTTCGCCAACGGCTTCCGGGCGGAAGGCGAAATCGCCTATCGCACCAACGACGCCGACGATTACGGCGATACGACCATCACCGCCCGCTCGGCGATGATCAACGCCTTCTACGATTTCAATCGCGGCGGCCGGGTGCAGCCCTATGTGGGCGCGGGCGCGGGCTATGCCTGGGTCGAGCCGGATGGGGCCGAGGACGATTCCTCGTTCGCGTATCAGGGCCTGATCGGCCTCGCCATCGCCCTGTCCGAACGCTGGAGCGTCGATGCGGGCTACCGCTACTTCTGGGTCAACGACCTCGACTTCCAATACGTCGATGCGGACTACGAGCATCAGGCCGTCACGCTTGGCCTGCGCTACCAGTTCACGCCGCCGCCGGCCCCGACGCCGCCGACGCCGCCGGAGCCGCCCGTGGTCGCCCAGCCGCCCGAGCCGCCGACCCCGCCTGCGCCTGTCGCATGCCCCGCGGCCGAATTCACCGTCTATTTCGCCTGGGACCGGTCCAATCTCGATCAGGCGGCCCTGGACACGATCGACGCAGCGGTCGCCCGCGCCCGCCAGTGCAATCTGAGCGCGGCGACCATCATCGGCCACACCGACACGTCCGGCTCGTCGGCCTACAATGTCGGGCTGTCGGAGCGGCGCGCGGCGGTCGTGCGCGATGCGCTGACCACGCGCGGCATCGATGCGGCGCTGCTCACGACGCAGGCCCGCGGCGAAACCGATCTCGCCCGCGCCACCCGTGACGGCGAGCGCGAGCCGCTCAACCGTCGCACGGCCGTGAGCATCACCTTCCGCTGATCGGGCGCAGAACCTGAAATCGAGACGCCGCGCCGACCCCTCGGCGCGGCGTTTTCGATTCCGGCGGCCTCGCCAAGCCGCATGGCGGCTGCTAGACCCCGGCCATGCGCCGTTCCCGCATCCTTCGAATTCGCCGCCCGGCCCGCGTCTGAGAGCCTCGTCTCCGCGGGTCCGGGAAGCTGCTATTCTTTGACCGCCCCACAAGCCGGAGATTCGACCCGTGGCCGATCAGCCCGCAGGTCGCGACTATCGCGAAACCCTGTTCCTTCCCGAAACGCCCTTTCCGATGAAGGCAGGCCTTCCTGCCAAGGAGCCGCAATGGATCGCGCGCTGGGCCGAGATGGACCTCTACGCCAAGCTGCGCGCGGACGCCGCGCAGCGTCTGAAATTCGTGCTGCATGACGGCCCGCCTTACGCCAACGGCGCCATCCATATCGGGCATGCGGAAAACAAGATCCTGAAGGACATCGTCGTCCGGTCGCGGCAGATGACCGGCTTCGACGCCGATTACATCCCCGGCTGGGACTGCCACGGCCTGCCGATCGAATGGAAGGTCGAGGAGGAATTCCGCAAGGCCGGCCGCGACAAGAAGGATGTCGGCGCGGTTGAGTTCCGCCAGGCCTGCCGCGCCTATGCCGACAAATGGATCCCGCTGCAGAAGCACGAATTCAAGCGCCTGGGCATCGAGGGCGATTGGGAAAATTACTACTCCACGATGAGCTTCGAGGCGGAAGCGACCATCGCTGCGGAATTCCTGAAGGTCGTGCGCACGGGGCTCGTCTATCGCGGCTCCAAGCCCGTGTTGTGGAGCCCGGTGGAGCGCACGTCGCTCGCAGAAGCGGAGGTCGAGTACGCGGAGAAAACGAGCACGACGATCTGGGTGAAGTTTCCTATTCAAGCAGGCAACGGCGTCCATGCGGACGTGTCCGTCGTCATCTGGACGACGACGCCTTGGACCATTCCAGGCAATCGCGCGATCTCTTATTCGCCGCAAATTTCCTACGGCGTCTACGAAGTGCAAAGCATCGAACAAGGCTTGCCGTTCGCGCCGTGGGTCAGCGTCGGGGAGAAACTTGCGATCGCCGACAAGCTTGTCGAAGACGTCATGCGCACGGCGAAGGCCGCGACATGGACGCGCGTCGCGGATTTCGATCCGAGTGGCGTCGTGTGCGCGCATCCCTTGGCGCATTGGCGCCCCTCTCCCCTTGTGGGAGAGGGTGGCGCGGAGCGCCGGGTGAGGGGTGACAGCGAAAGCGTTTCTCACGCAGGCGCCGACACCCCTCATCCGTCGCCTGCGGCGACACCTTCTCCCACAAGGGGAGAAGGGGGCGGGTACGATTTCCCCGTGCCGCTGCTCGCCGGCGATCATGTCACCGACGACGCAGGCACGGGCTTTGTGCACACCGCGCCCGGCCACGGCGCGGACGATTTCAACATCTGGATCGCGACGGGACATTCGCAAAAGGACATCCCCTTCACCGTTGATGAGGAGGGCCGCTTCACCAAGGAGGCGCCGGGCTTTGAAGGCCTTGAAGTCATTCAACTTGACGGCAAGCATCTCGGCAAGGATGGGCCGGCGAACAAGGCGGTGATCGATGCGCTGATCGCGAGCGGGAACTTGCTCGCGCGCGGTGTCCTGAAGCACCAGTACCCGCACTCCTGGCGGTCGCACGCGCCGCTTATCTTCCGCAACACGGCGCAATGGTTCGTCGCGCTCGACAAGCCGTATCGCGACGGAAAAACCCTGCGCGAGGTGGCGCTGCACGAGATCGACCGCGTCGACTGGGGGCAGCGCCGCACGCGCGACGACGCCTATCAGAACCGCATCCGCGCCATGGTCGCCGAGCGGCCGGACTGGCTCGTCTCGCGGCAGCGCAATTGGGGCGTGCCGTTGCCGATCTTCGTGTCGAAAAAGGACGGCGCGATCCTGATGGACGACGCCGTCGACGCGCGCATCATCGCGGCGATGCGCGAAGGCGGCGCCGATGTCTGGTGGGCGACGCCGGCGCAGGAGTTTCTCGGCGCGGCCTATAACGCCGCGGATTTCGAGAAGGTGGAGGATATTCTCGACGTCTGGTTCGATTCCGGCTGCACGCATGCCTTCGTGCTCGGCAAGAAACCCTCCGCGCCGTGGCCGGCGAGCCTTTATCTCGAAGGCTCCGACCAGCATCGCGGCTGGTTTCAATCCTCGCTTTTGGCCGGCTGCGCCACGCGCGGGCGCGCCCCCTATGATGAGGTCGTGACCTACGGCTTCACGGTGGACGAGCAGGGCCGCAAGATGTCAAAATCGCTCGGCAACGGCGTCGAGCCGCAGGAAGTCGAGAAGCAATGGGGCATCGAGATCTTCCGCCTCTTGATCGCGGCGGCGGATTTCCGCGACGAGCTGCGCATCGGCAAGACGATTTTTGATCAATCGGCGGAGATGTATCGCAAACTGCGCAACACGCTGCGCTATCTCCTCGGCGCGCTGAAGGATTTCGGGCCCGACGAGGCGGTCGCCCCGCAAGACGCGCCGCTGCTGGAGCGCTGGCTCCTGCATCGCCTGTGGGAGTTGGATGGCGAGGTGCGCCGCGCGTACAACAGTTACGAGTTCCGCCACGCAGTTTCCGCGATCGTCGAATTCTGCAACGTCGATCTCTCGGCGTTTTATGTCGATGTGCGCAAGGACAGCCTCTATTGCGACCGGCCCGACGCGCTGAAGCGGCGCGCGTGTCGCACGGCGCTCGACGCGGTGTTCAACCGTTTGACCGCTTGGCTGGCGCCGGTTCTGCCGTTCACCACGGAAGAGGCCTGGACGACGCGTTACCCCGACGCCGCCAGCGTGCACCTGCGCCAATTCCCTGAAACGCCTGCGACGTGGCGCAACGATGCGGCGGTCGAGGAGATGTCGTTCCTGCGCGCAGCGCGCGCGGCCGTCACCGCGGCGCTTGAGGTCGAACGGCGCGAAAAGCGCATCGGGTCTTCGCTCGAAGCGCGCCCGCGCCTGTTCGTTGCAGCCGAAGTGAAGCAGCGCCTCGATGCGGTGGATTTCGCGGAATTGTGCATCACCAGCGGCGTCGACATCGTTGCAGGCGCGCCGCCGAAGACGGCGTCGATCAGCGAGGGCTTGGCGAATTTCGCCGTGCTGATCGAACCGGCGCGCGGTCGCAAATGTGCGCGCTCGTGGAAATATTCCGAGGATGTCGGCGCCGATCCGCGGTATCCCGATCTCTCGCCGCGCGACGCCGACGCCGTCGCCTGGTGGGATGCGCAGCACGCGCGCTAGACGGGAAGCCGCACCGTTGCGCGCAGACCGCCGAGCGGCGAGCGCGAGAGCGTCACGTCCCCGCCATGGCTGCGCGCCACGTCGCGCGCGATGGCGAGGCCAAGGCCCACGCCTTTGGCGTTGCGGTTGCGGGTTTCATCGAGGCGCGAGAACGGCTTGAACGCGTCGGCGTATTGCTCTTCCGCGATCCCTGGTCCGTCATCGTCGACGGTGATGGAAATCGCCGCGCCGTCGCGCCCGGCCGACACGCGAACATGGTCGCCATGCGCTGCGGCGTTGTCCACGAGATTGACCACGCAGCGCTTGACCGCGCGCATACGGACGGGCGCGATGAGCTGATCCTCGCGCTCCACCTGCACATCGGCGCCGGTGCGCCGCGCCTCCGCCGCGACCTCGTCGACGATGCGGCCGATGTCGGTAGGTTGGGGGTCTTCGGTCCATTGGCCCTTCGCGAAGGCGAGATATTCGCCGAGCGTGTCGTTCACCTCTTCGATGTCGCGCTTTGCGGCTTCGATTTCAGGCGAGGGCGGCATCAGCGCGAATTGCAGCTTCAGCCGCGTCAGCGGCGTGCGCAGATCGTGGCTGACGCCTGCGAGCAATTGCGCGCGCTGATCGATGTGGCGCTTGATGCGCGCGCGCATGGCGAAGAAGGCGTGCGTGGCCTGGCGCACCTCGCGCGCGCCGCGCGCCTTATAGAGGCTCACATCCTGGCCGCGGCCGAACCGCTCCATCGCCGCGGCAAGCATTTCGATGGGGCGCACCTGGTTGCGGATGAAGATGATCGAGATCGCCGCCAGCAGAAGAGTCGCGCCGAAGATCCAGGCGAGGAAGAGCGGGCCGGAGCGCGCCTGCACGCGGTCGCGGAAGGCGCGCACGTCGAGCACGCCCTCGCGCGTCGGCACGCGGATGCGCACGTCCACGCCCGGGCACGATGAATCGTACCAGACATCGCGCTGCAATTCGTCGCGCAACGCGCGGGTGAGGTAGCGGTCGAGCGTCGAGCCTGAGGCGCGGCAGCGCGCCTGCTCCAGCGGCGCGCCCGGTTCGATCGTGATGCGCAGGCGCAAGGGCTGCCACGCCAATTGCTGCAATTCCGCGAAACGATCGGCGGTGGGCTCCCGCTCATAAAGCTGGATGATCAGCGCCACGTCCGACGCCACGCCTTGGCTCATGCGCTTGGACGTGGCTTGCCAATGATCGTCGAGGAAGACGAGCGAGATGACGAGCTGCACCAGCATCGCCGGCACGACGATGATCAGCAGCGTGCGCCAATACAGGCCCTTGGGCAGAAGGTCGCGAAGGCGGCGGCGCGGCATGAAGCCTTTTAGAAGCGCAGCGCGGATCGGGAAAGCCGCACGCACGGGTGACCGCAGTCTTGAGAGTGTGTTAACTTTCTCCGATGGCGAATGACATTCCGGCGGATCGTCTGATTGACGCTCTTGCGGCCCTCAATCCTTGGGCCGAGCGCATGGGCGCGCTGTCGCGGCTTGCGCCACAGCTCTCCGAGACCGAGGCGGCGGGGCGGCGCGCTGCACAAGGCGCGCGGCTGGCGGCGGGCCGCAGCGCCTGGAACGCGTGGGCGCTCGACATGCTCGCGCTTGTCGATGCGTGCGCGGCGGCCGGGCTGGAGACGGTTTGGGCGCGGCTCGCTGCGGTCGATTTCGCGCGCCAGGCGATGGCCGCACTTGATCTCTCCGCGCTGGCGTTTCCCGGCGCGCTGCAGTTGACGCGGCTGCGCGTCGACGGCGATCTCGATCTCGACCACGCGCGCGTCTGCGGCGCGGTCGAGGCCTCCGGCCTCTATGTCGGCGGCGATCTGCGGCTCGAGGGCGCGCGCTTCGAAAAGTCGGCGTCGTTCGAGGGGCTCGGCGTGGGCGGCGCGACCGAGGCGCGCAGCGCGCATTTCGGCGCCGCCGCGATCTTCGCCGACGCCGGCTTCAGCGGCGACGCCTGGTTTGGCGGCGCCGTCTTCGCTGGCGCAGCGGCATTTTCGCGCGCCGATTTCGCCCGCGAGGCAGGCTTCGGCGCAGCGCATTTCCAGGGCCCGGCGCAGTTCGACGCCGCCGCGTTCGGCGGCGGGGCGGGCTTCGAAGAGGCGCGCTTCGAAAGCCAGGTTTCGTTCGACCGCGCGCTGTTCATCGGCGCCGCCTGGTTCGACGGCGCGCGCTTTCAGATCCCGGCGACGCTCGCCGGCGCGCGCTTTCGCGGACGCCTGTCGCTGCGCGGGATCGAGACGGCGCGCGCAGCGGCGCCCTTCCTCAACGCCGAACGCCGCCGCAGCGGCGAGGGCGCGCCTTAAGCCGCCTGCGCGCGCGGATCGGCGTTGATCTTCGCCAGATACTCAAGATCGGCGCGCGTGGTGCGATAGAGGTTCGTATTGGAGATCGCGCGCATGGACGGCCCATGGCCGTTGCGCGGCAATGTGTAATAGTTCGGCGAAATGAGAACCTCTTTCTCGGTCATCGACACGCGGCTATAGACGATGCCTTGGTTCACCTTGACGATCTTGAGTTGGCCGAGCTTCTCGCCGGGCTCCATCATCTCACGCATCTTGGGCGCCGCGCGCTCGGCCTCTTCCTGGATGCGCCGCCAGATCGCGGCGGAGCGGCGGATCTCGTCCTGCACCTTGGTGACGGAGAATTCGTTGATGTCGATGGCGAGACGTTCCAACAGCGGATCGCCGGTCTGGATCAGCATGTAAGGCAGCGCCGGATTGTCCTCCGACATCATGAAGACCGTGAAATCGACGCCGGTCATCAATTTGTTCAGCACGAGTTGCGGGAAATTGATCTTCCGGTTTTCGCCGCGCACCGTGTAGTCCCAGGGATTGATGTCGGTGTGCGAAAAATCCAGCATGGAGGTGCCGGCGATCCAGATGAACTCCTCCGCCTTGCCGAACAGTTTCGAATACTCGGTATAGGGAATGCCGGAAAAGCGCTCATAGACCGAGACGCTCTGATTGTGCTCGCCGAAGGCGTCGATGCGGCCGTCGAACGGCCCCATATAGGTGTTGGCGCTTTTGTTCGGGTTGAACAGCGTGCCTGAGATCGCTTTGGCCAGCTCCTTCACCGCGCTCGCATCTCCTGGGCGGCGATACTGCGCCACGCGGCGATGCGCGATGTCGAACGGCAGAGGCTCGCCGCTTTGCACGCCGAGAACGGATTGGCTCTTGCGCGCCAGAAGAACCGTCGGCCGGCCGGTGCAATCGGCGATGCCGAGTTCGTACAGCACGTTGGGCCGCTGGAAGGTCAACAGCACGATGATCAGGTCGCTGTCGCGCAGGCCCTTCAGAACCTGGCGCATGATGTCGTCGTCGTGCGTGTCGAAATGGTCGCCGCGGATCGGCTCCGCGAACTGCACATCCGGCCGTTCGCTTTCGATCGTGCGGAGGGCGGGCTTGATCAGATTGTCGAACACGTCGTCGGCGTGCAGCCGGACTTTCGAGCCCGCCGCGCCGATCGGGCTGACCACAAACACACGGCGTTTCGGCATTCTGCCCCTCCGTTGGCGTTAACCATAATTAACAGCCTTGGCCGCTGCAACCGCTCCGTGCGGCGCGCGTTAACCATTCGCTAACCAGACTCTCCCGACGCCGAAGCGTAGGGTGCGACGGCCTGGACGCCGCTCCCAGCGGAGGCGCGGCGATGACGGCGGAGATTATTGATTTGGCGAAGAAAAAGCGCGAGCGCGCGTCGCGCCCCGATGGCGCAGGCCGGCCGCAATCCGCCCCCGAGGAACTGGTCGTGATGCCCGGCGTCGATTTCGAGATGCTGCGCGACGTCCTGGAAGACCACCGCGCCAAGAAGGCGGCCAAGCGCGGCGGCGACGACGCCTAGTCGCCGCCCGCGCCGGGTTTCGCTTATTCGCCGCTCAGCGCCTCGGCGATGCGCATGGCGTCCTCCAGGGCCTGGGCCTGAGGATGGCGCGCTGCGAGCGGGGCCTGGGCGCGGATGGCGTCGGGTACGCGCGGGTCGCGCTGCACGACGCCGGCGAGCCGCGGCCGCAGGCCCAAATGCTGTTCGCACGCGGCGGCGAGCTGATCGAACGTCTTACGGCCGCGCAGACGTGTCTCGGCCAGATTGATCACGATCCAGGGCGCGGCGAGCGCCCCGCCATTAAGCTTCATCAGCTTGATGAGCGCATAGGCGTCCATCATCGCGGGCGGTTCTTCATTTGTGACGATGACGAGCTTGTCCGCCCCGCGGCAGAAACGCTGGACGGTGGGATCGATGCCCGCCGAAATGTCCATGATGACGCGATCATAGTGCGGGGCCAGGCGGCGCACGCCGTCGCTGATGCGGGCGGCGTCTTCGGTCTTGGCGCCCGCGAGCGCGCCCGACCCGGAATGGCCCGCGATCAGGTCGAAGCCGCCGTCGCGTCCCGGCCCGCCGAGCGCAGGCGTCACCGCCGCCTCGAGATCGACCCAGCCCTTAAGCACGGAATTCAGATCCGCCTGCGGGCGGATATTGAGCTGCACATCGACATTGGCGAGGCCGAGATCGCAATCGACCAGCAGCGTCTTCTTGTTTTGCCGGCCCCAGATCGTCGACAGCGTTACCGAGAGCCAGGTCTTGCCGACGCCGCCCTTGCCCGAGGCGACGGCGATGATCGGCGCAGGCGCTGCGCGCGCACGGCGCACTGGCGCCGGCGCAGTCGTGGCGGGCCGGGGGAGGGGCGGCGCGTTCATCGCAACCCACTACACCACGCCAAACTTGCTCGAGCGTTAGCGACGCGCCGCGGAAAATTTAACTTTTCCGCAACAATGCGGCGAGCCAGCCTTAGACGGGGGCCCCGCGATAATGCTGGATGCGCGTCGTGCGCAGGCCGGGCAGGCCGTGCTTCTCGATCGCGGCGCGCCAGGAGTCGAACTCCTCGAGCGTCAGCGAATAGCGCTCGCACGCCTCTTCGATCGTCAGCAATCCGCCGCGAACGGCGGCGACGACTTCGGCCTTGCGGCGGATGACCCAACGCGTGGTGTTCGGAGGCGGCAAATCCTCAAGCGTGAGCGGATTGCCGTCCGGACCCATCACCATCCCTTCGTAGCGGCGTTGCTTTTGCATGGCGCCTTATCTCCTCAATCTCCGCCGTTATACACGGAGGGATTGAAGAAACGGCTAAAAGCTGTGCTTATCGCGCGTTAAGGGCTTGTTTCGAAACGATACAAGCAATTCCTTACGGATTTATTTCCGTGCGCAGCTAAGCATCATCAGCGCTTGATGCGCAGCAATTCCTCCAGCATCTCGTCGGCGGTGGTGATGATTTTCGAGGATGCGGAATAGGCGCGCTGCGTCGTGATCAGGCTGGTGAACTCGGCCGCAAGATCGACATTGGAGGATTCCAGAACGCCCGATGCGATGCGCCCCGCGCCGCCCGAATTGGAGGCGTTGATGTTATAAAGGCCGCTTTCCAGCGTGGTTCGGAACGAGCCGCCGGTGTCGGGCTGCAGGCCGTTGGGATTCAGGAAGGTCGCCACCGGGATCTGATAGAGCGGGCGTGCGCGGCCATTGGAGAATTGGGCGGTCAGAAAGCCGTCGCCCTCCATGATGAGGCCGATCAAGTCTCCCGGCGGCACGCCGTCGGCGGTCACGCTGGTGACGCCGAAATTGTTGGCGAATTGTTTCAAGCCGGTGCGGAGATCGATCTCGAGGGGCTGCGCGGCGGCCCCGGTCGAGGTCGCCCACGGAATGTTGAACTGCCCATCGACGCTGCCTACGATGTTCTGCACCGTGCCGTCGGTTTGAAACGTCACCGTCCCGGATGACAGCAGGCCCCCATTGGCAGCGCCGCCAGTGATGTTCGTGTTCGGTCGGGCATAGACCTCGACCTGCCAATTGTTCGGCCCGGTCTTCAAGAAGCCCAGAGCGATGGTGCGCGGGGCGCCGAGGCTGTCGAACACTTCCAGCGAGGTTTCGAAGTGCGGCGTGATCGCGCCGGTGGCCATGTTGCCGACAGCGTAGGCCGTGGTGTGCGTGTCCCAGCCGGAATTGAGGTTGGCGTTCAAGGTGACGTTGGCGGTCGGCTCGGCGAGGCCGCCGACGCCGGCTGTGTTCACCGGTTCGATGGCCGAAAGGCTCGTCGGGCTCGAGGTGACGCTGCCGTCGGCCCGCACCGGCCAGCCCTGCAGGTAAAGTCCCTGCGCGTTCACCAGAAAGCCGTTGGCGTCGACCGTGAAGCTTCCCGCGCGGGTGAACAAAACGTTTCCGCCGTTCGACAATTGCTGCGGCGTCGGTGAGACGATGAAGAAGCCGTCGCCCGAAACCGCGAGGTCGGTGGAGGAGCGCGATTGCTCCAGCGAGCCTTGCAGCGAGATCTGCGTGCGCACGCCTGGCAGCACGCCGCCCGCATTGTACGTCGTCTGCGAATTCTGCGCGTTGACCAGCGCGCTGAAATCCACGGTCGATCGCTTGTAGCCGACTGTGTTGACGTTGGCGATGTTGTCGGAAATCACCGCAAGCGCGCTCGAATTGGCCGTAAGGCCGGAAACGCCCGCACGAAGGGCCGTATAGATGCTCATTCTCGTCGCTCCTCAATCGCAGCGTCGTTGCGTCGAATGTGTTGGTCAGGAGCGCTTCTGCGCGAGGGCGCCGGCGTTTTGCCGGCGTGCAAGGTGTTCGCTTCAGTCGTCCAGGATCGCGCGGATCGCGCTCAACGGGCGGGCGCCGGCCGCGGTGACGATCTGCGGATCGTTGGCGGCTAGGTCCACGCCGGTGATGCGCTCGCGCACTTGAACCGTCGCGGCGATCGCTTCGCCGGCGTCGTTCTCGGCGGTCACCACGAGCGTGTAGGCGCCGTCCGGCTGGGCGATGCCCAATTGATTGTCGCCGTTCCACGAAAACGTCCGCTCGCCCGAACCGGCGGGGGCTTCCGCCTCGTAGACCGTGCGATTGTCGGCGTCGCGCACCTCGATGCGGACGCTGTCGGCGTATTCCGGCAAGGTGTAGGACCATTGCGCGCCGGCGTCCGTCAGCGCGGCGCTGTTGGAGGCGATGATCGCGGTGCGGCCAAGATAGCCAAGGGCCGATCCGGCCGCGGCGGCGTGGCTCTGGGAAATCAGCGATTCGAGCTGGTCGTTGGTCTGGATCTGCTGCTCGACCTGGCTGTACTGCACCAATTGTTGCGTGAATTCGGTGGAATCCATTGGCGACAGCGGATCCTGGTTTTTGAGCTGCGCCGTCAGCAGAACCAGGAAGGTTTCGTAGTTCGACGTCAAGGTCGCGCGCGCGGCCTGGCCTGCGCCTTGCGCTGCGCTGGATGCATCGAGAGCGGAAATGGTCATGGCGGCGGCCCCTTAAGCGATCACGTCGAGCCGCGCGCCGTGCCAGCGTTCGAGCCGTGCGGTGCGGGGCAGGGCGTCGTCGCCGTGCGATGTGGATG
Organism: Hyphomonadaceae bacterium; assembly: GCA_033764725.1. Taxonomy (GTDB): domain Bacteria; phylum Pseudomonadota; class Alphaproteobacteria; order Caulobacterales; family Aquidulcibacteraceae; genus RI-43. Next base: position 94,286 of record JANRIR010000067.1, read on the forward strand.
CGGCATGCGCAGGCGCGCGGGATCGTTCACGTTCCCCGAACGTATTGGCGCCGCCTTGATCGGCCAGCGAGAAACTCAGGCCGTCTTCCGACAGATTGAGGCCGGCGGCCTGCAGCGCGTCGGCGATCTCGCGTGCGGCGCGCGCCAGATGCGTCAGCGCGGCCGCATCGTCGGCGGCGATCGCTGCGGTGACGCTGTGGTCGCGTTGCACATCGATGCGCACTTGGATCTTGCCAAGCTCTGGCGGGTCGAGACGCACTTCGAAGCGCGTGCTCTGGCCGTTGAATTTGCGCACGATGGCTTGCGCAACTTGTTGCGCCGGCGCGGGCGCGCGTGCGTCCGACGCTGCGGCGGTCGATGCGCCGCCTTGCGTGCGTGCGCTTTCCGCCGAGCCTGCGGGCGCGGCTGCTGCAGTTTGCGCGCTCGCGGCGCTGCCGGTCGCATCGCCGATCGGCTGCAGCGGCGCTGCGGCTGCGCGCGCTGGAGCGTTTGGCGCGGTCTGCGGCGGCGCCGTCCCAGGCTCGGCGCCGTCCGCTTTGCCGCCCATTGATTTCACCTTCTGCGGCAAGGCCTTTTGGGCTTTCGCCGCCGTGAGCGGGATGGCGTCGCTCTCGTCGGCCGATTGCCGCGCCGTCGTTTGCGCAGCGGCGCGCGGCGTCGCCGCTGGCGTCGCCTGCACTGCAAGACGCGCCAAAAGATCCGCTTCGGATGCGAGCGCGGGCGCCATGGCGGAGGCGGCCGGCGCATCCTGCAGCGGCGCCTGTGCGGGGAGCGCTGCGGTCTGCGTCGCCGCGGCTGCTGCAGCGATCGTCGGCGCGGCGTCGCCGGTTGCGGGGGGCGCCGCGGGCGCGGCGTCTTTTGCGCCGATTGGCGTCGCAGGTTTCGCCGCAGCCTCCAGCTCCTGAGACGCCGGCGCGCGATCGGTCGGCGCCGACGCCAATAGCGGCGCAGGCGCAGCGCTCGCGGTCTGCGGCGCAAGCGTTGGCGCGACGATGGCGGCGCTCTGGTCCTGCGCCGGCTCAAGCGACGCGGCGACGGACTCGCTCATGGGCCGGACGCCGGGCTGCGCAGCGGCGGCCGTCTCTGGTTGCGTCGCGATCTCGTTTGGCGACGCCGCGGCGGTCGTTGCAACCGGCGCCGCTTCGATCGGCTTGCGGCGCAAGCGTGAACGGTGCGCGCGCTCGACCATCGCATCGAACGTCTCGTCCTGCTCGCCGGCGGGGTCGGCGCGCGCATCGTCCGCCGGCGGCGTTGGTGCGCGCACGGGCGCTTCAAACGGAACGAACGTCACACCATCCATCGATTATCCCCGCGGCGCTGCGCAGCGCATCCTGTTCAGCAAGCGTCGGGCCACGCGGCGCGAAAAAGATTTCCGAATGAATTCAGATGCCGCCTCGGCACGCGCGCTGTGTCTTGTGGTCGAACTCGGAAATTTTCGCCGGGCGTTGGCGGCAGCTTCTGCCGATCGCGCGCGTGGCGCGATGCTTGCGAGAAGGCCATACACGCCACGCACGCGCGCCGGTACGCCGCGCGCCGCCGAGAGGTCGAAAAGGCATGTCGCATAAGGGATTTCTGCGCGCCGATGACGCCGACCGCGCCGCAAATGCGCGGATGGTCGCTCGGCAAATTTCGCCGGGCGGCCGGCAAATTGCGCCGCGGGCGCGCGCGTCATGAGCGTGAGTTCGCTGACGTCGATCTTTCGCACTGGCTTGTCGGCGCTGCGCGTCAGCCAGGAAGGGCTGAACGTCGCGTCGCAGAACATCGCCAACGTCAATACGCCCGGCTATGTCCGCGTCGAGATCGAGCAATCCGCGCGCAGCCAGCTGGGCGTCGGCGGCGGCGTCGAGGTCTCGAATGTCCGCCGTGCCGCCGATCGCTTTCTCGCGGCCGCCGGCTACACCGCCGAAGCCGCGCGCGGCGAATCGCAGGCGCGCTACGATCTCTTGAGCCGCGCGCAATCCTATTTCGGCGATCCCTCGGGCGAGGCGACCGTCTTCGCCGCGCTGGATCGCATCTGGTCGTCGTTCACGAATGTCGGGCTCGATCCCTCCTCGACGCTGCGCCGCAACGAAACCATCCAGTCGATCAGTTCAGCATTCTCAGAGATCAGTCGCCTCGCCACGGATGTGCAAGGCCTGATCGCCGAAGCGGACGAGCGCCTTGCGGCGAAGGTGACCGAAGCGCAGGATCTCATTACACGCATTCACGCGCTGAACGGCGAAATCCAGTATTCCCGTCGCGTCGCCGCGGACACATCGGGTTCGGAGAACGCCCAGGCGGCGCTGGTCGACAAGCTCTCGGCGCTGATCGACATCCGCGTCACGCCGCAGGAATCCGGCGGCGTGCATGTGCGCACGGCGACCGGCGGCTTGCTGGTCGGGCAGGATTTCGCGACGCTGTCCTACACGCCGAGCGGGGCGACGTTCGCGTCGTTCTCGCCGATCTCCTACGCGTTTTCCGCCGACCAGCCGACGAATTTCGAGCCCTATCTTGCGGGCGGCGAATTGCAGGGTCTCCTGCAGGCGCGCGACGTCGATTTGCGCGGCCTTGCCGATGCGCTGGGCGGCCTGGCTGGCGAATTGGGCGATGCGCTCAACGCGACGCACAACCGCAACACCGCCTCGCCGGCGCCGGGCGAACTCGTGGGACGTCAAACCGGGCTTCTGTCCGGCGATGCGCTCAATTTCACGGGCGTGGCGACGATCGGGATCGTCGATTCCGGCGGCGCGTTGACGCGACGCCTCACTGTAAATTTTGGCGCGGCGCCGCCGCGGATCGATGTGCAGACCGCGCTTGGCGCGTCGACGAACACGTTCTCCAACAGCATCGGCAGCTTCGCTTCGGCGCTTAATCTCGCGCTCGGCGCCGATGGCAGCGCCGATTTCACCGACGGCCGCCTCAGCATTCGCGCGACCGGCGGCGCGGGCGTCTCGATTGCGCAAGACGATGTCGGCGCCGGCGGCGCGGCGCGCGCGGGCCGCGGCTTGTCGCATTTTTTCGGGCTCAACGACGTCGTTTCGCGCCCGGATCCGCTGTTCTTCGAAACCGGCGGCTCGCCAAGCGACGCCCATGGCCTCGCCGCCGGCGGGAGCCTGACCTTCGATGTGCGCGACGCCAATGGCCGCGTCGTTGCGCAACCCACGTTCACCATCAGCGGCGCGCTCGCGGCGGGCGGCTCGACTTGGGCCAATCTCGTCACGGCGTTGAACGATACGACGACCGGGCTCGGCCGCTATGCGACGTTCAGCTACACCACTGACGGCCGCATCACCTCCACGCCGGTGGGCGGCTACACAACCGAATTGACCAATGACACCACCGCGCGCGGCGCCACCGGCGTGCAGGCGTCGGGCCTGTTCGGCATCGGCGTCGCCGCGCGCGCCACGCGGGCGGTGCAGGCTGAGATCGCCGATCCGGTGGCCGATGATCCGATGCGGCTCGCGCTCGGAAGGCCCGATCTCTCGGCCAGTTTCGGCGCGCGCATCATCGAAACCGGCGACAATCTCGGCGCCACCGCGCTGGCGCGCACGCGCGACGAGACGCGCACGTTCGCCGCGGCCGGCATGATGGCGCGGCAGACGACGACGCTTGCGTCGTTTGCGTCGCGGCTCGCCGGCGAAGCGGGTCGCCTCGCCACCGACGCCGACCGCGACGTGTCCGGCGCGCAGGCGATCGCCAAGGCGGCCGCCGATCGTCGCGCCGACATGGAGGGCGTCACGCTCGACGACGAACTGATCCGCATGACGGTCTATCAGAACGCCTATGCGGCGGCGTCGCGCATCATCCAGGCCGCCGACGACATGTTTCAAATTCTTCTGAACCTCGGACGCTAGAACGAGTGATCGATGACCAGCCCGCTGACCTTCCGCTTTTCGACCCAGACGCAACTCGATATCGGGCGCGTCACGCGCGAACTCGCGGATCTGCAAACGCAAGTCTCGACCGGCAAGAAATCGCTCGAACTCGTCGGCTATGGCGAAGATGCGGGGCGTCTGATCAGCTCCATCAGCATGCAGAGCACGTTCCAGGCGCAACAGGACGCCATCGCCGAGCTCAACGCCCGTTTCGATCAGCAGACCGCAATTCTGAACAAGGCCGCGCAGGCGAACTACGATCTCGCCACCGCGGTGCGCACGGCGATGTCGGCCAATGACGGGCGCGGGCTTGAGACCGAACTGGAAATCGCCTTCGCCTCGATGACCACCGCCTTGAACGAAAGCTTCAACGGCCAGCCCTTCTTCGGCGGAGAGCGTTACGGGCAGGGGCCCATCATGGTGCGCAGCACGGCGGAATTGAGCGTCGCGGCGATCCCGGCCGACGTGTTCGACGAAGCGGCGCGTCACCAGACGTTCGATCTCGGCTTCGCTGCGCCCATTCGGCTCGCCGACAAGGCGTCGGAGATTTCGCAGGACGCGTTTCAGGCGATGCGATCGCTGAAGCTGATGATGGACGCCGCCGGCGGGCGCCTGCCGGAGGGGCTGTCGGGCGCGCAATTGGCGGAGCTGGAGGTCATCGCGCGGCAATTGGAATCGGCCGGGTCGACGTTGTCGAAGGCCGAAGGCCGCGTCGGGCAGCTGCAGCGCAGCCTTGATCTTGACGCTGAACGGATCAAGACGCGCTCGAACTTTCTGGCCAAGTCGATCGGCGAGCAGGCCGACGCCGACCTCTCGGTCGTCGCGGTGCGCTTGAGCGCGCTGACCACGCAATACCAGGCGATGGCGCAGAGCTTTTCCCAGATCTCGCAATTGTCGCTGCTGAACTACCTGCCGATCCGCTAAGGCGCGCTTGTCGGCCTGCTGCGGGGTCGCCATACTAGGCGCTCGCCCCGATCCTTGACCTCGGGGGGAGTAAACTCGCGATGACCCTTGTGTCCGCCGATGCGGCTGGCGCCGCCCTGGGCTTTTCCAAGCCGAACGCGAAAACGCGCGTCGTCGCGGCGATGTCCGGCGGCGTGGATTCCACCGTCGTGGCCGCACTGTTGAAGCGGCAGGGTTATGACGTCGTCGGCGTTACGCTGCAGCTTTACGATCATGGCGCCGCGGTCAATCGGCCTGGCGCGTGCTGCGCCGGCCAGGACATCCACGACGCGCGCCGCGCCGCCGATGCGCTCGGCATTCCGCACTATGTGCTGGATTATGAATCGCGGTTTCGCGCCGCGGTGATGGAGGATTTCGCCGACACCTATCTCGCCGGCGCCACGCCCATCCCGTGCGTCCGCTGCAACCAGACGGTCAAATTCGCCGACCTGATGGCGGTGGCGCAGGACCTCGGCGCCGATTGCCTGGCGACTGGCCATTATGTGCGCCGCACGCTGGGGCCGCATGGCGCAGAGATGCGGCGCGCCGCCGATCCCGACCGCGACCAAAGCTATTTCCTGTTCGCCACGACACGCGCGCAGCTCGATTATTTGCGCTTTCCGCTTGGCGATCTGCGCAAGCCGGCGGTGCGCGCGCTGGCGGCCGAGTTCGGCCTCGCCGCCGCCGACAAGCCGGACAGCCAGGACATCTGCTTCGTGCCGGACGGTAAATATCAAAGCGTGGTGGAGAAGCTGCGGCCTGGCGCCGTCGAGCCGGGCGAGATCGTGCATGTCGATGGGCGTGTGCTCGGGCGCCATGACGGCGTGATAAATTTCACCGTCGGCCAGCGCCGCGGAATCGGCGTGGCGACGGGCGAGCCCTTGTTCGTGGTGAAGCTGGATGCGGCGGCCAAACGCGTCGTCGTCGGACCGCGCGCGGCCTTGCGCGTAACCGAGATCGTTCTCAAGGACGTGAACTGGATCGGCGATCCGGTCGCGCGCGAGGATGATCTCGACGGCTTGCGCGTCCTGGTGCGGGTGCGCTCCACGCGTCCGCCGGCGCCGGCGACGCTGCGCATCGGCGCAGGCTGGCGCGTCGCCTTGGACGACGCCGAAGACGGCGTGGCCCCGGGGCAAGCGGCGGTGTTCTACGCGGCGGAGGGCGATCGGGTGCTCGGCGGCGGCTGGATCGCGGCGACGAATGTGGGCGCGCGCGCATGACGGAGGCCGAGGTCGAAGACTTCATGCGCTTCGTGCTGACGCCGCGACGGCGCGCGCGGCCGCGCCTCGCCGAACCGCTGCGCGATGCGCAGGATGTCGATGTCGATGCGGCGCAAGGGCCCGTCGCCGCGTGGCGGATGGGCGAGGGGCCGGCGATCCTGTGCGTGCACGGCTGGGAGGACGACAACGCGCTGTGGGGGCCGTTTCTGTCGCTGTGCCGGCAGGCGGGGCGCGCAGCGGTGGTTCTGGATTTGCCGGCGCACGGGTTTTCGCACGGCGATCTCTGCGCCGCGCCGGACGCCGCCGACGCCATCCTCGCCGTGGCCGCGCGCCTTGGGCCGATCGATGCGCTCGTGGCGCACTCGTTCGGCGGGCCGTGCAGCGTGTTGGCGATGACGCGCGGCCTGGAGGCGACGCGTGCGGCGTTCATCGCGTGTCCGCTGGGCCGCATGCGCCGCTGGCAGCGCATCGGCCGCGAGGTCGGCGCCGATCCGGCCCTAATAGAGGCCGCGCGGGCGCTCTACGCGCAGCGCTATGGCGCGGCTGCGCAGTTCGATGTGTGCGAGGCCGCGCCGCGGCTGAGCGCGCGTGCGCTGTTCGTGCATTCCGTCGATGACGAGCAGGTCGACGCCGACGCCTCGCGCGAAGCGGCGGCCGCCTGGCCCGATGCGGAGCTGCTTTTGCTCGACGGCCTGGGCCATCGGCTGATCGCGCAGGATGATGCGGTGTTGATGCGCGTGTTCGATTTTCTCGACGCGGCTTAGCCCCGGCCTGCGCCTTCCAGCGCCTTCGTTTGCCGATATACGGCGCCGACAGCCTCCGCGTCGATGAGCGCTGCGGCAGTATTTTGCGCTTTGGCCCAGGCGCGACCGGCGGCGTTGACCTTCTGTCGGCCGTCAGCGGTGAGCCGCACGATGCGGGCGCGCCGGTTGCTCGGGTCCGTGAGGCTTTCGACCAGACCGGCGGCGACCAGGGGCGCGAGCGTGCGGGACAAGGTCGAGGGATCGAGCGCCACGGTCGCGGCGATCTGCGCGATCGGCGCCTCTCCCGCCGCCGCGATCGTGGCGAGCAGGCCGAACTGCGGCAGCGTCACGCCATGCGCTTCAAGGTGCGCGTCGTAATGGGCGGTCAAGCGGCGCGCTGCCGCGCGCGCGCGGGCGCACAGGCATACCCCAGGCGCGCCCGCAAAGGCGGGCATCGGCGTTCCGATTGACTTGGCGGTCTCGTCCATTTATGTGTACATACATCTATTGTAGCTACAAGGATAGCCGTGGTGACCGCATCCGTCCATACCGCCGACCCCAATCGCTTGCTCGGCATGACTGGCCTGGAGGCGATGCGCGCCCTGATGACGCGCCAGCTCGAAGGCGTTTCGATCGCCAAGACGCTGAATTATTGGCTGACAGAGGTCGATGACGGCCGCGCCGTGTTCGAGGGCGAACCGACCGCCGCGGTGCTCAATCCTTTGGGCATCGTGCATGGCGGCTGGGCGCTGACCCTGATCGACAGCGCCTGCGGCTGCGCGGTGCACACCACGCTGCCGCCCGGCGTCGGCTACACCTCGCTGGAGACGAAAGTGAATTTCACGCGCGCGATTACGCCGGAAACCGGACGCGTGCGGTGCGAGGGGCTCGTGGTCGCGCGCGGCCGCACTATCCTCACCGCCGAAGCCCGCCTGACCGATGGGCGCAATCGATTGCTCGCGCATGGATCGTCGACGCTGATGGCGTTGCGGCCGGACGCGCGCTAGGGACGATCGTCAGGAGAGGAATTCGCGATGCGTGAAGACGATGTGGTGATTGTGGGCATGGCGCGCACGCCGATGGGCGGGCTTCTGGGCGAGCTGGCGCATCATTCCGCGAGCGATCTCGGCGCGGTGGCGGTGAAGGCCGCGGTCGCGCAGGCTGGCGTGGACGGCGCCGCCATCGACCAGATCCTGATGGGCAATGTGCTGTCCGCCGGCCAAGGGCAGGCGCCGGCGCGTCAGGCGGCGCTCAAGGCGGGCCTGCCGAACAGCGTGCAGGCCACCACGCTCAACAAGATGTGCGGTTCAGGGCTGCAGGCCGTGCTGCAGGCGCGCCAGGCGATTGCGACCGGCGAGGCCGATGTGATCGTCGTCGGCGGCATGGAGAGCATGACGCAGGCGCCATTTTTGATGACGGATCATCGGCGCGGCGCGAAATACGGCCACGGCAAGATCATCGATCACATGGCGTATGACGGACTCGAGGACGCCTACGAACGTCAGGCGATGGGTGTGTACGCCGACATGATCGCCAAGGAGTATCAATTCACGCGCGAAGCGCAGGACGCCTACGCGCTCGAGACGCTGGCGCGCGCGCAAGCCGCGACGGCGGAAGGCCGCTTCGCGCGCGAGATCGCGCCGGCGCCGGGCGCAGGAAAGGACGCGGCGATCGCGGTCGATGAATTGCCGCGCAAGGCGCGCCCAGAAAAGATTCCGCAGTTGAAGCCCGCCTTCGGCAAGGACGGCACGGTGACGGCGGCGAACGCGTCGGCAATCTCCGATGGCGCGGCCGCGCTGGTGCTGATGCGCGCCGGCGACGCGCAGGCGCAAGGCCGCCCGGCGCTGGCGCGCATCGTCGCAAGCGCTGCGCATGCGCACGAACCCGCCTATTTCACCACGGCGCCGGTTCCCGCGATCCGCAAGGCGCTGGCGCGCGCGAACTGGTCGGTCGACGATGTCGATCTGTGGGAAATCAACGAAGCGTTCGCCGTGGTGCCGATGATTGCGATGGCTGAGCTCGGCGTCTCCCATGCGCAGCTCAACGTAAATGGCGGCGCGTGCGCGCTGGGCCACCCGATCGGCGCATCGGGCGCGCGCGTGCTGATCACGCTGATCGCCGCACTCGAAGCGCGCGGTCTCAAGAAGGGCGTGGCCGCCTTGTGCATCGGCGGCGGCGAAGGCATCGCCATGGCGGTCGAGCGCGTCTGACGCTGAAGCTTGATCGGCGCGATCAAGATTGCGCGCACGCGCAAGCGGGCGCACGCATGCGCCCATGAGAGACGATCTGAAGCTTCATTTCGCGCGGCAGGCCAAGGCCTGCGCCGATTATGGCTCGCCGTTCACCGCAGCGCTGATCGCAGCGATGGCCGCGGATGCGGCCGCGCAAGGGCCGGTGTGGGCGCTGATCAAGGATTGGCCGGCGCGCGCACACGCCGATGCGCTGTCGCTTCGGCTCGCCGGCGCGCTGCACGCCGCTGCGCTCTCCGGCCGCGAACCAGCGCTCGCCGCTGCCTATGCGAGGGTGGGCGATCAAACGGCGTTTGCAGAGATTTGGCGCCTTGCGCGCGACGTCTTGGCGCGCGAGGCGGCTTGGGTCGCAGATTTCATCACGTCTCCGCCGCAAACCAATGAAACGCGCCGCGCGATCGGACTGCTGGCGGGGTTCTTGGCGTTTGCGGAATATTTCTCCGGGCCGATCGACATGCTGGAGCTGGGCGCCAGCGCCGGGCTCAATCTGCACTGGGATCGCTTCGAGCATCGCACCGACGCCTGGGTCTGGAACGCGGGCGGCGCGGTCAAAGTCGAGACCGACTGGCGCGCGCCGGCGCCGCCGCTGCGGGCCGCCCCGCGCATTCGGACGCGCGCGGCATGCGATCAGAACCCGCTCGACATCGCCGATCCGCACGCGCGTCTGCGCCTCAAAGCCTATATCTGGCCGGACCAGCCCGAAAGGCTCGCGCGCTTCGACGCCGCCGCCGCGCTCGCCGTCGCGCAGGGCGTGCGCGTCGATCAGGCCGACGCCGCCGTTTGGCTCGCCGACAAGCTCGCTGCGCGCGCGACAGACGGCGCAACGGTCGTGTATCATTCCGTTTTTCTGCAATATCCGCCCGCCGATACGCGCGCCGCCATCGCGGAGGCCATGCAGTCCGCAGGCGCCCACGCGACGCCCGCTGCGCCGCTCGCCTGGGTGCGCTTCGAGCCCGAAGGCGCGCTTGGCGGTCCGCGCGACAGCGACCTTTTTTTCGTCGATCTCATCGTGTGGCCGGGCGGGGCGCGGCGCATTCTGTTGGAGACGGACGGTCACGCGCGCTGGTTTCGCGCGCCCGCGTTCACGCGGTGAGTCGACCGAACTGGAAATAGGAATCCCATGCCGCGTCGAGCCGCGCCAGCGCCTCCGCGATCGGCGCGGCGCGCAGGGTTTCCCCTTCCGCTGTCACAAGGCCAAGCCGTTCCAGTTTCGCCAGCGCGTCGCCGATCTCGAAATCGACATCGAGGCGCATGGCCTCGCGCAGGAACGCCTCGATGGCGCGATCGAGCTCCGGCCTGGTCAGGCCGTTTTCGGCGCGGCGCAGCAGCGCGTAGGCGAGGATCGCTTCTTTCGCGTCCTGTTCTTCGCCGGCGCCGATCAAGGCGTCGAGCACGCCGGCATTGTTTGCGACGTTTCGGAAATAGACCGTGTCGGACAATTGCTTCTGATATTTCAGCGTCTGGCGCTCGTACTTCATCCATTGGCGCATCACGAACGCGCCGACCGCGACGAGGCCCGAAATCGCCGCCAGCGCCTGCTTCAACTGGCTCTCTTCGATGGCGCCGCGCATGCCGAGATAGGCCGCGATCACCGCGAAAAGAACCGTCACGGCGGGCGCGATCTGAAGCGCGACGGGAATGCCGCCGGCCAAAGCTGGCACCGCCAGGAACACCTGGTCGCGCGGCCGCATCGTGGGCTTGGCGCCGGGATGCAGCGTGATGAGCTCCGCGCGGGCGACATGGCGGAAATGCTTCACCAGCGCAGCGCCAGGTCTGATGCCGCGGCGCATGTCCTCGAAGGCGCGGCGATCCCGGCGGGCGATTTCGCTTTGCGGCTTGAACGCCACGACGACGATCACGTCGCTCAAGATGTCGGCCTCGATCTCGCGCGTGCGCAGGCCGAGGAGCCGCCGCTGCGTCAAGCGCTGGCTGTGCGCGCCGCGCACGAAGAAGCGGATGCGGCGGATGCCGGCGTCGCTGGCGCGGATGCGCAAATCGCCGGTGAGGTTCGCCGCGCCGCGCGCATCGATGGTCGCCGCGTCGATTTCGGTGAAGTTGGCCTTGAGCAGCGCGCCGGTCAGCGCCGCTTCGAACGCCGCGAAGGCCCCCTCGGGCGCTTCGCTGCGCGCGTCGGGATCGAGCGGCGCGTAGAGCGCGCGCAGGCGCTCCATGTCGGCATAGGCTTCGTAATGCATCACGGCGGCGATGACGCGCGCCAGATCCGGCAGCCGCGCGGCGGTTTCGCCGTCCCAGCCGGGCAGCGCCGACAACGCCTCCAGGATCGCTGCGCGCGATGCGGGGATGTAGGCGTCCTTGGCGGCGCTCAGGGCGGCGGCTGTGGTCATGCGCATCGCATAGCAAGCCGCCGGGGCCCTGCGCCATCGCGCGCGCGCAGCAGGCGACCGGCTTGCGTCGGCGCCGCTGGGAGGCGATCATCGCGCAGTGAAGGAGCGATGGATGCGACGGTTTCTGGGCGCGGCGGCCGCGGCGTGGGCGTGTTTGACCGCCCTCGGGCCGGTCGCGACCGCGCAGCCGCAGGCGGATCCGTTTCGCGGCCAATACGCATCGATCGAAATCACCCTTGCGCCGCGCGCGGCCGAGCGTCAGGCCGCAGCGCTTGATGAGGCCCTGGATGCGCTCCAGCCGCAGCGGCGCGGCGTGACCGACGTCTATGTCCTGGCGGCCGGCTTCTGGAGCGATCCGGTCTTCGAAAGCGAAGCCAGCCAGGCCGCCGACATTCTGCGCCAGCGGCTCGGCGCCGACGGCCGCACCATCGTTTTGTCGCAAGGCGGCGGCGTCGGCGACCCGCGCTTTCCCGCCGCCACGCCGTTCAACGTCTCCGCCGCGATGGGCCGCATCGGGCGACTCATCGATCCGGAAGAAGATCTTGTGGTGATCTTCTTCACGTCGCACGGCAGCCCCGACGGCTCGATCGCGATCCGTGACCAGAGCCGCCTGAGCGCGGCGCTGCGTCCGGTCCATCTGCGCGACGCGCTGAACGACGCGGGCATCCGCAACCGCGTGGTCATCGTGTCGGCATGCTTTTCCGGCGCTTTCGTTGCGCCGCTGATCGATGAGCGCACGATCGTGCTGACCGCGGCCGCGCCGGACCGCTCATCCTTCGGCTGCCAGCCGGAGAATGAATGGACCTATTTCGGCGACGCCTATTTCAACAACGCGCTGCGCAACGGCGCGCCGCTGGTGCAGGCGTTCGACGAGGCGCGCACGCAGATCGCGCAATGGGAGCGCGAGCGCGGCATTGCGCCGCCGTCCAACCCGCAGCGCCATGTCGGCGCGCGCGCGCACGATCTGGTGCGCCGCGCCGAGACAGCCGCTCGCGCGCGCTGACGCTCACCCCTCGAGCCCTGGGCTGAACGTCAGCACGCCGGACGGTCGCGCCGCGCCGAACGCCAGATATTGCACGACATGTCGCGGCAGATTGCGATACGATAAGGTATTGTCGCTGACGAAGCCGAAGCGGCTATAGTATCGCGGATCGCCAATAAGAACACAGCCCTGGGCGCCCCGGCGCGCGATGTCTGCGAGGCCGTGCGTGACAAGGGTGCCGCCGAGTCCTTGGCGTTGGGCGTGCGGCGCGACGGAAACCGGCCCCAGGCCGTACCATCCCGTGAACGCGGCGTCGAAAAAGACCGGGGAAAACGCAATGTGCCCTAGCAAATCCGCGCCCGAGTCGGCGACCAAAGAGAGCGTCAAATCACCATCCGAGCGGAGCTTTGCGACGCATTCCGCTTCATCGCCCTGGCTATACGGCATGGGCGCGAAGGCCGCCTTGGTCACCTGCGCGATCGCGGCGTAATCGCCCGGACGCTCGGGTCTGATGTCCATCGCGCTTCCCTATCATGACGACGCCGTGCAGCAATCAGCCGTGCGCAATCCGTGGCGTCGCCGTGCCGGCGGCGCGGGCGCACGCGTTCAAGGTTCCCTAACGGTCCAACGCGAAAAGATCGATGATGGCGATGCGACTCATTCTTGGCGTTGATCCTGGGCTCAACAGGTGCGGATGGGGCGTCATCGCTGCCGATGGCGCGCGGATGACGCACGTCGCGCACGGCGTGTTGACGCCGGCGTCGGACGCAAGCCTCGCCGCGCGCCTCGCCGAATTGGCGCTGCTTTTGGAAGCGGTGGTCGCGGCGCAACAGCCGCACGAGGTCGCCGTTGAGGAAACCTACGTCAACGTCAATGCGCGGGCGGCGCTGACGCTTGGCCAGGCGCGCGGCGTGGCGCTGGCGAGCTGCGCGCGCGCCGGGCTTCCGGTTGCGGAATATGCGCCTGCGACGATCAAGAAAGCGCTGGTCGGCAACGGCCAGGCCGAGAAGGATCAGGTCGCGTTCATGGTGCGGCGGCTGTTGCCGACCGCCGGCGCCGTCGCCGCCGACGCCGCCGATGCGCTGGCCTGCGCGATCTGCCACGCCGCGCATCGCGGCTGGCGATCGCGCATCGGCTGAGCAGGCGTCAGCGCGCGCCCCAATGCCGGCTCGACAGGCCGACCGTGCAGAGCCGCGGATCGACCGCATAGGCCCCGCGATTGGTTTGCACCACGCCGCCGCGCAGGCCGTCGCCAGATTGCGTGAACGATCCGTCGAGATTGGCGCCGCGCTGAATCAGACAGGCGGCGTTGGCGTCGCCGGTCTGGGTGATGGCGCCGCTATTGTTGCGCCCGGTCTGGCGCAGCATCGCGACATTGCCGCGCCCGGTCTGCGCCACGACCGCGCCGTTGCGTGCGCCGTCCTGCGTCACCACCGCGCGATTGGTTTGCGCGAACGCCTCCGTCGACGCGAGCGCAGCGAACATGGCGGCCGCGCCGAGGATCATGCTGGATGTGCGGTTCATGACCGATGCTCCCTTAGCCGCGCAACACGTCGCGGCAGATTTCGCCATGCGAGTCGCTCAGCACGAGCCGTGCGCGATAGCGCGCGCCGCGTTCGAGGCTGAACTCCGCTGTCCCGAGACGCGCCGCAGCGCCTGGACGCAACGAAAAGTCGCCGCCTTGGGTCACGTCGGATGCGCCGTTAGGCCCGGTCTTGGTGATCACCAGATCATAATCGCCCCACACGGCGCGATCCGATCGCGCGAAGGCGGTGATCTCGACGCCGTTGGCCGTGCGCCGCGCGCGCACGTCGCAGGATGCGGCGCTCCCAGGCGCATAATGCGCGGGAACGACGACCGCCGCATCCGCTGGTGCGGCGAGGATAGGCGCGCGCGCTGCGTGCGGCGATTCGATCGCCGGCTTTGCGGCCGCCGTGCAGGCCATCGCCGCACACAGCGCCGACAGTGCGAGAAGTTGCTTTTTCATGTCGCCCTCCTGATCGGCTGGACGGGTGCGGGAGAGCCTCATCGCTCTCCCGCACGATGCGGCCTCACTCGTAGCCGCCTTGGATCACGACGGAGATGTTGCCGTCGCCGCGTTGACGCACCTGCGCATCCTGGCCGCGACCGGTCTGGATGATCGCCGAGGTGTTCTCGACGCCGACCTGATCGGTGTTCGCGGTGTGGCCGCTGCCGATCTGCGCGACGCCGGCGACATTGCCGTAGCCGTTCTGCGTCGTGGTCGATTGCAGGCGGCGGCCTTCTTGCGCGGTGACGGAATAATTGTTCTCGCCGCGCTGCGTCGTGGCTGCGCGATTGCGGTTGCCGTACTGGTCCATGCGCAGGAAGTTGTTGTAGCCCGATTGCACGCCGCGCGCGTAATGGCCATTGCCGCCTTGCACAACGACCGCGCCGTTGCGGTCGCCGTTCTGCACGGCCGCCGCGCCATTGGCGTAGCCGGACTGATCGATGCGCGTGCGGTTTTGCGCAAATGCGCTCGGCGTGCTCAGGGTCGTAAACGCCGCGAGCGCCAGGGTCGCCGCCAGGATCCGTTTCATGTTCCGCTCTCCACCTCATTCGTGAGCGCTGTGCGTCCATCGCCTGCGTCTCAACGAACGCGATCCTGGCGCACGCCGCCTGAGCGCAGCTTGAACGCGCGGTTCAGGGAGGGCTTGACCTGCGCGTCCGGCCGGGGAAAGTGCGGCCACGGGGGTCGAAGGAGGCGAACATGAATTCTCGGATAGCGAAAATAGCGGCGGCGGCGGTCCTCGCCGCATGGCTCGGCGCGTGCAGCCAGCAAGCCCAGGACGATGCGAGCACCGCGGCGGAGACCGCTGCGGAAGAGGTCGGCGAAGCCGCCGAAGCCACTGGCGAGGCGGTCGAAGCCGCGGCCAGCGACGCTGCCGACGCCGCCGCCAAGGCCGGCGATGCGGTGGAAGGCGCCGTGAACGACGCCGCGAAATCCGTCGACGCCGCCACCGACGACAATCCGGCCACCGCGCCCTGATCTGTCGCAACGGCCAGCTTCCGGGCGCGTCGGTCCTGCCCATGGGCAAGGCGCCGACGCGCCCGATTGCGTTTGAAGCGCCAATTTTTCCGTGACTGACCGCACAGGTGGAGACGCCGCCATGATCGACATGAATACCGGCTACGCGATGACGATCGGCGGCAAGGCGGCGGCGACGCACGCCACCATTCCCGTCGTCAATCCTGCGACAGGCGAAGCCTTCGCGCACGCCCCGGATTGCACGCGCGCGCAACTGGACGAGGCGGTCGCCGCCGCGCGCGAGGCGTTCAAGACGTGGCGCGCGACGCTGATCGAGACGCGCCAGGGCTTGATGCGCAAGGCGGCGGAAGTCCTTCTCGCGCATGCAAACGATCTCGGCCGCCTGTTCACGCGCGAACAGGGCCGCCCCGTCGATGCGGCGATCCAGGAGATTCAGGGCGCCGCCGCCTGGATGCAGGCCGTCGCGCAGATGGCCCCGCCGCGCCACGTGATCGAGGAAACGCCGCAACAACGCATCGAAACGCGCTACGCACCGCTCGGCGTGGTGTGCGCGATCGCGCCTTGGAATTTCCCGGTGACGCTGGCGATGTGGAAAGTCGCGCCGGCGCTGGTGGCGGGCAACACGATGGTGTTGAAGCCGTCGCCGTTCACGCCGCTGTGCACGCTGAAGATCGGCGAATTGTTCCGCGACGTGTTTCCGCCAGGCGTGTTCAATGTCGTGACCGGCGGCGATGACCTCGGTCCATGGATGACCGCGCATCCGGGCTTCGCGAAAATCTCGTTCACCGGCTCGACCGCCACGGGCAAGAAGGTGATGGAGAGCGCGGCGAAGGATTTGAAGCGCATCACGCTCGAGCTCGGCGGCAACGACGCCGCCATCGTGCTGCCGGATGTCGATCTCGACGAGGTGGCGCAGAAAATCTTCTTCGGCGCCTTCTTCAACACCGCGCAGATCTGCGTGGCGACCAAGCGGCTTTATGTGCATGAGGCCGTGTATGACGGCCTGCGCGATCGGCTGGCCGCGATCGCCAAAGCGGTCAAGGTGGGCGACGGCGCCGAACAGGGATCGGTGCTGGGTCCGATCCAGAACAAGCGGCAATATGAGCGCGTGCTCGATCTGCTTGAGGACGCCAAGCGCAACAATCTCACGCTGCTGCACGGCGCCGACATTCCCGACAATGGCGGCTATTTCATTCCCGTGACCATCGTCGACAATCCGCCGGAAACTGCGCGCGTCGTGCAGGAGGAGGCGTTCGGGCCGATTCTGCCGATGTTGAAATTCTCCGATGTGGACGACGTCGTCGCGCGCGCGAACGCCAGCGAGTACGGCCTCGCCGGCGCGGTCTGGTCGAAGGATGTCGACGCCGCGCTCGATATCGCGCAGCGCATGGAGACCGGCACCGTCTGGATCAACCAGAATCTGAATTTGCGTCCGGACACCCCTTTCGCCGGCTGGAAAGGTTCCGGCTTCGGCGTCGAGAACGGCATGGAAGGGCTGTTGGAATACATGCAGCCGCAAGCGATCTACGTCGCGCGCTAGCCGCCGTCCGCGGCGGGGTCCTTGTCCTTGAAGGCGTCCTGCAGCACTTGAATGAGCAGCGGCAGCGCCATGGGGAAGCGCACTGCAAGCATCCCGGCGAGCGCTGCGATGGCGAGCGCCGCCAGCGGGGCGCGGTCGACGATGTCGCCCACGGCGCGGGTGATGAAGCCCATCTGGTCTTGCGCGTTCAGGCCGACAAAGCCTTGCTGAGCCGCCGGCGCTGCGGCGCTGTCATCGCGCCGCGCCTGGCGCAGCCGCGCCGCGATCGCGCTGACAGCGATGGGCGCGAGAAAGCCGAGACCGATGATCACGGCTGGCCAAGGCGGGGGCAAGGCCGCAGCCAGCGCCTGCGCCGCCGCAATGCTGAGCCAGACGAATCCGATCGCCGCGCAGGCGACCATCAGCGCGATGCCGATGATCGCCGCGCGGGCTTCGCGCACCTGCGCGCTCAAGCCCCCGAACATGCTCGGCCTTTCGTTTTGCGGCCAGTCAATCGATGCTAGCGCCGCGCTGCAAGGATCAGGCCGACGATCATGCCGGCGCCGGCGGCGATGCCGAGCGCCACGCCGGGCTTCTCCTTCACGGCCTTCTTCAGAGACCGATACGCCTCTGTGGTGTGGGATTGCACGTCTTCGGCGAAATCTTCCGCCTTGTCGCGCGCCTGCGCGCCGATCGCTTCAGCCAGCTTTTTGACGTCGCGGCTGAGAGCCTTCACGTCCTCGCGGACGTCTTGCGCATGCGTCTCAACGCCATTCTCAGCGACCGCCATTGCATCCTCCATCGCTTGCGCCGGGCGCGGCCCGGTCGCACCATCCATATGGCCCGCAGCGCCCCGAATTAAACCGCGGCGCGCTTGCGTCGTTTCGTCAACGCGCGACTAAGCGTTTGGGTGCCGCGCTCGCGCAAAAAATTTTCAGTCGCGCGCGACGGGCGCCGGGCGGCGTTCGCCCGGCTGCGGCGCCAGGCCATAGGGTTTGACCAGATCCCATACATGATCCGGGATCATGCGCTTCATGCGCTGCGGTTTTTCGCGGCGCAGGTGCAGCACCGTCTCGACCGCCTTCATCTCAAGCCGCGCGCGGGCGAATTCCATGCCGCGCGGCCCGATGCGCGGCATCAGCCAGCCGACGAGCGGGCGCACCCAGTCTGGCATGCCCCGCAATGGCAGGCCGCCGGCCGCACGCGCCACATTGGCGAGAAACCCCTTCACCGGACCGCGCCGATCGCCGGCCGCGCCCGGCGCCTCCAGCGTCGCTTCGTCGCCCAAGAGATCGATCAGCTCTTCGCCCCGCGCATTGCGCACGATCAGCCATTGCCGGCCCTCGCCGCCCATATAGCCCACCGTGATGTCGGCGAGCGCGTTGGTGTAATCGACGCAGGTGCGGCACGTCAGCGGGAAGAAATCCGCCGGCAGTTTCGAAATCGGCAGCTGCAGAAAGGGAATGTCGCGCCGGCGCCCGTCGGCGTAGCGCAGCTCGACATGATAATCGGCGCGAAATTCGAGATAGGTGATCGCTTCGGGCGCGGGATCGAGCAGCCGCAGGAAATCGTGAAAGCGCTCGGTCGTCGTGTTGTCCGAGCAGGGCGTGCCGATGACATAGAGCGCATCGAGCCCCAATTCCGCCTCCAGCGCGCGCAGCGCATAGACTTGGCACGGAATGGCGATGACGGCGAGGCGGCGATAGCCCATCGCGCGGGCCGGTTCGAGCAGCGCCACGAGCGGCGCATAGCCCATCCGCATGCCGCGCGCCTGCGCCATATCCGCCGCCCGCGTGATGATCGCCGGACGCGGGCGCCAGCGGTCGTCGGGATCGGGGATCATGGTCAGGACGGCGTCCACGCGGCCAAGCTCCAACAGGCGCTCCGCCAGGCGGGTGGCCACGCCCGTCCATTGCGCGCCGGGGGCTGGCGTTTTCAACGCGGCGCGAACGATGCGCCGATAGGGGCCGAAATGGCTCTCGTCGGCGCGGGCGGCGTCGCGGGCGCGCCCGTGGACGCGCGCTTCAAGGGCGGGGTAATCCGGACTGATGAACTGGCAGGCGCGGCCGCAGGCCTTGGGGTCCTGAAGCCGGGAGACGCCGCAATCGGTGCACAGGCCCCGCGGCGCGGCGGCGGCCAGCGGCGGCGACAGCGGCGCGGACGGCGGGAGGGCTTCTGACATCGGGCGGCTTGCGTCATGGGCCGGTCCGCCCGTGTGCGCAAGGGCGCGCCTGAACGGCGGGCGCGTTAGCCATGGCGCTTCTACTCCCGGCCGGCTCCGACTAAGGTGAATGCAAAGGTCGAGGTCGCCCGCACTGCATGCGCACGCCATTTCCGTTTTCCGCGATCGTCGGCCAGGATGATTTGAAGCGCGCCCTGATGATCGCCGTGGTGGATCCCGCCATCGGCGGCGTGATGGCGTTCGGCGATCGCGGGTCAGGCAAATCCACGGCGATCCGCGCGCTGGCGGCGCTATTGCCGCCGCTGCAGGTGGTGAAGGGCTGCGCCTATGCCTGCGATCCGGCGCGCGATGCGGCGGAGTGCGCCAGCGATTGCGCCGCGCGACGGACGAAGGGCGCGGTCAAAACCGAAACGGCGCCGACGCCGGTCGTCGATCTGCCGCTCGGCGCCACCGAGGATCGCGTGCTCGGCGCACTCGATCTCGAACGCGCGCTGACGCGCGGCGAGAAGCGGTTCGAGCCGGGCCTCCTCGCCCGCGCGCATCGCGGGTTTTTGTACGTCGATGAAATCAATCTGCTTGAAGATCATCTCGTCGATCTGCTGCTGGACGTCGCGGCGTCCGGCGAGAACATCGTCGAGCGCGAAGGCTTGAGCATCCGCCATCCCGCGCGCTTCGTGCTGATCGGCAGCGGCAATCCGGAAGAGGGCGAATTGCGCCCGCAATTGCTCGATCGGTTCGGCCTCGCCGTCGATGTGCGCACGCCGGCGGATGTGGCTGCGCGCATCGCCATCGTGCGCGCGCGCGAAGCCTATGATCGCGACGCTGACGCGTTCGCCGCCGCCCATGCCGATGCGGAGCGCGCCCTGCGCGCAGCACTCGCCCAGGCGCGCGCGCGCCGCAACGCCGTTTCGATCGCCGATCCGCTGCTCGCCAAGATCGCTGCGATCTGCGTGCAGGCCGGCGTGGAGGGATTGCGCGGCGAGTTGACGATGATGCGCGCCGCCTGCGCGCTCGCTGCGCTCGACGGGCGCGATGCGGCGCGGGAGGACGATGTGCGCGCTGTCGCGGCGATGGCGCTGCGCCACCGTTTGCGGCGCGATCCGCTCGACGATATCGGCTCAACCGCGCGCATCGATCGCGTCGTCGCGGAGGTGCTGGGCGCATGACCGAGGCGCTGCGCGGCGACGATGCTGCGCTGGCTGCGGCGCTGCTCGCGATCGATCCGGGGGGCCTGGGCGGCGTCGTTCTGCGCGGGCCGCCCAGCGCTGCGCGCGACGCCTGGATCGCGGATTTGAAGCGGCATCTGGGCGAGAATGCGCCGATCCGCAAAGCGCCGGCGCACATCGACGATGATCGCCTGCTCGGCGGCCTGGATCTCGCGCTGACCTTGCAGGCGGGCCGCCCGGTGCTGCGTGCAGGCCTATTGCACGAGGCGGTCGGCGGCGCGCTGATCGCACCCATGGCGGAGCGCTGTTCGCCCGCGTTCGCCGCACGCCTCGCTGCGGCCCAGGAAGAGGCCCCGTTTCTGCTGGTCGCGTTCGACGAAAGCCGCGACGGCGATGAAGCGCCGCCCAGCATATTGCGCGAGCGTTGCGCGTTCTGGCTCAGCATCCCGGATGCGCCGCCGCGCGGCGATGATGCGATTGCATCGCTGGATGTTGCGCACGCGCGCGACCGTGTGCGTGCGATCGGCGCGGCGCCGGATGCGTTGATGCACGATCTCTGTCTGCTCGCGGCGCGCTGGGGCGTGACCTCGATCCGCACGCTGGTGTTCGCCAACGCGGCGGCGCGCGCCAGCGCTGCATTGCATGGCCGAGACGCGCCGAACGAAGACGACGCCATCCTTGCGGCGCGCCTCGTCCTGGCGCCGCGCGCGGTTTACGTCGACGCGTCCGAAGCGCCGGCAGAGCCGCCGCCGGCGCCGCCGCCAGAAGCGGAGACATCGCCAGCCGCCGCCGACGCGGCGGTCGAGCGGCTGGTGGAGGCCGCGGAATCAGCGCTGCCGCAGGACTTTTTGCGCGCCGTCGCCGCACAGCAGGCGCAGCGCAGCGCGCGTGCGCGCGCGTCCGGCGCCGGCGCGCGCGCCAAGTCGGCGCAGCGCGGCCGGCCTTTGACCTCCCGCCCCGGCGCGCTGCGCGCGGGCGATCGTCTCGATCTCGTGGCGACCTTGCGCGCCGCAGCGCCCTGGAAGCGCCTGCGCAGCGCCGGCGCGCGCAGCGAAACCATCACGCCCGTGCGGCGCGCGGATTTCCGCATCCGCCGCTTCGTGCAGAAGCGCGAATCGACCACGATCTTTGTGGTGGATTCCTCCGGCTCCACGGCGCTGCAGCGCCTCGCCGAAGTGAAGGGCGCGATCCAGACGCTGCTCGCCGACGCCTATGTGTCGCGCGCGCGCGTGGCCTTGATCGCCTTTCGCCAGAACGCCGCCGATCTCGTGGTGCCGCCGACGCGCTCCTTGACGCAAGCCAAGCGGCGGCTCGGCGATCTGATGGGCGGCGGCGCTACGCCGCTCGCCGGCGCAATCGATGCGGCGCACGCGCTCGCGGTTGCGGAGCGCATCAAGGGCCGTACGCCGCTCATCGTCGTGTTGAGCGATGGGCGCGGCAATGTCGCGCGTGACGGAACCAAAGGGCGCGCCGCCGGCGATCACGATGCGCGCGCCGCCGCTGCGGGATTGCGCGCAGCGCTGGTCGATGCGGTCGTCATCGATTGCGCGCCGCACGACCGCGGCGATGCCCGCGCGCTGGCGCAGGCGATGGGCGCCGCCTATGCGCCGCTTCCCTTCGTGCACGCCGACGGCGTCGACCGCATCGTGCGCGCGCACGCGCCGCCGCGATGATGATGCGCTCAGCGCCGGATTGGGCGGTGGAGGGCGCGCACTGGCCCAATCGCGACTCCAGCCGATTCGTCGCGGTCGACGGCGCGCAATGGCATGTGCAGGCGATGGGCGAGGGTCCGCGCCTTTTGCTGCTGCACGGCACGGGCGCTGCGACGCATTCCTGGCGCGATCTTGCGCCGCTGCTGGCGCGCACGCACCGCGTCATCGCCGTCGATCTGCCAGGCCATGGATTCACCGAAGCGCCCGAGCGCGCCGCACACATGGCGTTGCCCCATGTCGCTGCGCGGGTGCAGCGGGTGCTGCAAGAGATCGATGAAGCGCCGGAGGCGATCATCGGCCATTCCGCCGGCGCGGCGATCGCGGTGCGCTGCGCGCTCGACGGCATGGCCTTGCCGCGCGGCGTGATCGGCCTCAATGCGGCGCTGTTGCCGTTTCCCGGCGCGTTCGGGGCCTGGGCGCCGCTCATGGCGCGGGCATTGTTCTACAATCCGGCAATGATCGCGCTGTTCGGCCTGCGCGCGGCGCAGCCGGGCGCCGTCGCGCGGCTGTTGGCGAGCACCGGGTCGCACGTCAGCGCGGAGGCGGCGGAGCAATATCGGGCGCTGTTGACGACGTATCGCCATCTGCGCGCGACCATCGCGCTCATGGCGCATTGGGACCTCGTCGCCCTGCGCGACGAACTCCCGCGGCTGCAGACGCGGTTGACCTTGCTTGCGGCCGAGCGCGATCGCGCGATTCCGGCGGCGGCGGCGCACGAGGTCGCAGCGCTCGCCCCCGACGTGCGCGTCGAGGTGGCCCCCGGCGTCGGCCATCTGGCGCACGAGGAGCAGCCGGAGACGGTCGCCGCCGCAATTCTCCGGGCGCTCGCCGCATAGACCGCTTGTGTCAAGCAGCGCGGCGCGCTTAAGTGTCCACTTATGTTGACGCTTGAAGTCAAGCGCGCCCACGACGCGCCGGCGGAGGACCGCCGACCCCATGCGATCGTGATCGGCGCCGGCTTCGGCGGTCTGGCGGCGGCGGTGCGCCTGGGCGCGCGCGGCTATCGCGTCACGGTGCTCGAGCGGCGCGACGCCTGCGGCGGACGCGCCTATGTGCTCAAGCAGGACGGCTTCACCTTCGATTGCGGGCCGACCATCATCACCGCCCCCTTCCTGTTCGAGGATTTGTGGGCGCTCTGCGGGCGCCGCTTCGCCGACGACATCGACCTGCGCGCGATGGACCCGTTCTATCGCCTCGTCTTCGACGACGGCGAGACCGTCACCTGCTATGCGGACCATGACGCGATGCGCCGCGAAATCGCGCGCATCGCGCCGGACGACCTCGCCGGATACGACCGGTTCCTCGCGCACTGCGCCGCCATCTACCGCATCGGCTTCGAACGCCTGGGCCATGCGCGCTTCGACGATTGGCGTGCGATGGCGCGCGTCGCGCCGGATTTGCTGCGTCTCGGCGGCTGGCGCAGTGTGCACGGGCTTGTGTCGCACTATATCCGCAATCCGCGCCTGCGCATTGCGCTTGGCTTTCATCCGCTGTTCGTCGGCGGCGATCCGTTCGCCACGACGTCGGTCTATTGCCTGATCAACCATCTCGAGCGCGCCCATGGCGTACATTTCGCGATGGGCGGCACAGGCGCGCTGGTGCGCGGCCTGGAATCGCTCATCGCCGGGCAGGGCGGGCGCATTCGCTGCAACGCCGACGTCGCCGAAATCGTCATCGCCGATGGGCGCGCAGCGGGCGCTCGCTTGCAGTCGGGCGAAACGATCGCCGCCGACATCGTCGTCTCCAACGCGGACGCTGCGCACACCTATTTGAAGCTGCTTCCGAAGGCGGCGCAAAATCCGATCACGACCGAGCGTCTGCGCCGGTCGCGCTATTCGATGAGCCTGTTCGTGTGGTATTTCGGCGTGCGCAGGCGCCATGAGTCCGTCGCGCACCATACGATCGTGCTCGGACCCCGCTATCGCGGCTTGATCAAGGACATCTTCGCGCGCAAGCGGCTCGCGCCGGATATGAGCCTTTATCTGCATCGCCCAACCGCGACCGATCCGCGTCTCGCGCCGGACGGGTGCGATGCGTTTTACGCCTTGTCGCCCGTGCCGAATCTCGATGGCGCGATCGATTGGCGCACCGAAGCCGAGCCCTATCGCCGCGCGATCGAAGCGCGCCTCGAAGCCACCGTGCTGCCGGGCCTGCGCGGCGATATCGTCACCTCCGCGGTCATGACGCCGCTCGATTTTCGTGACGTTCTGTTGTCGGAGAAGGGCGCTGCGTTCGGCTTCGAGCCGATCCTCACGCAAAGCGCGTGGTTCCGTCCGCACAATCGCAGCGGCGATGTGCCGGGCCTGTATCTTGTGGGCGCGGGGACGCATCCCGGCGCCGGCGTGCCGGGCGTGTTGTCGTCGGCGCGCGTGCTCGACGCGGTGGTTTCCCATGCAGCCGACCTTGCTCGTTCCTGAGCGCGCGACGCCGGCCGATCTGGCCGCGTGCCGCCAAATGATCCGCACGGGATCGCGCTCATTCTATCTCGCTTCGATGCTGTTGCCGGATCGGATCCGCAGCGGCGCCTATGCGCTTTATGGATTTTGCCGCCTGTCGGACGATCTCGTCGACGTCGACGGCCGCGGCCTGGCGGCGATCGCCCACCTGCAGATGCGCCTCGACAAGGTGTTTGCAGGCGCGCCGGCCGATCTTGCGATTGATCGCGCCCTTGCCGATTCGGTGGAGCGCTTCGCCATTCCGCGCGCGCCGTTCGATGCGCTGCTCGAGGGGCTCGCCTGGGATGCCCAGGCGCGCCAGGTCGAAACGCAAAGCGATCTGCACGCCTACGCCGCGCGCGTGGCGAGCGCGGTCGGGGCGATGATGGCGGCGCTGATGGGCGCGCGCGATCCGCATCTGGTCGCGCGCGCCTGCGATCTCGGCGCGGCGATGCAGATGACCAATATCGCGCGCGACGTCGGCGAGGATGCGCGCGCCGGCAGGCTCTATCTGCCACGCGATTGGATGCGCGCGGCCGGGCTCGATCCCGACGCCTGGCTCGCCGCGCCCCGCTTCTGCCCCGAACTGGCGCAGGTGGTCCAGCGCCTGCTGACGACCGCCGATGCGCTTTATGCGCGCGCCGACGCAGGCATTGCAGGCCTGGGCGGCGCCTATCGGCCGGCGATCCGCGCGGCGCGGCGGCTTTATGCGGCGATCGGCGACGAGGTCGCGCGCCAGGGCTACGATTCCGTGTCGCGCCGTGCGGTGACGCCGGCATGGCGCAAGGCTGCGCTGGCGCTGCAGGCGATGGCCCCGCAGCGCGGTGCGGATCTGACCGCCCCGGCGCTGCCCGAGACGCAATTCCTGGTCGATGCGCTGTGCGCTGCGCCGTCGCCGCGGCGCCCGGGCGACGCGCGCGGCGCGGCGTGGGTGCTGATGTTGTTCGCGACGCTCGAAAACAGACCGCGCCGCCTTGCCTAGCGAAACGTCCGCGCTAGGCTTGATGCGTTGCGGCGAGGTGCGGCCATGAGTGCGAACACGCTGTTCATCCTCGAATTGATTATTTTCAACGGCGTCGTGCTGGCCTGGGCCGGTTACGAATTCTGGTCGGTGCGACGCAAGCCGAAGCCGTCACCGCCCAAGGACGAGCCGGGGCATCCGGAACGGTAGCATCGCCTGAACGATCGGCTGGTCGAACCGGTCCAGCGATACGGTTTCATGCACGATGTCCCCGTGCGCGCCCGCCAGCGCGCTGCGCGCATAGAAGGGCGTATCTTCAAGCGTCTTGACCAGCCGGGCGTCGCCGCGCGCGACCCGCGAAACGCCCCAGAATGTTCCCGGCAACGCTTGCGCGTCCTGCGCCGCGCAGGGCTGCGCGCGCCCCTGCGCATCGTAGCGCAGGGCGATGAGGCGCGGCGCGCCGCGGCGCGGGGCGATGTCGTAGTGCACGAGCGCGCCGTCCGGCGTGTGCTCGCGCTGCCAATGCCACGCGCGGAAGGCGTTCGAGAGCGGCTCGACGCCCCAATTCATGTCGCAATAGGCGGCGCCGCGCCACGCCAGGGCGGGCTTGGCGAAACGCACATCGATGCGCGCATGCGGCGCAAGCGGGCGCCACCAATGCTTGCGCGCGTCGTCCAGCGCGAAAGCTGCGTCCGAGATCGTCTCCGGCGTGACGGTGACTTCGCCCTGGATCGGGCCGGGCAAGGGCGCTGCGGTTTCCTCGATGCGCAGATGCAGCGCCGAACCGTCCCACTGCGCTGCGCTTCGCCCGATGGCGATTGCGTTCGACGATGCGGAAACATCCCGCGCGCTGCGTTCCGTCATCGCCCAATAATGCTTGCGCGGCGCATAAAGCGCCACGTTCAGCGCGCAATGCGCCCACGGATTTTTCGTGCGCGCCCAGCGATAATAGGGGGAGAACACGCTGCCGATTAGAACGATGATCGTCAGTCGGTGAGCGCCGTCATCGCTTGTCGCGTCGATGTAGCGCCAGCGATAGCCGCCTTGCGGAACGGGCGCGTCGAAACGCCATCCGTCAGAATGCTCTGCGCCGCCAGGCGGCCCGACAGCGTCGCCATCGGCACGCCCGGCCCCGGATGCACGCTGCCCCCCGCCAGATAAAGTCCCGGAATCGCCGAGCGCGCACCCGGGCGCCGAAACGTCGCCCGCCACCCGTGCGTCGGCGCCCCGTACAACGCCCCGCTCGTCCCGGGAAAGAGAGTCTCGAAGTCGCGCGGCGTCGTTTTCGTCATCGCGAGCGGGTCGATTGTCAGGCCGCAGCGGGCCAGATGCGCGAAGGCGTTCGCTTGACATGTCTCGACCTCGTCGGCGTGGAGGGCGCGCGGCGGCGCATTGACCAGTAGGAACAGACGCTCGGGCGCGCTTGTCGCGGCGACGCAGGGGCGATCCTGCGCACACACATAGATGCTCGGCGCGTGGGGCGGGCGCGCAGTCAAGGCGCGAAACTCGGCAGCGTAATCGTCGGAGAAGAAGACGGTGTGGCGCGCGAGCGGAAAGCCGTGCGCCTGCGTGCACCCAGCCCAGGTCAGCGCCGAGAGGCTGCGTGCGGGCGCAGTCGCGACGGCGCGGCGCGCAGCATCACCCAACAAACCTTGCGCCAGCGCGTCGGCGTCGCCGTTGAACACCACGACGTCTGCCTCTATCCGCTCGCCGCTGCGCAGGCGCACGCCGGAGACCGTCCCGCGCACAAGCACGATCTCGGCCGCCTCGCAATCATAGCGCAAGCGTGCGCCTTGGCGCGCCGCGAGATCGGCGAGCGCCGCCGCGAGCGCGCGCATGCCGCCCGCAACGCTCCACACGCCGAGGCGTTCGACATGGGCGATCAGCGCGAGCGTCGCCGGCGCGGCGAACGGCGACGAGCCGCAATAGGTGGCGAAGCGCGCAAACACCTGGCGCAGGCGCGGCGATCGGAAGTGGCGCGCCGTCATGCGCCACAAGGTTTCGAAGGGCCGTATGTGGGCAAGGCCGATCGGGTTTTGGCGCAGGATCGCGGCGGTAAGGGACAGCGGCGTCGGGCGCTGCGCGGCGATGTGCGCGTCGCGCAGCGCCATCCAGGCGTTCTCGGCGTCGGCGCAGAAGGCGCGGTAGCCGGCGGCCTCTTGCGCGCCGGCGAAGGCGCCGATCGCGTCTTCTGATTGTTTCTTATCGGCGAAAAGATCAAAGCCCGCCCCGTCGGCCCAGGCGTGGCGCGCGAGCGTCGACAAGGGCGACAGCGTCACGGCGCGATCGAGGCTTTCGCCGCAATCGTCGAACAGGGCGTCGAACACCCAGCGCATGGTCATCACGGTCGGGCCGCAATCGATGAAGCCGCCCGCGCTGTCGATCGCGCGCATCTTTCCGCCGGGGCCGGGCGCGCGCTCCAGCACCTCGACCGCGTAGCCGGCGCGGGCCAGATCCGCGGCCGCCGCCAGCCCGCCCATGCCGGCGCCGATGATCGCCGCGCGCCGCGCCCGCATCGCTTTGGCTCCAAACCATTCGTTGACTTGACGCTAACATGTGTCCAGTTTGATGGACAGCCAAGTCCATGGCCAGATCGCGCTTCAGTGCGACGGGAGGCGTCCATGACGCTCACGAAACGGATCGAGTCCACGCTGCACGCGGCGTTGGACCGCGCCGATCCGGCCGCGACGCCGCCGCGCCTCGCCGCCGCGCTCCGCCACGCCGTGTTTCCCGGCGGCGCCCGCCTGCGGCCCACCCTGTGCCTCGCGGTCGCCAAGGCGTGCGGGGACGATCGTCCTGCGCTCGCCGATGCAGCCGCTGCGGCGATCGAGCTTTTGCATTGCGCCTCGCTGGTGCACGACGATCTGCCCTGTTTCGACAACGCCGATCTGCGCCGCGGGCGGCCGTCGGTGCACGCCGCGTTTGGCGAACCGCTGGCCGTGCTGACCGGCGACGCCTTGATCGTGCTCGCCTTCGAGGAGCTGGCGCGCGCCGGCGCAGTCGCGCCGCGTCGCCTGGGGCCGCTAGTCGCCACGGTGGCGCGCGGCGTCGGGCCGGCGCAGGGCATCGTCGCCGGCCAGGCTTGGGAAAGCGAGCCGGCGGCGCCGATCGAGACCTATCATCAGGCCAAGACCGGCGCCTTGTTCGTGGCCGCCACGATGGGCGGCGCGGTCGCGGCCGGGCGGGACCCCGAACCGTGGCGCGCGCTGGGCGCCCTGATCGGCGAGGCCTATCAGGTGGCCGACGACCTGCTCGACGCCTCCGCCGGGGCCGAAGGCTGCGGCAAGCCGGTCGGCCAGGACGCCGCGTTCGGCCGGCCGAACATGGCGGCGCAGCTCGGCGTCGAAGCGGCCATGCAGCGCCTGAAATCCATCGTGCGGCGCGCCGTCGCCGCCGTGCCCGAGTGCGACGGTGCGGTGGAGCTGCGCGACCTCGTCAAGGCCGCGGCGTTGCGCCTGGCGCCGTCGCAGGCGGCCCGCGAAGCCGCCGCCTGACGGGCGCAGATGAGCCTCGCCTGGCGTGAGCGCTGGCTGGCGTGGCGCAACGCCCGGCTGGCGGATCCGCGCTTTCAGGCGTGGGCGGCGCGCTTTCCGCTCACGCGGGGCATCGCCCGCGCCAATGCAGCCGCGCTGTTCGATCTGGTCGCGGGCTTCGTCTATGCGCAGACGCTCTACGCGCTCGTCGATCTCGGCGTGCTGGAGGCGCTGCGGGGCGGGCCATCGACGCTGGAGGCCTTGGCGACGCGCACCGCGATTCCGCAGGGCGCGCTCGCCCGACTCGCGCAGGCCGGCGCGGCGCTCGACCTACTGGAGCCGCTGCCGGACGGCCGCTACGCCCTCGGCGCGCACGGGGCCATGACGCTGGGCAGTCCCGGTCTGCCGGCGATGATCCGCCACCATGCGGCGCTATACCAGGATCTCGCCGATCCGGCCGCACTGCTGCGGCGCGGGCGCGGCGCGGCGATGAGCGCCTATTGGCCTTACGCGGAAGCCGCGGCCGATCAGGCCTCCGCCGCACCGGCCTTGGCGGCGGCGACCTATTCGGCGCTGATGGCGGCGACTCAGCCGGCGGTCGCCGCCGAGGTGCTGGCCGCCTATTCGATGCGTCGCACGAATGCCCTGCTCGACGTCGGCGGCGGCGAGGGGGCCTTCGCCGAGGCGGCGGCGCGGCGCTGGCCGCACCTCAGCGTCGCGGTGTTCGATCTCCCGGCCGTGGCGGCGCGAGCGGCGCAGCGACTCGCGCCATTGGGACCGCGCGCGCGCGCTCTCCCCGGCGACGTGCAGACCGATCCGTTGCCGGACGGCGCCGACCTGGTCACCCTGATTCGCATTCTTCATGACCACGACGATGACGGCGTCGCGCGCATCCTGCGCCGAATCCACGCCATTCTGCCGCCTGGAGGGCGCCTGCTGATCGCCGAGCCGATGCTGGCGGAGCGTGGCCGGGACAAGGTGAACGACGCCTATTTCGGCCTTTATCTGCTCGCCATGGGCCGGGGGCGGACGCGCCGGTTAAGCGAAATCGCTGCGCTGGCGCGCTCCGCCGGGTTTGCGCGGGTGCGGCCGCTCGAGACGCACAATCCGCTCTTGCTTCGGATCGCGCTCGCGACGGCGTGAGGCAGAATCCGACGAGGCGAGCGTAAAGATAAATTGACACCTAGAACCGTCCAGATAATCTGACACATCGCCGCCGTAATCGCATCCTGCGAGGCCGGGCGTCGGGCGGAGACCGGCATGGATTCCATGGCCGTCGTATTCGAAGGACCCGAGCGGCTCGATCTGAGGCGTCTGGATCTCGTTGCGCCACAGGATGACGATGTCGTCGTCGACGTCGCCTGGAGCGGCATCTCCACCGGCACCGAGCGCCTGTTGTGGACGGGCCGCATGCCGAACTTTCCCGGCATGGGATACCCGCTGGTGCCGGGCTATGAATCGGTCGGCCGCGTCATCGCCACCGGCCCCGCCGCAACGAGCCGTCTCGGCGAAACCGTCTTCGTTCCCGGATCGACGTGCTTCAAGGACGCGCGCGGCCTGTTCGGCGGCGCGGCGCATCGCATTGTCGCGCCAAGCGCGCGCGTCGTACGCATTCAAGAACGATTGGGCGCGCGCGGCATTCTGTTGGCGCTCGCGGCGACCGCGCATCACGCCGTCGCCGGCGGCGCGCCGCCTGACCTTATAGTCGGCCACGGCGCGCTCGGCCGCTTGATCGCGCGGGTGACGATGGCGCTCGGCGCGCCGGCGCCGACCGTCTGGGAAACAAACGCTGCGCGCCGCGCCGATTCGCTCGGCTATCCCGTGCTCGATCCGAGCGACGATCCGCGGCGCGATTATCGCGTCATCGTCGACGTCAGCGGCGATTGCGGGCTGCTCGACACCTTGTTTCAACGCCTGGCGCGCGGCGGCGAAGTCGTTCTCGCCGGGTTCTATGAAGAGCGCTTGTCGTTCAGCTTCCCGACCGCGTTCATGCGCGAAGCGCGCGTGCGCGTCGCGGCGGAATGGAAGCCGGACGATCTCAAGGCGGTTCTGGCGCTGATGCGCGTCGGCCGCATGACTTTGGACGAACTCATCACCCATCACGACAGCGCCGAAAACGCCGCGGAAGCCTACCGCACCGCGTTCACCGACAGCGCCTGCCTGAAAATGGTTCTCGACTGGAGAGGTTGCGCATGAGCGTCACATTGCTCTCGCAGGCGCATCTGCGCAAAGAAGCCGCGATCGAGCCGGATCCCGTCGCGACCGGACCTGCGACCAAAGACACGCAGATCATCGCCATCTACGGCAAGGGCGGCTCCGGCAAGAGCTTCGCGCTGTCGAATCTCAGCTACATGATGGCGCAGCAGGGCAAGCGCGTGCTGCTCATCGGCTGCGACCCGAAATCAGACACGACCTCGCTGTTGTTCGGCGGCAAGTCCTGCCCGACCATCATCGAGACCTCCGCCAAGAAGAAACTCGCCGGCGAAGAAGTGCGCATCGAGGATGTGTGCTTCCAGCGCGACGGCGTGTTCGCGATGGAGCTGGGCGGCCCGGAAGTGGGGCGCGGCTGCGGCGGGCGCGGCATCATTCACGGCTTCGAGCTTCTCGAGAAGCTCGGCTTCCATGAATGGGGCTTCGATTACGTGCTCCTCGACTTTCTGGGCGACGTGGTGTGCGGCGGGTTCGGCCTGCCGATCGCGCGCGACATGTGCCAGAAGGTGATCGTCGTCGGCTCGAACGATCTGCAGTCGCTCTATGTCGCCAACAATGTCTGCTCGGCGGTGGAATATTTCCGCAAGATGGGCGGCAATGTCGGCGTCGCCGGCATGCTCATCAACAAGGACGACGGCACCGGCGAAGCGCACGCCTTCGCAGAAGCGGTCGGCATTCCGGTGCTCGCCGCGATCCCAGCGGACGAGGATATCCGCCGCAAGAGCGCGAATTATCAGATCATCGGCATGCCCGGCGAACGCTGGGGCGGCTTGTTCGAAGGGCTTGCGCACAATGTCGCGACGGCGCCGCCGATGCGGCCGAAGCCGCTGACGCAAGACGGCCTTCTCGGCCTGTTCAAGCCCGATCAGACCGGCGGCGACGTGACGCTGAGACCGGCGACGCAGGCCGATATGCGCGGCGTCGATTACGTGCCCAAGCCATCCCTCGAAGTCATCTACGACGCGGTGTAGGCATGAGCGATCGCGCCTTTCCCGCCCAAGAGGCTCCAGCGGCAGCGCCGGTCGAAGGCGGCTGCGCCAGCGGCGCGACCTTGCGCGATGCGGCGATCGCTGCGGGCAAGTCCGACGTGCTTGCGCGCTACGACGCCGATTACCCGAAGGGCCCGCACGACCAGCCGCAAAGCATGTGCCCGGCCTTCGGCTCGCTGCGGGTGGGCTTACGGATGCGTCGCACGGCGACCGTGCTGTCGGGCTCGGCATGTTGCGTCTATGGGCTGACCTTCACCTCGCATTTCTATGGCGCGCGGCGCAGCGTCGGTTATGTGCCGTTCAATTCCGAATCTTTGGTGACGGGCAAGCTGTTCGAAGACATTCGCGATGCGGTGCACGAGCTTGCCGATCCCGACTTGTACGACGCGATCGTGGTGACGAATCTGTGCGTGCCGACTGCGTCGGGCGTGCCGCTGCAATTGCTGCCGAAGCAGATCAATGGCGTGCGCATCGTCGGCATCGACGTGCCGGGCTTCGGCGTGCCCACGCATGCGGAGGCGAAAGACGTTCTCGCCGGCGCGATGCTGAATTATGCGCGCGGCGAAGCCGAGCTTGGCCCGGTCGCTGCGCCGCGGGCGCGCGCCGACAAGCCGACGATCACGTTGCTTGGCGAGATGTTTCCCGCCGATCCCGTCGGCATCAGCCAGATGCTGGCGCCGATGGGGCTCGCCGCCGGGCCCGTCGTGCCGACGCGCGAATGGCGTGAACTCTATGCGGCGCTCGATTGCGCCGCGGTCGCGGCCATCCATCCTTTCTATGTCGCCAGCGTCCGCGCCTTCGAGGCCGCTGGACGCACGGTGATCGGCTCGGCGCCGGTCGGCGTCGAGGGCGCCGATGCGTGGCTGCAAGCGATCGGCGCGGCCTGCGGCGTGGCGCAAGCGAAGATCGATCAGGCGCGCAACACTGCGCGCACCGCCACGAAAGCCGCGCTGGCGAACGCGCCCATCGCGGGCCGCATCACGGTGTCGGGCTATGAAGGTTCGGAGCTCGTCGTGGCGCGCTTGCTGATCGAGAGCGGCGCGGAGGTGCCTTATGTCGGCACCGCGTGCGCGCGCACGCCCTGGTCGGACGTCGATCGCGAATGGCTTGAAGCGCGGGGCGTGCATGTCCAGTTTCGCGCATCGCTGGAGAACGATCTCGCGGCAGTGAAAAGCTTTGCGCCTGATCTTGCAGTCGGCACGACGCCGGTCGTGCAGCACGCGAAATCGAAATCGATCCCGGCGCTTTATTTCACCAACCTCATTTCCGCGCGGCCGTTGATGGGGCCAGCCGGCGCCGGCTCGCTGGCGACGGTGGTCAACGCCGCGATCGGCAACAAGGACCGCTTCGCGCGCATGACCGCCTTCTTCGACGGCGTCGGCCAAGGCCATGCCGCCGGCGTGTGGGAAGAGACCCCGACCGACCGGCCGGAATTCCGCGCCCGCTACGCCAAAACGCTCGCCGCCCAGCGCGCGCAGGAAGAGGCGGTCGGCACATGACGCTGATCCTCGATCACGACCGCGCGGGTGGGTACTGGGGCGCAGTTTACGCGTTCACGGCGATCAAGGGCCTGCAGGTCATCATCGATGGCCCGGTCGGCTGCGAGAATCTGCCGGTCACGTCGGTGCTGCACTACACAGACGGTCTTCCGCCGCACGAGCTCCCGATCGTCGTCACCGGGCTCGGCGAAGAAGAGCTCGGCAAGACCGGCACCGAAGGCGCCATGAAGCGCGCGTGGAAGACGCTCGACAAGGATCTTCCCGCCGTCGTCGTCACCGGGTCGATCGCCGAAATGATCGGCGGCGGCGTGACGCCGGAAGGCACCAATATCCAGCGCTTCCTGCCGCGCACGATCGACGAGGATCAATGGCAGAGCGCCGATCGCGCGCTTTCATGGCTGTGGACGCAGTTCGGCCCGAAGAAAATGCCGAAGCCCAAGCCCCGCAAGGAGGGCGAGGCGCCGCTCGTCAACATCATTGGCCCGATGTACGGCATGTTCAACATGCCGTCCGACCTCGCCGAAATCCGCCGTCTGGCGGAGGGGATCGGCGCGCGCGTGAACATGGTTTTCCCGCTCGGGTCGCATCTCGCGGACATCAAGAAGCTCGCCGATGCGGAAGCCAATATCTGCATGTACCGCGAGTTCGGACGCGACCTGTGCGAGCGGCTGGAGCGGCCATATTTTCAGGCGCCGATCGGGCTCGACTCGACGACACGCTTTCTGCGCGCGCTGGGCGAGGCGCTGAACCTCGACGCCGAACCCTTCATCGAGAAAGAAAAGCACACGACGATCAAGCCGGTGTGGGATCTGTGGCGCTCGGTGACGCAGGATTTCTACGGCACGGCGAGCATCGGCGTGGTCGCGACCGAGACCTACACGCGCGGACTGCAGAATTATCTCGAGAACGATCTCGGTCTGCCTTGCCTGTTCGCCTTCTCCCGCACCGCCGGGGTGAAGCCCGACAACAACGCCGTGCGGGCAGCCGTGCGCGATTCCGGCGCGCTGGTCGTGTTCGGCTCGATCAATGAGCGCATGTATATGGCCGAGTGCGGCTCGCGCGCGCGCTTCATTCCCGCCTCGTTCCCCGGCGCTGTGGTGCGCCGTCACACCGGCACGCCCTTCATGGGCTATTCCGGCGCGACCTACGTCATCCAGGAAGTGTGCAACGCGCTGTTCGACGCGCTGTTCCATATCCTGCCGTTGGCGTCCCAGCTCGACGCGGTCGACGCGACGCCGGCGCGCGCGCATGTCGAACTGGCCTGGGACGAATCGGCCAAGGCCGAATTGGACCTGCTGGTCGAAGCGCAGCCGGTTCTGGTGCGCATCTCCGCGGCGCGGCGGCTGCGCGATGCAGCCGAACGCGCGGCGCGCCAGGCAGGCGCCGACAACGTCTCGGATCGTCATGTCGTGTCCGCCAAGCGCTCCATCCTGGAGGGCTTTGCGGCATGACGCCTCGCAATCGTTTCACCCCACTGCAAGCATCGCGCGACGACGCCGACGCTGCGTTTGGGGTCATGAGCTTGGGTTTGGAAGGTCGCGCCAAACCT
The DNA here is from genome assembly GCA_033764725.1 of Hyphomonadaceae bacterium. Lineage (GTDB taxonomy): Bacteria > Pseudomonadota > Alphaproteobacteria > Caulobacterales > Aquidulcibacteraceae > RI-43. The sequence continues at coordinate 129,324 of JANRIR010000067.1, forward strand.
CTCGTCGTTGTGTTCGCACAACGGCTGACCAGGCCGTTCTCCACGGTCGCGGCATGTCCGGAAGCAGGAGATACCGGAGGGTATTAAATGTCAGAAAGAGACGCCCGAACAGGGTCACTATCGGGCCTGACGGAAGCGGAAGCGAAGGAGTTCCATGGCGTGTTCATGGGCAGCTTCATTCTCTTCACGCTTATCGCCATCGTCGCCCACATCCTCGTTTGGATGTGGCGCCCGTGGCTGCCAGGCCCCGGCGGTTACGCCGAACTGCAAGACGGCATCCAAATGGCCAGCCAAATGGCTTCGGCTTTCTTCGGATAAGGGGAGACTGAACCATGTGGCGACTTTGGCTGCTTTTTGATCCGCGTCGCGTGTTGATCGGGATTTTCGTTTTCCTGTTCACGCTCGCGCTGCTGATCCATTTCATCCTGCTCAGCACGGATCGGTTCAACTGGATCGAAGGTCCGGGCGCTTCGGCCCCGGCGGCGATTCAATTGTCCGTGACGCCCCCGGCGGCGCCTCTCTAAGAGGCGTCATCGGTTGCTGGAGCGACGATGAAGAGCGGTGGGCGCGATCGGACCGGAACGGTCGCGCCCGCCCTCTAATCGGATCCCAAGAAAAAACGTCGCCTTGAGCGACGGCGCCGCATCGTTTCGTGGCGGAGGACACTCAAATGGCGCTTCTGAGCTTTGAGAGAAAATACCGCGTACGCGGCGGAACGCTGATCGGCGGCGACTTGTTCGACTTTTGGGTCGGGCCTTTTTATGTCGGCTTCTTCGGCGTCACGACTGCGTTCTTCGCAGCGCTGGGCACGGCGCTCATCATCTACAGCGCAGCCCTCGGCCCGACATGGAATGTCTGGCTGATCAGCGTGAACCCGCCGCCGGCGAGTTACGGTCTGGGGCTCGCGCCGCTGAAAGACGGCGGCTTCTGGCAGATCATCACCATCTGCGCGACGGGGGCGTTCGTCTCCTGGGCGCTGCGGGAGGTGGAGATCGCGCGCAAGCTCGGCATCGGGCTGCACGTGCCGGTGGCGTTCGGATTTGCGATCCTGGCCTATGTCACGCTTGTCGTGTTTCGGCCGGTTCTGCTGGGCGCCTGGAACAACGGCTTTCCGTACGGCATCTTCAGCCACCTGGATTGGGTGTCGAACACCGGCTACCAATACCTGAACTTCCACTACAATCCTGCGCACATGATCGCGATCACGTTCTTCTTTACGACGTGTTTCGCGCTGGCGCTGCACGGCTCGCTCGTGCTGTCGGCGACCAATCCCGGCAAGGGCGAAGAGGTGAAGTCTCCAGAATATGAAGACACCTTCTTCCGCGACATTCTCGGCTATTCGATCGGCACGCTCGGCATTCACCGCCTCGGCCTGTTCCTCGCGCTCGCCGCCGTTTTCTTCAGCGCCGTCTGCATGATCATCAGCGGCCCGGTGTGGACGCTCGGCTGGCCGGAATGGTGGAACTGGTGGCTCGATCTTCCAATCTGGGGCGCTTCGGGAGCTACGCCATGACCGCCTATCAAAACATTTTCACACAAGTGCAAGTGCGCGGCCCCATCGAGGCGGGCATCGGATTGCCGAAGGGCGATCAGCCGCGCACGCGCGGGGCGGTGTTCTCCCGGCTGTTCGGCTGGATCGGCAACGCCCAATTGGGCCCGATCTACCTGGGCTGGACGGGCGTGGCGTCGCTGTTCTGCGGCTTTATCGCGATCGAGATCATCGGCCTCAATATGTGGGCGTCGGTGGGCTGGAATCCGATCGAGTTCATCCGGCAATTGCCGTGGCTGACGCTCGATCCGCCGCCGCCGGAGCAGGGCCTGAACATCATGCCGCCGCTGGCGCAAGGCGGCTGGTGGCTGATGGCGGGCTTCTTCCTGACGACGGCGATCCTGCTGTGGTGGGTGCGCACCTACACACGTGCGCGCGCGCTCGGCATGGGCACCCATGTCGCATGGGCGTTCGCCTCGGCGATCTTTCTCTATCTCGTTTTGGGCTTCATCCGCCCGATCCTGATGGGGTCGTGGAGCGAGGCGGTGCCGTTCGGCATCTTCTCGCACCTGGATTGGACCGGCGCGTTCTCGATCACCTACGGCAATCTGTTCTATAATCCGTTCCACGCGCTTTCGATCGCGTTCCTGTATGGCTCGGCGTTGCTGTTCGCCATGCACGGCGCGACGATCCTTGCGGTGAGCCGCTATGGCGGCGAGCGCGAGATCGAACAGATCACCGATCGCGGCACGGCTTCCGAGCGGGCGGCGCTGTTCTGGCGCTGGACGATGGGTTTCAACGCGTCGATGGAATCCATTCACCGTTGGGCGTGGTGGTTTGCGGTGTTGTGCACGCTGACGGGCGGTCTTGGAATCCTGCTCACCGGTACGGCGGTCAACAATTGGTATCTCTGGGCGATGGAGCACAATTTCGCGCCCGGCTACGACATCAGCGCGACCTATGTCGGCGAGCCCTTGCCGGTTCCCGATCAGCCGCCTGTGGCTGCGCCGGCTGCGCCCGTCGAGACGCTGCCTGCGCCGGTCGATCCGATGGCGGTTCCGCCGGTGGACGGCGCAGTCGCGCCGGATGCGACGGCTCCCGCCGCGGCGCCGGCGACCGCTCCCGCGGCGACGCCCGCGCCGTAACACGTTCCTCAGCAAGCCCCTCTCGCGGCCCCGGATTCGTCCGGGGCCGCTTTTTTTGTGCCCGCTGCGCACAACCCACCGCGCCGACGCCGTCACGCAAAAGTCGCGCAAGTGACAACAAACCTTGTGCATCCGTCCTTATGCAAGCGCCGCACCTGGGGAACACGGGGTGGGGCGCATCATGAAACATCAGCGGTTTTCGGGCGCGTTGTGCGCCGGCGTCGGTCTGCTCGCGCTCGGCGCGTCGGGCGCTGCGGCGCAGGACAGCGGCGAAGAGATCGTCGTCGTCGGATATCGCGCGCAAAACCAACAGGCGGTGTCGGCCAAGCGCGCGTCGGAAACCATCGCGGATTTTCTCGCCGCCGACGACATCGGCAGCCAACCCGATTACAACATCTCCGACGCCATCCGCCGCGTTCCTGGCGTTCAAACGATCTTCGACGAAGACGAAGGCAAGTTCGTTTCGATCCGCGGCCTCAATCCGAGCTATACGCTCGGCGCGCTCGACGGATCGACGCTCGCGACATCGGAGCGCCAGAACCGGCAACTCAACATGGAGGCGATCCCGTCCGGCGCCGTGCGCCAGGTCATCGCCACCAAAGCCCGCACGCCCGACATCGACGGCAACGCCATCGGCGGCACGCTCAATCTCGTGACGCGCTCACCCTTCGATACCGACGATTTTTACCTCGCCGGCACGGCGATGTTCGGCCTCTCCACAGAAACGACGGTGCCGGGCGAAGGCTTCGGCCGCGACTATGACGACAATCCCAATACGCGCGTCGATCTGACGATCTCCAACCGCTTCGGCGCCCGTAATCAGTTCGGCGTTCTGGTCGGCTTCAATTATCTGGAACGCAACCGCGATCAGCAGCGCCTGCTGCCGCAACAGGTTCCCGCCTCCATCACGGGAACGCCCACGCCGGCGGGAACGCCGGCCGCGGCTGCGGCGCAAACCGATCTGTTGTGGTCGAACTATCCCAACACGATCTGGCGCATCGGCGGGATGCTGAAGCTCGAATGGGAGCCGAGCCCTGACCTGCGCACGGGCGTGTCGCTGGTGCATTATCGCCAGGACGACAACGAGTTGCGCCACTCGCAGCGTCTGCGCAACGGAACGGGCACGAACGCGAGCTTCGTCCGTTTCAACGATTTCCCCTTGGAAAAGCCGCTGACTGTAGCCCAGGCCTTCGCGGACTGGACGCTCGGAGACAACCAGACCCTGGAGGCGCGAGCCTCCTATTCGGAAGCGCAATTCCTCGAGCCCTCGAACCAGATCCAATTCAATCTGACGGGCGCAGCCGCCACATTCAACATCTCGACCGTCGCTGGCGGCGTGCCGGTGGCGACCAATCTCGATACACGCCTGCTGGTTCCCGCAAACTATGCGCTGCAGAACAATCGCTTCCTGCGCTACGAAGACGACAGCGACGAATATGTCATGGAGTATGCGCTCGATTACGGCTTCAACACCGAGCGCGGCGATACGGGGTGGGGATTCGGCGCCGGCGTGCAATGGCGGCGCATCACGCGCGACAATGCGCGCACGGACACCACCTACATCTATATCGGCGCGCCATTGACGCTTGACCGGTTCCTGCAGCCGGAAAGCTATCGCCCGATATACGGCAATCTCAACCAGCTCTTCGTCGACGCCGACGCCGTGCTTGGATTCTTCGCCGCCAACCCCGGCGCCGTCACTGTGCAGCGCGATGAAAGCGTCGCTTCCGATTGGGTGTTCGAGGAAGACGTCGCTGCGCTCTATGGCCTCGTGCGTCATGCCGGGGACCGCCACACAATAATTTTCGGCGGCCGCTTCGAGGACACGCAAACGACCGTTGAGCGCAATCGCCGCACCGGCGTCTCGCCGAATTTCATCGACACGCGCGTCACGCACGAAGGCGGCTATGACCACTTCCTGCCGTCGATCACGGCGACCTACGACATCACCGACGATTTGCGTCTGCGCGCGGCGGCGTTCCAGGCCATCGGCCGGCCCAATCCGAGCCAGCTCGCCTCCGGCGAGACGGTGAACCAGTCGACCGGCGCCATCAATCGCGGCAACCCTGATCTGCGCGCGCGCGAGGGCGACAGCTACGAAGCGTCGCTGGAATATTATCTGCCGGGCGGCGCCGGCCTCCTGGCCATCGGCGTGTTCCAGAAGACCGTCGACAACGAGATCGTCACGCTGCTGACGCCCGGCGCCGGCCCCAATGGCGAAGACATCACCCAGCCGATCAATGTCTCGTCGGCGGAGGTGTCCGGCGTCGAATTGAATGCGATCATCAATAATTTGCCGCTGCCGGGCTTCTTGTCGAACTTCGGCGTTTCGGCAAATGCGACCTTCATCGATGGCGAAACCACCGATCAGAACGGCGTCACCACGGATGGTCTGCAGGGTCAGTCCGATTTTCTCGCCAATGTCGCCCTGTTCTACGAGCAGGGCCCGTTCCGAGCGCGCGCGGCCTACGCCTTCATCGATCAATACGACACCGCCGCCGGCCGTCTCGACAAGGCGACGAATACGGTCGACCTGCAGGCGCGCTACACCTTCAGCGACAATTTCGAACTGATCGGCGAAGTGCGAAACGCGACCGACGAGAACAAGGTCAATTACACGAGCAACAACATCTATCGGGATGTCTCCTTCTATGGCCGCCAGTTCTGGCTCGGCGCGACGTTCTCTTATTAGAGGCGCCGCGTGCTGCGCAGCGCTCCTGCTCGCAGCGTGCGCAAGCGCGCCGCCGCAGACGCCGGCAGTTCGCTACGCGCTGGAGACGGCGTCCGCGCCGATCGTGCAGCGCATTCATGTTCTTGAACTCGATCTCGATCGGGTTCGACTCGAAACCACGCCGGGAGATCGCAGCGGCGGGCGCGAATACCGCGCGCGCTTGACCTCCGATTTCGCCGCCGTCTTCGGTTATGACGCTGCGGTCAATGGCGGGTATTTCACACCTTTCCGCGGCGGCTCGCCGGGCGGGGAAGATTATTATCCGCATGTGGGCGATGCTGTCGATGTGTCCGGCGCGGCGATCGCCTTTGGGCGAGAAGCCTCGCCGATCGAGGCAAGCGCGGACGAGCGGGTCAACGCCATCCTCTGCATCAAGGGCGTGCGCGTTGCGATCGTGGACGGCCAAAGCTGTGGCGACGACGTCGATCATGCGCTTGCCGCCGGTCCGCGCTTGCTCGCCGATGGCGCAGTGCGCGACGTTGCGCCGTTCGGCGCCGCGTACGCCTCGGCGCGCCACCCGCGCACGGCGCTCGGCCTCGACAGGCGCGCGCGCAAAGCGTGGCTGGTCGTCGTCGATGGCCGACAGGAGGGATTCAGCGACGGCGCGTCCTTGCCCGAGTTGACCGCGATTCTTCAGAGCCTCGGCGCCGCCGATGCGATCAACCTGGACGGCGGCGGATCGACGACGCTCGTGCTGCAGCGCGACGGCGCCGTGACTGTCGTGAATTCGCCGATCCACACGGGCGTTCCCGGACGCGAGCGTCCTGTCGCCAATCATCTAGGCGTTCGCGTGGCGCCTTGAGGAGTCTCGCTATGCGCCTATCGCACCTCGCCTTCGCCTGTCTCCTCGCCGGCAGCGGCGTCGCGTCCGCACAGGAGCGCTCAAACCGGCTGAACCTGCCGACCTATGCGCCCCCGCCCATTGCAACGCTGCAGGCGACGCCGATCCGCACCTACCAGGCGCCCGAAGCGCGGCAGGGCGTCGCCGTCGACGCGGAGCACTTCTACGCCGTCGTCAACACCGTGATCGCGCGTTACGACCGCGAGACCGGCGCGCGCGAGGCGCATTGGGCAGGCCCGCGCGGCGGTCTTATTCGCCACCTCAACTCATGCTTCGCCGATGCAGGAAGCCTGTGGTGCGCGAACTCGAACTTTCCACTCACGCCGATGGCAAGCTCGATCGAGGTGTTCGACGCGCACGCCATGACGCACACGCGCTCGCACAGTCTCGGCCTGACGGACGAGGGGTCGCTCACTTTCTTCGATCGCTATGGCGACGGTTGGCTTGCCGGCTTTGCGCATTATGACGGGGAGGGCGGCCACGCCTTCAAGAACGCGGCGTTCGCGGGCATCGTGTTTTTTGACTCGGAATGGCGGCGCACCGGCGGTTATGCGCTGCCTGCAAGCGTGTTGGCGCGAATGGCGCCGCACGCGGCGTCGGGCGGCGCGCTCGGTCCGGATGGGCTGCTCTATCTGCTCGGCCACGACCTGCCGGAGATGTATGTGCTGGCGCGGCCCAGCATGGGGCCGACGCTCGTGCACGTCGCCACCATCGCGATCCCTGTCGCGGGCCAGGCCTTCTCCTGGGATCGCTCCACCGATCGCCGCGTGGTGTTCGCGATCGATCGCCCGAGCGGCACGGTGCGCAGCTTCGACATGCCCGCAGTGCCGCTGACTACGCCGGATGCGCGGCCGTTCACGCCCGAAGCCGCGCGCCGCTGACGCCTTCAGCGCGCCATCGCCTTGACCACCGCGGCCTCGATCTCCCCCGGCGTCGGATTGCGGCGCAGCGTCAGGCCACCGTTGATGTGGAGCATTTGCCCGGTGATGAAACTGTGATCGCTGGCGAGCCAGACGGCCGCATCGGCGACGTCCTGCGATGTGCCGATCCGGCCCAGCGGATATTCGCGCGCGAACGCCGCTTCGAGGCCGGGCGTATGCATCGCCGCGGTCGTCATGGGCGACGCAGTGAGCCCCGGCAGGATGGAGTTCACCTTCACGCCCTGTTCGCCGAACTCGTTGGCGAAGCAGCGCACCAGCGCATCGGCGCCGGCTTTAGTGCCAATATAGGCGGCATGGTTGCGCAAAAGCGCAACGGTCGAGGCCGATGAGATCTGGATGATCGAGCCGCCGCCGTGCTGCGCCATCAGGCCTGCGAAGGTCTGCAGGAAAAAATACGGCCCCTTGAATTGCAGCGCCGTGATCTGATCGATCTGCTCTTCCGTCGTCTCCAGGAGCGGCGCCAACAGGCCCCAGCCGGTGCAGTTCACCGCGACGTCGCACGCGCCGAAGCGCTCGAGCGCCACGGCGGCGAGCGCGTCGATCTCGGCCTTTTGTGTGATGTCGCATAGCGCATGGGCGCCGCCGATCTCCTGCGCGAGCGCTGCAAGCGGGGCCTCCTGGCGACCGCCCACCACAACCTTCGCGCCCTCCGCGGCGAAGGCGCGCGCGATGGTTTGCCCCATATTGTCCTTGCCGGCGGCCCCGAGCACCACCGCCGTCTTGCCGTCCAACTGCGCCATGTCCGCATCCTCCCATCGCCGGCCCGACCTCTCTTGACGCTGGGCGCGCCTTGCGTATCCGAAGCTTAGCGGCGGCGCTCGCGTTCGTCAGGCGAATTGAGCCGGCTGGCGCCAGGCGCCTGGCTTCGCGCGCACGGAGCGCCGGCCGACGGCGACCAGGGCGCACGACGTCGGCGTCCAGCCCGCGGCATAGGGAAAGGAGCATCGATGCGTCTTGACGGAAAAATCGCCCATGTCACCGGCGCCGCCCGCGGCATCGGCGCAGCGATCGCGGCGGCGTTTGCGCGCGAGGGCGCAAAGGTCGTGGTCAGCGACCTCGACAGAGACGGCGTCGAACGCTTTGCGCGGTCCATTGACGCCGTCGCGCTGACATTGGATGTGCGCGAGGAAGACCATTGGCGCACCGCCCACGACGCCATTCTTCAGCAGTTCGGGCGGCTCGACGTTCTGGTCAACAATGCCGGCGTCACCGGATTTGAAGGCGAAGGGGCCGTCCACGATCCGGAACACGCCGCCCTCGCCGATTGGCGCGCGGTGCACGCAACCAATCTCGACGGCGTGTTCCTGGGCTGCAAACACGCGATCCGCGCGATGCGGCGCACCGGCGCAGGCTCGATCATCAATATCTCCTCGCGGTCGGGCATCGTCGGCATTCCCGCCGCCGCCGCCTACGCGTCATCGAAGGCAGCGGTGCGCAATCACACCAAGACCGTCGCGCTCTATTGCGCCGAGCAGGGGCTGAAGATTCGCTGCAACTCCATTCACCCCGCCGCGATTCTCACGCCGATGTGGGAGCCGATGCTCGGCGAGGGGCCGGAGCGAGAAGCGAATATGGCCGAGTTCGTCGCCGATACGCCGCTGCGCCGCTTCGGCACGCCGGAGGAGGTGGCCGCGATCGCCGTCATGCTGGCGAGCGACGAAAGCGCCTATGTCACCGGCGCCGAGCTCCACGTCGACGGCGGCATCCTCGCCGGCGCCGCCGCTGCGCCCCGGGCGGAGTAGAATTGGCGCAGGGCGCGTGGAACAACGGCGCGCGGTGTGCAGGTCGCCCAGAATGGCGCGCCGGTGAGGATGAAGCTGGGAACTCGTATGCGCTTGTTCTTCCTATAAGTCCAAAATGCATCCAGCGCCTAAACCAAGCTGATGGACCGAGTCAGGCTCAGAGGCGGCCATTCGGTCTTCGACGTCCGCCGGCTGAGGTTGGCCCTAAGCAGACATTGAGCGCATCCGGCTGGCCTACTAACTTCGTGAAGTTATGCCAGATCAGACATGCACCATCTGCGGGCGTCGGTTGAACGTCGAGAGTGACGAACTCTCCCGCGACTGTGGCGGTGATTGTTGGGGCTGCATGGGTCAGATTGAGGCCGACAGGGGATATGAGCCGTCGATCAAAATGGTGATGGATGAATGGCGGCGCGGCTTAAGGCCCGATTGGACGCCGCCAAAATCGATCACTGATCTCCCCGCGACGGTTACGCTGTGGCGACCTGTTGGAGAGGCAGAACTGAAGCTAATCGAGGCTTCTCGGTGGAGTGCTTTCCCACCACGTCTGCCAGACCAACCAATCTTCTACCCGGTTCTGAACGAAGCCTACGCCGTCCAGATCGCACGCGACTGGAATGCTCCGCGCGGCGGCGGATGGGTCACCAAGGTTAAAGTAAAGCGCTCTTTTCTAGAAGCATACGAAGTTCAAAAAGTCGGCTCTCGTGGGCATCTGGAATACTGGATACCCGCCGACGACCTAGCCGCCTTCAATGAAGCAATTGTCGGCGCAATTGAGGTCACCGCAGAATTTCGCTAACGTCCGCTCTGGGCGAATTGCCGTCATCCAAATCGAAGCCGGTCAACGGCAGGTTCTGACCAACACGGACGGACCCTCGCCGAAATTAGCGGTCGTGACCAACGCGTGGCCAGGACCCGGACAGCTCCGCATGATAATCTCAAAATGGCGCACCCGACAGGATTCGAACCTCAATTGCGCACCTGCAAATGACTGTCGGATACTTGCATAAACTTGGATTTGCCTGATCAGCTTCCAGCATTGTGCTAGCATTCCCGCAAGTAATGGGTCCTTTCCCCGACGCATCGGGACCCCAAGGACCCCAATCTTGCAGGGAGAGATGGTCCCTGTCTGGAAGTGAGACACATGTACGAACCGCGCGAACTGACGCCGAACTTCGTAGCCGATCTCGTTCGTAAGCACGCTGCTTCGGGCTCGCCCGAGCGCATAGAAGTGCGGGACCGGCGCGTCCCCGGCCTTGCTATCCGCATTGGCCCCAAAGGCGGGTCATGGCTCGTCAGCCTGAAGTACGTGAAGCCCGACGGGCGACAAGGGAAGCGCGCCGAGACGGTCGGACATTGGCCCGAGACGACCCTCGCCGACGCGCGTCGCAAGGCCGAAGATTTACGCTCCAAGCGCAACGGCGGGACCCTGCTTGTCGAGCCGCCCAAGGCGCCCAGCCTGACGCTCGCTGAAGCCTATGAGCGGTGGATCACGGCCGCGACCAATGGCGACGCCTTTACTCGCCAAATCCGCCCCACGACGAAGGATTGGGCCGATCAGCTTCTTAACTCGCCTCTGGCGAACTGGCAGGCGAAGCCGCTCGTCTGGTTCTACGACCAAGCCAACTTGCGCGACATGTCCGCTGCCATCGCGGCTAACCGCACACCCGGCGTCGCGGCGAAGTGCGTCGAGCTTGTCCGTTCTGTCGGGAATTGGACGAGCGACATTTACGGCCAACGGGAGGGGCTTCCTCTCGCCATGCCGCGCGGCCGAAGGGCCAAGCACACCAAGCCGCCAGCGCGCGACACCAAGTTTGAGCCGGGCGAACTTCCGTCCGTCTATTCGGCAATCTGCCAGTTGGAGCCGGCTCGCCGCGACGCATGGCTCTTTGCGTTCCTGACCGGGCAACGGGCGTCCATTGTCGAGTCGCTGCGCTGGGATGACTACGACGGCGAGCACCGCGTGATCACAGTCGAAGCGGAGCGCACCGGCAATAAGATGGCGCAACGCTATCGCATCCCCGTGAGCGCGGCCGTGGCGTCGCTCCTAGAGCGGCGTCGAGCGGGCAATCGTGTGCTTGTCGGTGATGACGCCGGCTATGTGTTCCCGACACGCTGGCGCGGTCGTGTGAGCCATTTGGAACTGTTCTCTGAAGATCGTCTCCCCGTGCCCGAGAGGTACAAGGCGCAGGTCGCGAAGGCGGGGGTCAACTGGGGCGGACAGAAATGTCACGTCCATAGCGCGCGTCACACGTTCGCCGAACGGGCGGTGCGCGACCTTGGCGTCTCAGAGCACGACGTGAAACTCTTGATCGGGCAGAAGGCCACGTCCGACGTGATCGGCGTATATCTCGGGACGGACGCCCTGTCAGACCGTTTGCGAGAAGTGATCGACCGCATAGACCGTCACCTTCTGGCGTGCATGGGACTGTCACCGGATCATCAATTCGCTTTGGACGCGAACCGTCAGACAGAGCAAGCCGCCTAGGCGAGCGCATTGCTGGAATTGTGGCCCGGCTCTTGCTAAGTTGCCGCTGTACCGAGGGTCACGTGTGGGCCTCCGGGGAGCAAGTGGCGTCTCACACGTTTCACTTGCGCTTAGCCGCTCGGGTTCTTGAGCGGACGGTCCCTCGCACTCGCGGGCAGAGGGGAAACCGCACAGCGAGCACCGGCGACCCGGATCATCGCGGGAGCCATCGCTTCAACTTAAGACCTGCGAGGTTCCCATGTCCGAAACGATATTCAAACGTTGGTTCACTTCGAAAGAAGCGGCCGACTATCTGGCCGTCAGCGTATCGTGCCTTGAGCACTGGCGACTGCGAAAAATTGGCCCCCGTTTCTACAAAATCTCCGGCACCAAAAACTGCCGCTACGACGTTCACGACCTAGACGCTTGGGTTCGTGAACAGACTTGCAGCGCAGCGTGAGGGCTGGCCATGACAGACGAAGCCACCACCCCTCGCGGGGAGCTATTCAGCGCGGCCGTCGCTCTGAGACTCGCAACGCAAATCCTCAACGCTCACTTCGTTGAGGGCGGCGGATGGACCGCAAGGGTCCGAGATGACGAGCACGGCAGGCGATATCTGTCGGACGGCCGCTCGTTCGGGACCATGAACCCCGAGTTCATTCGCCATGCAGTCGCGATGCTGCGCAGCGACGGAAAGGCTTGGCTCCTTCAGTGCAACCGGCTTTCGGAAGTCGAGCGTGAGTTAGTGCTGGCGGCCGAAATCGTGTTGAGCGCGCCGCCCAAGCCGAAACGCTAGACGCCAATCGCCGAAAACAAGTCCGGCCGCGCTCTCGCAAAGCGCGGCCGGCTGGAATTTCCAAGGACTTCTGACATGTCGAAAATACTTGAAAATCAGCCGGCCCGCAATCCGTCCCCGGCTTGGGTTGGACAGTACATCGCCGCCGGGCTCGACTTAATCCCGCTGCGTAATTGGAACGCCGTGAGGTACGACGCCGAGCGCAAAGCCGACGTGAAGGTCGGAAAGGCCCCTCTACTGAAGGACTGGCGAGGAGTGGTGTCCATGGCGCCTGAAAACGCCGAGCACCACATGCGCAACGGCGGCAACATCGGCGTTCGGCTCGGGCATGACTGGATCGTTCTCGACTTCGACAAGCGCAATCTGCCGGAAGCTGACAGGGCCAACCCGAGCGCTGCGCTGAAACGTTTCGCCGATGCCTTCGGTATCGACCTGAAGCGCTATCCGCTCGTCCGCACCGGCAACGGCGTTCACATCTACATGCGCAAGCCGTCGGACCTGACTGTCGCCGGCGTCGTGCGGGACTGGCCCGGCTTCGACGTGAAGAAGCATGGCGGCTATGTCGTCGCCGCCGGGAGCATGCACCCCGACACGGGCGCCATGTACGTCCATGATGAGCGCACCCCGACGTTCGCGGACGCGCCAGAAGCGCCACCACGCTTCCTTGATCACCTGAAGGTCAAACCGCCGTCAGGCGCCAGCGCAGAGCCCGGCGAGGGCCATTTCGGCGCGCACGATGTAGACCGCATAGCGGCGATGCTCGCCGGCCTTGACCCCGTGCAGTTCGGACGCGGGCGCCATGGCGATTGGTTCGGCGTCATGTGCTCGACGCATTTCCTTTCCGGCGGCGCCGCTGAGGACGCCTTCGTCGCATGGTGCAGACGCGACCCAGCATATGATTCCGACGATCATGAATCGAGCGTGCGGGCGCGCTGGAATAGCCTGCACACTGAAGGCGCATCCGCGACCAACCGCTTTGGCCTCTACCGTGAGCTTCGCCATGCAGGCCGTGACGATCTTGTCCCGGCGCCTGTGGTGTCCGATGAGACAGACGCCGAAGCCGACGCCGCCGCGCTGGCGCAGACCGCCGTCAAGGCGAAGAGCACGGCGGACATCGTGAAGGCGCTAGGCGGTTGGTCCGCCGTCGCCGACACCATACTGCGCCGACGCTTTACGCGCGGGGGCGTGGTGACGCTGGTC
>JANRIR010000088.1:0-62992 GCA_033764725.1 Hyphomonadaceae bacterium
GGCGGCGCCGACGTCTGCATGGTCGAGTCGCCGCCCCACCCGTCGCCCTGGCGGGCGACACCCTCCCCTCTGGGGGAGGGACGCCGATTTTCGTCGCCGCCATTCGCAATCACCGCGTGGCCAGAAATAGCCGCCCCTCCCCGCGAGGGGCGGGTGTCATGCGCAGCATGGCGGGTGGGGCGGCGGCGCCGACGTTTGCAAGGTCGAGTCGCCGCCCCACCCGTCGCCCTGGCGGGCGACACCCTCCCCTCTCGGGGAGGGAGGGCGTTAGAACGAAACGTCGATGTCGAAGCGGCCGCCGAGATCGATGATGAACTGATACGCCGTGCGCCCGGAGCGTGCGCCGCGCGTGCGCAACCACAGAAGCGCTTCGCGTTCGAGATCGGGCGCGGCGATGGGCAGCGCGAAATGCTGGGCGTAGGCGTGAACGATCGCGAGATATTGGCTCTGGTCCATGGCGTGAAAGCCAAGCCAAAGGCCGAAGCGGTCGGCGAGCGCCAGCTTCTCCTCCGCGGCGTCCGCCCAAAGCAGATCGTCCGGCGTGTTTTCGCGCGCGTCGCGCGCCACCAATTGGCGCCGGTTGGAAGTGGCGTAGACGATCAATCGTCCGCTCGCCGCATCGACGCCGCCGTCGAGCGCCGGCTTCAACGCCTTCAGCGCGTCTTCGCCGCCGGCGAAGGAAACGTCGTCGAGAAACAGCACCACGGGATGGGCTTGCGCCCGCAGCGCTCCGATCAGGCGCTCCATGTGTCCCATCGCCGCGCCGGACGCCTCCACCAGTTTCAGACCCGGGCGCTCGGCGCACACGGCCGCATGCACCGCCTTCACCAGCGCGCTCTTGCCCGTGCCGCGCGCGCCCCACAGCAGGGCGTTGTTGGCCCGTGCGCCCGCGGCGAAGCGGCGCGTGTTGGCGAGAAGCCGCTCCTTTTGCATGTCCATGCCGGCCAGAAGGTGCAGCGGCGTGCGCGCCGGGGCGGGGACGGGGCGCAGATCGTTGTCCGCAGAAGACCAATGAAAACAATCGGCTGAACCTAAATCGACGCGCAGCGGCGGGGGCGCGAGCCGGTCGAGCGCGGCGGCGATGCGGGCGAGATGGTCGGGGTGGGGGTCCATCGGTCTTTCGACGCCGCCGGCTTCGCGGCTTGGATTGAATTGGCGGGCGACGCCGATATAGTCCGCGCCGCCGCCGCCGGGGAAGACAAAGCGCGTCTCCGCCGCAAACCGGCCGCGATCAGGCTGCAAACCGCTTCGGTTCGAGGATCATGTTCATCACGCCCGCATACGCACAGGCCGCCGCCGGCGGCACTGGAAACCCATTGGCCGACACGCTGATTCAGCTGCTGCCGATCGTCTTCATTCTGGTGATCTTCTATTTCCTGCTGATCCGCCCGCAGCAGAAGCGGCTGAAGCAGCACCAGGAGATGATCGCCGCCTTGAAGCGGGGCGACACGATCGTCACGTCCGGCGGCCTGATCGGCAAGGTGCGCTCGGTCGCCGACGATGAGGTGCGCGTCGAGCTTGCGCCGAACGTCGAGGTCCGCGTCGTGCGCCAGACGATTTCGGAAGTGCGCGGCAAGGGCGAGCCCGCGCCGGCCAACGATTCGAAGCCGGCGGCCGACTGAGCCATGCTGCAGGTCGCGCGCTGGCGCATCGTCTTCGTCGCGATCGTGACGCTGCTTGGCGTCGTTTTCGCATTGCCGAATCTTTTGCCGCCGGCGGCGTTGCGCGCGATGCCGGATTTCGTGCGCAATTCGACGATCAATCTCGGCCTCGATCTGCGCGGCGGCTCGTATCTGCTGCTGGAGATCGATTCCGCCACGCTTGAGCGCCAGCGGCTGGAGCAGGTCTCTGACCTGATGGCCTCGGCGCTGCGCGACGCCGAACCGCGCATCACCTATACCGGGCGCGGCGTCGTCGGCGGGGCGGCGCGCGTGCGCCTCACCAATCCGGCCGATGCGCCGCGCGCGCTGCAGGCGTTGCGCGCGATGGCGGCGCCGGCGCAGCAAAACGCGCTCGGCGGCGGCGGCGATCCCGAATTGGCGTTCACGCAAGGCGCCGACGGCCTGATCGAGGCGCGCGTCACCCCCCAGGCGCTGGAGCAATTGGCGCGCCAGGGCGTGCAGCAATCGATCGAGATCATCCGCCGTCGGGTCGATCCGTCCGGCGTCAGCGAAGTGTCGATCACCCGCCAGGGCGCGGACCGCATCGTGCTCCAGGCGCCGGGCGATTCCGATCCCGAGGCGCTGCGCCGCCGCATCGGCCAGACCGCGCGGCTGACCTTCCACGAAGTCGATCTCAACGCAGATCCGGTCGCTGCCGCCGAAGGGCGCCTGCCGCAAAGCCGCCAATTCCTGCCCTATGCCGATCCCCAGCGCGGCGCCGGCATCGTCATCATGCGCCGCCCGAAACTCACCGGCGAAATGTTGAACGACGCGCTGCCGAGCTTTGATGCGCAAACCAACGAGCCGGTGGTCACCTTCCGCTTCAACAGCGAGGGCGCGCGCATTTTCGGGCGCTTCACCAGCGAAAATGTCGGCCGGCCATTCGCGGTGGTGCTGGACGACCGCGTGCTCACCGATCCGGTGATCAACGAACCGATCCTTGGCGGCACCGGTCAGATCAGCGGCAATTTCACCCCCGAATCCGCCAACGAGCTCGCCGTGCTGTTGCGCGCCGGCGCCTTGCCTGCGCCGCTGGAAGTGATCGAGCAGCGCGCCATTGGCCCCGAGCTTGGCCAGGACGCCATCGAGGCGGGCGCGATCTCGACCGTGATCGCGTTCGTGCTCGTGCTGGTGTTTATGGTGCTCGCCTACGGCTTCCTGTTCGGCGGCATTTCCGTCATCGCGCTGTTGCTCAACGGCGTGTTGATCTTCGCGGCGATGTCGGCCTTCGGCGCAGCGCTCACGCTGCCGGGCGTGGCGGGCCTGATCCTCACGCTCGCCGTCGCGCTCGACGCCAACGTGCTGATCTATGAGCGCATGCGCGACGAGGTCCGCGCCGGGCGTTCTCCGGTGCTTGCGGCCGAGGCCGGCTTCAGCCGCGCCATCGTCACCATTTTCGACGCCAACATCACCCACCTCGGCGCGGCCTTGATCATGCTGGCGCTTGCGCCGGCGGGACCGGTGAAGGGCTTCGCTTGGACGCTGACGATCGGCGTGTTCACATCGGTTTTCACCGCGGTTCTGATCACGCAATTGCTGCTGGCGTGGTGGTTCCGCTCAACGCGCCCCAAGCGCCTGCCCATCAGCTGAGGCCGCCGCCATGTTCTGGCCCTTGATCAAATTGCTGCCGCAGAAAACGAATTTCCGCATCGTGAAATTCGCGCCGCTGTTTGGGGCGCTGTCGCTGCTTGGCTGCGTCGCCTCGCTGTATCTGACGCTCGTGCCGTTCCAGCCGCCCTGCGCAGGGCTCAATTGCGGCGTCGATTTTCGCGGCGGCAACGTGATCGAATTGTCGACCGCGCCGCGGCGCGCCGATCTCGGCGACATCCGCGAAGCGCTCGCCGGCGCTGGCCTCGGCGACGTGCAGGTGCAGGGCTTCAGCGACCCCACCGCCGCGATGGTGCGCTTCGAGACGCCTGCGGGCGTCAACGCCAATGACGCCGTCGTCGAGGTCAAGGCGACGCTCGAGCGCGCGCTGGGCCAGGTGACCTTTCCGCGCACCGAAGTGGTCGGGCCGAAAGTGTCGGGCGAATTGCTGGGCAAGGGCGTGGCCGCGCTGTTGGCGGGCATCGGCCTGATGCTCTTGTACATCTGGCTGCGTTTCGGCCTCACCTTCGGCGCCGTCGCGGTGACCGCGCTCGCCCACGACGTCATCCTGACGTTCGGCCTGTTCGCCATCACCCGCATGGAGTTCACGCTGACGGCCGTGGGTTCGATCCTCACGATCATCGGCTATTCCATCAACGACAAGATCGTGGTGCTGGATCGGGTCAGGGACAATCTGCGCAAGTTCAAGCGCATGCCGCTGGGCGAATTGGTCGACCTGTCGATCAATGAAACGCTGTCGCGCACCATCATCACCGGCGTCACCGGCATCATGGCGCTGGGCGTGATGGCGGTCTATGGCGGCGAGGCCCTGTTCGCGTTCGCCGTGTCGATGATGTTCGGCATCGTGATCGGCACCTATTCGTCGATCTATGTCGCAGCGCCGCTCTTGACGGTCTTCGGCGTCGGCCGAGAGTCGCCGCGCCCGGCTGCTGCGCCCGACGACGACAGTCCGGCCGCGCCCGCAAGGCCCGCCCGCTAGGCCAGGGCGCTTCCGCCGACGACGCGAAACCGCTTCCCTCAAGGCCCGGCGCAGGACTAAACACAGCCGCGCAAGGTGCGGAGGCGATCTCATGGGCAATTTCCTGACGAATATTAGGGCTGTGGCGTGGTCGAGCGCGGCTGCGGCCATCGTTTTCCTGATGGTCTATGGCTTGAGCGTCATGGGCTATTCCATCGGGGACCAGCTCTATCTCGACGCCTTCCTGCGCTGGACGCACGTGGTGTCCGGCATCATGTGGATCGGCCATCTGTATTATTTCAATTTCACGCAAATCCCGAACGTGCCGAAAATCCCGGAAGAGCATCGCGGGCCCGCGATCTCCAAAGTGATCGCGCCGGCTGCGCTGTTCTGGTTCCGCTGGGGCGCGATGGCGACGCTGATCACCGGCGTGCTCGTGGCGATCAACCAGGGCTATCTGCTGCAGGCCTATACGCTCGGCGCCCTCGAAGGCTTTGCCGTGCCCAAGCACATCTTCATCGGCATCGGCATGTGGCTGGCGACGATCATGTGGTTCAATGTCTGGTTCATCATCTGGCCGAACCAACAGCGCGCGCTGAACATCGACAACAAGTTCCCCGATCTCGCCGCCGATGCGAAGGCGAAATCGGCGCGCACGGCGATGCTGTTCTCGCGCACCAACACGTTCCTCTCGTTGCCGATGCTCGTGGCCATGACCGGCGCGCAGACGCTGGGATGAAACCGCCGCGCCGGCGCGTTATGCGGGGGCCGGCCTGCGGGCGTTTTGCGGAATCGGCGCAAGCGTGCATCGTCATGCGATTCGCGCGCGCGCCGCGCAGGCGCGCGCCGGGCCAGGGCCGCGCGCGCCCATGAAACGCAAGGCGAACGACATGGACGAAGACCTCGACGCCCTTGTGCGCCGCGTCGACGAAGACCGCTGGCTGGCGGCGCGCTTCGCGCCCAAGCCGGCGCGCGCCCGCCTCATTGCGCTCTACGCCGTGAACTACGAAGCCGCCAAAACGGCCGCAGCGACGCACGACGAGACGCTTGGGGACATTCGCCTGGCCTGGTGGGACGAGCAGATCGCCAAGGCGCTGTCGGATGCGCCCGGCGAGCCGCCGCACCCCGCGCTCGCCGCGTTGCGCGCAGCCCACCTCGAAGCGCCGTTCACGGCCGCGGAGTTCGCAGCCATGATCGCCGCGCGCGAGCACGACCTCGCGCAGGCCCCATTCGCCACCTGGGCCGAACTGGAAGCTTACGTCGACGCCACCAGCGGCGCGCTCATGCGCCTGGCGCTGGAGGCGTGCGGCGACGCAGCCCAAGCCGGAAAACGCCACATCGACGCCTTCTCGCGCCTCGGCGGACGGGCCTGGGGCTATGCGGGGCTGGTGCGCGCGCTGCCGCATTGGACCGCGCGGCGCGCGACGTTCTTTCCGGAAAATCTGCGCACGCATGTCGGGCTCAACCTGGAAGACTTCTTCGCCGGCGCCACCGACCACGCCGCGCGCTCGGCGACCATGGCGGTGCTTGACCGTTCGCGAAACTATTACAGGCAGGCGAAAGATCTCGCAGCGCTGCTGCCCGCGCCGTGCTTTCCCGCCTTCGGCTATCTGCGGCTGCTGCCGGGCTATTTGCGGGCGCTGTCGGGCGGGCCGGGGCGCGAGCCGAGCGCGCAGGGCCAGCCGCTGCTGCAGCGCCAGATCGCGCTGGTGGCGGGCTCGGCGATGGGGCGCATTTAGCGGCGCGCCCGCAGTCCGTTTCCCCTCGCGGACATAAGCCCCACACAACATACGCTCGGCCCTCGCGAAGGCGAGGGCCCATCGCATTTCGAGCAAACTGCGTCATTGTCCGAAAAGCGGAGTTTTTTGTGAACAAGAATGGGCCCTCGCAGTCGCGAGGGCCGAGCATGAAGACGCCAAAGAGAGTTTCTGAGCGATCACTCGTGGCGGGCGGGCGCGCGAGCGCTATCGAGTTTTGCCTACGCCGCGTCCGCGCGCGCGCCTTCGCCGAGCCACGCGGCGAAATCGGCAAGCGCGCGGTCGGCCAGGGCGCGCTTCCGCGCGCGTCCGCGCGCTTCGCCTTTCAGCCGCTTGCCGTCCGGCCCGGCGGTGGGCGCATCGATCGGCGGGAACAGCCCGAAATTGACGTTCATCGGCTGAAACGATCCCGCCCCGCCGTCGATGTGGCCGCCGCTGACATGATGGAGAAGCGCGCCCATCGCGGTGGTGGGCGGCGGCGGCGCAGGCGCAACGCCATGCGCTTCGGCCGCGCAAAAGCGCCCCGCGAGCAGCCCCATCGCGGCGCTTTCGACATAGCCTTCCACGCCGGTGATTTGGCCCGCGAAGCGCAGCTGCGGCAGAGCGCGCAGGCGCAGCGTTGAATCGAGCACGCGCGGCGCATTCAGGAAGGTGTTGCGGTGCATGCCGCCGAGCCGCGCGAACACGGCGTTTTGCAGGCCCGGGATCATGCGGAAGATGTCGGTCTGCGCGCCGTGCTTCAATTTGGTCTGGAACCCGACGAGATTGAACAGCGTGCCGAGCTTGTTGTCCTGGCGCAATTGCACCACCGCATAAGGCCGCTTGCCGGTGTGGGGATCGCTGAGGCCCACGGGCTTCATCGGTCCGAAGCGCAGCGTTTCGGGGCCGCGCTCGGCCATCACTTCGATCGGCAGACAGCCCTCGAAATAGGGCGTGTCCTTCTCCCAATCCTTGAACTCGGCCTTCGGCGCGGCGAGCAGGGCGGCGATGAAGGCGTCGTACTGGTCCTTGTCCAGCGGGCAATTGACGTACGCAGCCGCATCGCCGCCGGGGCCTTCCTTGTCGTAGCGCGATTTTTTCCAGGCGATGGAAAAATCGATCGAGTGCGCATGCACGATCGGCGCGATCGCATCGAAAAAGGCCAGGCTGTCCTCGCCCGTGGTCGCGCGGATCCAGGCGGCCAGATCGGGCGCGGTCAGCGGGCCGGTGGCGACGATGACGCGGCTCTCCCCATCGGCTGCGAGCGCGCTCGGATCGGCGATCTCGGCGCGACGGACGTCGATCAAGGGGTGGTCTGTCAGGGCGGCGGTCACGGCGGCGGAGAACACGTCGCGGTCCACCGCCAGCGCGCTGCCGGCCGGCACTTGCGCTGCGGCTGCGGCGCGCATGATCAGCGCGTCGGCGCGGCGCAATTCCTCATGCAGCACGCCGACCGCATTGCCGGTCCAGTCGTCGGAACGGAAGGAATTGGAGCAGACGAGTTCGGCGAAACCGTCGGTGCGGTGCGCCTCGGTCATCCGGTGCGGGCGCATTTCGTGAAGAATGACGGGCACGCCGGCGCGCGCCAGCGCCCAGGCGGCTTCCGAGCCGGCGAGGCCGGCGCCGACGACATGGACAGGGGCGGGCTTGGTCATGGGCTAGAGACATGCGGCCTCGGCCCGTCCATCGCAAGCGCGCTCGCCAGCACGCAGGCGATTGGGCATAAGCGCCGCAGACGCCTCGCGCACACCGCCAGGGAGACCCTTCATGCCCGCCCCGCCCGGCAAGACGCCGATCCTGGAGAGCGCCAGCGCCGGCTTGCGCTTCGCGGTGCAAAATCTGCGCGCGACGCTGCCTGTGGCGGCGATCGGCGCGATCATCCCAGCGTGCGCCACGGTCAGCGCGCTTGCCCCCGCCATCGCGCAGAATGTCGGGTTGTCGCTTCTGGTGCAGATCGCCTCGCTGCTGACGCAAGCGGTCGTCTACGCGGCCTTCCTGCGCACGGCTTTCGCGGTGGCCGGGGAGCCGGCGCCGGGCGGCCTTGGCCGCAGCATCGGCAGTCTGCTCGGCGCGATGATCGCGGTGGGGTTCTTCCTGTTGATCGTCTGCGTGGTGCTCATGGTGGTGGCGCTGATCGTGGTCGGGCCGGCGGTCGCGCCCTATGCGGCGCAGATCGAGGCGGCGCAAACCGATCCCGCCGCGCAAGCGGCGCTCGTGCAGGACATCCTGCGCAACGATCCCGCGCCCTTTGCGGTGCTCGCAATCGCCTTCTTCGTCATCTGGATGACGTTGACGTCGCGGCTCTATCTCGCAGCGCCCGCCAGCGTGGGCGAGGGCCGCGTGCGCAGCTTCGAGACCTGGCCATGGACCAAAGGCAACATGCTGCGCATCATCGCCGCGCGCCTCGTCTTGATCACGCCGTTGGCGATCGTGGTCGCCATCGTGCAAAGCCTGTTGCAGACGATCCTCGGCGTGGGCGATCTCGCGCGCGCCTTCGCGACGGCCTATGTCGTGCACGTCGCGACGTTTGCGCTGATGTGGGCTGCGGAGGCGGGCCTGTCGGCCTATCTCTATCGCGGCCTGCGCCAGGCGCCCGCTCAGGCCAGCGCGGGATAGCGATCGACCCAGGGGCTTTCGCGCTCGAGCTGGCCGGCGAGGCGGAACAGTGTCGCCTCGTCGCCGAAGCGGCCGGTGAACATCATGCCGATCGGCAGTCCGTTCGCGCTCATGCCGAGCGGCAAGGACATCGAGGGCTGGCCCGTGCCGTTATAGGGCGGCGTGAAGCCGAAAATCGAGGATTGGCGCTTGCCGATTTCGCGCGGCTCGAGATTGGCGGTGTCGATATAGCCGATCGGCGGCGGCGGGGTGATCGCGACCGGACACAACAGCACGTCCCAGTGATCCCAGTGCGCCATGATGGCCCGCACATGCGTGCGGAAGTCGCGCGCGGCGCCGAAGGCGTCGGCGCCTTTGATGCGTTGCACGGCCTCCCAGATGCCGCGCGTGTGCGTTTCGATCTCGTCGCCTTCGGGCGCGCGGCCCTTGTGCTCGATCTCCCGCTGCAGCATCGCGGCGAAATTCGCGCCGGTGAGAAAGCCCTGCGTGCGGTAATAGGCGCGCCAATCGACGTTGAAGTCCGCGGGAAACACGTCGTGGCCGAGGCGCGCGAGGAGTGCTGCGGCGGCGTCGAGCGTGCGCGCGACGTCCTCGTGCAGCGGCAGATCGCGCGGCGGCGTGCGGAACACCGCGATGCGCAGCCGCCCCGGCGCTTGCGAAACCTCCTCCAGAAACGGTCGCGCCTTCGCCGGCGCGCGGTTGGGAAGATGGGGATCGTCGAGGCCGGTCGCGTCAAGCATGGCGGCGCTGTCGCGCACGCTGCGCGTCACCACGTGCTGGCAGGTGAATTCGTATCCCGTCGCGTAGGCGTCATCGACCGGGGTGCGCCCGCGCGTGGGCTTGAGGCCCACCAGGTTGCATTGCGCGGCGGGGATGCGGATCGAGCCCTGGCCGTCGCTGGCGTGCGCCATCGGCACGAGGCCGGCGGCGACCGCGCTCGCCGCGCCGCCCGACGATCCGCCCGAGGAATAGGCCGTGTCGAACGGGTTGCGACAGGGCCCCAGATAGCGCCCCTCGGTGGTGCCGGGGATGCCGAATTCCGGCGTGTTGGTCTTGCCGAGGATGATCAGCCCCGCGGCCTTGGCGAGGCGCGTGTAGACGCCGTCCGCCGCGCTCACGCGCTTGCCGATAAAGGCCGAGCCGTCAGTCATCGGCATGCCGGCGACGGCGCAATGCAAATCCTTGATCAGGAACGGAACGCCTGTGAACGGCCCGTCGGGCAGGGGGCCTTCGGCGGCGCTCCGGGCGGCGTCGGCGTCGAGATGAACGACGGCGTTGAGCGCGGGATTGCGCCGTTCGATGCGGGCGATGGCCTCGTCGACCAGTTCACGCGGGGTCGCCGCCTTGCGCCGCACCAGGTCCGCCAACGCGACCGCGTCGCAGGCCTCGTATGCGTCCATCGCCGCCTCCCTTAGTTTTGTTGCGCAGCCTCCCCAACATGCGCGTCCAGGAAGGCGGTGAACAGGCGCCAGTCTTCGCTGGTGACGCCGTGAATGCCGCCGCGCAGAAAATACCCGATGTCGCCGGAGACGGCGTTGTCGCGCGGGGCGGCTTGGGTCAGCCCCGCAGCGCCGAACAGGCGATAGACCTCCGAGGCGGCCTGCGCGGCGCGAAACGCCGATTCCGGATCGGACCAGGCGTCGCGATCGCCATTGCCGAGCAGAACCGGGCGCGGCGCGATCAGCGCCAGGAGCAGGTGCTGGTCGACCGGATAGTCCTTCTCGGCGAGCGTGAGGAAACGCGGGGAAAACCAGTGCGGGTACGCCTCGGTCACCTGGGCGACGGATTCGCCCGCGGTCGAGCGCGTCAGCGAGGCGCCCCCGCGCCCCGATTGGTGCGCGATCACCGCGGCGATGCGGGCGTCGAACGCGCCGGCCAGGAGTGCTGCCTTGCCGTGCCGCGAATGGCCCCAGACGGCGATGCGCGCGGCGTCGATGCGCGGATCGGCGGCGAGCGCGTCGATCGCGCGCGAAAACAGCCAGGCCCAGGCGGCGATCGCGCCAGGCGGGTTCTCCGGATCGGCGGCGAGGCGGCGCAGCGCGTCCGGCGCCATCGCCGCATCGTCGGCGACGACGTCGCCGGGATACATCACCGCCACCGCGTAGCCGCGCGCGACGAGATCGGCGATGGGCGGACCATTGATGTGACGCCCCAAAACCGCCTGCGCGATCGGGTCGGTCCAGCCGGCGCGGCAGGGATACATGACCGGCGTCAGCGGTTCGGCCACCGCTTCGGGCCGCCCGGGCATCGCGGCGCGATTGCCGCAGAACACTTGCGCCAGCACCAGCGGCGCGGGCCCTTCCGGCGGCAAGGCCAGCACCAGATTGAAGCGCAGCGGATTGGGATCGGGCGTCACCGCGATGGTCCATTGCTCGACCGTCATCAGGTCGGCGAGCGCGGGGATCGTCACTGCGCCGCGCTGGAGCACGCGCGGCTCCGCGGGCGGCGGCAGCGGGCCGTAAATCCAATCCTGAAACGCCTGGCGCAGCAGCGGGGCGCGCCGCTCGGTCCACGCTTCGGCGCTATCGATGGCGGGATCGTCGCCCATCGCGGCGAGCGGGGACGCGGCGCTCGGCGCATCGTCGATCGCCCCGTCGACATAGCGGAACGGCGCCGGCGCGCACGCCGCGCAGGCGAGCGCGAGCGCCAGGACATATCCCCTCATGCGAACCGATCCCCCGCTCAAGTGCGCCGCCAACGCGTACGTCCCCACGACGTGTATGGTTTCGCGCAGGCAGCGTGGGCGATTGCGGCGCGCGTGTCGAGCGTGTGGGATGCGCCGACTCGCTCGTTCTTGCGCCGATGCAAGGAAAAAGCCCCGTGACGCATACCATTGACGCACATCCATGGCGCGCCGCCGCACTCACGGCGCTGGCTCAGGTCGTTGCGTTTGCGGCTGCAAGTCTGCTGGCGGCGCACGCGCTTGGCGGCTTGCGCAGCCTCGCCGAGCGGCTGCGCACGCCCGATGCTTTCGTGTTCTGGGAGCTCGGCCTGGGGCTTGTGGCCGTGGTGACGGCGTCGCTCCTGGCCACCGCCGCGTTCGATGCGGCGCTGCGCAAGGCGCCCGGCGCGCGGCGGCTCAGCGGTCGGCGCGCGGCATGGTTCGCCGCCTGCGCGCTGGCGTTCGGGCTGGCGCTGGCGGTCGCGTTCAGCGCCTGGACGTGGTCGCCGCTGCAGGCGGAGGCGCTGGGCGCGGCGCCGTCGATGACGCAAGGCGCATGGATTGCAGGCTTTGCGCTGCTTCATGCGGCGGCGATCTCCGCCGCCATCGCGATGCGCGTGCTGGCCCGGCGCCCGGCGCGGGCGTGATCAGCTCGCCGCGCGTTTTTTTACAGCCTTCTTGGCGGCGGCGACCTTTTTGATCACTGGCGCCGGCGCGCGCGGAGACGGCGCGGCGCGCTGACTCTGTTTTTCCAGCGTCTGTTTCAGATACCGCCCGGTCCAGCTTTCTTTCACTTTGGCGACATCTTCCGGCGTGCCCGCCGCCACGATGCGGCCGCCGCCGTCACCGCCTTCGGGGCCGAGATCGAGGATCCAGTCGGCGGTTTTGATGACGTCGAGATTGTGCTCGATGACGACGACGGTGTTGCCGTTCTCCACCAGCTCATGCAGCACCTCGAGCAGCTTGCGCGTGTCTTCAAAATGAAGACCCGTGGTGGGTTCGTCGAGAATGTAGAGCGTGCGCCCCGTCGCGCGGCGGGACAATTCCTTGGACAATTTCACCCGCTGCGCTTCGCCGCCGGACAAAGTCGTCGCCTGTTGGCCGACATGGATGTAGCCTAAGCCCACGCGCGTCAGCGTCTCCATCTTGTCGCGAATGCCGGGCACGGCGTTGAACAGGGTCGCGGCTTCCTCCACCGTCATGTCGAGCACGTCGGCGATGCTCTTGCCTTTGAAGGCGATCTCGAGCGTCTCGCGGTTATAGCGTTTGCCCTTGCAGGTGTCGCAGGTGACGTAGACGTCGGGCAGGAAGTGCATCTCGATCTTGATGACGCCGTCGCCCTGGCACGCCTCGCAGCGCCCGCCCTTGACGTTGAACGAAAACCGCCCCGGGCCGTAGCCGCGCGCCTTCGCCTCCGGCAGGCCGGCGTACCAGTCGCGAATGGGCGTGAACGCGCCGGTGTATGTCGCGGGGTTCGAGCGCGGCGTGCGCCCGATCGGGGATTGGTCGATGTCGATGACCTTGTCGAAGTGCTCCAGGCCCTCGATGCTGTCGTAGGGCGCGGGATTTTCCGACGCGCCGTTCAGCCGGCGCGCGGCGGCCTTGTAGAGCGTCTCGATGGTGAAGGTGGATTTGCCACCGCCCGACACGCCGGTGATGCAGGTGAAGAGGCCGACCGGGATTTCGGCGGTGACATCCTGCAGATTGTTGCCGCGTGCGCCAATCACTTTCAGCATCTTGCGGGCTGAGGGTTTGCGCCGCTTCTCGGGAACCTTGATCTCGCGACGGCCGGTCAGATAGGCGCCAGTGACGCTCTCCTTCGCCTTCATGATCGCGTCAGGCGGGCCCTCGGCGATGACGCGCCCGCCATGCACGCCGGCGGCGGGGCCCATATCGACCACGTGATCGGCGGTGAGAATGGCTTCCTCGTCATGCTCGACCACGAGCACGGTGTTTCCCAAATCGCGCAAACGCTGCAGCGTCTCGAGAAGGCGCGTGTTGTCGCGCTGGTGCAGGCCGATGGAGGGCTCGTCGAGCACGTAGAGCACGCCCGTCAGCCCGGAGCCGATCTGCGATGCCAGACGGATGCGCTGGCTTTCGCCGCCGCTGAGACTTCCCGAGGCGCGCGCCAGCGTCAGATAATCGAGCCCGACATCGACGAGGAAGCGCAGGCGATCATTGATCTCCTTCAGGATGCGGGCGGCGATTTCCTTGTTTTGTTTCGAAAGCTGTCGATCGACCGCGCCGAACCAGTCGCGCGCGGCGCGGATCGACAGATTGCTGATCGCGGCGATGTCTTTTGCGCCCACGCGCACCGCCAGCGCTTCGGGCTTCAGCCTTTTGCCGCCGCAGGTCGGGCAGGGCGCGGAGGATTGGAAGCGGCCCAATTCTTCGCGCACCCATTGGCTGTCGGTCTCTTTCCAGCGCCGTTCAAGGTTTGGGATGACGCCTTCGAATGTCTTCTTGGTTTCGTAGCGGCGCAGGCCGTCGTCATAGACGAAATGCACGATATCCTTGGTGCCGAAGAGGATCGTGTCCTTGGCCTCTTTCGGCAGCGTGCGCCACGGCGCGTCCATCTTCACCTTGTGATGCTTGGCCAGCGCCTGCAGCGTCTGGGTGTAGAGCGGCGAGGGGCCGCGCGACCACGGGCTGATGGCGCCGTCCTGCAGGCTTTTGTCCTTGTCGGGCACGACGAGGTCGGGGTCGAATTTCGCCTGCGCGCCAAGTCCGTCGCAGGTTGGGCATGCGCCGGCGGGATTGTTGAACGAAAACAGCCGCGGCTCGATTTCTGGGATCGTGAAGCCGGACACGGGACACGCGAACTTGGCCGACAGCATGATGCGCTTGGCCTGGCCCTTGTCGTCCTTGTCGTCGGCGAATTCGACGATGGCGATGTTGTCGGCCAGGCGTAGCGCCTGCTCCAGCGAGTCGGCGAGGCGCGTCTCGATGCCGGGCTTCACCGCGAGACGATCGACGACGACGTCGATGTCGTGCTTCAATTTCTTGTCGAGGGCGGGGGCGTCTTCCAGCGCGTAGAATTCGCCGTCGATCTTGGCGCGCTGGTAGCCCTTTTTCAGAAGCTCGGCCAATTCCTTTTTGTATTCGCCTTTGCGGTCGCGCACGATCGGCGCGAGCAGAAGGATGCGCTTGCCTTCCGGTATTTCCAGGATCTTGTCGACCATCTGCGACACCTGCATCGCTTCGATCGGCAGGCCGGTCGCGGGCGAATAGGGCACGCCGACGCGCGCCCAGAGCAAGCGCATGTAATCGTAGATCTCGGTGACGGTGCCGACCGTCGAGCGCGGATTGCGCGAGGTGGTCTTCTGTTCGATGGAAATCGCCGGCGACAATCCCTCGATGGAATCGACGTCCGGCTTCTGCATCAGTTCGAGGAACTGGCGCGCATAGGCCGACAGCGATTCCACATAGCGGCGCTGGCCCTCGGCATAGATCGTGTCGAACGCCAGCGAGGATTTGCCCGAGCCCGAAAGGCCGGTCAGCACCACGAGCTTGCCGCGCGGGATGTCGATATTGACGCCCTTGAGATTGTGCTCGCGCGCGCCGCGCACGCGGATATGGGTCAGCCCGTCGGTCATGGAGGCTCCAGCTTGACCTGTGTACCTAGTCTTCCCCGGCGCACGCCGAAAGGGCGCCCGCAAAACCGCGCTCCCCAAGCGCCGGACTCAGGATTAACCTTGATGTCCGAATCGTTCCGTGAGAACATAGTAGGAACATAATTGCGCCCCAGCAATCAGGCATGAGGGGCGTCGCCGCGCCCAGACGATTGGGTCATGGATCAAGCGCAGGAAACGGAGATCAGGCCATGGCAGGCAGCGTCAACAAAGTCATTCTCATCGGCAATCTGGGCAAGGACCCGGAAGTTCGCCGCCTGGGCTCGGGCGATCCCGTGGTCAATCTTCGCATCGCCACCAGCGAGAACTGGCGCGACAAGGCCACCGGCGAGCGCCGCGAAAAGACCGAGTGGCACAATGTCGTGATTTTCAACGAGCAATTGGCGAAGGTGGCCGAGCAATATCTGCGCAAAGGCTCCACCGTCTATATCGAGGGCCAGCTGCAGACCCGGAAATGGACCGACCAGCAGGGCCAGGAGAAATACACCACCGAGATCGTGCTGCAGCGCTATCGCGGCGAGCTCACCATGCTTGGCGGCAAGGGCGATGGCGGCGAGCGCTCCTATGGCGACGACCAGAGCTTCGCGCCGAGCGCCGGCAAGAGGCGCGTCGCCGAAGGCCCGCGGGAGAATTTTTCCGCCGACTTGGACGACGAGATCCCGTTCTAGGCCGCGCGGTAGGGGGTGGGCTCGCTGCGGAGCAGCCCATCCCGCGCGAACGCCGCCTCACCGCCCGGTGAAGTGCGGCGCGCGCTTCTCCAGGAAGCTGGCGACGCCTTCCTTGTGGTCGTCCGTCTGCATCAGCTTGCGGATCGTCTCGATCGCCCAGGCGCCGATCTCGCGCGGGTCGCCATAGGAGAATCGCGTCAGCCCTTCCTTCATGTAGCGCAGCGCCAGGGGCGGGTTGCAGGCGATGCGGGCCGCCAACGCGTGCGCCCGCGCCATGAGCGTCTCGTGCGGCGCGACCTCGCTGACGAGCCCGATGCGCAGCGCCTCCTGCGCGTCGAACACATCGCCCGTGAACAGCAATTCCGCCGCCTTCGCCGGGCCGACGATCGCCGGCAGGCTGTAGAACCCGCCGACGTCGCACACCAGCCCGCGCTTGATGAACAATTCGCCGAACTTGGCCTTTTCCGACGCGATGCGCATGTCGCAGAACAGCGCCAGCTCCATGCCCCAGCCCACCGCCGCGCCGTTGATCGCGGCGATCATCGGCTTGTCGCATTCGAGCGCGGCGAGCGCGGCGGGGGTCACCGGATGGCGCACCGTCGCGACCAGCGGCGGGGCGTCCTTGGGCTTGGGGCCCGCCATGATCTCGCCGACATCGTCGCCCGAGCAGAAGGCCGGATCGGCGCCTGTGACGATGATGCAGCGCACAGCCGGATCGGCCTGGGCTGCGCGAAAACCGCGCTCGAGCTCGTCATAGGCGGCGTAGTTCAGCGCGTTGCGCCGCTCCGGCCGGTTGAGCGTCAGCGTCGCCACATGGTCGGCGACGGCGTAGCGCACCAGCGTTTGCGCTGCGGCGCGCGCGATCAGATCGCTCATCGCGGTCTCCTTTGCATTCGCGCGACGAGCTTAGGCGCTGTCGGAGCGCGCGCAATCGGCTAACCTTGCGCGAGTCCCCCCTTCGGGAGCTGCGCCATGTCCATTCTCGCCGACGCCAAACCGATCATGTTCGTGCTCACGCGCGATCGCGCCAAGGCCAAGATCTTTTACGGCGACGTGCTCGGCCTGCCTCTCGTAGCGGAAGATGATTTCGCCGCGACCTACGATCTCGGGGGCGTGTCCATGCGGCTGTCCACCGTGGAGAACCATTCGGCGAGCCCTCACACCGTGCTGGGGTGGTCTGTCCCGGATATCCGCGCCGCAGGCCGCGCGCTGAAGGCGCAGGGCGCGCCTTTCCTGATCTATGAGGGCTTCGGCCAGGACGCCGATGGCGTGTGGACCGCGCCGGGCGGGGGCGTGCACGTCGCGTGGTTCCACGATCCCGACGGCAATGTGCTGAGCGTGACGCAGACAGGGCCGTCTGCGTGACGGAGAGCGTCGCGCGGCGA
Source organism: Hyphomonadaceae bacterium (assembly GCA_033764725.1). GTDB lineage: Bacteria > Pseudomonadota > Alphaproteobacteria > Caulobacterales > Aquidulcibacteraceae > RI-43. The sequence goes on from JANRIR010000088.1 coordinate 16,927, forward strand.
AATCTGATTGATGCGGCGTGCCTGGCGCTCGGTGCGGCGGCGCTCGCCTATCTCATTTTCAAGATGACGCAGGCGGGCGCAACGCCCGGCTACGATCTGCGCTTCTTCTGGGCGGCGGGCAGGCTCTGGCTGCAGGGAATCAATCCGTATGCGGAGGGCTATGACGCGCTCGCTGCGCAGATGATCACCAGCGGCAACGTGCCGGAGCTGTGGGCCTATCCGCCGCATTTTTATCCGATCGCGGCGTTTCTCGGCCTGTTCGAGCTGCAGGTCGCGTCCTGGATCTGGGCTGCAGCGAATGTTGCGATGCTGACGGCGAGCGCGTGGCTCGTCGCGCGCGTCGCCGACGCGCCTGGCCCCGCCGCACAGCCGATCGGGGCCGTCACGACCGGCGCCGGCCTCATCGCGCAACAGCGTCGCTTCTGCATTTTGCTGTTCGCGCTGGCGGTGCTCGAGGGGGCCGCCATCACGCTTGTCACCGGGCAGGCTTCGATCCTCGCTTTTTTCGGCGTCAGCCTGTTTGCGTTCGGTCTGGCGCGCCGCGTCGGCTGGGCGGCGATCGCAGGCTTGGCGATCGCGTCGCTGAAGCCGCAGATCGGCGCGGCGTTCGTGCTCATGGCGCTGAGCTTCGGCGCAGACGGACGGCGCGCCGTCATCGGCGCCGTCATCGTCTCCGCACTGGCGGCCGCACCGGCCTTGATCCTGTCGATCGCCGCGCCATTCGAGTGGCTGCGCAATGTCGGCGAATACGACGTCCGTTTTCCGCGGGGGTCGGCGGCGGAAGCGATGACGGGCTTGCGCGTCTTGCTCAAGGATGGGATCGGCCTCGACATCGGGACAATGACGGCGACGCTTGCAGCGCTGGGCGCCGTCGGCGCGGTGCTGGCGCTGTTCGCAACAGCGTGGCGTACGGCGCGCGACATCGAAACCGTGACCGCCGCGGTGAGCCTGACGCTGATCGCGCTCGCGCCCTTGCATCTTTACGATCTCGTGCTGGTCGGCGCGGCCTTGATGTGGCTGGCGCGCGCGGCGGATGTGCGCGCGCTCGGCCTTGCGGCGTTCGGCGCCGCCTTGATGTGGCGCGCCGAGGATGTCGCCGACAGAACCGGCTTCCATTCGCCGATCGCCGACGTGTTCGCCGGCTCGCGGCTCGCCACGATCGGCGCGCTGGTCATGGCGCTGGCGTTGTTCTGGGCGCTGCGGGCGCGGGCGGCGCGTCAGGCGAGCGCTGCGTCGATGGCTTTGCCGTAGCGTTCCGGCGTTTCGGCGCCCATCGCCATCGTCTTGCGCTGGAAGATCGCCACCGGCACGCCGCTCACGCCCAAACGATGAGCGACGCCGTGATAGCTGAGGATCGTGCCTTCGTCGGCGTCGCTGGCGAGCAGCTCGCCGATCAGCGCGTCGTCGAGACCGATGCGCGCAGCGATCGCGCGCAGAACGGCGGGCTCGCCAATGTTTTCGCCGGCGATGAAATACGCCGCAAACAGCGCATCGATCGCGGCTTCCGCGCAGCCTTGGCCTGCGGCCCAATGGATAAGCCGATGCGCATCGATGGTGTTCGGCAGGATCGCGGCGGCGTCGAGATTGATCGGCGCGCCCGCGGCTTCGGCCGCCTGCAGCAGCGCTGCGCGCGTGGCGGCGGCGCGCTCGGGATCGGCGGCGAAACGCTGCGCATAAAAGGCGCGGCGATCGGTTCCGGCTTTGGGATGATCGGGGTTGAGCAGAAAATTGCGCCAGGCGAGTGCGGCGGCGATGTGCGGACGGGCTTGCAGCGCACGCTTCACCGCCTCCCAGCCGACATAACACCACGGGCAGATCACATCGGCGAAGAAATCGATGTGCAGGGCGGTGCGCGCGTCGGTCATGCGCTTGCCTTCCTCATGCGCTTGCTTTCAGGGGCTCGAACACGGCCTGGGCGCGCGCCATCAGGCCGTGCGCGCTCTCGCCCGGCTGCAGTTCGACCGCGCTCTGCTCGAACACGAGCGGCCCGGCGTCGCGTTCGCCGGCGGCGAAGGCGGTGCATTCGCACACCGCAGCGATCCGTTCCGCCGTGCGTCGCGCGCCGGCGTAATCGGCGCCGGGAAGGGCGAAGGCCAGGCGATCGGGCCCGATGCGCGCGCCGGCGTCTGTTTCGCGCGCGAGGCGCCCTGCGAGGCTGGCGATGTCGGCGAAGCCGCGCGCCCACACTTCTGGCGGCGCCGGCCGGCCGCCATGCGCGATTCCGACGCGCAGCACGATGAGCGACAAGGGCCTGCCGGTGTCGTGATGATCCAACGCCAGACGCTCGAGATGCGCGGCGAAGGCCGTGTCGCGAAACAGGCCGGTGTGCGCATCGCCCATGCGGTCGCGCAGATCGCGCAGCGCGTGCTCGATATGCTTGCGCCGCCGCTCGCGGCGAATGGCGTCGAACAGCCAGCCGAGCGCGGTCTGCTCGGCGGCGTTTTCCTCCAGCACGGCGGTCGCGCCGCGCTCCACCGCCGCGGCCGCCGTCGCTTCGTCTCCAGGCGCGGTGATCACCAAGGTCGGCATGGCGTGCAGATTGGTGTTGCGCCGCAGCGCCGCGCAGAGCGCGATGGCGGTCGCGGGATCGCGCGCACCGTTCAGCACCACCGCATCGAAGCGCTCGTCGTGCAGATGATCGAAACCGGCGAAGGTGGAGAAGGCGGCGGCGACCAGGCCGTCATGGGCCGAGATATGTTTCTCCAAAGCGAGAAAGAAGGGGTTGGCCGCGCCGATGAACAGCGTCTTGAGCCGGCGCCGCTCCACGGCGGGGCCGGCGCCGACGCCGAGCCGTTCGGCGGTGGCGGCGCGATTGCGGCGCTCGTCATCGGCCGCGGCCACCCGCGCGAAGGCGTCGAATTGGCGGCCGCGCAGCTTCGCCGCCCCATCGATCGGCAGCCAGCCGTCCACCGCGAGATCGCTCTCCAGCGCCGGCGGCGGCGGGCGGGCGGTTTCGACGGCGGCGAGCACCAGCAGCGGCCGGGCGGGGCTCGCGCGCCAGGCGGCGGCCATGGCGGAAAGCCCGGCGCGCGCGGCGCCGCAGCCGTCGAGCACGACGATGTCAGCGCGGTCCCCGGCGGCGGGGGCGGCGGTTCCCGCAGCGGCCGCAATGCCGGACTCGGCCAGCGCGTCCTGCAGCCGGCGCGCGCCGCGCACGTCCCTGGACCGCACCAAAACCCTCATGACGTCCCCCGAAGCCTTGACGCCGCGACTCGCACGCGAACTATCGCGCCCGAACCCCATTAAGGAAAGCGCGCGTGGCGCCAGGCTCCACCGATCTCGACGGCAGCGTCATTTTGGTGACGGGCGCCTCAAGCGGCCTGGGCGCGCGCTTCGCCCGCGTGCTGGCGGCGGCCGGCGCCCAGGTGGTCGCCGCCGCGCGCCGGGTCGATCGTCTCGCAGCGCTGACCGCCGAGATCGCCGCCGCCGGCGGGCGGGCGCACGCGGTCGCGCTGGATGTGACCGACGAGGCCTCGATCATCGCCGCGTTCGACGCCGCCGAGGCCGCCTTCGGCACGGTCACGGGCCTGGTCAACAACGCCGGCGTGAACGCCCGCGCCGGCGCGCTGGAGATCAGCGCCGCCGATTGGGATTACATGTTCGCCGTCAATACGCGCGGGCCGTTCCTGTGCGCCCGCGAGGCCGCCCGGCGCATGATCGCCGCCGGCAGCCGCGAGCGCGGCTTCGGCCGGATCGTCAATGTCGCGTCGATCGGCGCGCTGAAGCCCCTGCCGGGGCTGACGGCCTATTGCAGCTCGAAAGCGGCGGTGGCGATGATGACCCGCTCCCTGGCGCGCGACTGGGCCCGCCAGGGGATCAACGTCAACGCCATCTGCCCTGGCTATATCGAGACCGAGCTGAACGCCGATTTCCTCAACGAGGAGCTCGGCCGGAAAATGGTGCAGGGCTTTCCGCGACGGCGCCTGATGCGCGAAGAAGACCTTGATGACATGATCCTTTATCTGGCCGGGCCGCGCAGCGCGGCGATCACGGGATCGGTGTTTGCGCTGGACGACGGGCAGACTTTGTAGGTTCTCCTCCCCCGCCCGCGGGGGAGGTGGATCGCCCCGGACGTGATCCGGGGCGAGACGGAGGGGGCGGTGCAGCGCTCTGCGCTCGCCCCCCACCCCGCCGTCGGCCGTACACCCCCCGCGCGCGGGGGGAGAAAGAAGAATGGGATGGAGAGACCGATTATGGCGTCAGGGCCGCTTAATGGGGTGAAGGTGGTGGAGTTCGCCGGCATCGGGCCGGGGCCGTTCTGCGCGATGTTGTTGTCGGACATGGGCGCAGACGTCGTGCGCATCGACCGGCAGAAGGGCGAACGCGGCGGCACGCCGAAGGGCTCGGCCATCTACGACGTGACCTCGCGCGGGCGCCGCTCGGTCGCGCTCGATCTCAAACAGCCTGCCCATGTCGAGGCGGCGCTGGCGCTGATGAGCAAGGCCGACGTCGTCACCGAAGGCTTTCGACCCGGCGTGATGGAGCGTCTGGGCCTCGGTCCAGAGGTCGCGCTCGCGCGCAATCCGAAGCTCGTTTATGGCCGCATGACGGGCTGGGGCCAGTATGGGCCGATGGCGCACGCCGCCGGCCATGATCTCAACTACATCGCGCTGACCGGCGCGCTGCACGCGATGGGGCGCAAGAACGACAGCCCCGCGCCGCCCTTGAACCTTGTCGGCGATTTCGGCGGCGGGGCGCTTTATCTGGCGATGGGCATTTGCGCGGCGCTGTTCGAGGCGCAGCGATCGGGCAAGGGCCAGGTGATCGATGCGGCGATGACCGACGGCGCGGCGTCGCTGGCGGCGATGTTCTTCGGCATGCGCGCGGCGGGCATCTGGACCGACGAGCGCGACGCCAACCTGCTCGACGGCGGCGCGCACTTCTACGACACGTACGAATGCAGCGACGGCAAATGGGTCGCGATCGGCTCCATCGAGCCGCAATTCTATGCGCTGCTTTTGGAGAAGACCGGCCTCTCCGACGACCCCGATTTCCGCGCGCAGATGGATCGTTCCGCCTGGCCGAAACTGTCGGCGAAGCTGGCGGCGGTGTTCAAGACCAAAACGCGCGACGAATGGAGCGCTGTGATGCAGGGCACGGATGTGTGTTTCGCGCCGGTCTTGTCTCTCGGAGAGGCGCCGGCGCATCCCCACAACGCCGAACGCGAAACTTTCGTCACGGTGGAGGGCGTGGTGCAGCCGAACGTCGCGCCGCGCTTCTCGCGCACGCCGTCGGCGGTGCAGGGCCCAGCGCCGCTGAACGGGCAGCACAATGAGGAAGTGTTCGCGCAATGGGGCGTTGCGGCGCCGTAAGCGAGGGTGACGATCATGGCTGACGATATGAGCGCGGCGTCGCGCGTTGCAGCGGTTCCGAAACTGATCGGCGCCCATCACGTGGCGTATCGCTGCAAGGATGCGGAAGAGACGCGCCGCTTCTACCAGGACGTTCTGGGGCTGCCCTTGAAAGCCTCGCTTGTGTTCGAGGAGGAGCCCGGCACGGGCCGGGCGATCCCGTACATGCACCTGTTCTTCGAGCTGGCGGACGGCAAATACATCGCCTTCTTCGACGTGCCCGACAGCGCCAAGCCTGAGCACTTCAAGATGAAGTGGGGCATGGATCTGCACTACGCCTTCGAGGTCGGCTCCATGGCGGAAATGCAGGCCTTCAAAGATCGGCTTGCCGCGCACGACGTGACCTGCTTCGGCCCGATCGATCATCATTTCGTGCACTCGATCTACTTCTACGATCCCAACGGCATCAATCTTGAGATCACCTGTCGCGACCCGCGCCATGACGCGATCATGGCGGAAGAAGGCGCCAAGGCCGACGAGATCATGCGCGTCTGGACCGCGCGTACGGCCGAGACGAAGAAGGCGCGCGGGTTGGTTTAGACCGCGCCGCGCGGTCCTCGCGACGGCGAGGGCCCATTTCCGTTTGGGGAAAGTTTCTCGTTTACGATGAGCCCCAGGCTTTGTCGGGGCCGAGCGGCGACGGGCGCCGGTGCGCACGTGGGACGCCCCTGGTTTGGGGCGCTGTAAACACACCTCCATCGCCCCGGGCGTCGCGCAGCGGCGACCCGGGGCCCATGTTTGCAGAACAGTGAAAACATGGGCCCCGGATCAGGCTACGCCTGTCCGGGGCGATGGACGATAGTAGGTGTTTGCGCGAACGATCACCGCCGCGGCGCGTTGGGCGCAAGGCGCTTGGTGAGGTAGGCGCGCGCGAGGCGCTTGACGTCGGCGAGGTGGTCTTTCGATTTGTCGCCGACATTGCGGAAGAAATGGTCGGCGCCCTCGATCGGCGCGGAATCGACCTTGATGTTCTTCTGCGTGCGGATGCGCGAGATCACGCGCTCCATGTCGGACGCCGGCGTGACGGAATCACGCGTTCCATAAATCATCACGCCCGAGGCTGGGCACGGCGCCAGGAAGCCGAGATCATAATGGTTGGCCGGGGGCGCGCAGGCGACGAAGCCGTCGATCTCGGGCCGGCGCATCAGCAATTGCAGCCCGATCCAGGCCCCAAACGAAAACCCGCCGACCCAGCATTGCTCGGCGTTGGGGTTCATCGCCTGGAGATAATCCAAGGCGGAGGCGGCGTCCGACAATTCGCCCATGCCGTTGTCGAACACGCCCTGGCTGCGCCCGATGCCGCGGAAATTGAAGCGCAGGACGCCGAAGCCGAATTCCGTGAACAGCTTGTAGAGCTGCACCGTGACCCGGTCCTGCATCGACCCGCCGGCGCGGGGGTGGCCGTGGAGGATCAGCGCGATGGGGGCGCCTTCTTTGGGCGGCTCCTGGTAGCGGCCCTCGACGCGGCCCGCAGCCCCCGGGAAAATCACTTCCGGCATGCAGAAATCCTCGGCGGGCGGTAGCGCCCGAATTCTTGACCAAATTGGTCGGACATCCTAGCTCTCTGTTCAGGGCCGCTGCGGCCGCATTCGCGTCGTCCGGGCGGGAAGGCCGCGCGTGTAGCATGAAATAGGGCGCGCGCGAGCGTTTCCTCACCCCCTCTCGGCGCCAAGGGAACCGATGAAAGGCAGGACGCCTCCATGCGATTGACGTCGAAGGGCCGCTACGCCGTGATGGCGATGGCTGACCTGGCGCTCGAGGGCGGCGCCGAGCGCGCAGCGCCGCTGCAGGACATCGCCGTCCGGCAGCAGATTTCGCTGTCCTATCTCGAGCAATTGTTCGCCCGCCTGCGGCGCGCCGGCCTGGTCGCCGGCGTCCGCGGACCGGGCGGCGGCTATCGCCTGGCGCGCCCGGCCCAGGAGATCGCCGTGGCCGACATCGTGGCCGCGGTGAACGAGCCGATCCAGGCCACGCGCTGCAAGGACGCCCGCGGCTGCATGGGCAAGGGCGCGCGCTGCGTCACCCACGATTTGTGGGAAGACCTCGGCCGCACCATCCAGGATTACCTTGCGGCGGTGTCGCTGGCCGACGTCGTCGAAGGACGCGTGCGCGCTGGCCCGGAAACGATTGCGGCCGAATAGAATGAACGCGAGCGCGTCAGCAGGCGGTTTCGCATACGCCGACGACAATGCCGGCGCGCCGGTGCGCCCGGAGGCGGCCGACGCGGTTGCGCGCGCCTTGAGCGTCGGCGGCAATCCCTCGAGCGTGCATGCTGCGGGACGGCGCGCGCGCGCCATCGTCGAGAGCGCGCGCGAAGCGGTCGCCGCGTGCGTGAACGCGCGGCCGGAGAATGTGGTGTTCACGTCCGGCGCCACCGAAGCCCTGCACTTGGCGCTGTCCGCGGCGCGCGCGGCGACCGGCGGCGCGGTGATCAGCGCGCTCGAACATGACGCGGTCGCGTTGCAGGCGCCGCATGTCTATGGCGCGCCGCGCATCGCGGCCGCGACGGCCGACGGCCTCATCGATCTCGAGGATTTCGCCGCGCAGCTTGCTGCGGTGTCTGCGCCGCTCGCCGCGGTGATGCTGGCGAACAACGAAACCGGCGCGATCCAGCCGGTCGCGCGCGCCGCGGCGTGCGTGCGCGAGCGCGCGGGCCTGCTGCTGGTCGATGCAGCCCAAGGCATTGGGCGCATGCGCGTCGATATGGCGGCGCTCGATGCGAGCTATCTGGCGGTGTCGAGCGCCAAGATCGGCGGTCCGCCGGGCGTAGGCGCGCTCGTGCTGGCGCCGGGCGCGCCGTTCGCGATCACGCGGTTAGGCGGCGGCCAGGAGCGCGGGCGCAGGCCGGGCACGGAGAATGTCGCCGGGATCGCGGGGTTCGCGGCCGCCTGCGTTGCGGCGAACGCGGCGCAAGCTGCCGAGGCCCGGCGGCTTGCAGCGCTGCGCGACGCCTTCGAGGCAGGCGTGCGTACGCTGGCGCCAGAGGCGGCGATCTTCGCCGAGCGTGCGCCGCGCCTGCCCAACACCAGCCTGATCGCCGTTCCCGGCGTGCGCGCCGAAACCGCCCTGATCGCGCTCGATCTTGATGGCGTGTGCGCCAGTTCCGGCGCGGCCTGCTCGTCCGGTAAGGTGCGGGCCAGCCGGGTGCTCGCGGCGATGGGCGTCGCAGAAGAACTCGCACGCGGGGCGCTGCGCTTCTCATTCGGCTGGGCGAGCACGGAAAACGACGTCGCGCACTGCTTGCGCGCTCTTGAAACGATCATCGCGCGCGCGCCTGCGCTGCGGAGGGCTTCATAATGCCGGCGGTTCGCGAAACCATCGAGGCGGCGCGCGCGCTGGAGGCGGAGAAGTACGAGGCCGGCTTCGTCACCGACATCGAGCAGGAGCGCGCGCCGAAGGGCCTCAACGAAGACATCGTGCGCTTCATCTCCGCCAAGAAGGACGAGCCCGACTGGATGCTCGCCTGGCGGCTCGAGGCGTTCGCGCGCTGGAAGACCTTGAGCGAGCCGGCTTGGGCGAAGGTGTCCTATTCGCCCATCGATTACCAGGAAGCGACCTATTATTCCGCGCCCAAGAACGCCGCGAAATACAAGTCGCTTGACGAGGTCGACCCGGAAATTCTCGAAACCTACAAGAAGCTTGGCATCCCGCTGAAAGAGCAGGCGACGCTGCTTGGCGTCGAAGGCGCGCCGCGCGTGGCGGTGGATGCGGTGTTCGACAGCGTTTCGGTCGTCACCACGTTCAAGAAGGAATTGGCCGAGGCCGGCGTTATTTTCTGCTCCATATCCGAAGCCGTCCGCGAGCATCCCGATCTGGTGCGCGCCTATCTGGGCTCGGTGGTTCCCACCAGCGACAATTTCTTCGCCACGCTGAACAGCGCGGTGTTTTCCGACGGCTCGTTCGTCTATGTGCCGCCGGGCGTGCGCTGCCCGATGGAGCTCTCCACCTATTTCCGCATGAACGCGCAAGGCACGGGCCAGTTCGAGCGCACGCTGATCATCGCTGACAAGGGCTCTTACGTCTCCTATCTCGAGGGCTGCACCGCGCCGATGCGGGACGAGAACCAATTGCACGCCGCTGTGGTGGAGCTGGTCGCACTGGACGACGCGGAGATCAAATACTCCACGGTGCAGAATTGGTGGCCCGGCGATTCAGAGGGCAAAGGCGGAATCTACAATTTCGTGACCAAGCGCGGCGATTGCCGCGGGGCGCGCTCCAAAATCTCCTGGACGCAGGTCGAGACCGGCTCTGCGATCACCTGGAAATATCCAAGCTGCATCCTGCGCGGGGACGACAGCGTCGGCGAATTCTACTCCATCGCGGTGACCAATGGGCGTCAGCAGGCCGACACCGGCACCAAGATGATCCATCTCGGCCGCAACACGCGCTCGCGCATCATTTCGAAGGGCATCTCCGCGGGGCGCTCCTCCAACGCCTATCGCGGTCTTGTCTCTGCGCACGCGAAGGCGACCGGCGCGCGCAATTTCACGCAATGCGATTCGCTGCTGATCGGCGATCTCTGCGCCGCGCACACCGTGCCTTATGTCGAGGCGCGCACCGCAAGCGCGCAATTCGAACACGAGGCGACCACGACGCGGCTGTCGGACGACCAGCTGTTTTACCTGCGCGCGCGCGGGATTCCCCAGGAGCAGGCGGTGGCGCTTCTGGTGAACGGGTTCGTGCGCGAAGTGCTGCAGCATCTGCCGATGGAGTTCGCGGTCGAGGCGCAGAAGCTGCTCGAAGTGAGCCTGGAAGGGAGCGTGGGATGAGCACCTCCTTCGCCATGGTGATGTACGCGCGGGACATTCCCACCGCTTCAGCGCTCGAGGCTGCGCTCGCGGACCGCGGCGTTGCGCTCAAGCTCGCCCCTGATTTCCGGCTCGACGCGCCGACTTCCGCCATGACGGCGGCGGAGTTGGATGGTCGCAGAACCGCGTTCGAATATGCCGTCGGCGCACTGACGCCCGATGAGCCGCATTATGCGACGCTGCAGCAGCATGGCGATCGGGTCCTGATTTTCGAGGCGCGCGATGCGGATTCGGTTACCGCCGCACTGCAGGTGCAAAGCGCTTTGTCGGCCCGCTTCGGCGCCTGGGGCTGGACGGAGGAGGTGCTCACGCCGCCGGAGCAAAACGCAGCAGAGTGCGCGGAAGCTGCGCAATCGCATTCCGAAGACATGAAAGCGCTGCGCGCGCGGCTCGACGCACTGCAGCAGGATCCCGCCTACCAAGCGCAGCTGCGCGCGCATGCGCAGGCGATCGAAGCCGCGCGTGCGCCGTCGAGCGCGTGGGGGCGGCTGTGGGCCAAGCGTGGGCCCGATATTTTTGGCTGGGTCGTCGCCGCGCTGGTGTTCGCGGGCCTCGTCATCTGGAGGCCTGCGCTGTGAGCGATCCCTGGTTTGCGCGCCGCTTTCCGGTCGACGATCCGCGCAACGCCATGGCGCCGGCGTCGTGGAAAGGTTGGGCGGTCGCGGGCGGATTCATTGCGGCGATGATCGCGGGCGGCTTGGTGTTTGCGGTCGTGGCCATCGCCTTTGGTGTGATTTGGGGCGCGATCGCGTTCGCTTGCATTGCCACGGGCGCGGCGGCGACCCTCATCGCGCTGTCGGTCGCAAAGGGCGACGCGACGCGCACTGTCGAAGACATCAGGGGTCCCGATGCTTGAGATCAACGATCTGCACGTCGCTGTCGACGGCGCCGAGATCATTCGCGGGCTCACGCTCAGCGTGCCCGCTGGCGAAGTGCACGCGATCATGGGGCCGAATGGCGCCGGCAAATCGACGCTCGCCTATGCCTTGGCGGGGCGTGAGGGCTATGACGTCACTGGCGGCGCGGCGTCGCTCGACGGGGTTGATCTGCTCGATCTCCTGCCCGAGCAGCGCGCGGCGTTGGGGTTGTTTCTGTCGTTTCAGTATCCTGTGGAGATACCCGGCGTGCCCGCGCTGACGTTTCTGCGCGCTGCGCTCAACGCGCAACGCAAGGCGCGCGGCGAAGCGGAGATGTCAGCGCCGGATTTTCTCAAAGCCGCGCGGGCGGCGGGCGAACGTTTGCGCATTCCCGCCGACATGCTCAAGCGCGCGCTGAATGTCGGTTTTTCCGGCGGCGAGAAGAAGCGCTTCGAGGCGCTGCAGATGGCGGTGCTGGAGCCGCGCTTCGCCATTCTCGACGAAACCGATTCCGGCCTCGACATCGACGCGCTCCGCATTGTCGCTGAGAGCGTGAACGCCCTGCGTGCGCCGCATCGCGGAATGCTGGTGATCACGCATTATCAGCGCCTGCTCGACTACATCAAACCCGATCGCGTGCATGTGCTCGCGCGGGGCCGCATCGTCGCCTCCGGCGGGCCGGAACTGGCGCTCGAATTGGAGCGCGACGGCTATGACAAGTTCGCGGAGGCGGCATGATCGATGCGCTGCCCACACGCCGCGACGAGGCCTGGAAATATTCCGATCTGCGCGCGGCGCTGCGCGAAGACGCGCTCGTGCTCCGCCCGGGGCGCGACATCATCGAGCGCTTGGCGCCGGGCGTGGAGCGTATCACGGTGGGCCCGGGTGAAACGCGGACGCTTGTTGAGATCATGGACGGCGCGGCGTTCGATGCGCGCGCGGTCGAGATCGACATCGCCGCCGGCGGGGCGGTGCAGCGCGTGATCGTGCAGACCGGCACAGCGCCCGTGTTGTCGATGGCGCGCGTGGCGCTGGGCGAGGGCGCGGCGTTTCGTCAGTTCATCTATGCCGAAGGCGCAAAGTTGGCGCGGATTGAAACGCATGTCGCTGTCGGCGGGCCGCAGGCGCACGTTGGGCTCGACGGCGCCTATCTGGTCGGCGCAGGCCGCCACGCCGATCTCACCTCGGTGATCGACATGCAGGCGCCGCACGGACAGGCGCGGCAGCTGATCAAGGGCGCCGCGCGGCGCGGCGGGCGCGGCGTGTTCCAGGGCAAGATCCATGTCGCGCGCGCCGCGCAAAAGACCGACGCGCGTCAACATCATCATGCGCTGATGCTGGAGGAGGGCGCCGAGATCGACGCCAAGCCTGAGCTTGAAATCTACGCCGACGACGTCGCTTGCGCCCATGGCAACGCCTGCGGCGGGCTCGATGCGCAGGCGCTGTTCTATCTGCGCGCGCGCGGCATTCCAGAGGCGCAGGCGCGCGCGCTGCTGGTGGAGGCTTTCGTGGCGGAGGCGCTGCCCGATTGGCTTCCCGGAGAGACGCGCAGCGCGATCGAGACGCGCATCGCAGCGTGGCTGGAGGCCGCGCCATGAGCTTCGACGCCGCCGCCGTGCGCGCGCAATTCCCGATCCTTTCCCGGTCGGTGAACGAACGCCCGCTCGTCTATCTTGACAGCGCCGCTTCCGCCCAGAAGCCCGAGGCCGTGATTCAAGCGATGACGCAAGCCATGCGCGGCGCCTACGCCAATGTGCATCGCGGCCTTCACACGCTGGCTAATGAAACCACCGAGGCGTTCGAAGGCGCGCGCGCGCGGGTGGCGCGCTTCATCCGCGCGCCTTCCCCCGAGACGATCGTCTTCACCAAGGGCGGAACCCAGGCGATCAACATCGTCGCCCACGGGATCGGCCTCGATCTGCGCCCCGGCGACGAGATCGCGGTGTCGGTCATGGAGCACCATTCCAACATCGTGCCCTGGCATTTCCTGCGCGAACGCAAGGGCGCGGTGCTGCGCTGGATCGACGTCGACGAGGACGGCGGGATCGATCTCGAAGCGCTCGACGCCGTGCTGACGCCGCGCACGAAAGTGCTCGCGCTGACGCATATGTCGAACGTTCTGGGAGCGCGCACACGCGCCGCCGAGATCATCGCGCTGGCGCATGCGAAAAATATTCCCGTTCTGCTCGACGGGTGTCAGGCGGTCGTGCATGACCGCGTGGACGTGTCGGCGCTGGATGTCGATTTCTACGCCTTCACCGGACATAAGCTTTACGGCCCCACCGGCGTCGGCGTGCTCTACGGCAAGCCGGAGCGGCTCGCGGCGTTGGCGCCCTTCGAAGGCGGCGGCGAAATGATCGACATCGTCGCGCAGGACCGCGTGACCTACAACGACCCGCCGCACCGCTTCGAAGCCGGCACGCCGCCGATCCTTGAAGCGATCGGGCTTGGCGCGGCCATCGCGTGGCTCGAGACGCTCGATCGCGACGCTGCGCGCGCCCACGAGGACGCGCTGATGCGCGAGATGATGGAGCGGCTGCGCGCCATCAATGGCGTGCGTCTCATCGGCCAGGCGCCGGACAAGGGCGCCGTCGTCGCCTTCACGATCGAGGGCGCTCATCCCCACGACATCGCCCAGGTGGTCGATCGCCAGGGCGTCGCCATCCGCGCCGGCCATCATTGCGCCCAGCCGCTGATGACGCGCCTCGGCGTGACCGCCACGGCGCGGGCCAGTTTCGGGATCTACAACACCCACGCTGACGTGGATGCGTTCATTGCCGCGCTTGAGAAGGCGCGGAAGCTGCTTTTGTGATAGGAAGGGCCATGAGCGACGACACTGCAAACCTCGTGCTGGAGCACCTGCGCGCGATCCGAGCCGACCTCAGCGAGGTCCGGTCAGGCGTGGCGCGCCTTGATGTGCGCATGGGAACGATCGAGACGCACCCTGCGGGCTTCCAGCTCTCGGAAGTGCGCCAGAACAGCGAGCTGGACCAGTTGCGTGCGCGACTGGACCGGATCGAGAAGCGGTTGGAGCTTGTCGAGCCGTGACCAGCACCATCGCCGACGCAGCCGCGCCGCCCTCCGCGATTCCCCAGGCCGAGCTTGACCGGATCACCGACGATCTGATCGCGGCCTTCAAAACCGTGTTCGATCCGGAGATCCCGGTCGACATTTACGAATTGGGCCTCATCTACAAGGTCGACATCAACGACGATCGCCATGTCGACGTCGAGATGACGCTGACTGCGCCGGGATGTCCCGTCGCGGGCGAAATGCCGGGATGGGTGGAGGAGGCGGCCAAGAAGGTCGCAGGCGTCGAGAGCGTGAAGGTGAGCCTCGTGTTCGATCCGCCCTGGAACCCGACGCGCATGAGCGACGAGGCCAAGCTCGAACTGAACATGTTGTGAGGCTGACATGGCGCGCCCGAGACCCAAAGTCGTCACGTTGACAGACGCCGCCGCCGATCGCGTCAAGGCGATCATGGCGCAATCGCACAAGCCTTATCTGCGCGCCGGCGTGAAGAATGGCGGCTGCGCGGGCATGGAATACGTGCTCGATTACGCCGATGCGCCCGATCCGCTCGACGAAGTGGTCGAGGACAAGGGCGTGCGCATCGTCATTGCGGCCGATTCGATCCTGTTCCTGCTGGGGTCGACGATCGATCACCAGACGGACCGTCTGTCGTCGAAATTCGTGTTCCTCAACCCGAACCAGACCGATGCGTGCGGCTGCGGCGAGAGCGTCACCATCGCGCCGGCCAAGATGGACGCATGAGCGATCCGTTTCATGAGTTCGTGAAGGATCTCTTCAGCGGCCTTGGACCGATTGCGGTCAAGCGCATGTTCGGCGGCGCGGGCGTCTATGCCGATGGCGTGATGTTCGCGCTCATCGCCGATGAGGCGATCTATCTCAAGGCGGACGACGCGCTGCGCAGCGAATTGCGCGACGCCGGCGGCGACCCGTTCATCTGGACGCCGCAGAGCGGCCCGCGCGCCGGCGAGCAGGTGGACATGGGCTATGTCGGCCTGCCGGACGACGCCGCCGACGATCCCGATCTCGCCTGCGTTTGGGGCGCCAAGGCGCTCGCCGTCGCCAAGGCGAAGGGCACGCCGAAAAAGCCGAAGAAAAAAACCTGATGTGATGGGCCCCGGCCTGCGCCGGGGCCGAGCGGTGCGTCAAAAATCCGGCATGCCGTCCTTGTCGATGTCGCGCGCGGAGTCCGTCCAGGCGCCGTCATCGCTGGGCGCTGCGCCGAAATAGCGGCCGAGCGGGGTGTCGGCCCATTCGTCGAGGCCGATGCCGAGCATGATGATGGTGGATGGCACGAGCGCTGCGGCGATGACCAGCAGCGCGATGAAGCCGTTCGTGTGCGTGATCTCGTCCAGGCTGCCGCCGCGCAGCCAGACCTGGATCGGTTCGATCAGCCAGACGAGTTCCTGCACCGCGCGCTCCCGATCATAAGCGGCAGCCTAGCCGGGCAGGGTGAACAAATCGGCCTATTTGCCCTTGAATTGCGCCGGGCGCTTCTGCTGGAAGGCGAGCACGCCTTCGAGGAAGTCTTCCGTCCGGCCGGCGGTTTTTTGGGTCAGCCGCTCCAGATGCAATTGCTTGGACCAGTCATTGTCCAGGCTGTCCCAGGCCAGCTTGCGGATCAGCGCCACCGATTTGGGTCCGTGCGCCAGCTGCTCGGCGTAACCGCGCGCGGCCGACGCCAGCTCCGCATCCGGCACGACCTTGTTGATCATGCCCCATTCCAGCGCCGTGCGGGCGGGCACCTTGTCGCCCAACAGCATCATCTCCATCGCCCGGGCCCGGCCGACCATGCGCGGGAGCAGGTAGGTCGAGCCGCCGTCGGGCACCAGGCCGATGCGGCGGAAGGCCTGCAGGAAATAGGCGCTCTCGGCCGCCACGATCAGATCGCCCAAAAGCGCCAAGGAGCAGCCGACGCCGGCGGCCGGGCCGTTCACCGCGGTGACGATCGGGATGTTGAGGTCGCGGATGGCGGTGACGAGCGGGTTGTAGGTGGTGGCGAGCGCAGCGCCCGCATCGACGCCGCCGACGCCCTGGCGCGAGGCCGGGCCGCCGCCGTCGCCCGACAGATTGGCCCCGGAGCAGAAACCCCGGCCCGCGCCGGTCAGGATCACGCAGCGCGCGTCAAGCTCGGCCTGCTCGAGGGCGGTTTTGAGTTCGTGCGCCAGCGGCACGCTGGCCGCATTGAGGCTGCCGGGATCGTTCAGCGTGAGGACTGCGATATCGCCTTCGAGCGCGTAAGTGACCAACGCCATGAGCCCGTCTCCGTAGGAAGTTCGGGCCAATGTACGCGCCGCGCCGGCGAACACAAAGGCGTCACGCCACGTAAAGATTCGGCTGGCTGTCGGTGGTGACCTGATTGCGGCCGTTGCGCTTGGAGGCGTAGAGGCAGGCGTCGCAGCGCTCCACGAAGGCCTCGGGCGTTTCGCCGGGCTGCAGCCGCGCGACGCCGAGCGACACCGTCACCTGGCCCAGATCCTCGTTGGTGGAGCGGCGGCGCAGGCGCTTGCCCTGGATCGCCGCGCGCAGGCTCTCGCCGATCGAGCGCGCTGCGCTGAGACCGGTGCGCGGCATGATCACCGCGAATTCTTCGCCGCCATAACGCGCCACGAGGTGGTCGGGCAGCGCGTGCTGCGCCATGGCGCCGGCGATGAAGCGCAGGATCTGATCGCCCGTCTGGTGGCCCCACGTGTCGTTGAAGCGCTTGAAGTGGTCGACGTCGCACAGCATCAGGCATAGCTCGGTGCGCTGCGCGCGGGCCTCGCCGATGCGCATGCGCAGGGCGTCGTCGAACATGCGGCGATTGGCCAAGCCGGTGAGGCCGTCGGTGAGGGATTCCGCGCGCACGGTCGCGAGGCTGGCGCGCAAGCCTTCGACCTCGCGCGACGCCTTCTGCAATTGATCGGTGAGGCCGCGATTGTGCGCGGCCATATCCACGGTGGCGGCGGACAGCGCCGCGATCACGTCCTGCAGGCGGGCGGGATCGATCCCGCCGTTCAGCCGTTCGGCGGCTGATTCCAGGGTGCGGCCATAGGCGTCGGTCTGCTCGCGGCTGCTCTGCAGCGCATCGACCACGACATGCAGGTCGCGCGCGATCTTCTCGCTGGCCGCCACCATGTGGGCGGACAGTCGCGCGTTGGAGAAGAATCGCTCGTGCAATTGGCTGGCGAATTCCGGCGTGATCGGCTGGCCGGCCGACAGGCGCGCGTCGATCGCCTCGCTCAGATTGGAGTTCCGGCTGAGGCGATAATTCAGCCAAACTTCGTAATTTTCAGGAGTTGCGGCGAGATCGTGGGCGGCGATGAGTTCTATCGCCTCATGCGCCAACGCAATGCCGGTGAGGCCGGAAAGAGGCGTTTCAAGCGCGTTCACGGGCATACTCGCGATTATGTCACTCACTGAGGCGCATTCTTAGCGCTGCAAACATGGACGAGTGGTAAACGCAGCGTTTCCAACGTTTTGCGCGAGCGGGGCGGGTCTGCACGCAGGGCGCGCAGGGGTGCGCGCCGGGTGACGTTCCGTCACGATTGGCCGCCGGGGCGGGGCGCTGCTAAATGCGCCGGACAAGGGCGGAGACCACGATGAGCATCCTGATGGCGGATCCCAAGGCGGACGAAACCAAAGCGCGCATGCATGCGCTGCTGGCGGCCCAGAAGGCGGCGCATCTGCGCGAGGGGGCCCCCAGCGCCGCCAAGCGCAAGGACCGGCTCAACCGCTGCATCTCCATTCTGCAGACCCACGCGACCGAGATCGTGGACGCGCTGAACGCCGATTTCGGCAACCGCTCCAAAGAGATGAGCATGCTGACCGACGTCGCCGGCGCGATCGGCCCGCTCAAGCACGCGCGCGACAATCTCGACAAATGGATGCGCAGCGAGAAGCGCAAGGTCGAGGCGCCGTTGAACGTGTTCGGCGCCAAGGCCGAAGTGCGGTTTCAGCCCAAGGGCGTGGTCGGCGTGATCAGCCCATGGAATTTTCCGGTCCAGCTCACCTTCGGCCCGCTCGCCGGCATTCTTGCGGCCGGCAACCGCGCCATGATCAAGCCCAGCGAATACACGCCGGAAACCTCCGCCCTGATGGCGCGCCTGTTCGACCTGGTGTTCGACGAGGAGGAGATCAGCGTGATCGTGGGCGGCCCGGAAGTGGGCGCCGCCTTCGCTGGCCTCGCCTTCGACCATTTGATTTTCACAGGCGGGACATCGATCGCCTATCACGTGATGCGCGCCGCGGCGGACAATCTCGTACCGTTGACGTTGGAGCTCGGCGGCAAAAGCCCGGTGATCGTGTCGCGCAGCGCCGACATCAAGAAGGCCGCCGCGCGCGTAATGACCGGAAAGACCATGAACGCCGGCCAGATTTGCCTGGCGCCGGATTACACGTTCGTGCCGCGCGAAAGCCGCGACAGCTTCGTGCAGGCCGCGTCCGACATCGTCGCCAAGATGTATCCCACCATCAAGGACAATCCGGACTACACCGCTATCATCAATCAGCGCCACTATGACCGCATCAAAGGGCTGGTGGAGGACGCGCGCGCCAAGGGCGCGCAGGTAGTCGAGATCAACCCGAACAACGAGGACTTCACCCAGCAGGAGCACCGCCGCATCCCGCCGACTTTGATTCTCGATCCCACCGACGACATGAAGGTGATGCAGGAAGAGATTTTCGGCCCCGTCATGCCGATCAAGACCTACGCCGACGTGTCGGAAGCGGTGGCGTACGTGAACGCCAATCCGCGCCCGCTGGGTCTTTACGTGTTTTCCGAAGACGCCGCGGAAACCGAGCGCGTGCTGGAGACCACGACGTCAGGCGGCGTGACCGTGAACGACGTGATCTTCCATGTGTCGGTGGAGGATTTGCCGTTCGGCGGCGTCGGTCCGGCCGGCATGGGCTCGTATCACGGCAAGGACGGCTTTCTCGAATTTTCCCACAAGAAGGCCGTCTACACGCAGATCAAGGCCGATCTGCTGTCGATGATGCGCCCGCCCTACGGCGACGCCTTTCGCAAGCAGGTCGCCGCGCGTGTGAAGGGCTGAGGCGCCGGGCGCCTTTGCCAAATCGTCATGACCCTCGTAGGACTGGCGCGCAACGACCTGTAGCCGTGCGCGAGCCCGACCGATGAGCCAGCCTTCCGCCCCTCCCGCCGCGCCGGCGGGACCGTTTCGCCGCGTGCTGTTGAAGATTTCCGGCGAGGCGCTGATGGGGGAGGCAGGCTACGGCATCGACATGAACGTCTGCGGCCGCATCGCCGAGGAGGTGGCGGCCGCCTCGCGCGCAGGCGTTGAGCTCTGCCTGGTGATCGGCGGCGGCAACATCTTCCGCGGCCTGCAGGGCGCGGCGACGGGCATGGAGCGCGCGTCCGCCGATTATATGGGCATGCTGGCCACGGTGATGAACGCGCTCGCGATGTCGAGCGCGATCGAGGCGCACGGGGCGGAGACCCGCGTGCTCTCCGCCATCCCGATGGTCACCGTGTGCGAGCCCTATATCCGGCGGCGCGCGATGCGCCACATGGAGAAGGGCCGCATCGTGCTGTTCGCCGCCGGCACCGGCAATCCGTTCTTCACCACCGACACCGCCGCAGCGCTCAGGGCCGCCGAGATGGGCTGCGACGCGCTGTTCAAAGGCACCCAGGTCGACGGCGTCTATACCGCCGACCCCAAGAAAGACCCCAACGCCACCCGCTATGACCGGCTCACCTATCACGAGGTGCTCGCGCGCGACCTGGCGGTCATGGACGCCTCCGCGGTCTCCCTGATGCGGGAGAACGGCATCCCGATCGTGGTGTTCTCCATTCACAAGAAGGGCGGCTTGGGCGAAGTTCTGGCCGGCGGCGGCGTGCGCACGCTGATCCAGGACTGAGAGCGCCCGCGCTCAACCCGGCTTCCGCGCCCGCATCCCGCGCGCACCGACACGAAGGCGACCCCATGGCCCAACCGCAACCCTTCTCCCTCGACGACATCAAGAAGCGCATGGAAGGCGCGCTTGCCTCCCTGAAGACCGAATTCTCCGGCCTGCGCACCGGCCGGGCTTCCGCGCACCTGCTCGATCCGATCATGGTGGAGGCCTACGGCGCCTCGACGCCGCTCAACCAGGTCGCCGCGGTGTCGGCGCCGGAGCCGCGCATGCTGACCGTGCAAATCTGGGACAAATCCAATGTCGGCGCCGTCGACAAGGCAATCCGCTCGGCCGGAATCGGGCTCAATCCGGTGGTGGAGGGAACGACGCTGCGCATCCCGATCCCGCCGCTGTCGGGCGAGCGGCGGCAAGAACTCGCCAAGCTCGCCGGCAAATACGCAGAGGGCGCACGCGTCGCGATCCGCAATGTGCGCCGCGACGCGATGGACCATTTGAAGAAACTCGAAAAGGATCACCACATCAGCCAGGACGAGCACAAGAAGCTCTCCGAGCAGGTGCAGCAGGCCACCGACCAATGGGTGAAGAAGGTCGATGAGGCGGTGAAGCTCAAGGAAGAGGAGATCATGCAGGTTTAGCGCGTGCGCGGCGAATAGCGAGTGGCGAATGGTGGCTCTCCACTCTTGGCCAGCGCAGCAATTCGCCATTCGCCATTCGCCATTCGCTATTCGCCATTCGCCCCATGACCGCCGCCGATCTTTCCCCGCCGCAGCACATCGCCATCATCATGGACGGCAATGGCCGTTGGGCGAAACAACGCAATCGTCCGCGCACGTTCGGCCATCGCGAAGGCGTCGAGGCGCTCAAGCGCACGGTGGAGGCCGCAGGCGATCTTGGCGTGCGCTATCTCACCGTGTTCGGCTTCTCCACCGAGAATTGGACGCGCCCGCCCGATGAGGTCAGCGCGCTGCTCGATCTGTTGCGCATCTATGTCGGGCGCGATCTCGAGCGCTTGGCGAAAGAGGGCGTGCGCGTGCGCATCATCGGCGAGCGCGCGGGGCTTTCGGCGGATCTTCTGGAGATCATCGAGCGCGCCGAACGGCGCACGCGCGACAACGACAATCTCCATCTCACCATCGCCTTCAATTATGGCGGCCACAACGAGATCGCGCGCGCGGCGAAGAAACTTGCGCAGGACGTGAAAGATGGCCGGCTCGCGCCGGAAGAGGTGACGCCCGCGCGCTTCCAATCCTATCTCGACACGCACGGCCTGCCCGATCCCGACGTCATCGTGCGCACCAGCGGCGAGCAGCGCGTGTCGAACTTCCTGTTGTGGCAATCGGCCTATGCGGAATTCATCTTCACCGAAACGCTGTGGCCCGATTTCGGGGAGGCTGCGCTGCGCGACGTGATCGCGCAATATCATGGCCGCGATCGCCGGTTCGGCGGGCTGGCCGACACGGCCACGTGACCGCGCGCGCGCCGCATTTCTGGGCGGACCTCGCCGTGCGCGCGGCGTCGGCGGCGGTGCTCATTCCGTTCGGCGTGGGCGCAGCCGTGCTGGGCGGACCATGGCTCGCCGCGGCCTGCGGGGCGGCTTCGGTGGCGATGGCGTTCGAATGGGCGCGGATGAGCGAGCCCACCGCGATCGACCGCGCGTTCGCCTTTACGCTCGCCGGCGCGCTGGGGGCGATCCTGTTCGCCGCCGCCGGCGCGCTGCGGGAGGGGCTCGTGTGGTTGGCGCTGGCGGCTTTGGCCTCGGGCTTGCGTCGGCGCACGCTGGTGGGCTTCATCGAGGCTGCGGGCGGGGCGGTCTATATCGGCGCGCCGTGCGCCGTGTTCATGACGTTGCGCGGGCTCGCGCCGGAAGGGTTGGCGGTCATCTTGTTTCTGTTCGCCGTCATCTGGAGCGCCGACAGCGCCGCCTATCTCGGGGGAAGCGTGCTAAAGGGACCGCGTGTTCACGCCGCCCTGTCGCCGCAAAAGACCTGGTCAGGCCTGATCTGCGGGACATTGGCGGGTGCGGCAGGCGGGACTGCATTCGCGCTGTGGAGCGGGGCTGGGCCCGCTTGGGCCTGGGCTGCGGCAGGCGCCGCATTGGCCGTGGTCGGCCTGGCGGGGGACCTGTTCGAATCGCTGCTCAAGCGGCGGTTCGGCGTGAAGGACGCCTCCGGCCTCATTCCCGGCCATGGCGGGGTGCTCGACCGGATCGACGGCCTCATGCTGGCGACCCTGGCGCTCGGGGCCGCCTTGGCGCTCGCGCCCGGCCTGATCGCGGCGTTCCCGGATATCGGCGGATGAGCGCGCGGGCGATCTCGATTCTCGGCGCCACCGGCTCCATCGGGCGCTCGACGGTCGCGGTGGTGGAGGAATTGCGCGGCCAGGGCCGCGACATCCGGGTCGAGGCGCTCGCGGCCGGCGGCGACGTCGCCGGGGTGGCCGATCTGGCGCGGCGGCTGCGGCCGCGCTTCGTCGCGCTGGCGGACGAAACCAGGCGATCTGATCTGCAGGCGGCGCTGGCGGGAACCGACATCGAGATCGGCGCCGGCGACGCCGCGGTGGCTGAAGCCGGCGCGCGGCCGGCCGATTGGGTCATGGCCGCCATCGTGGGCGTGGCGGGCCTGCGTTCGACCATGGCGGCGATCGGCCAGGGCGCGACGGTGGCGATCGCCAACAAGGAATCCTTCGCCTGCGCCGGCCCGCTGGTGCGCCGCGCCGCCGCCGCCGCCTCGGCCACGATCCTGCCGGTGGATTCCGAGCACAACGCGATCTTTCAGGTGATGGGCGCGCCCGACCAGGTCGAGAAGGTGACGATCACCGCCTCGGGCGGGCCGTTCCGCACGGCCAGCCTGGAGGCGATAGCGGCCGCGACGCCGCGCCAAGCCTGCGCCCATCCCAACTGGTCGATGGGCGCGAAAATCTCGATCGACAGCGCCACGCTGATGAACAAGGGCCTCGAGCTGATCGAGGCCTCGTACCTGTTCGACATCCCGCCCGAACGGCTCGACGTGCTGGTGCACCCCCAATCGGTGGTCCACGCGCTGGTGCATTATGTCGACGGATCGGTGCTCGCCCATCTCGCCGCGCCTGACATGCGCACGCCGATCGCCCACACCCTCGCCTGGCCGGCGCGGGCCCAGGTCTCGACGCCGCGGCTCGATCTCGCGGCCATCGCGGCGCTGACCTTCGAGGCCCCCGACCTGGTCCGTTTTCCGGCGCTGCGCCTCGCGCGGGCGGCTTTGGTTGACGGGCCGAAAGCCTCCTGCGCCTTGAACGCGGCCAATGAGGTTGCGGTGCAGGCCTTCATCGACGGCCGGATCGGTTTTCTCGATATTGCTCGCGTGGTGGGCGAAGTGCTTGAAAGCCTTGAGCGCGACGCTCTCAAAGGCTTCCAAAAATCGCCTTCATCCTTCGATGAAGTGCGGGCGATCGACGCTGCGGCCAGGGCTGCGGCGCGGACGCTGGCGGGCGGGCCGCGTTAACGACAAGACGGCGCATGTCGCGTTAAGGACATGCCGAAGAGGGTGGATATGGAGCAGCTGACCAGCGCGCTGATTTACGCCGGCGCCTTCATTTCGGTGCTGGGGCTTGTCGTGTTCGTCCACGAGTTCGGCCATTATCAGGTCGGGCGCTGGTGCGGCATCGCCGTGAAGAGCTTCTCCATCGGCTTCGGCAAGGAATGGTTCGGTTGGACCGACAGGCACGGCACGCGCTGGAAGGTGTCGCGCATCCCGATCGGCGGGTTCGTGTCCTGGGCCGACGACAGCGACCCGACCTCCGCCGGCCCCGCCACCGAAGAGCACAAAAGCCTCAGCCTCGAAGAAGCCCGCGCGCGCGGCCATTTCCGCGCCATGCCGATCTGGAAGCGCGCGGCCGCGACCGCTGCCGGCCCTGCGGCCAATTTCGTGTTTTCGATCAGCGTGATCGCCGTCCTGCTGATGACGCACGGGCGCGACGCCACCGATTATGCCCGCCTGCCGGCGCGCGTGGATGGCGTCCAGGCGGGCTCTGCGGCCGCGACGGCGGGTCTTTCCGTCGGCGACGTCATTTTGCGCGCCGATACGACAGACATTCCCTCCTTCGCGGCGCTGCAGACCTATGTCGCCGATCGCGCAGGCCAGCCGGTGACGCTCACCGTCCGCCGCGAGGGCGCCGACATCACCGTGCCGATCACGCCGGACCGCGCGGAGGTTCCTGACGCGCGCGGCGGCGCGCCGCGCACGGTCGGCCGGCTGGGCATCGCGCGAACGCTGTTGCCGGAAGAACGTGTGATGGAGCGCCTCGGGCCGCTGGCGGCCATCGGCGCGGGCGCCCAGTCGACGTGGAATTATGTGGCGGTCACCGGCGCCTATATCGGCGCGGTGCTCACCGGCAAGGCGTCCGGTGACCAGATTTCCGGGCCGGCGGGCATCTTCGCGGCCTCCGGCCAGGTGGCCACCGAAGCGCTCGGCATGGGCGCTGAACAAGACCAGCGCAGCGCCGTCGAGCGCGCCGGGGCGCTCGCACTGTCGCTTTTGAATTGGGCGGCGCTGCTATCGGTGGCGGTGGGAATCGCCAATCTTCTGCCGATCCCGCTGCTCGACGGCGGGCAGCTCGTGTTTTTCGCGGCGGAAGCCGTGCGCGGGGGCAAGCCGTTGCCGGCGCGCGTGCAGGAGGCGGCGTTCTGGACCGGCGCCTTCACGCTCGCGAGCCTGTTCCTGTTCGCAACCTGGAATGACGTTCAACGCCACTGGCAAGACCTGCAGAATTTCTTCTCCTGACGCGCGACAGCGCGGCGTCCTTGCGCTCCTCCCTGGGATGCTGTCTTAAGACCCCGGCGCTGGGGAGCGCCGCTCGATCGAGGCCTTCATGAAGCGCGTGTTGCGGGATGTCGTGGTGGGCGCGTTGAGCGCTGCAGCCACCGTCGGCGCCGGGTCCGGGGCGCTGATGAGCGCATCCGCGCAGGCGCAAGACGGCCAAACCCCCGCCAGCCCCAATGCGCAGACGGCAACGGCGCAGCCGTCCTCGGTCATTCGCCGCGTCGTGGTGGAAGGCAACCAGCGCATCGAGCCGTCGACCGTCACGTCCTATCTCGCGCTCGGCTCGGGCGATGCGTTCGACGCCGAACGCATCGATCTGTCCTTGAAGACGCTGTTCGCCACCGGCCTGTTCGCCGACGTGCAGATCGAACAGCGCAACGCCGATCTCGTCGTCACGGTGGTTGAAAACCCGATCATCAACCGGGTGATCTTCGAAGGCCTCAATTCGCTCAAGCAGGACGACCTCGAAGAGGAAGTCCAGGCCAAGCCGCGCTCGGTGTTCACCTCCGCGCGCGCGCAGGCCGACGTGCAGCGCATCATCGAATTGTATCGCCGCTCGGGCCGCTTCGCCGCCACCGTCACGCCGCAAGTGCGCGAACTCGATCAGAACCGCGTCGATCTGATCTTTGAGGTCGATGAAGGCCCGGTGACGGGCGTGCGCAGCATCAATTTCATCGGCAACGAAGCCTTCGGCGACCGCGAACTGAAAGACGCCATCGTCACCGCCGAATCGCGCTGGTGGAATTTCTTTTCGCGCAACGACAATTACGACCCCGATCGCCTCGAATACGATCGCGAGCAGCTGCGCCAATATTACACCAATCGCGGCTACGCAGACTTCCGCGTTGTTTCGGCGGTGGCCGAACTCACGCCCGATCAGCGCGATTTCTACATCACCTTCACGGTGGACGAGGGCGAGCGGTTCGAGTTCGGCGACATTCGTGTCGAAACGCAGCTCGATCGCGTGCCGGCGGAATTGCTGCAGGCCGCCATTCCGATCCGCTCCGGCGCGCTGTTCAAGGGCTCGCTGGTTGAAGATTCCGTCGATGCGATGTCGTTCATCGCAGGCACGGTCGGCTACGCCAATGTCGACATTCGCCCGCGCATCGAGCGCGACCGGGTCAATCGCCGCGTCAACATCACCTTCGAGGTCAATGAAGGCCCGCGCGTCTTCATCGAGCGCATCGATATCGTCGGCAATTCGCGCACGCTCGACCGCGTCATCCGCCGCGAAATGCGCGTGGCCGAAGGCGACGCCTTCAACCGCGTTCTGCTCGACCGCTCGCGCGCGCGCATCCGTTCGCTCGGCTTCTTCAAGAATGTCGAGATCGAGGACAGCCCCGGCTCGCAGCCGGACCGCTCGGTCGTGCAGGTCAATGTGGAGGAAGACTCCACCGGCGAACTCGCGTTTGCGGCCGGCTATTCCTCGCAGGAATCCTTCCTGTTCGACGTGTCCGTGTCCGAGCGCAATCTGCGCGGCCGCGGCCAATTCCTGCGTCTGCGCGCCTCGACGAGCCAGCTGCGCCAGCAGGTCGATATCCGCTTCACCGAACCGCGCTTCATGGGCCGCGATCTCTCCGCCGGCTTCGACATCTTCTCGCTGCGCACGGATTTCCAGGACCAGTCCTCGTTCATCAACCAATCGACCGGCCTTGGCCTGCGCGCGGGCTTTCCCATCACCGAAACCACGTCGATGGGGCTCACCTACACACTGCTGCACGACGACACCGAGATCGACGACATCCTCGTCGACGCCGACGCCAATTCCGCCACGACGAACGATCTCGTGGACCAGTGCGACACGAGCTACATCTATCGGCCGGTGCTGTGCGACCAGGAAGGCACCTTCCTCACCTCGGTGTTCGGCTATTCGTTCAACTGGGATCGGCGCAACGATCCCGTCGAGCCGACGCGCGGCTTCGACTTCCAGCTGAGCCAGGATTTCGCCGGCCTCGGCGGCGACGTGAATTATCTGCGCACCGAAACCGAGACGGGCGTCTATTACGGCATCCTGCCGGGCCTCGTGGCGCGCGCGCGGCTGAACGCGGGCTACATTTTCGGCTGGAACGACGACGAAGTCCGCATCAATGACCGCTTCTTCAAGGGCGGGTCGAGCTTCCGCGGCTTCGACGTCGCGGGCCTGGGCCCGCGCCTGATCACCGTGCAGACCGACGCCTCCGGCGGGCCGCCGTCGATCATCGAGGGCGACGCGCTGGGCGGCAACGCCTACGCCATCGGCACCTTCGAACTCGAATTCCCCACCGGCCTGCCCGAGCAATTCGGCCTGGGCGCTGCGCTCTTCGCCGAGGTCGGCACGCTCGGCATCCTCGACGACAACGCCAAGCGGTCGCTGCTGATCACCCAATCGGACGGATCGCAGATCCTGCAATATGTCGACGACGCCGCCACCCTGCGCGCCTCGGCGGGCTTGAGCCTCTATTGGGACTCGCCCTTCGGCCCGGTCCAGTTCGACTTCGCCCAGCCCTTCGCGCGCGAGGATTTCGACCAAACCGAAACCTTCCGCTTCTCCACCCGCACCCGGTTCTGAGGCCGGTGCGGGGATGATCAAACAAAAGACATAAGCCCCCGCCACTCAGCCGGCCGAACCGCGCCGGCCCTTGAGCGGACGGATAAAACGAGGAAAGAGGCCCCCTCCCATGCGTATCGTTTCCCTGATCGCCGCCGGCGCCGCGTTGGCGCTCGCCCCCGTCGCCGCGATGAGCGCCCACGCCCAGCAGGCAGGGACTGTCGTGGTGTTCAACTACGACCGCGTCCTGGCGGATTCGACCGCGGGCAATGATCTCGAGACCAAGCTCAACCAGATCCGCGATCAGATGCGCGCCGAGGTTCAGCCCGAACAACAGGCGCTGCAGGCCGAGAATCAGCGCCTCGCGTCGGCGACTCAAGGCCAGACCGCCGATGCGATCCGCGCCAACCCGCAGCTGACCCAGCAGATCAACGATTTCCAGCGCCGCGGCCAGGCGCTCGCCCAGCGCGAACAAACCCTCGCGCGTGACCTGCAATACACCCAGGCCCAGGCCGTCGCCGAATTCGACCGTCAGCTCACCCCGATCGTGCGCGAAGTGATGACGGCGCGCGGCGCAGCGGCGGTTCTGAACACCAATTCGGTCGCCTTGTATTCGCCCACGGCGGACGTCACCGACGACATCATGACCCGCTTCAACAACAGCGTGCGCACGATCACCGTCACGCGCCAGAGCCCGCCCGCGCCGCAAGCGGCCGCGCCTGCGGCGCCAGCCGCTCCGGCCGAGCCGCCCGCTTCGGGGCGTCGCCGCGGCCGCAACTGAGCCCGCCCGGCGCCGCTCGGCGCATTCACGTCGACCAGGAAAGGGTCTAGGCAGGCGGGGTGGCCCCTGGTCGTCCTGAGGACCTCATGATCGATCCGCGTTTCTATCTCAGGCATGGGCCGGTATCGGCGCGCGCGCTGGCTGCCGACGCCGAGATCGTGGGCGACCCGCATGCCGTGATCGAAACGATTGCGCCGGCCGATCGTGCGGGGCCGGGGACGTTGTGTTTCTGGGAAGGCGGAAAAACGGCGCCTGACGCTCGCGGCGTCGTCATCGCGCGCGCGCCGGTGGACGGCGCCGCAGCGACGATCCTGTCGGCGGCGCCGCGCGCAGCGTTCGCGCGACTGGCGCCCCGCCTCGTGACGCCGAAATCCTTCGGGCCCAACGCGCCCGCGCACGACCCGTCGGCGCGGCTGGAGGAGGGCGTGCGTCTGGCCCCCGGCGTGGTGATCGGCCCCGATGCGCAGATCGGCGCCGGCACGACGATCGGGCCCAACGCCGTGATCGGGCCGGGCGTGGTGATTGGGCGCGGCTGTCGCATCGGGGCGCAGATCGTCATCGGTTGTGCCCTGATCGGGGACGGCGTCGACATCCAAGCCGGTGCGGTGATCGGCGAGGCGGGTTTCGGCGTCGCCGGCGACGCGGCAGGCCTCGTCGCCGTGCCGCATGTCGGGCGCGCGATCATCCAGGACCGCGTGCTGATCGGCGCGCTGACCACGGTGGATCGCGGCGCCTTCGACGACACCATCGTCGGCGAGGAGGCCAAGATCGATAATCACTGTCACGTCGCCCACAATGTCGTCGTCGGCAGGCGGGCCGTGATGGCGGCCTATGCCGGGCTGTCCGGTACGGCGCGGGTGGGCGCGGGCGTGATGATGGGCGGACGCGTGGGGCTTGCCGATCATGTCCAGGTCGGCGACGGCGCTCAGCTTGCGGCGGGGTCCGCGGTGTTGCAAGACGTACCGGCCGGCGAGACCTGGGCCGGCTATCCCGCCAGGCCGATCCGCGCCTGGATGCGCGAAATCGCCTGGCTGAAGCGCGCGGCGGCGAGGAAAAATGAGCAGCACTGAGGCCACGCCCGAGGGTGGGTCGCCCAGCATCGAGATCGAGGAGGTGCTGGCGCGCATCCCGCACCGCCACCCGTTCGTGCTTGTCGATCGCGCGGTGGATTATGTCGCGTTCAAATCGATCCGCGGGATCAAGGCGGTGACCTACAACGAGCCGTTCTTCCCCGGCCATTTTCCCGGCGCGCCGGTGATGCCGGGCGTGCTGATGATCGAGGCGATGGGTCAGACGGGCGCCGTGCTGATGTCGAAATCGCTCGAAGTTGATGCGACGAAAAACACGATCCTGTTCATGGGCATCGACAATGCGCGCTTTCGCCGCCCGGTGCGGCCGGGCGAATTGATCGAGATGCCCGTCGAAGTGATGTTCTATCGGCGCAATATTTTCAAATTCAAGGGACGGTGCGAAGTGAACGGCGAACTGGCGGCGGAGGCGGAATTCGCCGCCATGAAGGTGGAGCGATGAGCGCGATCCACGCGACGGCGATCATCGATCCGAGCGCGGAAATCGGCGCCGACGTCGAGATCGGCCCCTGGTGCATCATCGGCCCCGGCGTAAGGCTCGGTGCGCGCGCGCGTCTCGTCGCCAATGTCCACATCCAGGGCTGGACGCATCTGGGCGAGGACGTGCAGGTCCATCCCTACACGGTGGTCGGCGCGCCGCCGCAGGACCTCTCCTACAAGGGCGAACCGACGCGCCTCGAGGTCGGCCCGCGCACGATCATCCGCGAGCACGCCACGCTGCATCGCGGCACGGTGCGCGGCAAATCGCTCACCAGGGTCGGCGCCGACTGCTACATCATGAGCCAGGCGCACGTCGCGCATGATTGCGTGGTTGGCGACAATGTCGTCCTTGCCCAGGCCGCCACCTTGGGCGGCCATGTGCAGCTTGAGGATTTCGTGTTTCTCGGGGGCCTTTGCGCGATCCATCAATATGGCCGGGTCGGTCGCCATGCCTTCGTCGGCGGGCTTGCTGCGGTGGTGGCCGACGTGATCCCCTACGGCTCGGCGTTCGGCAATCACGCCCATCTTGCAGGCCTCAACATCGTCGGCATGAAGCGGCGCAATTTTTCGCGCGAGACCATCCATGACGTGCGCGCGGCGTATCGTCTTTTGTTCGCCGAAGAAGGAACCTTCCAGGAGCGGCTGGAGGATGCAGCGCAACTCTACGCCGAACGGCCCGAGGTGATGGAGATCGTCAACTTCATCCGCGCCGATGCGAACCGCCCGCTCTGCATGCCGCGGGATTGAGCGGTGCCGGGCTGGCGCAAGCTTGGCGTGATCGCCGGGGGTGGCGCGTTGCCGCTGGCGATCGCCAATCATTGCGCGGAGCGGGGGCTTGCCTATTTCGTGGCGCGCATCGCGCCATTCGCCGATGCCGCGCTCGACCGCCATCCAGGCGTGACGCTCGCGCTCGGTGAGGTCGGCGCACGCATCGCTGCGCTCAAGGGCGCCGGTTGCGACGCGATCACGATGATCGGGGTCGTCACACGGCCAGACTTGTCGAACTTCGCCATCGATGCGCGCGGCGCGGAGGTGTTGCCGATTCTGCTGTCCGCGGCGCGCGAGGGCGATGATTCGTTGTTGCGCGCGCTTGTCGCGGTGTTCGAGGCTGAAGGCTTTCGCGTCGTCGGCGCGGAGGAGGCGCTGGCCGATCTTGTCGCGCCCGCGGGCGCGCTGGGCGATCATGCGCCGTGCGCGGACCATTTCGCCGATCTTGCAAAAGCCGCACGCGTCGCGGCCGCCATTGGCGCGCTCGATATCGGGCAGGGCGCAGTCGTGTGCGACGGGCTGGTGCTGGCGGTCGAGGCGCAGGAGGGGACCGACGCGATGCTCGCGCGCGTCGCGGGTTTGCCTGAAAATATTCGGGGAAACGCAAACAAGCGCCGCGGCGTGCTGGTGAAGCGGCCCAAGCCGCAGCAGGAGCGGCGCGTCGATCTGCCGGTGATCGGCCTCGCCACCGTGGAGAACGTTGCGGCTGCGGGACTTGCCGGCGTTGCGGTGGAGGCGGGCGGCGCGCTCGTCATGGATCGCGCGGCGATGATCGCGCGCGCGAACGCGCTGGGCCTCTTCGTTTACGGGTTCACCGATCGTGACCTCGTCTAGCCGCGCGGCGGGCGTTTTCATCGTCGCGGCGGAATCGTCTGGCGATGCGCTCGGCGCCGATCTGATCGGCGCCTTGCGTGCGCGCGATCCGTTGCTGCGCATTGAAGGCGTAGGTGGCGCGGCGATGGCGCAGGCCGGGATCGCCAGCGCGATCGACATCGCCGGCCTTGCGGTTTTGGGTCTGATCGACGGCTTGAAAGCGTATGGCCGCGTGGTGCGGCTGGCCGAGGCCGCCGCGAACGCCGCCATCGCCGCCAATCCCGCCTGCGTGACGCTGATCGAGTCCTGGGGCTTTACTTTACGCGTGGCGCAACGAATCCGCGCGCGCGCGCCGCATATCAAGCTGGTGAAATATATCGGGCCGCAAGTGTGGGCCACGCGGCCAGGGCGCGCGCGAACCTTGGCGCGCACCGTCGATCATTTGATCTGCATCCACGATTTCGAGGTTCCGTTCTACGCGCCCTATGGCTTGGCGTGCACGGTGTGCGGCCATCCGGCGATCGGGCGCTATCGGCCGGGCGACGGAGCCGCGTTTCGCGCGCGCCATGACCTGGGCGGAGCGCCGCTGCTTCTGGTTTTGCCCGGCAGCCGGCGCAGTGAGGTTGCGCGCACTGGGCCGACCTTGTGGCGCGCAGCCGCCATGGCGCGCACGCAAGAGACAAAGCTTGCGCTGGTCGCCGCCGACGCCGTCGCCGCCCAAGCGCGCGCGCAGGCGCCAGCCGACGCCGTGATCGTTGCAGAAATGGAAAAGGATGACGCCTTCGCCGCAGCCGCTGCAGCGTTGGCCGCGTCGGGTACGGTGACGACCGAGGTCGCGCTGCAGGGCGCGCCGGTCGTGGTCGGCTACAAGCTCGGCTGGATCACCTGGGCGCTCGCGCGCTTATTTCTCTACAAAAGCAAATACGCCACTTTGATGAACGTCGCGGCGCGCCGTGAGGTCGCGCCGGAATTCATCCAAACGCGCTTCACCGCCGACAATCTGGCGCGCGCCGCAGGCGCCCTGCTGCGCGATCCCGCGGCGCGCGCTGCGCAGATCGAGGCGCAGAATGCGGCGCTGGCGGCGATGGGGCGGGGCGGGCGCCCCGCGGCCGACATCGCCGCCGAAGCGGTGCTCGCCGTGATCGCCGATCAGCCGCGGGCGCCGAGCGGCACGTAGTCGCGCATCGTCGGCCCCGTATAGACTTGGCGTGGGCGGCCGATTTTCTGCACCGGGTCGGAAATCATTTCCGACCATTGCGCGATCCAGCCGACGGTGCGCGCGAGCGCGAACAGCACTGTGAACATCGAGGTCGGGAAGCCCATCGCCGACAGCGTGATGCCGGAATAGAAATCGATGTTGGGGTACAATTTCCGCTTCACGAAATAATCGTCGTGCAGCGCGATCTTCTCCAGCTCCATCGCCACCTTCAGCAGCGGATCGTCCTGGTCGCCAACTTCGGCGAGCACGGCGTGACACAGCTTCTGCATGACCTTCGCGCGCGGGTCGTAATTCTTGTAGACGCGGTGGCCGAAGCCCATCAGGCGCACGTCCGAATTGGGGTCCTTCACGCGGCGCACGAAGTCGGGGATGTTGTCGACCGTGCCGATCTCCTTGAGCATGTTGAGCGCGGCCTCGTTGGCGCCGCCATGGCTGGGCCCCCACAGGCAGGCGATGCCCGAGGCGATGCAGGCGAACGGATTGGCGCCGGAAGAGCCCGCAAGACGCACGGTGGAGGTCGAGGCGTTTTGCTCGTGATCGGCGTGCAGGATGAAGAACACATCCATCGCCTTGGCCAGAACCGGATTGACGACATAATCCTCCGCCGGCACCGCAAAGCACATGCGCAGGAAGTTCGACGGATAATCGAGTTCGTTGCGCGGGCTCACGAAGGGCTGGCCGGAGGTGTATTTGAACGCGCGCGCCGCGATCGTCGGCATTTTCGCGATCAGGCGATGGCTTGAAATCTCGCGCTGGCGCGGATCGTCGACGTTCAAGCTGTCATGATAGAAAGCGGACAGCGCACCCACCGCGCCGGTCATCACCGCCATCGGGTGCGCGTCGCGCCGGAACCCTTCGAAGAACCGGTCGAACTGCGCGTGCAGCATCGTGTGATAGGTGATGTCCTTGGTGAATTTCGCGAGCGCCGGCTGGCTCGGCAATTCGCCGTGCAGTAGCAGATAGCAGACCTCGATGAAGCTCGATTGCTCGGCCAATTGATCGATCGGGTAGCCGCGATAAAGCAGCACGCCCTCGTCGCCGTCGATGTAGGTGATCTGGCTTTCGCAGGCCGCGGTCGACATGAAGCCGGGGTCATAGGTAAAGGCGCCGCTTTCGCCATAGAGTTTGCGGATGTCGAGCACGTCAGGCCCGACCGAGCCGCCATAGACCGGCAGCGTGTAGGACTTGTCCGCCAGCGTCAGCGTCGCGTGGCCCTTGGGCGTCACCTTGTTTTCCATCGTTCAACCTCCGCCGCGCGCGAACCCGCGCGGGTCATGCGAAATCCGACAATCGCCCGAGCGCTTCCTCACGCCCGAGCGCGGCCAGCGTGTGGCCCAAATCCGGCGCCGGCGCGCCGCCGGTGAGCGCTGCGCGCAGGAGCGGCCCAATCTGCCCCATCTTGAGGCCTTCGGCGGCGGCGAAAGCCTTGAGCGCGTCCTGCGCGGCCTCCGGCGCCCAATCCGTGAGCGCCGCCATAGCCTCGCGCAAGCGCGCCAGCAGGCCGGGGCTTGCGCTTTCAATCGCCTTTTGCGCTGTCGGGTCAAGCTTGAGCGGGCGCGTCAAGATCAGGAAGCGCGCCTGTTCGGCGAGCGCTGGGATCGTCGCGGCCCGGGTTTTGAGCGCAGCCATGCCCGCGAGTACGCGCGCCGCCGCCGCTTCGGTTACGGGCGCATCGGCGGTCGCGGCGAGGTGCGCCATCGTCAGCGCCGCAAGCCGCGCATCGTCGGCGCGGCGTATGAAATGCGCGTTGACGGAATCGAGCTTCTGCAGATCGAGCCGCGCGGGCGATTTGCCGATTTGGGCGAGGTCGAAGCCGGCCGCGGCCTCTTCCTTCGACACGACGTCGTCGTGGCCGGGGCTCCAGCCCAGGCGCATCAGATAGGCGCACAGCGCTTCGGGCAGATAGCCCATGTCGCGATAGGCCTGCACCGCCAGCGCGCCATGCCGCTTCGACAGCTTCGCCCCGTCCGGCCCGTGGATCATCGGCACATGGCCGAAGCGCGGGATCGGCCAGTCGAGCGCCTGATAGATCGGGATCTGGCGCGCGGTGTTGGTCAGGTGGTCGTCGCCACGAATGACGTGCGTGACGCCCATGTCGTGATCGTCGACGACCACGGCGAGCATGTAGGTCGGCGTGTCATCGGCGCGCAGCAGCACGAGATCGTCGATGTCGCGCGCGCGCACCGCCACGCGGCCCTGGACCAGATCGTCATGCGCGATCTCGCCGTCGTCCGGCGCGCGCAGGCGCACGACGAACGGTCTGCCGTCGTTCGGCGCGCCGCCGTCGCGCCAGGGCGAGCGCAGCGCGCGCCCCTCAGCATGCGCTTCCGCGCGCAGCGCTTCGACCTCGTCGGGCGTGCAGGTGCAGCGAAACGCCTTGCCGGCCGCGATCATGGCCTGCGCGGCCTCGGCGTGGCGCGGCGCGCGTTCGAATTGCATCAAGGGCGGCCCATCGGCGTCGAGGCCGAGCCAGCTCAGCCCATCGATGATCGCCGCGATCGCTTCTTTGGTGGAGCGCGCGCGATCGGTGTCCTCGATGCGCAACAGGTAGCGCCCGCCGGTTTTTTTCGCGAACAGCCAGTTGAAGAGCGCCGTGCGGGCGCCGCCAATGTGCAAAAAGCCCGTGGGCGAGGGGGCGAAGCGTGTGACGGTTGTCATCGAAACGGGAAGGCTTATCCGAAACGGGCGGCGCGGTGGCTGTCGCGGGGCATAGCATGCCCTTGCCGAGGCTCGCCAGCGCCCATGCTGCGCTGCAGCGCGCGGCGCGCGCCGTCGTGGATGCGCAGGCGCAACGCTGGATCCTCTGGCTGCCCATCGCCGCCGCCATGGGGGCGGCGTTATGGCTTGCAGCGCCATCTGACCCCGCCGCCTGGATCGGGCCGGGCGCTGCGCTCATCGGCGCCGGCGCGGCGATCGCCGTGGCGGCTTGGCCCAGCGCGGGACGCGGTGGGGCGTGGGCGCTGGCGCGGCGCGTAACGGCATCGGCGTGCGCGCTTGCGTGCGCGGCGGGCGTCGGCGCGAGCGCTGCGGCGCTGCGCACGGCGAGCGTCGCCGCGCCGCGCATCGCAGCCGAGATCGGCCCGGTGGGCGTGGAAGGCTGGGTGGTCGCCGCCGAACCCTCCGCGACGCGCCAGCGCGTCCGCCTTCTGGTGACGCGCATCGAAGGCATGGCGAGCCCGCCGCGCTATGTGCGCATTTCGATGGGCGGACTTGCGCCGACGCCGGGACGCGGCGTTCGCTGCTTCGCCGTTTTGCGTCCGTTGGAAGGGCCCCTGGCGCCGGGCGGCTATGATTTCGCGCGCCGCGCCTATTTCGAAAAGCTCGGCGGCTCGGGTTTTGCGCTGGGCCGCTGCCGCCCGATCGCGATGGCGCCGCCGGAATCCGTCTTCGACCGCGCACGCCTCGCGCTCGCTGCTTTGCGGGCCGATCTCGCCGCCATCATCCATGACGCAAGCCCGGGGCCGGGCGGCGCGCTCGCTGCAGCGCTCGTGACCGGCGACAGAAGCTTGATCGATTCCGAAACCAACGACGCGCTGCGCGACGCCGGCCTCGGCCACCTGATCTCGGTGTCGGGTCTGCACATGAGCATCGTCGGCGGCATTCTTTATGTCGGCCTGATCGCCATCCTGGCGCTGATCGCGCCCATCGCGCTGCGCTATCCGGTGCGCAAGATCGCAGCCGGCGGCGCCTTGTTCGCCCTCACGATCTATCTGTTCGTTTCAGGCGCCAGCGTGCCGGCGATCCGCGCTTATGTGATGGCGTGCGTGGCGTTCGGCGCGATTTTGTTGGATCGCCCGGCGATTTCGATGCGCGGGCTTGGGCTCGCGCTTTTGATCATCGTACTGTGGATGCCGGAATCGGTCCTGGAGCCCGGCTTTCAGATGTCGTTCGCCGCCACTGCGGCGCTGATCGCGGCGTTCGAGATCGGCGAAGGCCTGCGCACGCAATCTGCGCTGCCGGCGCCGGGGCCGTTTATCGGCGCGCTGCAGACGCTGCAGGGCGCCATCGCGGGCGCGCTGGCCATCTCGCTCGTCGCCGGCCTCGCGACCGAACCCTTCGCGCTCTATCATTTCCAGCGGCTTGCGGCGTACGGCCTGCCGGTCAATCTCGCCGCCGCGCCGATCGTGAGTTTTCTTATCGCGCCGGCCGCGGTGGCGGCGCTGCTGCTCGCGCCGTTCGGGTGGGGCGACGAGGCGCTGGCCCTGATGGCTTGGGGCTGTGATCTCGTGATCGGCGTGTCGGCTGCGTTCGCCGAGCGGCCGGAAGCGGTGCGCGCGCTGCCGCGACCGCCGGATGCGGCGTTTCTGCTGTGCGTCGCAGCAATCCTGTGGGGCGCGGTGTGGCGCGGCGCGCTGCGCTGGGGCGCAGGCGCGCCGCTCGCCGCAGCCGCATGGCTTTACGCGACCGCGCCGCAGCCGGTGATCGCCTTCGACGCAGCCATGCGCGCGCTCTATGTCTCAACGCCCGAAACGCCGCACGAGCCATGGCGGCTGCTGCGCGGCCCCGCCCGGTCGACATATGCGCGCGAGCGGCTGGGAGAAATGCTTGGCGTGTCGCAGCGACGCTCCGATCGTCTGGCGCCGCCCGAAGGCTGCGACGAGACGCGCTGCATGATCACGCACCTCGCCGAGCCGGTGATGGTCGTACGCACCGCTGAGGCGTTCGCCGGGCCTTGCCTCGCCGGCGCCTGGCTGCTGACGCCGCTTGCAGCGCCGCCCGACTACGCAGCGCGCTGCGCGCCCGCCATGGTGATCGATGCGCGCGCGCTCGCCGCGCGGGGCGGCGGCTTTGTGCGCAGCATCGATGGCGCGCTGCGCATCACGCGCACCTACGCTCCCGACGTGCGACGGCCCTGGAGCGCGCACGCAACGCCGACGACGATGCGCCCCGGCCGGATTGAGACAGGCATGCTGGAAGGGGCCGCGGGCGCTGCGCGCCTTCAGGCGTATTTGCGAATAAGCGCAACCAGCTTGCCCTGAATGCGCACGCGGTCAGGTCCGAAAATCCGCGTCTCATAAGCGGGATTGGCGGCCTCAAGCGCCACCGAGCCGCCGCGCCGGCGCAGACGTTTGAGCGTCGCTTCCTCTTCATCGATCAGCGCGACGACGATGTCGCCGCTGTCGGCGGTATCGCCGCGCTTGATGATCACCGTGTCGCCGTCGAGGATGCCGGCCTGGATCATCGAATCGCCGCGCACCTCCAAAGCGAAATGATCGCCCGCGCCGATGAGCTCCGGCGGCGCCGACACGCGACCGATTTCGTTTTGCAGCGCTTCGATGGGCGCCCCCGCCTGAATGCGGCCGAGCACGGGAATGCCTTGCATGGCCTGCGCGGCGATGGCGGCGTGGGGGATATCCTCGCCGACGACGCTGGGCTTGAACGCGCCGCGCCCGCGCGGCGGCGCGGAGGGGGCGGCGCTATCGGGCAGCTTCAGCACCTCCAACGCGCGCGCGCGATGCGGCAGCCGCCGCAGAAAGCCGCGCTCCTCCAGCGCCGTGATCAGCCGGTGGATGCCGGACTTCGAGGCCAGATCGAGCGCCTCCTTCATTTCATCGAAGGAGGGCGACACGCCGGATTCCTTGATCCGCTGATGGATGAACAGCAGCAGTTCTTTTTGCTTGGCGGTGAGCATGGGCCCTCAGGATCGGAGACTGGGATCAAAGCATGAACTGGGACTTTGTTCTATGTCCGTTCCGAGACGACGTCAAGCGCTGGTTTCGCCTGTCAGGAGTATTTTCGTCGCCGCGGCTACATCCTGCTGGCGCATGAGGGCCTCGCCGACCAGGAATGCGCGGGCGCCGGCGCGGGCCATGCGCGCCAGATCGTCATGCGTGAACAGGCCGGATTCCGTGACCAGGAGCGCGCGGGCGGGGACCAGCGGCGCGAGCGCTTCGGTGGTCTCAAGGCGGGTCTCGAAGCTGCGCAGGTCGCGATTGTTCACGCCGATCAGCGTGGCGCCGAGGGCGACCGCGCGCGCCAGCTCCTCGGCGTCATGGCATTCCACCAACGCGTCCATGCCGTAATGCGCGGCGGCGCTGAGGAGATCGCGCGCCAGCGCGTCGTCGCACGCCGCCATGATGATCAGGATCGCGTCGGCCCCGAGCGCGCGGCATTCCGCAACCTGCCACGGATCGACGAGGAAATCCTTGCGCAGACATGGCAGCGCGCACGCTGCGCGGGCGGCTGCGAGATAGGCGTCGTCGCCCTGAAAGCTTGGCACGTCGGTGAGCACGGAAAGACACGCAGCCCCGCCGGCCTCATAAGCGCGCGCCAAGGTCGGCGGATCGAAATCGGCGCGGATGAGGCCCTTGGACGGGCTTGCCTTCTTGATTTCCGCAATCAGGGCGTAACGCGTGCGAGAGACTGTTTCGAGGGCGGCGCGAAAGCCGCGCGGCGGCGCAGCGGCGCGTGCCGCGGCGTCGAGCGAAGGCCGTGCCGCCTTGCGCTGCGCAACGTCGGCGCGCTTGTAGTCGAGGATGCGGCTCAGCGTGTCGCTCATGGCGCGCGTCCGCCTGTGAGCGCGATGAGGCGGTCGAGGCGCGCGGCGGCTTCGCCTTCCGTGAGGCTTTCGCGCGCAAGCATTTTCGCTTCGCCAAAATTATTGGCGACGCCCGCGACGATCAGCGCGGCGGCCGCGTTGACCTCCACGATTTCGCGATAGGCGTCGTTGTCGCTGGCGCCGTCGAGCAGCGCGCGCAACGCCTGTGCGTTGAACGCAGCGTCGCCGCCGCGCAAAAGCCCAAGATCCGGGCCGCCCGCGCCGTGGAAGGTCAACGTCACCGGACCGATCGCGCCGCGGTCGAGCGCAGCGATGGCGTTTCCGTCTCCGGCGGCGAGTTCATCGAGGCCGCCTGCGCCATGAAAAACCCAGGCGCGTTCGGCGCCGAGAAGGCGCAACGCCTCCGCCATCGGCTGCACGAAGGCTGCATCGAACACGCCGAGGCTTTGGCGCGTCACGCCGGCGGGATTGCTCAAGGGGCCAAGCAGATTGAACAGCGTGCGCCTGCCGATGTCGCGCCTCGCTTGCGCCACGTGACGCATCGCAGGGTGATGGTTCTGCGCGAACAGAAACGCCACGCCGGCCTCGCGCAGGCAGGTTTCCAAGAGCGCCGGATCGGCGGCGAGCGTCACGCCGAGCGCTTCGAGAACGTCGGCGGCGCCGGTCTTGGAGCTCATCGCGCGATTGCCGTGCTTGGCCACAGGCACGCCGCACCCCGCGACGACGAACGCCACCGCGGTGGAGATGTTCAAGGTGTGCGCCCCGTCGCCGCCGGTGCCGCAGACGTCGATCGCGCCGTCCGGCGCGGCGATGCGCGCCATGCGCGTCCGCAACGCGCGGGCGCCTGCGGCGATGGCGTGCGCATCCGTCATCAGGTCGATCGAGCGCAACAGGAAGGCTTTCACCTCGTCCTGCGACGCTTGCCCATCGAGCACGGCGGCGAAATCGGCGTCGAGCGCGCTCATCGCGCGTGCGCCGCATCGAGAAACGCGCCGATCAGCGCGTGACCGTGTTCGGAGGCGATGCTTTCGGGATGAAACTGCACGCCGTAGATCGGCCGCGCGGCGTGGCGCACGGCCATGATCTCGCCGTCCGCCGTGCGCGCGTCGACGTGCAGGCAATCCGGCTTGGTTTCGGGGCGGATGGCGAGGCTGTGATAGCGCGTGCACGCAAACGGGCTCGGCAGGCCGTGGAACAAGCCTTCGCCGTCGTGCAGGATCGGCGATGTCTTGCCGTGCATGATCGCTTTGGCGGAGACGACCTCGCCGCCAAACGCCGCCCCGATCGCCTGATGGCCCAGGCACACGCCGAGGATGGGCATGTCGTCGGGCGCTGCGCGCAACAGATCGAGGCAAATGCCCGCTTCCGCCGGCGTGCAGGGGCCCGGCGACAACACGATCGCGCGCGGGCGCGCCTTCAAGGCGTCGTTAACGCTGAGCGCGTCATTGCGGAGCACCTCGGTGCGTGCGCCGAGGTCTTCGATGTAGTGGACGAGATTATAGACGAAGCTGTCATAATTATCGATGACGAGGATCATGGCCGGCCTTTTCGGTGCGATGAGCAGGGAGCGCGAGTCGCTCTAACGCCATCGGGAGGGTGCGGCCGGGATCATGGCGTCATCGTAGCGAGCGGCGCCGGGCTTGGGAACCCATTGCCCCGGGCAAGCGCATCGGTGCTATAGCCGGCCGATGTCCGATCCCTCAAGGAGCGCCCGCTTCTGGGACCGCGCGGCGCGCAAATACGCCGCCGACCCCATCGCCGACATGGTCGGCTACGAGCGCACGCTTGAGGCCGTGCGCGGTTACGTCAAAGCGAGCGACGTGGCCTATGAGTTCGGCTGCGGCACGGGCACGACCGCGCTCAAGCTCGCGCCGTCGCTGGCGCGCATCGACGCGACCGACATTTCCAGCGAAATGATCGCCATCGCCCGCGAAAAAGCGGCGGCGGAAGGCTGCTCCACTGTCGCGTTCGCGGTCGGAACGCCGGAGACGGCGCCTTGGCCTGACGGCGCCTTCGATGTCGCCCTCGGCTTCAACATTCTGCACCTGATCGAAGACCGGCCCGCCGCGCTGGCCGCGGTGCGGCGCGTCCTGAAGCCGGGTGGGCTGTTCCTGTCGAAGACGGTGTGCATCAAGGAGATGAATGTCGGCATCCGGATGGCCCTGCCGGTGATGCAGGCGATCGGCCTTGCGCCGTATGTCGCCGCGCTCAACGCCGAGGACGTCGAACGCGAGATTGCTGCGGCGGGCTTTGAGATCGTCGAGCGCGCACGCCATGGGGCGCGCGGCAAGGATGTGCGGATCTTTCTGGCGGCGCGGAAACGCTGACCGCCAGGGGGTCAGGCATAGCGCCACGCTTCCGCCGCTGCGCGGAAGAGGGCGCGCGCCTTGTGCTGGGTTTCTTCCAGTTCAAGCTGCGGGTCGCTTTCGAGCACGACGCCGCCGCCGGCCTGCACATGCAGCACGCCGTCCTTCACCACGCCCGTGCGCAGCGCGATGCAAGTATCGAGATCGCCGCCGGCGGAAATGTAGCCCACGCCCCCGCCATAGAGGCCGCGCTTGTGCGGTTCGACCTCGTTGATGATCTCCATCGCGCGCACTTTCGGCGCGCCCGACACCGTGCCGTTGGGAAAGCCCGCCAACAGCGCGTCGATGGCGTCCTTGTCCGGCGCCAGCACACCTTCGACGTTCGACACGATGTGCATCACGTGGCTGTAGCGCTCGATGACGAAGCTTTCCGTCACGCGCACGTTCGGCTTTGCGGTCTCGCCGCCGAGCGCGTTCGACCCAGGTGCGCGTCCGCGCCGCGCGACGCGCCCGACATCATTGCGCCCGAGATCGAGCAGCATGAGGTGCTCGCTTCGCTCTTTCGGATCGGCGAGCAGATCCTGCTCGAGCGCGGCGTCTTCCGCCGGCGTCTTGCCGCGCGGGCGCGTGCCGGCGATCGGGCGGATGGTGACGACGTCGCCGCGCACCCGCACGAGAATTTCGGGGCTGGAGCCCACCACCGCGAAATCCTTGAAGTTCAGATAGAACAGGAAGGGCGAGGGGTTGAGCCGGCGCAGCGCGCGATACAGTTGAAAGGGCGTTTCTTGCAGCGGCGCGGAGAAGCGCTGGCTGGGCACCACCTGGAACACGTCGCCGGCGCGGCAATAGGCTTTGCAGCGCTCGACCGTCTCGCGATAGCGCTCAG
The DNA here is from genome assembly GCA_033764725.1 of Hyphomonadaceae bacterium. GTDB lineage: Bacteria > Pseudomonadota > Alphaproteobacteria > Caulobacterales > Aquidulcibacteraceae > RI-43. Next base: position 58,992 of record JANRIR010000088.1, read on the forward strand.
GCGGCGTGTTGGAGACGGGCTCGGGCGGTGGGCGATCCGGCGGCTGCGCAGCGCTGGATCGCGGCGGGACTTTATTCAGCGCGCGCAGAACCTTTTCCAGCCGGGCGCGGGCGCGGTCATAGGCGCGCATCGGATCGCCTGCGCCGCGCGCGGGGGTGACCAGCGTGATCTCGCTCGAAACATTGTCGAAAATCGCGATGATCGTCGGGCGCACCAGCAGCGCCTCCGGCGTCGCCAGCGGATCGGGGGCAGCGTCCGGCAGGCGCTCGACATGGCGCACCATGTCGTAACCCAGATAGCCGAACAGGCCCGCCGCCATCGGCGGCAGATGCGGCGGCAGCGCCAGCGCCGAGCGCCTCACCAGCGCGCGCAGCGAGGCGATGGGGTCGCGCTTGTCGGGTTTGAACGCGGCGTCGTCGAACCCGCCGCGGCTGATCTCCGCCCGGCCATTGCGCACGCGCCAGATCAGATCGGGCTTCAAGCCGATGATGGAATAACGGCCGCGCCAATCGCCGCCTTGCACCGATTCCAGAAGAAAGGCGCCGGGTTGTTCGGGGCCGAGCTTGAGCATCGCCGACACGGGCGTTTCGAGATCGGAGATGCGCCGCATCCATGCCAGCGCGCCGGCCTTGGAATAGGTCGCAGCGAAGTCCGCCGCCAGCGGCTCCATCGTCGTCATTCTTCGCTTTCGGCGCCCGCATCGGCGCGCGGGAACGCGCGGTTCAGAGCCTGTTCGTAGCGCCCCGCGCGCTGCACGTCGGCGGCACGCACGGCTTCGGCTTCGACCGCCTGGGCGATCGATGGGCCGAGCTGCTGTTGGAAGGCCTGGCGCGCTTGTTCCAGGGAGGCGGGATCTTCGGCCGGGTCGGTGCGGCGGATTTCCTTCACCTGCGCCAGAATGAGCGCTTCGCCGTCGGCGCGCAGATCGGCGACCACTGCGCCGACGCGCGCGCCGAACAGCAATTGCGCCAATTGCTGCGCCGGGATTTGGCTGGCCATGCGGCGATCGAGTTCGACGTTCGCCTGCACGATGCGCGCGCCGTTCGCCTGCGCCGCCGCCTCGAAGCTTTGACCGCCGTCGACAGCGGCGTTGACGCGCTGTCCGATCGCGGTGAGGCGGTCGGCGCGTTCGCGTGCGGTCCAGAAGGCGACGACGTCGTCGCGCACTTCGGCGAGCGGGCGCGTGGTGGCCGGCGTCACGCTGTTGACCTGGATGATGATGTCGGCGCCGTCGGGGCCGGCGATGAAATCTTCCGACGCCTCGCCTTCGGGAAGCTGGAACGCCGCCTCGATCAGCGCGCCCTGGTCGATGAGGATGTCCGGCGTTTCGCCGTCGCGGCTGCGGCCCTGCGCGTCGATCGCCGGCGCCTCGATCACCGAGAGGCCATGGGCGCGCGCGGCGGCGACGACCGGTTGGCCTTCCGCGCGGGCGTCGTTGAACGCCTCGACGGCGGCGTTGAGCAGGTCGGTCGCTTCGGCTTCGGCGAGCGCGCCGCGAATGCGGTCCCGCTCGGCCTCGAAGGAGGGCGTCACCGCCGGCGTGACGGCGTCGAGGCGCACCGCTGCGTTCGCCGCCAGACGCCCGCGCACGACGCGCGGCGCAGCGTCCGCGGGAAGCGCGAACACCGCAGTCGCGATGTCAGGATCGGGAATGTCGGCGCGCGCCTGGTCGACGTACACGACCGCCTGGCCGCCGACCGCGGCGGCGACGGCGTCGGGCTCCTCGCCGCGCGCGAGGCGGGCGGCGGCGTCTTGCGCTGCGGCAGGCGTCGGCGCGGTGACCTGCGCGAAGCTGCGCTTTTCTGGTTGCGTCAGGCGCGGCGCCTCGGCGTCGAACTCTGCGCGGATGTCGGTTTCAGGCACGCTCACCCGCGCGACGAAATCCTCCGGCCGCGCGACGATCAGCGTCAGCGCGCGAAATTCCGGCACCGCGAATTGCGCGCGCAATTGCTGATATGTTTCTTCAACCTGCGCATCGGTGGGCGCAGGTACGGGCTCGGCGCGCGCGGCGGGAACCTCCGCCAGCGTGACGACGCGGCGCTCCGACTGGAAAGCGAGCACGATCTTGCCGAAGCTCGACGGCGCGCGTGCGCCCGCGGTGAGCGAACTCAGCACCTCGTTGAGCGCGATGCCTGCGCCGATCTCGCGCTCGAACTCCGCCGGCGTGTAGCCGATGTCGTTGAGAAACGCGTTATAGGCTTCGCGGTCGAAGGTTTGCGTGATCGGATTTTGCGCGTTGGGGAAGGCGCGAATGGCGTCGGCGATCTGCACGGGATCGGCGTGCACGCCGAGTCGTTCGACAAAGGCCGCAAGCGCGCGGCGGGAAATGATGCCGTCGAGAATTTGCGCCGGCGCGCCTTGCGCGATCGCGTCGGCGCGGGTGATGCGGCCGCCTTGCTCGTCCTGGCGGTTGCGGATGACGAAATCGAGTTCGCGATTGACGTCCTGGGCGCTGACGTCTTGGCCGGCGACGCGCGCCACGGCATTGCCGCTGGCGCCGCTGAACACGTCATTGATGCCCCAGATCGCAAACGCCAGCACAAGCAGGGCGATGAGCCCGCCCGCGATCCAGCCGCGGGTGATGTTTCGCATTTGCGTCAGCATGTTCAGGTCCGATATGGCGGAGGCGGCGGGACCATAAAGAGAGGTTCCGCTCCGGGCAATGCGGGACGCCAGCGGCGCGCCCGGCGGGGAGAACACGACGCATGGACAGCCGCAAGCCGCTGATCGCCGGCAATTGGAAGATGTTCGGCCGCAGCGGCGATCTGGCCGAGATGGCCGCGACGCTCGATGCGGTCGGCCCGGCCGCGGCGGCGGTCGACGTGGCGTTCTGCCCGCCGGCGACCCTGCTGGCCGCCGCTGCGGAGCGCCTGCGCGGCCGCCTCGCGCGCGTCGGCGCCCAGGACGTCAGCCCGCTGCCGGACGGCGCCCATACGGGCGATCTCAGCGCCGGCATGCTGGCGGAGGCGGGCGCGTCCTTCTGCATCGTCGGCCATTCCGAGCGGCGCAAGGACCATGGCGAGAGCGACGCGACGGTCGCGGCCAAGGCGACGGCGGCGGCGCGGGCGGGTCTCGCGCCGATCGTCTGCGTCGGCGAGACGCTGGCCGAGCGCGAGGCGGGGCGCGCGCTGGCGGTCGTTGAGGCGCAACTCGCCGGCTCGATCCCCGAGGATGCGCCCGACGCGCTGGTGGTGGCCTATGAGCCGGTCTGGGCGATCGGCACGGGGCTCACGCCCACAACAGCCGAGATCGCGGCGATGCATGGCCACATTCGCGCCTTGCTGGGCGCGCGCTTCGGGCGGCGCGCGGGCGGGATGCGGGTGCTCTATGGCGGCTCGGTCAAGCCGGGCAATGCGGGTGAAATCTTCGCTGTCCCGTCAGTCGACGGCGCGCTCGTCGGCGGCGCCAGCCTCAAAGCCGCCGACTTTTCCGCGATTATTCTGTCGCACCCGGCGGCCCGGGGCTGACTTTCGCCCCGCGCCGCCCTTTATCTGCGCTGCGTCGATCGGCCGACAGCCGCGCACTGGCGCACCGGGCCGGCCTCCGCTAAACGACGCGTTTTCGCGCGCCGGGCGAGGCGGCGATTGAGGGTTTCATGCAGGCTGCGGTTCTGATCGTCCATTTGTTTCTGTGTCTGGGCGTGATTGGCCTGGTGCTCATGCAGCGTTCCGAAGGCGGGGCGCTGGGCATGGGCGGCGGCGGCGGGTCGCTAATGACCGGGCGCGGCGCAGCCGACGTGCTGGCGCGCTTCACCTCCATCGCCGGCGCGCTGTTTCTGCTGACCTCCATCACGCTGACGATGATGGCCTCGGCTGCGCGCGACGACGCCAACCGCTCCATCTTCGACCGCGCGCCGGCGCCGATCACGGCCCCGGCCGCGCCTGCGCCGGTGGACTCGGCCCCCGCCGCCCCCGTCGAGGCCGCGCCGGCTGAGGCCGCCGCGGCGACGCCCGACGCCTCGGGCGCGCTGACGGTCGCGCCCCCGCCGATCGCGGCGACGC
>JANRIR010000091.1:0-4011 GCA_033764725.1 Hyphomonadaceae bacterium
CCGCCTACAAAGGCGCATGGTCGAAAAGTCCGTCAGACGAAAGCCCGTCACGGCCGCCGATCTCAAGTCCGCCCAAGCCCGGATCAAGAAACGCAAGACGAAGTCGCTGACGCGCGCGGCGCAGCAGCGTTTCCTCGCGCGGGCGAAACGGCGCGGCTTGACGAAGCGGGCGGCGGCGGATGCGGCAAAGGCGCTGCCGGCGGCGCCGACAAAGTTGCAGCAACTGGACGCGATGGTGCGGGCGGGGCTTGTCGACGATCCTTTGAGCGTAGCCGACAAGTCTTTGTCTTCTTCTTCACTTTCCTCCGCGTCGATGAGCGACCCCCTCCCTGACCCTCCCCCTTTCAGGGGGAGGGGAAACGACAAGCAACTGGACGCGATGGTGCGGGCGGGGGTGGTGGACGATCCTTTGCTTGCGGCCAGTGCATGCACGGCAAGTCATGACTTTGTCCCATGTGTCGTTGACCCCCACCCCAACCCTCCCCCTTTCAGGGGGAGGGAGTTTTCTTTGACCGAGCGCGTGCGCGCGCTCTATGAGGCTGGCGTGGTGCCGGTGCGCGAGATCGCGCGGCTTTGCGGCGTCAGCGAACCCACGCTCTACAAGTATGCCGCGCGCGGACGCTGGCGCAAGCGTTATGCGCGGCGCAGCCTGGCGAAAGGCGCCGGCGGGCGCTTCGTCGCCGCCGCGCAAGCGGCGAACGAACCCGCCGGCCTCAAGGCGCTCGATCCGCTCGCCGCCGCGGCGGCGCAAGCCGCATGCGCCGAGGCCGCCGAGGTCGCCTCGCGCGCCGCGGGCGCGACGCTGCGCCGGCACGAAGCGGGGGCGGCGCGCGCGGCGCTGTTGCGCGCATTCGAGACGCGGGTGCGCCGGCTCACGCTGCTCGCGCGGGCGATGCAGCTTGCCGGCGTGGCGCCACCGCCGCCGCCGCGCTAAAACCTTTCCGGCTTCGATGGAATCGAAGCCGGGCTCCAGCTTTTTTATTTTGACGCGTTTTCTTCACGCGAACCGGTACCCACTTCGCTCGAAAACGCTATAGCCTTCACATCGCATGACGCGAATCGCCCCCGTGCCCGCCTGCCTTGCCACCTTTCTTGCCACCTTTCTTGCCGCCTTCCTTGCCGCCGCCGCCGCGCTGGCGGTGACGGCGGGCCTCGACATTGCAACGGCGCAACAGCGGCAGCCTGCGCCGCAAGCCGCGCAGCAAGCCGCGCCGCGACGCGCGCCGCAACCGCCGCCGCGCGACTACCGGCAGCAGATCGCCGACGCGCTGGCCGGAGCCCTGAAAACCAGCATCCCGATCGCGGCGTTTCGCGCCGGGCCGTTGCAGGCCGCGCGCGCGCCGCAGCCGGGCGAGCAGGCCGTGTGCCTGCGGGCCGAGTCGCAAGGGCGCACCGATTATTTCGCCGCCTTTCTCACCGCGGGCAAGGTGGAGACGATCCGCCGCGCGGTGGGCATCGACCGCTGCTGGGAAGAGACGCGCTATGACGCGCTGCCGCGGCCGGCGCCGCCCAAGACCAGGCCGCGGCGGGACTGAACGGACTAGGAAAAAAGTCCTTGACAGCGGCGCGCTCGACCGCTACACATCGGGCACGCTCCACAATTGCATCGGCGAAAGACAGGGGACGCTGCGATGGCGGCCGGATCGGCGCGCCGCGGCGTGACGACAATGCCAACCACGACGCCAATACCGACACCGACGCCGACACTGAAACCGACACCGACTCCTGCGCCTGCGCCGACGACGATGCTGGCGGCGCGGCTCCAGGCCATGGTCGAGCGCGAGCTGGAAGCGGTCGACCGCGTGCTCGCCGTGCTCGCGCCCGAGAATCCGGAGGAGGGCGAGCGCGCCGCGCGCACGCTGGCGAGCCTTGCCCGCGCATTGCGCGAACTGGCGGCATTGCGCGCCGCCGACCACGAAGCGGAGGCCGAGACCGCAGACGATGACGACCCCATTCCCCGCGACATCGACGAGTTCCGTCGCGAACTTGCGCGCCGCATTGAGGCTTTTGTCGGCGAGCGGGCACACGGCGGAGTTCCTGACGGTTCTCAGGCAGCACTGGAGCGACTGTCTCGCCCGTGACTGGGAATCGTTCTGTCATGCGCACCAGCGGCCGCCGGAGGCCGCCAACAATGGCGCGCCGTGGACAAGCTGGCTGCTGCTCGGCGGCCGCGGCGCCGGCAAGACGCGGGCCGGGGCCGAATGGGTGCGCGCGCTCGCCTTGCGCGGGGGCGCCGACGGCGACCGCGAGCCGCCGCGCATCGCGCTCATCGGCGAGACCGAGCACGAAGTCCGCGAGGTGATGATCGAGGGCGTGTCCGGCCTGCTCGCGGCGCACGAGCCGCATGAGCGCCCGCAATGGCTGCCCTCGCGCCGCCGCCTCGAATGGGGCAACGGCGCGGTGGCGCAGGTGTTTTCGGCGGAGAATTTCGAGGCGCTGCGCGGCCCGCAGTTTCACGCCGCCTGGCTCGACGAACTCGCCAAGTGGCGCAACGCGCAAGACGCCTTCGACATGCTGCAATTCGGGCTGCGGCTCGGCCGCCGTCCGCAACAGGTCATCACCACGACGCCGCGGCCGACCGCGCTCATCAAGCGGCTGATCGCCGATCCCTCGACCGCCGTCACCCACGCAGGAACCATCGCCAATGCCTACAATCTTGCGCCGGCTTTTCTCGACACCGTGCTGGCGCGCTATCGCGGCACGCGCCTCGGCCGCCAGGAAATCTTTGGCGAAGTGGTGGAGGAGCGCGCTGACGCGTTGTGGTCGCGCGCGCTGATCGAGGCCGCGCGGGTCGAGGCCGCGCCATCGCTTGTTCGGATTGTCGTCGCGGTCGACCCGCCGGCCTCTTCAAGCCGCCGCGCCGACGCCTGCGGGCTTGTCGCGGCCGGGATCTGCGAGGCCGGCATCGTCTATGTGCTGGCCGACGAGACCGCCGGCGGGCTTACGCCGCAGGGCTGGGCGGTCAAAGCGATCGCGCTGTGGCGAAGGCTTCAGGCCGACGCGCTGGTGGTTGAGGTCAACCAGGGCGGCGAAATGGTCAAAGCCGTGATCGCGGAAGCCGACCGCGCCGTGCCGGTCAAGCCGGTGCATGCGACGCGCGGCAAATATCTGCGCGCCGAGCCGGTGGCGCAGCTCTACGAACAGGGCCGGGTCCGGCACGCCGGCTGCTTTCCCGCGCTGGAAGACGAGATGTGCGATTTCGGCCCGGAGGGACTGTCCGTAGGCCGCTCGCCGGACCGGCTCGACGCGCTGGTGTGGGCGGTGAGCGCTTTGACTTTCAACGCCAAGGCCGAGCCGCGGGTAAGGGGGCTTTGACATGCGACACAAGGAATTGATGGCGCCGCGCGCGTGAGGCGCGAGACCGTTCTGCTAGAGTGGCCGCCGCGACTTCGCGTGGGAATATCCTGTGACCGAGTTTCATGAACCGCCGGGGACGGTGCGCCGCAAATTTGTCCGCGCCGCGATCTGGCTCGGCTGCGCAGTGCTCGCCGGTTTGGCGGTCACCGGTTTCAATGCCTGGCGGCAACGCCAACCGGCCGCGCCGCTGATCGCGGCCGACGGCGCGGCGGCGGTCGTGGCGATGGATTTCTCGGCGCCGCTGTGGCCCGGCAGTCTGCCGCGCGGCTGGTGGCATCGCACCTTCTGGACGCGGCCGGCGATGACGTTTGGCGTTGTCACCAAAGACGGCGTGCCGGCGCTGCGCTGCGCGACGCAAGGCAGCGCCTCGATGCTGGTGCGCTGGACCGACATCGACGTGACGCGGTTTCCGACGCTGACCTGGCGCTGGCTGGTCGAACGGCCGCTGGCGAGCGACCGCGACGAACGCACGCGCGAAGGCGACGACCATCCGGTGCGGTTCTTTCTGGCGTTCGCCGACGACGACGGCGCGGCGCGCCATGCCGAGATCGTCTGGGCGAACCGCGCCTTCAAGCGCGGCGACTGGAAGACGATCGGCGCATTTCCGCATTACGTCGCCGACGGCGGCGACGAGAATATCGGCCGCTGGCGCGA
>JANRIR010000016.1:0-20133 GCA_033764725.1 Hyphomonadaceae bacterium
GCAGCGCCTGGGCGTGCGCGCCGCCCGCATCGCGATCAAGGAAATCCGTTCGCGCTGGGGTTCGTGCACGAGCGACGGCGCGCTCGCGTTTTCCTGGCGCGTGATTCTGGCGCCGCCCTTCGTGCTCGATTATCTCGCCGCGCACGAGGTGGCGCATCTGAAGGAAATGAACCACTCGCGCCGCTTTTGGAAAGCCGTGGCGACGGCGCTGCCCGATTTCGAACGCGGCCGCACCTGGCTGCACGCGCACGGCGCAGCGCTCCACGCGATTGGGTGAGCTTCGGTCGCGCGCAGCGCGATGAATGGGTCCGGGGGACCCATTCAAGAAGCGAACGCCGGAGCGTAAGCGACGGCCGAAGGAGCTGTGCCTCCGCCGGAGCCGATCAGCGCGGCCGCACGCTGATCACCAACAGCGCGGTCGGCGGCGACGCTCCGATCAAGGCGTCCGCGCCCGTCGCGCCTTCGCGCTTCGCCAAGACATAATCCCGGTTGGATGGCTCGCGTCGCGCTCCGGACGCCGTGAGCCAATCGATCACGCCGGCGTGCAGCGCCTGGAGGTCTCCGCTCGCCACGGTGATGAAGCACGCACTGCTTCGGGTGTTGACCAGCATGACCCCCTGCGGCTGCCCAGGCGCCGCGTGCATGGCTTGCCGCGATTCCGAAAACCGATCGCCGCGCACGAAGTGCGGCGCCAGCGCATCCGGATCGAGCGCGCGACCCTGATGTACGGCCGCCGCGCAGGCGCCGATGACCGCATCGGCCCAGGCGCGCGCGGAGTCCGGCGTGATGCGCACGGCGCGGCCCGCCTGACGCGTCGCGATCGCGCGCGCAGCCTGGCCGCGGCCGCCGGGGATCACGTGCAGCCTGATGACGCCGTCCTCGCCCGACGCATTGCGATCGAACGCCGACATCGCATCGGTTGCGACGCTGCGCGTCCACGGCCCCTCGGCCGCGGTGAGCCGCGCGGTCAGCGCGGCGACGCCATCCTCCCGTTCGCCGTCGAAGGTCATGCAGCGCGTCGCGTCGGCGCGCGCGAACGCCATGATCGGGCGCGGCGGATTGCCTGGCGGTCCGAGGATGAACACCGGCGTGTCGCGATCGGCGTCGAGTTCGCGGCCGACAAGGTCCACATCGTCGCCGAGCGGCGCCGGGCCCGACAACGCTGCCCCCGGCCACGCGCGCGCGGCTGCTTCTGCAGGCGGATCGCCATCGACCACCGCGGCGCAGAACTCGATCGCATAGGCGGCGAAAGCGCCGTCGCCCGCCGGCTGTGCGGCGGCGGGCTGCGCCAGAAGCGCGAGCGCGGTGAGGCTGAAGAGGCGAATGATCATTGTCGGAGCGGCGTCCCGGCGCTGGGGCTTGCGTGCGACGCTACACCCTTCGCGCTGCGCAGTCTGCTCGGGGCGCTTGCGCAGTCTGAGCAAAACATCAGCCGCTCGGCCCTCGCGAAGGCGAGGGCCCATCCCTATCCGCAAAAGCCTTTGCTCTTCCGCGCGCGATGGGCCCTCGCCTTCGCGAGGGCCGAGCGGGGAGGGCGATGCTGCGCCGCTTGTCCGGCCGTCGCTTACGCTCCGGCGTTCGAACCTAAAATCGATCCACTGGATCGATTTTGCGCGCAAGCGCGCCGGTTCTCACCCCTCCGGCCCGAAATCGAGGGAGCGGTCGGCGCCGTCGTCTGCAGGGGTTTGCGCGCTCACGCTGCGCGGGCCGAGCGGGGCGCCGACAACCGCCGACGGCGCGAGAATTTGCACATCGGTGACCGGCGCGGGCGGCCCGGAATCGTAATCGCCCGGTCCCGGCAATTGCAGCGGCCGCGGCGGCAGGTCGCGCATCGCGACGACCATGAAATCATGCCACACCGCCGCCGGCGCCTGGCCGCCGGTGACGCGCAGCATGCGAATGCGGTGATCGTCATTGCCGATCCACACGCCCGCGGCGAGGCCGGGGGTGAAGCCGATGAACCAAGCGTCGCGATAATCGTTCGTCGTGCCGGTCTTGCCGCCGATGGCGCGGCCTTCGATGCGCGCCGACGTCGAAGTGCCCGCCTCCACCCCGCGCGACATGATGAGATTCATGTAGCGCAAAGGCCGTTCGGCGATGACGCGTTCGGTGCGGCTCGGACGGAACTGATACACCACGGCGCGATCGCGCGCGCGCAGGATGCGCGTCACGCCATGCGCCTCCACCGGCATGCCTTCCGCCGCCATGACGGCGTAGGCCTGCGTCAATTCCATCAGGGTCAATTCCTGTGCGCCGAGCGCCAGCGAGCGATAATCGAACAGCGGCGACGTCACGCCGAGGCGCCGTGCGGCCGCGATCGCCTTGTCGCCGCCGATCTCTTCCGTGATCGAGATCGCCACCATGTTGAGCGAACGCGCAAACGCCGACACCAGCGGCAACGCGCCGTAATAGCGATCCTCATAATTTCCCGGCGACCAGTCTCCGATCGTGATCGGCGCATCGACGCGGATGGTCCACGGCGTCAGGCCGTTCTCCATCGCGGCGAGATAGATGAAGAACTTGAACGACGAGCCCGGTTGGCGGCGCGACTGGATCGTGCGGTTGAACTCGCTCTGGCCCGGCCCGCGGCCATAGGCGCGCCCGCCAACCATCGTGCGCACGCCGCCGTCCTTGTCGATCGCCAGCACCGCGCCCTGACTGAACCGGCGCGCTTCGCCCTCTTCGTCGATCTTGGCGTTCAAGATGCGCTCGGCGGCGCGTTGGGCGGTGAGGTCGAGCGTGGTCTCGACGATGAAGTCGTCGCGCTGATCGCCGATCTCGCGCTCGATCGTCGCCTCGATGTAATCCCGAAAATAGCCGAGATTGCCGGCCGGATTGTTGCGGCTGATCAGAAGCGGTTCGCGCAGCGCGGCTTCGCGTTCTTCCGCGGTGATGAAGCGTTGCGCGACCATCTCGTCGAGCACGACCTCGGCCCGGGCGCGGGCGCCGGCTTCCTGCTGCGCGGGATTGAGCCGCGACGGCGCCTTCACCAGCCCGGCCAGCATCGCGGCCTGCAAGAGCGTGAGATCGCGCGCGGGGCGATCGAAGTAGCGCTCCGCGGCCGCCTCAATCCCGTAGGCGCTGGCGCCGAAATAGACGCGGCTCAAATACAGCGCGAGGATCTGGTCCTTGCTGAAGCGCTGCTCGAGCCACAGCGCGAGCGCGGCCTCCTGCAGTTTGCGCCGGAAGGTGCGGTTGTTGGTCAAGAACAGGTTCTTGGCCAATTGCTGGGTGATGGTGGAGCCGCCCTGGACGACGCGCCCGGCGCTCAAATTCGTCGTCGTCGCGCGCATCAGGCCGCCGAAATCGACGCCGATATGGCTATAGAAGCGGCGGTCCTCGATCGCCACGAAGGCCTGGGCGACATGCGCCGGCAGGGTCTTGAGATCGACCGGCGGCGCATTCTGGGCGCCTTCGCGCAGGATCGCCTGGCCGTTGCGGTCGAGGAAGGTGATGCTCTGGCCTTGGCGCGCCTCCCAGACGTCGTCGGCCGAGGGCATGCCCCAGGTGACGAAGCCGAAAAATCCGACAAAGGCCAGGACGACCGCGCCGGCGCCCCAGCCGGCCCAGACCGCCGCGTCGCTGATCGTGCGCGGGCGCCGGATCGACCGGACCCCGGCCCAGGCGACGGCGGCGACCGCCGCGATCGAGGCGGCCAACAAGATGAGCGGCGGCAGGATGGCGTCGCGCGCCTCGACCAGCACGCCGCGCGGGGGCCGCGGCGGCGGCGGTGCGCGCGAAGGCTCCGGTTCCGAGGCCCGATGCGACGCCGTTTCGGCGGGGGACGCGGTCGGCGTCGCCGCGCCTGGCGATGGCGCATCCGGCTGGGCCGGCTTGGGCTCGTCTCCGGGGGGAGGCGTCTCGTCTTCGGCCACTCGCCACTTCCTCTAAACGCTGCGCCTTATAGCCAAGATTCGCGCCGGTCGAACGGGTCCAGGCGGGGCCCCTCCGTTCGCCTAGCGCTCCCGTCGAACACGAACAAGTCACCAGGCGGGCGGCGTCCGCCACCTTGCTCCAGGGTGGCGGCGAGGCCATATTCCCGCCAACGGCGACGGATGCGATTCCGCCGACCGAGGAGGTTATGATGAACGAGTATACCAGCCAGGCGCGGTCGATCCCGACCGGCCGCGCCGATATGGCGACGGACGCCGGACTGCGCAGCTTCATGCTCGGCGTCTACAACAAGATGGCCCTGGGGCTGTTGTTGTCGGCCGTGCTGGCGTTCGTCGCCGGCACCGTGCCGGCGGTGACGCAGCTCGTGTTCGGCACGCCGCTCATGTACGTCGTCATGTTCGGCCCGATCGCGATCCTGCTGATCTCGGCGTTCACGATGAAGAACCCGTCCCCGACGGGCGCGAACCTCGTCTATTGGTCGGTCGTCTCGCTGATCGGCATCGGCATGGGCGCGCTGCTCATCGTCTATGGCGGCCGCGTTGAAAACGGCCAGCCGACCGGCATGTACGATATCGGCAAGGCGTTCCTCGTGACGTCCGGCGCGTTCGGCGCGTTGAGCCTGTGGGGCTACACCACCAAGCGCGACCTGACGGGCTGGGGCTCGTTCCTGATGATGGGCCTGTTCGGCCTCATCCTGGCGAGCCTGGTGAATTTCGGCTTCGCGGCCTTCACCGGCGCGCCGATCGAAGGCTTGAGCTTCGCGATCTCGGTGATCGGCGTGCTCGTGTTCGCCGGCCTCACCGCCTACGACACGCAACGCCTGAAGTTCATGTACTACCAGCTGGCGGGCGATGAGCGCTCGATGGCGGTCGCCACGACCTACGGCGCGCTCAACCTGTACCTGAACTTCATCAACCTGTTCCAATTCATCCTGAGCCTGATCGGCAACAGGGAGTAACGAACAGGGCAGACGAAACCTGCGACGCCCCGGCCCCAAGCCGGGGCGTTTTTGTTGGGGGTGGTGATGGGAGTCGTCTGCGCGCGCCGCCCCCATCGACCGGCTTCGCCGGCCACTTCCCCCGCAAGCGGGGGAAGAAAAGCGTCGCATCTTTGCTCCCCCGCGTGCGGGGGAGCTGGCCGCGAAGCGGTCTGAGGAGGTGAAGCGGCGCCGCTCCGACCCGCTAAAGATCAATCGGGCGAATCAGCAGCCTGTCGAACACGCGCAGCGCGATCTCCAGTTCATGCCCGCGCTTCAGGATCTGCCCGCCCTGACCGAGAATCGCGAACGCGCCCTGGCGGCGCGCGAGGCTGGGCCGCTTTTCGATCTGGTAAAGCGGCGATTCGCTCGTGCGGCGATAAACGGAAAACACCGCACGATCCTTCAGGCCGTCGATGGCGTAGTCGCGCCAGACGCCGGCGGCCACCATCCTCCCGTAAAGATTGAGGATGAGATTGAGTTCGCGCCGCTCGAAGAAGACCTGTCGTGGAGAATGTGGATAAAGAACAGGGCCGCTGTGCATAACTTTGATTGTAATCCCTACGACAAATGCTGACTTGGTTAAATAATACGTCAGGTCGGCTTTTCGCCGCTTTTTTCCCTTGCCCTCGCCCGATTGGGGAGCGACTTTAGGGACGTCGACGGACGGAGACGGCGGCGAGCTCAGTATCCATCAGCCCCCCCAGCCCCCTGGGTTCGAAGCACTCCCGTTCCGTCGACGACATTCCAGAAGGCCCGCGCGATCACTCGCCGCGGGCCTTCGTTGTTTTTGGGCTGAGCAAACTCGGAACGCACTCCCTCTCCCTCCGCGAGTTGGTTGAGGGCCGGGGTGAGGGTGGGGCGGAGCCCTGCAATCGCCAATCACGCTCTACTCTTCGATATGCCGGCGCAGCCCCCTCACCCTGCCCTCTCCCCCTCTCGGGGGAGAGGGACCGCGCACCTGCGTTTCGCACGCCTCTCGCTGGCCACGCTGGCGCCGATCCCATAGCCTCGCCGCAAAACGAGGAGGATCGGATGGGCGGGCGCTTGAGCGGCAAAATGGCGGTGGTGACGGGCGCGGCATCGGGCATCGGCCTCGCTTCGGCGCGGCTGTTCGCAGCGGAGGGCGCAGCTGTGCTCGCGGTCGATCTGCCGGGCAAGGAGCTCGCCGCGAAGGCCGAAGGGTGCGCCGCGCTGGAGCTCTCCGTGGCCGATGACGACGCGCCGCAGCGCATCATGGCGGCGGCCCGCGCAGAACTCGGCGGCCTCGACATCCTGTTCAACAATGCCGGCGTGTCCGGCTCGACGTTCGTCGCCGATCTCTCCGACGACGAATGGGACCGCATCGTCTCGATCAATTTGCGCGCCGTGTTTCGCATTGCGCGCACGGCGATACCGCTGCTGATCGAAAGCGCAGCCGGACGCATCATCAACACGGCGTCGGTGATGGCGGAGTACACCAATTTCGGCCTTGCGCCCTATTGCGCGTCGAAGGCGGGCGTCGCCGGCCTGACGCGCACCTTGGCGCTCGAACTCGGCAAATATGGCGTCACCGCGAACTATCTGATGCCGGGCGCCATCCGCACCGGCATGACAGGCCCGTTGTGGGATGCGCGCCCCGACGTCGCCGAGATCTGGGCGAAGAAATCCGTCTTGCGGCGCTTGGGCGAACCGCAAGACCTCGCCCGCGCCGCGCTGTTCCTCGCCAGCGACGACGCGGCCTTCGTCACCGGGCAGGGGCTCGCCGTCGACGGCGGCCTCAGTCTGCGGCTTTAGTCTGCGGCTTTAGCGCGCCACGCGTTCGCCGCACTGGACTTCGCCGGCGATCGCACTTAAGCCACGCGGCGCTTCTTTCAGGACATCTGGGCTCCATGCTCCTGCACGTCGAAGGCTTGCGAAAGTCGTTCGGTCGGCGCGTCGCCGTCGACGACGTTTCGTTCTCCGTGGACGCCGGCGAAATCGTCGGCTTTCTCGGGCCGAACGGCGCCGGCAAAACCACGACGATGCGCATGATCGCGGGTTATCTCGAACCGGACGCCGGGCGCGTGCGCGTGTTCAACATCGACGTGGCCGAAGATCGCCGCCGCGCGCAGGAGCGTCTGGGCTATTTGCCGGAAGGCGCGCCGCTCTATGGCGAGATGTCGCCGTGGACGTTTCTGCGCTTCATCGCCGAAACGCGCGGTATGTCGAAAGAAAAGGCGCGCCACGCCGTCAGCCGCGCGGCGAGCGACGCGCGCCTCGGCGACGCCATCGAGCGGCCGATCGATACCTTGTCGAAAGGCTATCGGCGTCGCGTCGGCCTTGCTGCGGCGCTGTTGCACGATCCGTTGCTGATGATCCTCGACGAGCCGACCGACGGTCTCGATCCCAATCAACGCCGCGCCGTGCGCGATCTGATCCGCGCGCTCGGGCGTGAGCGCGGCATCATCATCTCGACGCATGCGCTGGAGGAGGTCGAGGCGGTGTGCACGCGCGCGATCGTCATCCATGACGGAAAAATCGTGGCCGACGATACGCCTGCGAATCTCGCCGCGCACGAAGGCGGCCTCGAGGGCGCATTCCGCGCCTTGACCGGCGGGGAGGCGGCGTCGTGACCAGCCTGCTCGCCGTCTATCGCCGGGAAATCTTGAGTTATGTGACGACGCCGACGGCGTATGTGTTCGTCGCGGTGTTCCTGTTCGCGATCGGGCTGTTCACGTTCCAGGTCGGCGGACTGTTCGAAACCCGGCGCGTGGATTTGACCCCGTTCTTCGCGTTCCATCCCTGGATCTTCATGGTGTTCCTGCCCGCCGTCGCGATGCGGCTGTGGTCAGAAGAGACGCGCTCGGGCGCGATCGAGGTGCTGCTCACTTTGCCGTCGCCGACCTGGGCGCTCGTGGGCGGCAAATTCCTCGCCGCGTGGAGCGTGGCGGGCGCAGCGCTCGCGCTCACCGCGCCGATCTGGATCACCGTCAATCTTCTCGGCGATCCCGACAACGCTGCGATCTTCACGGCGTATCTGGCGAGCCTTTTGATGGCGGGGGGCTATCTCGCGATCGGTTCGGTGATGTCGGCCTTGACGGGCGCGCAGGTGGTGGCGTTCGTGCTGAGCGTGCTGGCGGCGTTCGCGTTCACGGCGCTGGGTCTGCCGCTTGTGTCGGATTTCTTCCGCCCGCTGGTGGGCGCGGGCGCTGCCGAGGCGATCGGGCGGTTTTCGTTCCTGCACCATTTCGACGCCGCGCAGCGCGGCGTGATCGAGCTGCGGTCGATCGTGTTTTTCGTTTCGCTGATCGCTTTGTGCCTGGGCCTGACGACGCTCGCCATCGACTCGCGGCGGGGAGGCTAGCGCATGAACAGCCGCCGCTTCGCCCTCGCCGCCGCCGCGGCGCTGATCGTCGCCTTCGTCAGCGTCAATCTGATCGCCGACGTGTGGTTCCGCAGCGCGCGCCTCGATCTCACGGAAAGCCGGCTCTATTCCTTGAGCGACGGCACGCAAAGCGTGCTCGATCAGCTCAGCGAGCCGGTGCAGCTGACCTTGTACTATTCGCGCGACGCCGCAGGCCGCTATCCCGCGGTGCAGGCCTATGCGGGCCGCGTGCGTGAATTGCTGCAGACGATCGCCGCGCGCTCGCGCGGCCGCGTGCGCTTTATCGAGGTCGATCCCAAGCCGTTCACCGACGAGGAAGATCGCGCCGTGCAGGCGGGCGTGGAGGCGACGCCGCTGCAAGACGGCGCCGATCCGCTCTATTTCGGCCTTTCCGGCGCCAATGCGATCGACGACACGCGCGCCATTCCCTTCTTTAATCCGCAGCGCGAGCCGTTCCTCGAATACGAGCTGACGCGTCTGATCTATGAATTGGAGAATCCCGATCCGATCCGCGCCGCGCTGATCACGTCCTTGCCGCTCGACGCCGGCGCAGAACCGAGCCCGTTCGGCCCGCCGCGTCGTCCCAACGCGTTCGCGCAGGAACTCGGCCGGTTGATGCAGGTCGAGGCCCTGTCGCAGGATTTCACCGAAATTCCCGCCGACGCCGACGTTCTCGCCATCATTCATCCCGCGCCGCTGAGCCCGCAGCAATTGTTCGCCATCGATCAATTCATCATGCGCAAGGGCCGCGCCTTCATCGCCATCGATCCGGTGTCGATCGCGGCCGCAGAGCAAGCCGGCGGCGATCCGTTCGCGTCGCCTCAGGGGCCGGCTCCGACGGCGTCGCGGCTTGAGCCGCTCTTGTCGCACTGGGGCGTGGCCGGTTCGCCGGACGTGGTGATGGATCTGGAAGGCGCGTTGCCGGTTTCGGCGACGGACGCCCAGGGCCAAGAGCGACCTGCGCCGCAGCCGCTGTTCTTCAATATTCCCGCCGATCGCCTCAATCGCGACGATCTGACGACGGCCTGGCTGCAGCGCGGCATGAATGTCGCAGCGCCCGGCGCCTTGAGCTACAGCGAACGCGACGGCGTGACGTTCACGCCGCTGGCGACGACGTCGGGCGACACGATGCGTCTGCCGGCCGCACGCGTGTTGATGCGGCC
Organism: Hyphomonadaceae bacterium; assembly: GCA_033764725.1. GTDB lineage: Bacteria > Pseudomonadota > Alphaproteobacteria > Caulobacterales > Aquidulcibacteraceae > RI-43. Next base: position 9,380 of record JANRIR010000016.1, read on the forward strand.
CTCGCCGCTGGAGCTGTTGCGCGAATGGGTGAGCGCGCGGCGCGCCGAAACCATTGCGCTCAGGGTGTCGGGCGTGTTGCCGAGCGCGTATGCCTCCGGCCCGCCGGAAGGGGCGGCGGCGCTCGATGGACAGCCAGTGCTGGCGCGCAGCGCGGCGCCGGTTGAGCTCATCGTCGTCAGCGATGCGGATTTCCTGATCGACGATCTCTATGTCACGCCCGGCCAGGCGACCACGTTCGCCGACAACGGCGCCTTCGCGGTCAACGCGATTGAAATGCTCGGCGGTGCGCCGGAATTGATCCGCCTGCGCTCGCGCGCGCTGTCGAACCGGCCGATGACGGTGATCGACCAGATGGAGCGCGACGCCGCGCGGCGGATCGAACAACGCCAGACGCAATTGCAGCAGGAGCTTGAGAGCGCGGAGCAGCGGCTGCAGGAATTGCAATCGCAAGGCCGCGGCTCGGGCTTTTTCGCCGGCGATCTCGGCGCCGAGCTCACCCAGGACGAGCGCGCCGAGCTCGAGCGGTTCCGCGCGCGGGCGGTGGAGGTGCGCGGCCAATTGCGCGCCGTGCAGCGCGATCTGCGCAGCGGCATCGATCAGCTGCAGGCGCTGATCGTGTTCGTGAATGTGTGGCTGGGGCCGCTTCTGGTGGCGGGCGCGGGCCTGTTCCTGTTCTGGCGCAGACAACGCCCCGCGGTCGGCAAGGAGGCGGTGCGATGATAAGCCAACGCGCCGAGCGGCGCCGCGCGCGCGCCGTGTCGCTGTGGCTGGCGGCCGGCGCTCTCGCCGGCATCGCGACGGTCACGGTAACGCTCGATGCGCGCGCGCATCGCCAGGCGGCGGTCAGCGGCCCGGTCATTCCCGGCCTCGCCGCGCGCATCGCCGACGCGCAGAAAATCTCCATCCAGAGCGCTGACGCGACCTATCGCATCGCGCGCACCGAGCGCGGCTGGGCGATGCGCGACCGCGGCGACTTTCCAGTTCGCGCCGCGCGCCTTGCGCAATTGACCGAGGGTTTGCAGGCGCTGCGCTTCACGCGCCGCATGACCAGCGATCCTGATAAGCACGCGCGCCTCGGCGTCGGCGACCCGCGCAGCGGCGGCGACGGCGTCCTGGTGCAGATCGAGGACGGGCGCGGCGCGTTCCTGGTCAATCTCATTCTCGGCGTGCAGCCCGGCGCCACGTATGCGCGCCGTCCGGATGAGGATCAGGTATGGGCGGTGGAGGGCGATCTGCCGCCACTGCGCGACCCTGCGACCTGGCTCGACCTCGCTATGCTCGACATCGCGCCGGAGCGGATCCAGCGCGTCGAGATCGTGCCGCGCGAGGGCGAGGCCTACATCCTTCAACGCGACGGTGCGACGACATTTGCGCTGCAGGGCCGCGCGGCGCGGTTCCAGCCGCTCTCCGGCGCAACGCTGATGTCCGTCGCCGAACGCCTCGTCAGCGCGCAACCGATCGACGTGGCGCCGGCGCCGTCGGTCACCGGGCCGCCCGCCGCGCGCATCCGCGCGCGCACCGGCGACGGCCTGCTGATCGACGCTGAACTGATCGTCGGCGAGCAGCGTTCGTGGGTGAAGCTGGTGGCGCGCGCCGATCCGCCGGAGAACGCCGCCGCGCAAGCCCAGGCCGACGCCATCAATGGGCGGGTCGCGGCGTGGGCCTATGGCGTAACGGAATCAGAATTCGCCGCGCTCGCGCCGCCGCTGACGTCAGTGACGGTGCAGCCCGAGCCGCCGCGTGCGTCGCCCGCGCCTGCAACCGCACCGCCAGCGTCGCCATAGCAGGCTGCGGAAAGGCCTCGAACGCCCCCTTCGACCGGCTTCGCCGGCCACTTCCCCCGCAAGCGGGGGAAGAAAAAGCGTCCCTTGCTCCCCCGTTTACGGGGGAGCTGTCCGCGCAGCGGACTGAGGGGGCGCGGTGACGCTTTTTCTTCAGTCAGCTAGGGCTGGCGGACGCGGGCGGCGGCGTAGACCGGGCCGCCGTTCGGCGCCTGCACCAGCGCCGCGCATTCGGGACGGCACGGCACCGCATCGAACGCGATTGCGTCGCCGTTCCATGCGCCGACGCGAACCAGCCGCCGCACGATGTTGTAATGGCCGACGCGGTGCCCGGCGTTTTCGCCCGCCGTCACCAGCACGTTCACCGGTCCCGGCAGATAGGTCGCGACCCACACGTCCGCCGGCGCCCGCGGCGCCGGTCCGCGCCCAATCCGCAGCGCGGCGGTGTCTTCATCCGTCTGGGTCAACGTGATGGCCGGCGCGGCGATCGGCTGCGCGGCGCGCGCGGCGGCCATCGCCTCACGCACGCGCTGCGGCCGCGCCGCGTTGGCGTTGTAGGCGCCGTTGACGATCACCTGCGGGGTATAGAGCGCGCGCGAACGCAAGCTGCGCAGATAGGCGCGCTGGCGGGCGGTGAATTGTGATTGGGCGAAGGTGTCGCGCCAGCCGAGATAGTCCCAATAATCGACGGGGAAGGTGAGGGCGACGACGTCGGGCTGGCGCGCGAGATCGCCCAGCAGACCATTGGCCCGTCCGCACGAGGCGCAGCCCTGGCTGGTGTAGAGCTCGACCACGACGCTGGCCTGCGGCTGCGCCGCAGCAGGGGCGCCCACCAAGGCGAGCGCGGTGAGCGCAAGGAGCATGAGGCGGCGGAGGGCCATGGCCCCTTGTGCGCCTTCACGCGCCGTCCAGCCAATCAAACGGGTGTGACGCAGGCGCTGTTGCAGCTGAGAGCATTGACCAGCCTCATGGCCCCGGACAGGCGGAGCCTGATCCGGGGCCCATATCCTGACGCCATGAAAACATGGGCCCCGGTTCTCGCTTCCAGCGAGACCGGGGCGATGGAGGTGCGGGTTAGCGTGCGCTTCGCAGACGTCTCCATCGCGAGAGATGCTGCGGCGCTGCGCCGGCTGGACCCTGGCGGCGCGCGGGGCCACATGGCGGTCATGTCCGCCGAATTCGCAGCACCCGCCCCCGAAGCCTGCCGCACCATGGGCGAGGTGCGCGAGGGGGTCGACGAGATCGATCGCCTGCTCGTCGCGCTGCTGGCGCGCCGGCAGGGCTATATGGACGCCGCCGCGCGCATCAAGCCGAACCGGGACGCCGTGCGCGACGAGGCCCGCATCGCCCAGGTGCTGGCGAATGTGCGCGCCCATGCCGAGGCGCAAGGCCTATCCTGGGCGATCGCCGAGCCGGTCTGGCGCACGCTGGTGGAGCGCTGCATCGCGCACGAATTCGACGTGTGGGACCGCACGCGGACGTGATCCCAGTTTGGAGCGCGGACGAGGTCGCCGGCGCTCCACGCTAACGTCGCAGCAAGGCCATCGCCGCGTCGCCGGCGCGCGCATCGCCGCACGCGAGAATTCGCCCGCCCGGCAGCGCGTCGCCGCCGTCCCAGGTGGTCACCCGGCCGCCGGCGCCGGCGATGATCGGGATCAGCGCGGCGATGTCGTGCGTTTTGAGGCCGGATTCGATCACGAGGTCGATCGAGCCGGCCGCGACCATGCAATAGGCGTAGCAATCGCAGCCATAGCGGGTGAGCTTGGCGCGCGCGCGCACGCGCTCGAAGGCGTCGCGCTCCGCGCCCTGAAACAGGAACGGGTCGGTCGTGGCGGCGATGGCGTCGCCGAGATCGGCGCAGGGCCGCGTCGAGAGTGGCCGCACGCCGTCGCGCGTGACGAGATCGGCGCCGCCCGGCCAGCCGCGAAAGCGCTCGCCGAGATAGGGCTGGTCCATCACCCCGATCAGCGGCGCGCCGCGATAGCTCAAGCCGATCAGCACGCCCCACAACGGCAAGCCGGCGATGAAGGCGCGCGTGCCGTCGATCGGATCGAGCGCCCAGATATGGCCGTCCATGCTGGGCTTTTCGCCGAATTCTTCGCCGGAGATTCCATGGTCGGGATAATGCGCCTCGATCAGCGCGCGCATGGCGGCTTCCGCCGCGCGATCGGCTTCGGTGACGGGATCGAACCCCGCAGACGCCTTGTTCTCAAGCTGATGGGCGGCGCGGAAAAACGGCAGGATCGCGGCGCGCGCGGCGTCGGCCAGCGTATCGGCGAAGGCGAGCAGGGCGGCGGGGCTGGTCACCCGCTGGTGCTACACGGTTCGCGCGAACATGGAAAACGGGCGCCGCCGTGAAGGCGACGCCCGCTTGTCGTCAGGGCTTGCGTGAGTCGCTCAGGCGACTTCGGTGGTCTCGTCCTGCAGCGCCTTGGCCAGGTCGAGCAGACGGCGGCGCGGGCGCTCGCCGAGCTTGTAATAGGCGCGGATGAGTTCGAGCGTTTCTTTCTGGGAGAGCACGTCGGCGGCGATCAGGTCGCGATCGTTCGCCGGCGCGCCGACGGCCGGCGTTGCGGCCGGCGCCTGCTGCAGGCCGTCAAAGAAGTACGTCACCGGCACGTTCAGCGCCACGGCGAGCTCATAGAGCCGGCTGGCGGTGACGCGGTTGGCGCCGCACTCGTATTTCTGGATTTGCTGGAAGCGGATGCCGATGGATTCGGCGAGTTGCTGCTGGGTCAGGCCCAGCAGACGGCGGCGGCGTCGAAGCCGCTTGCCCACATGAAGATCGGTCGCGTTGGCCATTGTCCTTCGCCCTGTCGATGGCGCCGCGCCCACCCGGGCCGGCCTAACCTCGTGAGACACGTGAGCAATCGCCGTGCCGCGCCCCTCCAGCGCGTTTTCCCCAGTTAAGCGGCTTTTTTAACATTTTGTAAGTTGTGAACTGCGTTTCAACGCCGAGTCGCCCCGATTTGGGCCAGCTGTGGCGCCGCTGCCGCGGGATTGGGCGCGGGCGGCGGCCGGTTTTGTCATGACGGCGTCGTCCTGCCAGGGTTAAAGCTGCCCGACACAGGCGGGAGCGAACAGGATGCGCATTTGGGCGACGGCGGCGGCGGCCATTATGCTGGCGGGGTGCGCCACGGCGGGAGGGCCGCCGACGGCTACAGCGATCGCCGTTCCCCAGGCTGCGGACCCCTATTTCCAGGCGGGCGCGCTGCGGGCCCAGCAGGGGCCGTCCTCCGCGCGCGCCCGCAACGTCATCCTATTCATCGGCGACGGCATGGGCGTCTCCACCGTGACCGCGGCGCGCATTTTCGCCGGCCAGCGGCTCGGCCGCGACGGCGAGAGCTATGACCTGACGCTGGACGCCTTCCCCCACACGGCGCTGTCGCGCACCTACAGCCACGACCTGCAGATTTCAGAATCCGCGTCGACGGCCACCGCCATCGTGTCGGGCGTCAAGACGCGCGGCGGCGGCGTCGGGCTGCAGTCCGCCGCGCGCCTCAACGAATGCGGCGACACCGCCGGCAACATCTCGATGAGCCTGTTCGAGATGGCCGAGGCGCAAGGGCTCGCCACCGGGATCGTCTCGACCGCGCGCATCACGCACGCAACGCCGGCCTCGGCCTACGCCCACGTCGTCAACCGCGACTGGGAAAACGACGCCACCGTGGCGCGGGCGAACGGCGCCCCGTGCGCCGACATCGCCCGCCAGTTGATCGAATGGCCCGCCGGCGACGGCTTCGAGATCGCGTTGGGCGGCGGCCGCGCCAATTTCCTGCCGCGGACGACGACCGATCCCGAAACGCCGACCGTCTCCGGCCAGCGCGCCGATGGGCGCGACCTGACCGCCGAATGGGCCGCACGGCCTGGACGCGTGTTCGTCTGGAATACGGCGCAGCTTGAGGCGGCGCCGGCGGACGCCGACGTGCTCGGCCTCTTTGCGCCGTCGCACATGGCCTATGAGGTGGAGCGCGCGGCCGACGTCGCCGGCGAACCTTCGCTGGAGCAGATGACCACCATCGCCATCGCGCGGCTGTCGCAGAACCCGAACGGCTATGTGCTGATGGTCGAAGCGGGGCGCATCGATCACGCGCACCACGAAGGCAAGGCGCACAAGGCGCTCGCTGACGCGGTCGCGTTCGACGACGCGATCCGCGCCGCGCTCGCGCAAACCAGCCGCGAGGACACGCTCATCCTCGTCACCGCCGATCACAGCCACACGCTGACCATCGCGGGCTACGCCCAGCGCGGCACGCCCATTCTCGGCCTGTCGACCAGTCCCGACGGCGATGGGCTGGCGCTCGCCGGCGACGGCCGCCCGTACACCACGCTCGGCTACGCCAATGGGCCCGGCTCGGTATACGCCGACGGCCAAGGCGGCGCCGAGGGGCGCGCGGATCTGCGCAGCGTCGACACGACCGCGCCAGACTACCGCCAGCAGGCGCTGGTGCCGCTCGGCTCGGAGACGCATGGGGGCGAAGACGTCGCGATCTATGCGTGGGGGCCTGGCGATGAAAACGTCGCCGGCACGCTCGAGCAGAACGTCATTTTCCACATCTTGGCGCGGGCGCTCGGCATTGCGCCGCAATAGGCTGCGCGCCGCCGCCGATTATTCCATATCTAAGGAAATTTCCGCGTTTCGGCGCATGATGCGCGACGGGTCGGCTTCGGCGCGCCGGAAGTCGAGCGCGACGACGCGTTCCGGCGGCAGGCCGGCGTCGACGAGCGCGGCGACGACGGATTCCGCGCGCGATAGTGCGGCGCGTTGGGCGGCCTCGCCGTCGTCGCCGGCATCGGGAAACGCGATGACGGTGATGCGCCGCAAGCGCCCGCCCTGCGCAGCGCAGCGATCGACGGCGTCCTTGGCGTGGCGGATCAGCGGCGCGGCGGTCGCCGGCAGGTTTTCATTGTCCGGCTCGAAATAGAGCGTGATCGGCGGCTCGTCGCAGGCGGTGCGCACGGGCGTCTCGCCGACGAAGGGGATGCTGGCGCAAGCGGAAAGGCCGACAAGCGCGGCGAGTACGACGAAACGCATGAACGGCCTCCAAGAATTCTTGGAGCGATGCTTACGCGACGACGATCGCTCCTGCACCTGCAAATGTGGGGCGCTGACACCCCTCATCCGTCGGCTTCGCCGACACCTTCTCCCACACGGGGAGAAGGATGGTGCGCTTCTCCTTCTCCCCTTGTGGGAGAAGGTGGATTGCGCCGAAGGCGCAAGACGGATGAGGGGTGTCAGCGATACGCGAAGCCTCGCGCGAATCACCCCGCCTTCGCGCGGCGTTTGCGTTCGTTCGGGTCGAGCCACATTTTGCGGATGCGGATCGCGGCGGGCGTGACTTCGACGAGTTCGTCGTCGTCGATCCAGGCGATCGCCTGCTCCAGCGTCATGCGCCGCGGCGGCGTCAGGCGGATGGTTTCGTCCTTGCCGCTGGCGCGCACATTGGTGAGCTTCTTGCCCTTCATCGGGTTGACGTCGAGATCTTCGCCGCGCGCGTTTTCGCCGATGATCATGCCTTCATAGACATCCTCGCCGTCGCCTATGAACATCGTGCCGCGTTCTTCGAGGTTCCACAGCGCATAGGCCGTCGATTGGCCGTTGTCGTTGGAGATCAGCGCGCCGCGCTGCCGGCCGGGAATGTCGCCTTTCCACGGCGCCCATTCGTGGAAGATGCGGTTCATCACGCCGGAGCCGCGCGTGTCGGTGAGAAACTCGCCGTGATAGCCGACGAGCCCGCGCGACGGCGCGTGGAAGGTGAGCCGCGTCTTGCCGCCGCCGGAGGGACGCATGTCCTGCAATTCCGCCTTGCGCAGGCTCATCTTCTCGATGACGACGCCGGAATATTCCTCATCGACGTCGATCACCGCTTCCTCGATCGGCTCGAGGCGCTCGCCGTTTTCTTCGCGCGTCAGCACGCGCGGGCGCGAGATCGACACCTCGAAGCCTTCCCGCCGCATGGTTTCGATCAGCACGCCCAATTGCAATTCGCCGCGGCCGGCGACCTCGAAGGAATCGGTGTTTCCCGCCTGCGCGACGCGAATGGCGACATTCGATTCCGCCTCGCGCATCAGGCGGTCGCGGATGACGCGGCTTTGCACCTTGTCGCCGGCGCGGCCGGCCAAGGGGGAATCATTGATCGAGACGGTGATGGCCAAAGTCGGCGGATCGATCGGCGACGCGGGGATCGGCGCGGCGAGATCGGGCGCGCCGATCGTGTCGGCCACAGTGGCGTTCTCGAGGCCCGCCACCGCGACAATGTCGCCGGCTTCTGCGCCGTCCACCGGCACGCGGCGCAGGCCGCGATAGGCGAGGAGCTTGGTCAGCCGGCCGCGCTCCAATTCCTTGCCGTCGCGCGAAAGCACCCGCACGGGATCGCCGGCCTTCACGCGGCCGGATTCGATGCGGCCTGTCAGCACGCGACCCAGGAACGGATCGGAATCGAGCATCGTCGCCAGGAGCGCGAACGGCGCATCCTTGCGCTGCGTCGGCTCCGGGTCAGGCACGTGCGACACGATGAGATCGAACAGCGGGCTCAAATCCCGGCGCGCATCGTTCATGTCGCGCACCGCCCAGCCTTCCTTGCCCGAGGCGTAGAGCGCGGGAAAATCCGCCTGCTCGTCGCTCGCGCCGATGGCGAGAAACAATTCGAAGATGTCGTTGAGCGCCTGATCCGGCTGGGCGGAGGGGCGATCGACCTTGTTGAGCACCACGATCGGGCGCAGGCCGCGCGCCAGCGCCTTGCCGAGCACGAACTTGGTCTGCGGCATGACGCTTTCGGACGCGTCCACCAAGAGGACGCAGCCGTCGACCATGGAGAGGATGCGCTCCACTTCGCCGCCGAAATCGGCGTGGCCGGGCGTATCGACGACGTTGATTCGCGCGTCGCGCCACACGATCGAGGTGCACTTGGCCAGAATGGTGATGCCGCGCTCGCGCTCGAGCGCATTGGAATCCATGGCGCGCTCGGCCCGGGCTTCGTTCTCGCGGAAGGCGCCCCCTTGGGTGAGCATCTGGTCCACCAGGGTCGTCTTGCCATGGTCGACGTGGGCGATGATGGCGATGTTGCGCAGGATGGGCGCGGTCATGCGGGCGTTCCTGTCCGAGGAGGGCGGGTTCTGCCCGCCGGCGCGCCCAGGGGCAAGGCAGGGTGGGGGCCTGGCGCCTTATATTGCGGCGCCGAATACGCAGCAAGCCCATGCGTTTTCGCATGGGCCGACGTAAAATTATGAAAATAAAGCGAAAATGGAAAAATTGATCATTTGGCCAGTGTTTGGGACCTGAATCTTCCGTTGATTTTTGTGCGCCGCAGCGTAGGTTGTCGGTGTTGCGGCGTTTCGCGACGCCGCCCGCCCTATCGGGCGTTTCCTCCCTATGTAAACTCGCCCCGGGCTGCAAAGCCCGGGGCGTTTTCTTTTCGGCGGCCGCCGGCGCTGTCCGCGTCAGGCCAGGCTGCGATGCAGCTGGGCTGCGGCCAGCGCCTCGCCGAGACGCGCCATGTCGGCCCGCACGCGCGCAAACCCGCTGGTGCGGTTCAAGGTGCGCTCGTCGAGATAGAGCCCGCGGCTCACTTCGATCTGCAGCGCATGCAGGCTGCGCGCCGGCCTGCCATAGGTCTGCGTGGTGTGCCCGCCGGCGAAGGGCGCGTTGCGGGCCACGCGGTAGCCCATGCGCCGCAAGGTGGCTTCGACCAGGGCGGTGATGGCGGGATGGCAGGAGGCGCCGAACCGGTCGCCCAGCACGATGTCGGGCGCCTGGGGACCACGCGCGCAGCTCGGCATCGAATGGCAATCGATCAGGATGGCGCAACCGAAGTGCCCCCGGGCTTCGTCCAGCAGCGAGGCCAGCATGGCGTGATAGGGCCGGTGGACCGCGCCGAGCCGCCGTTCGGCCTCCGCCGCCGCCAGTTTGCCGGCATAAAGCGCCTGGCCGTCGGCCGCGATGCGCGGAATGGCCCCGAGGCCCGCTTGCACCCGCGGCGAGGCGGCGGACGGCGCGGCGCCGAGCCGATCGGCGTACATGTCGGGGTCGAGCTCGCCGGGGTCGCGGTTCAAATCGACGAAGGCGCGGCCGATCGTGCCGGACAAGAGCGGCGCGCCATGCGCGGCCGCCCCGGCGAACAATTCATCGACATAGGCGTCCTCCGAGCGGCGCAGCGCAGCGACCGGCACGCGGGTCAAGGCCAGGAGGCTTTCGGGATAGCGGCGGCCGGAATGCGGCGAGGCGAACACCAGGGCCGAGGTCCGCCGCAACGGCTCGATCAGGGCGAAGGGGGCGCCCATGTCATCGCCCTCGACCGCGCGCGCATCGGCCCGCGCGGGGCGCATTTTGTGATCAATCCGTGCTTCCATCCCGCCAAATCTGATCGTCGCCGTGGGCAAAGGTCAACTCAAGGGGGGCCGGGATTTGCGCTGCAAGGTGCGCTTTACTCAGTTATGCTAGCGTCGTGGGTGGTTCGGGGCGAAGACGGCTCGCGGGAGCTCGAGGCGATGGCGCGCATCTTGTTGGCGGAAGACGACGATTCCCTGCGCCAGTTCCTGACCTCCAATCTCGGCCGCGCCGGCCACACGGTCGACGCCTATGGCGACGGCGACAGCGCCTGGGAGGCGCTGCAGCACGCCTCGTTCGACCTGCTTTTGACCGACATCGTCATGCCCGGGATGGACGGCATCGAGCTCGCGCGCCGCGCGGCGGACAAGGATGCCGGGCTTAAGATCGTGTTCATTACCGGCTTCGCCGCCGTGGCCCTGTCGCAGGCCAGCCAGGCGCCCAAGGACGCCAAGGTCCTGTCCAAGCCGTTCCACCTCAAGGATCTGGTGGCCGAGGTCGAACGCGTGATCGCGGCGTGAGGGCGCCGCCGCAAGCGGCCTTGTGACCGCGCCCGGCGCTCGCTATAGGGACGATCCCCTCGAAACGGTCGGGCGCGTAGCTCAGCGGGAGAGCACTACGTTGACATCGTAGGGGTCACAGGTTC
>JANRIR010000024.1:0-6913 GCA_033764725.1 Hyphomonadaceae bacterium
GGCGGAAGGTCTTCGGGTTCTCCGCGTTGACGCGGCACTCGATGGCGTGGCCGTTGAACTTCACGTCCTTCTGCTTCACCGAAAGCGGCGCGCCGTCAGCAATGCGGATCTGCTCGCGCACGAGATCGATGCCGGTGATCATCTCGGTGATCGGATGCTCGACCTGTAGGCGCGTGTTCATTTCGATGAAATAGAACTGGCCGTCTTCGTAGAGATATTCGACCGTGCCGACGCCGAGATAGCCGAGCTTCTTGATCGCCTTGGCGGTGATGTCGCCGATCTCGGCGCGCTGATCGGGATTGAGCGCGGGGCTCGGCGCCTCTTCAAGGATCTTCTGGTGGCGGCGCTGCAGCGAGCAATCGCGCTCGCCCAGATGCACGACGTTTCCGTGGCTGTCGGCGACGATCTGGATTTCGATATGGCGCGGACGTTCGAGATATTTCTCGAGATAGACGCTGTCGTCGCCGAAGGCGGCGCGCGCTTCGGCGCGCGCGGTGGCGAACGCTTCGCCAAGATCCTCAGCCGTGCGCGCCACTTTCATGCCGCGCCCGCCGCCCCCTGCGGCCGCCTTCACCAGCACCGGAAAGCCGATCTTCTTGGCGATCTTGCGGGCGTCTTCTTCGTTGGCGACGCCGCCGTCCGATCCCGGCACGACGGGAATGCCCGCTTCGGCTGCGGCCTTCTTGGCGGCGATCTTGTCGCCCATCAGGCGGATGTGCTCGGCCTTCGGGCCGATGAAAACGAGGCCGTGCTTTTCCACGATTTCCGCAAAGCGGGCGTTCTCGGAGAGGAAGCCGTAGCCGGGATGGATCGCCTGCGCGCCGGTGATTTCGGCTGCGGCGATGATTGAGGGAATATGCAAATAAGACTTAGCCGCCTGCGCCGGCCCGATGCACACGCTTTCGTCGGCGAGGCGCACATGCATGGCGTTAGCGTCGGCCTGGCTGTGCACCGCGACAGTGGCGATGCCCATTTCCTTGCACGCCCGATGGACGCGCAGGGCGATCTCGCCGCGGTTCGCGATGAGGACTTTGTCGAACATCGCCGCGCTATTCCAACACGATCAGGGGCTGACCATATTCGACGGGCTGCGCGTCGGTGACGAGGATTTCCTTCACCTTTCCGGCGCGCGGCGCGGGAATGGGATTGAACGTCTTCATCGCCTCGACGATCAGCAGCGTCTGGCCTTCGGTGACGCTGTCGCCGATGCGGATGAAGACGGTCGCGCCCGGTTCCGGCGAGAGATAGGCGGTGCCGACCATCGGCGAGAGCACGGCGTTCGAATTCGGCCGGGCTTCGGCGCGCGGCTCGGCGGCGGGCGCGGCTTGCGGTGGGACGACATACGCATGCATCGGCGCGGGGGCCGGCGCGCTCGCTTGGGCCACCAGCGTGCGCGCGAGACGCAGTTTCAGGTCGCCGTGCTCGACTTCGATCTCGCTCAAGCCGGATTCGCTCAAGATGGCCGCCAGTTCGCGCACGATCTCCGGATCAAGACCTGCGCCTGGTTTCTTTTCGCTCATCGACAACAAACTCCTTGCCGCGATCAGGGCCTGCGCACGATCCGCGCGGCGGCGTCGATCGCCAATAGGTAGGACTGGGCGCCGAAGCCCGCGATCACGCCGGCTGCGACCGGCGCCACGTAGGAATGCTGGCGGAAGCTCTCGCGCGCCGCGGGATTGGACAAGTGGGTTTCGATCACCGGCACGCCGATGGCCTTCACCGCGTCGTGCAGCGCCACTGACGTGTGCGTCCAGCCGCCGGGGTTGAGGACGACCGCGCCGGCCTTGTCACGCGCCTCATGCAGCCAGTCGATCAGTTCGCCTTCGTGATTGGTCTGCCGGAAGACGATCTCGAGGCCGGCCTCGCCAGCGCGGGCCCGGCAGGCCGCCTCGATGTCGGCCAGCGTGTCGCGGCCATAGATCTCCGGCTCCCGGCTCCCCAGGAGGTTGAGGTTGGGCCCGTTGAGCACATAAAGCGGCTTGGACCGGGCCGCGGGGGCGGAGGTTGAGGCCATGGGCGAGGGGCTGTTCCAGAGGGGGCGGGGCCGTTGCCGACGCTTCGGGCCTCGTGTCACAAGACGGGGCGGATGGGAAGCCCGATGCAGCTGACGGTCAATGGCGAAACGGTGAATGCGCCTGAGGCGACCGCGCTTTCCGCGCTGCTCGCCGATTGGGGGATCGATCCCACCAAGGTGGCGATCGAGCGCAACCTGGAAATCGTGCCGCGCTCGCTCTATGGCGAGACCGTTTTGGCCGACGGCGACGTGCTGGAGGTGGTCGAATTCGTCGGCGGCGGGTGACGCAAGGCTAGGTCTCGCTTCCGTCTTCCGCCAGCGCGTAGCGCGGGCCGGGGCCGCGCGCTGCGGCGCGGTCTTCAGGATTGTACAGCGCGCATTTTTTCAGCGACAGGCATCCGCATCCGATGCAGCCCGACAGCGCCTCGCGGGTGCGCGTCAGTGCGGCGATGCGGGCGTCCAGCGCGTGCTGCAGGCGCGTGCTGATGCGCACCCAATCGGCTGCGGTAGGCGTGCGCGTATCAGGCAGCATCGCCAACTCGACGCCGATCGCATCGATCGACAGGCCGAGCCTCTGGGCAATCCGAATGAAGGAGACGCGGCGAATGTCGGCGCGCAGAAAGCGGCGTTGTCCGCCGGCGCTGCGCTGGCTGCGCACAAGCCCCCGCGCTTCGTAGAACCGGATCGCCGACGTCGGGACGCCGGTGCGCGCGCCTAAGGCGCCGATGGTGATGAGGTCGCTCGCGCGCATGGGAATGAAATTCGGGTCTTGACTTAAAGTTAAGTTGAACTTGTAGAAGCCTCGCGTCAACCGCCCAATCCGCGAAAGGACGCGCAATGCCCGAACGCTCACGCCTCGAACATGTCAACATCACCGTCTCCGACGGGGAGCGGACCGCGGCCATGCTGACGGCGCTGTTCGGCTGGCGGGTGCGCTGGCGCGGCCTCGCGGCTGATGGCGGGCGCACGATCCATGTCGGCGAGAATGACAGCTATATCGCGGTCTATCAGCCGGTCGCCGCGCATGCGCCCATCGCGCGGTTCGCCAAGGGCGCGCCGCTCAACCATATCGGCGTCGTCGTCGATGATCTCGACGCCGTGGAGCGCAAGGCCGAAAACCTCGGCCTCGTCGCCTTCAACCATGGCGATTACGAGCCTGGCCGTCGCTTTTATCTGTTCGATCCGGACGGCGTGGAGCTGGAAATCGTCAGCTATGCGCCGGCGCCGCGCTGACAGCGCGGCGGCTTGGCCCCATAATGAGGCGATGACCGTTTCCGACACGCTCACCATCGCCGGCCGCAGCTTCAGCTCGCGGCTCATCATCGGCACCGGCAAATACGCCTCCTATGCGCAGAACGCGGCGGCGGCGGAGGCGGCCGGGGTCGAGATGGTGACGGTAGCGCTGCGGCGCGTGAACGTTTCGGGCGGCGGGGCCGAGCGGCTCGTCGACCATATCGATCCGAAAAAGTTCACCTATCTGCCAAACACCGCCGGCTGCTTCACCGCCGACGAGGCGGTGCGCACGCTGCGCCTGGCGCGCGAGGCGGGCGGCTGGACGCTGGTGAAGCTCGAAGTGCTCGCCGATCAGAAAACGCTCTATCCCGACATGGAAGAGACGCTGAAAGCCGCCAAGCTGCTCATCGGCGAAGGCTTCGAGGTGATGGTCTATTGCAGCGACGATCCCGTGTTCGCGCGCAAGCTGGAGGATGCGGGCGCCAGCGCGATCATGCCGCTCGGCTCGCTGATCGGCTCCGGGCTCGGCATCCAAAATCCGGTGAACATTCGCCTCATCGTGGAGCAGGCGCGCGTGCCGGTGATCGTCGACGCCGGCGTCGGCGCGCCCTCCGACGCGGCGATCGCGATGGAGCTGGGCTGCGACGGCGTGCTGATGAACACCGCCATCGCCGAAGCCAAGGATCCCGTCCGCATGGCGCGCGCGATGAAGCACGCCGTCATCGCCGGGCGCGAGGGGTATCTGGCGGGCCGCATGGGCAAGAAGCGCTACGCCGATCCGTCCAGTCCGCTGGCGGGTTTGATCTGATCAGCGTGTGCGCTGCGCCGTCCCGCCGCGAGCGGCTGCGCGCACCGCCTCGTTGAGCGACGCCTCGTCGGAGGTGCGCACCCATTCGCCGTTGATCAGGAAGCTCGGCGTCGAATTGACGCCGAAATGCGCGGCGAGCTGGTGATTGCGCTCGATGCTCGCGGCGATCTCCGGCGCCTCCATCTCGCGGCGCATGCGCGCGACGTCGACGCCCGACTCGCGCGCCAATTGATCGATCGCCTGCGTATTCAGATCGCCGCGAAAGCCCATCAGCGCCTGATGAAACCGCGCATAGCGGCCTTGCTTGTGCGCCGCGAGCGCGGCCTTCGCCGCTTCCAGGCTCGCCGGCGAAAGGATGGGAAACTCGCGCAGCACCACGCGCACGTCGCGGCGGTTCTCGGTAAGATTGAACAGCCACGCCATCGCGGTATGGCAATAGGGGCAGCGATAATCGAAGAACTCGACGATGGTGATCGGCGCATTCGCCGGCCCCAGGACGACGGCGTTCTCGTCGGAGGCGATTTCGGCGAGCATCTCGGCGTTGGTGCGCGCCTGCAATTGATCGATCGCTTCGCGCAGCACGGTGGGATCGCGCACCAGATAGTCGCGCACGACGGCGCGAATGTCGGCCTGCTGTTCGGCGGTGAAGCTCGAGGCGCTCAAGTCCGCCACGGGCGGCGGCGGCGCCTCTGTCGCCGGCCGTGCGGTGGTGGCGGGCTGGCAGGCGCACACCAAAAGCGCGGCGGCGGCCGTGAGCGCTGAACGAAACATTTTCACTCCTTGATCGGGTCAGCCGCGGCGCGGGCGCTCGCGGCCGTTCTCGTCCTGCATCTGCACGCGCGCGGAGGCGATGATGTCGCCGGCGCGCCGCCAGGAGGGCGTGCCTTCCGTGAGGTTCTGGCGCGCGCGCTCGGCGAAGCTGCGCGCCTGGAACAGATCGCCCAGCGCATAGGCCTGCTCCGCCGACGCCAGCCGCGCCAGCCCGTCCTGGCCCAGAAGATCGTGCGCGATGGACATTTCCCGCCACGCGAAAGCATTGTCAGGCTCGGCGGCGACCGCCGATTGCAGCAGGCGCAACGCCTCGGTCGCGCCGTCGCGGCCGCGCGCGCCGACCAGCGAGCGCGCCACGGCGATTTTCAACAGCGGCGCATCCGGCGACAGCGCCAGCGCGCGCTGATTGAAGGGCAGGCTTTCGGCGGCTCGGCCGTTCTCGAAAAGTATCTGGCCCATCAATTCGTTGTAATAGGGGTTGTCCGGGCTCTCATCGATCAGACTTTGCACCAGCGCCACGGCGCGATCGAGCCGCGCCTCGCGATACGCCGACACCGATCGCGCATAGCGACCCGGCTGCGAGCGATCGCTTTCGGGATAGGCTGCAAGCACGCGGCCCGGCGGCTCCAGAAAGCCGATCAGCTTGGCCTTCATCAGCGCGTAGCGGCGCACGCTTTCCGGCGAATCCGTCGCCTGCGCGGTCTGCGCCGCTTCGACGTTGACGCGCAGCGATTCCACACGGTCGGACGTAAACGGGTGCGTCAGCACGTAAGCCGGCGCGCGGCGCACCATGAATTCGCTGGGCCGGAATTCGCGGTTGAAGAAGCTGATCAGGCCTTCGCCGGATTGCCCGGTCTGTTCGAGATAGCGCACCGCCGCCTGATCGGCCGCGCTCTCCTGCACCTGCGTGTGGCGCACGAAATTGCCCTGCGCGAATTGACCTGCGCCGGACAACAAGGCTGCGCCCGCATCGGGGGCGCCGGCGGCGATGGCCAAAATGCCGAGGCCGATCGAGATGAAAGCCGGGCGCATCGACAATTCCATCGCCTCGCGCGAGCGCGCGAGATGGCCGCCGGCGATATGCCCGGTTTCGTGCGCCATCACGCCGATCAGTTCGTTCGGCGTTTCGGTGGCGATGATCAGCCCGGTATGGATGAACATCTTTTGCCCGCTCGCCACGAAGGCGTTGGGCGTGGGATCGTTGACGATGAGGATCTCGACGCTGTCGGGATCGAGCCCGGCCGCCTCGAGCAGCGGGTCGGCGTAGTCGCGCAGCAGCGCTTCGATTTCAGCGTCGCGGATCAAGCCCTGCGCCGCCGCCGGCGTTGCGAGCGCCAGCGTCGCCGCCGCCGCGACCGTCAGCGCACGCAGCGCCTTCGCCATCCTCGTTAAAAGCATCGGCGCACTCCGCGCGGGCGATCACACAAACCGCGGCCACCAAAAGCCCCTTTAAGGCGCCAGCATGGCCTCGCTGCGTCACGTCCGCGTGTCAGGCCTGAAACGATCAGCCTTTTTTGCCCCAACGGCTGAGGCGCGAGAAGAATTTTTCGCGCCGCTCCTGGTCAGGCTCGTACGGCTCGGCAGGCTCCGGCCGCGAGTCCGCGTCGGTCATCGCCGGCTCCACCGCTTCGGGCGCGGGCGCCGCGACCGCCGGAATCGGCGCGGGCGCCGCGGGCGCCACGGGCTCGGGCGGCTCAAACGCAACGACCACGTCATGCTGCGGCGCAGCGTCTGCGCCGGCGTCTTCGTCGTCGGCCTCGTCCGTCACGGGCGCATCCGCGACGGCGGCGGCCGGCGCGGGCGGGCGCAGGATTGCCGCCACGTCGGTCATGGCGAAATCGAGCGCCTCGCCGCCGTCGCCGCCGAACGGGCGGCGGCCGCGCGCGCGGCGGCGACGCTTGCGCCGCGGTCCGCCTTCCCGCGGTTCGCGGGCGGGCGCTGCGGCGACGCCTTGCGCATCGGATTCGTCGGGTTCGTCGCCGTCCTCGCGCGCGCCGGGCGCGGCTTCGTCGGCATAATCGCCGTCCTCGCGCCGACGGCGTCCGCCGCGGCGTCCGCGCCGCCGGCGCCGGCCGCCGTCCCGATCG
>JANRIR010000035.1:0-28538 GCA_033764725.1 Hyphomonadaceae bacterium
TGAGCCGAACCTTTGATCTATTGCACTCGTCGTCCCGCCCGGCGCACAACACGCCGCAACACAGTGCGCCCCCCGAAAACTCCTCAACGAAATGACACCAATCGACCGCAGATTCACCGTGGCGCCCATGATGGATTGGACCGACCGGCATTGCCGGGCGTTTCATCGGGCGCTGACCCACCGGGCGTTGCTTTACACCGAGATGGTCACCGCCGATGCGGTGGTGCACAGCGTGCGCCGGGGCGAGGGGGCGCGGGAGCGGCTGTTGGCGTTTTCGCAGATCGAGCGCCCCGTCGCGCTGCAGCTCGGCGGCGCCGAACCGGAAACATTGCGCGAAGCGGCGCGCATCGGCGCCGCGTTCGGGTATGACGAGATCAATCTCAATGTCGGGTGCCCGTCCGATCGGGTGCAATCGGGCCGCTTCGGGGCGTGCCTGATGCGCGAGCCCGCGCTGGTGGCCGCGCTGGTATCGGCGATGCGCGACGGCGCGGGCGAAACGCCGGTCACGGTGAAATGCCGCATCGGCGTCGACGACCAGGATCCGCAGGAGAGTTTGTTCCACTTCGTCGAAACGGTTTCCGCCGCCGGCTGCGCCACGTTCATCGTGCATGCGCGCAAGGCGTTGCTGCAGGGTCTCTCGCCGAAGGAGAATCGCGAGATTCCGCCGCTCGATTACGCCCTTGTGCATGCGCTCAAGCGCGCACGGCCCGATCTCGAGATCATTCTCAATGGCGGCTTGCGCGACGTGGCCCATGGCCTGCGCGAAGCCGACGGGCTGGATGGCGTGATGCTTGGCCGGGCCGCGTATCAGACGCCGGCGGTTCTGTTGGATGTTGATCCGATCGTGTACGGCGCCGTTGCGCCCTCGCGCGACGCGGTCGATGCGGTGCGCCGACATTTGCCTTATATCGAAAACAATCTCGCGCGCGGGACGCCGCTGCACGTGATGACCAAAAGCATGCTGGGTCTGTTCCATGGCGCGCCGGGCGGGCGCGTGTGGCGGCGCTGCCTGAGCGAGGAGGCGCATCGGCCCGGCGCCGGGACGGAAGTGGTGCTCCGCGCGCTGGCGCAGATGCACGACGCGCGCGAGCGCGTGCTCAGCTGAGATTGAAGGCGCGCGCCAGGAACACGATGGTTCCGATCAGCGCCAGCCAGAACAAGGCGTGCAGCGGCCATTGCCGATCGGCCCGCGTCCCGCGCAGCCCGAACAGGCCGCCCGCCACCAGCACGCCGGACATGATGATCAAGAGGAGTTGCGTCAGCCCCGGCTCGCCCAGCCGCGCCATCTGATCGGGAAACGCCAGAAAGCTGACGCCGATGAGCGCCGCGACCGCCAGCGCCGTGAGCAGGAGCGCCCTCATGCCGGCGGCGGCGCGGCCGACAGCCGCGCGGGCAACGTGGCCATGATCGCCAGCCGCTCGGCTTCGCTGAGCCGCCCCCAGGCCGCGATTTCCTTGAGCGTCCGGCCGCAGCCGACGCACAGATTGGTCGCGCCGCTGACGGCGCAGACGCGAACGCACGGGGTCGAGGGCGGGGTCATGCCCTGGGAGCTAAGCGGCGCGGCGCCGGCTTGCAAGCCGGCGCATCCAAACCGCCGCCGTCCGGCATCCCTAACGCGTCGGCCCGGGACACCGCTCAACCCGGGCTGCGACGGAGGCGCCTCGCATGCTGCCAGAATCCGGCCTATGGTTGCGCATCATGACTGCGACCCGCGCTTTCCTGATCGCTGCAGCCGCCGCCTCGCTATGGGCGGCTGGGTCCGCCCAGGCGTGCGCCCGGACGAGCCTGGCGGAGCCGCCGAGCGGCGGCATGGGCGTGGGCCAGGCCGAAGAGACCGCGCAGGCGCGCCGCAGCGAGGCCCTCGCCAAGCACGAGCGGCGCGAGCGGCTGGCGCGGATCGCCGAGGGGCCGGGCCTGCGCCCGCGCAAGGCCATCCCCGACGGCGCCTTGATGGGCACGCGGCGCACTCTATAGTCGTGACGCCGGCGTCACCGGACGCCGCACGATGAAAAGGATGTCGCGTCCATGAATCTCGACTTCACCGCTGAAGAAATCGCGTTCCGCGACGAGGTGCGCGCCTTCATCGATCAGAATTTCCCTGCGCACCTGCGGGAAAAAACCTCGCGCGATCAGATGGACCGCGAGGATTTCCTGGTGTGGCACAAGATCCTGGCCAAGAAGGGCTGGGTCGCCCCGGCCTGGCCGGTGGAGTATGGCGGCACCGGCTGGACGCCGACGCAGCGCTACATCTGGGCGGAGGAGAACGCCCGCGCCGAAACCACGCCGCTTCTGCCGTTCGGGCTCTCGATGGTCGGCCCGGTGATCTACACGTTCGGCACGCCGGAACAGAAGCAGCGCTTCCTGCCGCGCATCCTGTCGGGCGAGGATTGGTGGTGCCAGGGTTATTCCGAGCCGGGCGCCGGCTCCGACCTTGCAGGCCTGCGCACGACCGCCGTGCGCCAGGGCGACAAGTACATCCTCAACGGCCAGAAGACCTGGACGACGCTCGCGCAATACGCCGATTGGGGCTTCTTCCTGTGCCGCACCGATCCCGATGCGAAGAAGCAGGAAGGCATCTCCTTCATTCTCGTCGACATGAAAACGCCGGGCGTCACCGTGCGGCCGATCATCATGCTCGATGGCGGGCACGAGGTGAACGATGTGTTCCTCGACAATGTCGAGGTGCCGGTCGAGAATCTTGTCGGCCAGGAAAACAAAGGCTGGACGTGCGCGAAATTCCTGCTCGCGCATGAGCGCTCCGGCATCGCCGGCGTGGCGCGTTCGAAGAAGGGCGTGCAGCGCCTGAAGCAATTGGCGCGCGCGGAATTCGCCGGCGACGGCCAGCCGCTGATCTCGGACTGGGAATATCGCCGCAAGATCGCCGAACTGGAAATCGATCTGGCGGCCTTGGAATACACCGAGCTACGCGTGCTGGCGAACGAACAGGCCGGCCGGGGGCCCGGCGTGGAAAGTTCGCTGTTGAAGATCAAGGGCACCGAAATCCAGCAGCGCATCACGGAATTGGTGCTGGAGGCCGTGGGCGAGTACGCGGCGCCGGATTTCCGCGGCTTCCCGGCCGACTCCAACGAATTCCCGATTGGGCCGGACTACGCGCACCGTGCCGCGCCGACCTATTTCAACGTGCGGAAAACATCGATCTATGGCGGATCGAACGAAATCCAGCGCAACATCATCGCCAAAATGGTTCTGGGCGTTTAGGCGGCGGTGCGGCCGCCGCCCCGCCTTCTCCCCCTGTGGGAGAAGGTGGCCCGAAGGACCGGATGAGTGGTGACGGCGCTCAAATTTGCAAAGTTGAGCAAGCACCCCTCGTCCGTCTCGCCCCGGATCAAGTCCGGGGCGATCCACCTTACCCCACAGGGGGAGAAGGGGGGGCGCCACCGTCTCTCGACCGAGCGATTGGTGCGTGCGTGCTCGCGCCTCGCGCGATGAAGCATTTCATGGTAGCGTAAATCATGGCCGACGGCGCGCGCCCCCTCTCCCTTCCGCTCCACATGATGGACGCCGGCCCGCGCGAGCGGCTGCTGACGGTCGCCGAGTTCGACCGCATGGGCGAAGCCGGATTCTTCGCCGAGGAAGGCCGCCACGAATTGTGGGACGGGAGAGTGATGATGGCCCCGTCGCCGGGAACGCCCCATATTGATAATGCCTCGCGGCTCAACGAGGCGCTGATCCTCGCCATGCACGCCGCCGGCCTGCTCGGCCGGTTTCGTGTGGCCGCCGATGGCGGCCTGCAGATTGGCGATGGAACATTGCTCGGGCCAGACTTGATGGTCGTAAAATTGCCGATCGACCGAAGCCGACGCCTTACGGGCGCGGACGTTGCGCTCGTTGTCGAGATCGCGCACACGACGCTGAAAACCGATCTGGTCGCCAAGCGCGAGAAATACGCCGCCGCGGATGTGCCGGAATATTGGGTGCTCGACGTCGAAGGCGCGGCGCTGCACGTGTTCCGCACGCCGCGCGGCGTCGAATATGTCGAGCACCAGGCATTTGAAAGCGGCGCGCAGGTCTCGCCGCTTTTTGCGCCGAACATGATTCTGAACGTCGCCGATTTTGTGTGAACAAGGATGCGGCTTTACCGTTCGGTTCTGGTTTGGGCATTGCGCCTCATCGCCACGGTTTCGGCGGCGAGCGCGCTGGTGCAAATGACAGGCGTGCCGAGCTTAATCGCTATGTTTGAAGCAGCGGAGCGCAACTCAGGAGGCGCCTCGCTCTACGCCGTAGCAGTCCAACCATCCCTGACTTACCTGATTGGCGCCCTTGCGGGGCTGACCCTCGCCGAAATTTTGGCGCTACTTCTCCGGCGCGATGCGTCAAGAGATTGACACGCGCCCGCGCGAGCGCGTTCACTGAGTTCAAGGCATCCCGCCCTTCTACGTCCGTTGTCGATCCTGCGACGGAACAAGTCATGTCGGTCTTTAGACTACCCGTGCGCAAGCGCACGGGTAGTCTTGTAAGGTACGAGGGACGGGATGCCTGATCCTGCCGGTGAACGCAGCGACCGCCAACGCCCGGCTGCCTTTGGCGACGCCCCGATGGCGACCATCGCCGACGTCGCGGCGTTTCTCGGCTCCACGCCCGGCAATCTTACCTGGACGCTCTACAAGGCGCCCGATTCCGTCAGATACCGCGCCTTCGAAATCCCCAAGCGCAGCGGCGGCATGCGCCAGATCCACGCGCCGATCGGATTGGTCCGCGATTGGCAGTCAAAGCTGGCGCCCATCCTGCAGGCGGCCTATGAGGCCCATCCCGCCGCGCATGGCTTCCTGCCTGCGCGCGGCGTGATGACCAATGCGCGCCTGCATGTCGGCCAGCGCCTGGTGCTCAATATCGACCTTGAGGATTTTTTTCCGAGCGTGAATTTCGGCCGCGTGCGCGGGCTGTTCATGAAGCCGCCCTTTTGCTGCGCGCCCGCGGCGGCGACGGTGCTTGCGCAAATCTGCACGCATCGCAACGGCCTGCCGCAAGGCGCGCCGACCTCGCCGGCCTTGTCGAACTTCGCCGCCGCCGCGCTGGATCGCAGGCTTACGCGCCTCGCGAAGGACAACAACCTGCGCTATTCGCGCTACGCCGACGATATCACCTTTTCCACAAACCAGCCGGTGTTCCCACCGGCTGTCGCGGAGATGCGCATCGATGACGGCGCGAGCCTGCGCGTGCGCGCGGGCGAAGCATTGGAGCGTGCGGTCGCGGCGGCGGGCTTTTCCATCAATCACAAGAAGGTGCGCTTGCAGAAGCGCGGCCAGCGCCAGAGCGTGACCGGAATCGTCGTCAATGAGCGCGCCAACATCACCCGCACGCGCGTGCGAAAGGTGCGCGCGATGCTTCACGCCTGGAAGAAACATGGCCTGGAAGCAGCCGGTTGGGAGCATTTCAACCGCTATCGCGGTTCGCAGCCAGACAAGCGCGCCACCAGCGTCGGCCGTGCGTTTCGCCACATGATCTATGGCGAATTGTCGTTCCTCAAAATGGTGCGCGGGCGCGACGATGCGGTGCTGTTGAAGCTGTGCGCCCAGGTCTTGGAGCTCGATCCCAATCCGTCGAAATTCATCCGCCAGATGGCCTTCGGCGCCGATGATTATGACGTGTTCATCTCCCACGCCAGCGAAGACAAGGAGACCGTGGCGCGGCCGATCTTCGAAGCGTGCGCGCGCGCCGGGCTGAAGGCGTTTCTCGACGAGGCGCATATCGGCTGGGGCCAGAGCTTCACCGCCAAGATCAACACCGCGCTCGGTTCGGCGCGCACGGTGCTGGCGATCGTTTCGTCCAATTCGGTCAACAAGGAATGGCCGGTGCTGGAGGTCAACACCGCGCTGGCGCTGGAGACGAACGGGTTCAAGAAGGTCGTGCCGCTGTTCGTCGGCAATCCGGATTTGAGCCGCCTGCCGCTCTTGCGCGCGAAGGACGCGATGGTCTGGAAGGGCGATCCCGAAGACGTGGCCAAGCGGCTGCGCGCGGCGGTCTCCGGGGACGCGCCGCGCCGGCCCGCCGCGCCCGCCGGCCCGCGGCTGAGCCCCGGCGTCACGGCGGTTCCGGTGACCGGGGTGGCGCCGCCCGGCGTGGCGCTGCGCGAGGCGCCCGCGCCCATCCCCCCGCCGCGCCGGCGCACCCTTTGGGAATGGATTTTCGGCCGCCGCGGCCCGCCGCGCCGCTGAGCGGGCAATCTTGACCTGAGCGTCATCTTGCGCGGGCGCGGCGCGGCGTCCATGAAACCGGGCGAGGAGACCCCGCCATGGATTTCAACTTCACCGACGAACAAAACATGCTCCGCGACTCGATCGCGAAGTTCGTCGCCGCCGAGTACGATTTCGACAAGCGCCGCGCGATGCTGAAATCCGAAGACGCCTGGAAGAAGAATTGGGCGACCTTCGCCGAGCTCGGCCTGATGGCCGCGCCCCTTCCGGAAGAGCATGGCGGCCTCGGCGGCGGGCCGATCGACGTGCTCGTCGTCATGGAGGAGTTTGGCAAGGGCCTCGTGGTCGAGCCCTATGTGCAGACCGTGGTGATCGCCGCCGGCCTCATCAACCGCGCCGGAACCGACGCGCAGAAGGGCGAGCATCTGCCCGCGATCGCCTCGGGAGAGCGCATCTTCGCGCCCGCCTACGCCGAGCCGAAGGGGCGCTTCAACCTCGCCGATCTCGCCACCACCGCGAAGAAGCAGGGCGCAGGCTACGTGCTCAACGGCCACAAGGCCGTGGTGATCGGCGCCCCGCAAGCGGATCATTTCGTCGTCAGCGCCCGCACCGCCGGGGGCCAGCGCGACGCGCAGGGCGTGACGCTGTTCATCGTGCCGAAGGCCGCCGCTGGCGTCTCCACCCGCGATTATCCCACCGTCGACGGGTTCCGGGCTTCGGAAGTCTATTTCGAGAATGTCGCGCTTGGCGCCGAGCATGTTCTCGGCGTCGTGGACGGCGGTCTCCCGCAGCTCGAACAGGCAGCCGATGAGGCGATTGCTGCGCTGTGCGCGGAGGCTGTCGGCTGCATGCGCATGATGCACGCCCAGACGCTCGAATACGCCAAGCAGCGCAAGCAATTCGGCGTGCCGATCGCGAGCTTCCAGGTGCTGCAGCACCGCATGGTGGACATGTTCATGGCGACCGAACAATCCGTGTCGCTCGCCTACATGGCCGCGCTCAAGATGGGCGAAAGCGCCGAAGAGCGCGCCAAGGCCGCCTCCGCCGCGAAAGTGCAGATCGGCAAGGCCGGGCGCTTCTGCGGCCAGGCCGCGGTGCAGATCCATGGCGGCATGGGCGTGACCGAGGAAATGCGCGTCGGCCATTACTTCAAGCGCGTGACGATGATCGACGCGCAATTCGGCAATGTCGACCATCACCTGAAGCGGTATTCCGCGCTGACGGTCGAAGCGGCGTAAGGGCCGCCGACCGACAAGGGGAGGCCCGCCATGCTCGCCATGCGTCCGAATTGCGAGTGCTGCGATCGCGATCTGCCGGCCGATGCGGCGGACGCGCTGATCTGTTCGTTCGAGTGCACGTTTTGCGCTGCCTGCGGGCGCGATCGTTTGCATGGGCGCTGCCCCAATTGCGCCGGCGAGTTGAGCCCCAGGCCGCCGCGCGCGCAGGCGCTTTGGGCGAAGTTCCCGCCCTCGACCAAGCGCGTCGCGCGCGCCGCCCCGTGCCCGGCCGCGCCCTGAGGGGCGTCGCGCGAGCAGGTCCGATTCCGGCGAGACAGGCCGCGCGGCCGCGCCCATAGTGCGCCCATGATCGACGCCGAAACCGCCCACGCCGCCGTCGAGAGCCGCGACCGGCGCTATGACGGCGTGTTCTTCACCGGCGTCTCCTCCACGGGCATCTATTGCCGCTGCGTGTGCACCGCGCGGGCGCCGAAGCGCGCCAATCGACGCTTTTTCGCCTCCGCCGCGGCGGCCGAGGCGGCGGGTTTTCGGCCCTGCCTCCTGTGCCGCCCGGAATGCGCGCCCGGCATGGCCCCGATCGACGCCGCCGAGCGTCTGGCCCACGACGCCTATAAGCGCATCGAGGCTGGCGCGCTTGAGGAAGAGGGCCTGGCCGATCTCGCCCGCCGGCTCGGCGTCACCGACCGCCATCTGCGCCGCGCGATGGGGCGCACCTTCGGCGCAAGCCCGGTGGAGATCGCCCAGACCCACCGCCTGCTCACCGCCAAGCGCCTGTTGACGGAAACCGACCTGTCGATGACGGAGATCGCCTTCGCGGCCGGGTTCCAATCGCTGCGCCGGTTCAACGCGCTGTTCCAGGCGCGCTACCGGATGGCCCCGTCGCGGGTGCGCGGACGCGGGCGCAGGCATGCCGGCGCCGGCCTCACCGTCACGCTCGAACCGCGCGGCCGCTTCGACGGCGCAGGGCCGCTTGCGCACTTCATGATGCGACGTATCGCCGGCATGGAGGTCTCGCCGCGCCCGGGCCTTTGGGTGCGCACGCTGCGCAGCGGTCCGCACGCGGGCTGGATCGCGCTCGATCTCGCAGGCCCTGCGCCGATTCTGACCGTGTCGGACGCGCTGCACCCTGCGTTCCGGCGCGTGCTGGCGGCGGTCCGCGGCGCGCTCGATCTCGACGCCGCCGTCGCTGTGATCGACGCGCAGCTTTCCAACGCACCCTTCCTCGCCGCCGAGATCGCGCGCGAGCCGGGCGTGCGGCTGCCCGGCGGCATCGATCCGTTCGAGATCGCCGTGCGCGCCGTGCTCGGCCAGCAAATCACCGTATCGGCGGCGACCACGCTTGCGGCGCGCCTCGTTGCGCTCTGCGACGAGACGGTGGAGACGCCGTTCGAGGGCGTCGCCCTGTTGTTTCCAAAACCTGAAACCATCGCCGGGCTCGGGATCGACGCGCTCGCCGCTTTGGGCCAGCCGCGCAAGCGCGCCGAGACGCTGCATGCGCTGGCCTGCGCCGCCGCGGACGGGCGCCTTGTTCTGGAGCGCGGCGCGATCGCCGCGGGCCGGGCCGGGCTCGCCGCGATCCCCGGGATCGGCCCCTGGACGATCGAGTATGTCGCGCTGCGCGGGCTCGGCGATCCCGACGCGTTTCCAGCGAGCGATTCCGCGCTGCGCGCCGCGTTCGGCCCCGGCCTCGACGACGCGCACGCGGCTTGGCGGCCCTGGCGCGCCTACGCCGCCGCGCGGCTCTGGCGCATGCACGCGCGCACCCAGCACGAAAGGCGCACCCGATGAGGAGCAGCACCATGCTTCAAGCCACGATGGACAGCCCGATCGGGCCCTTGGCGCTGTTCGTCGACCAGGGCCTGCTCGTGGGCGTCTATTTCGAGACCTCGCGCCATCCCGCCCCGCTGGCGCCGGTGGCCAAGATCGCCGCCGATCCCGTGTTCGACGCGACGCGCCGGCAATTGGACGCCTATTTCGCCGGCCGGCGGCGCAGCTTCGACCTGCCGCTCGGCCCCCATGGCGCGCCCTTCCAGACGCGCGTCTGGCGCGCGCTGATGGACATCCCGTTCGGCGAAACCACGACCTACGGCGCCATCGCCGCCAAGCTCGGGGCGCCGCAGGCGGCGCGCGCCGTGGGCGGCGCGGTGGGGCGCAACCCGATCGGCATCATCGTGCCGTGTCACCGCGTGATCGGCGCCGACGGCTCGCTCACAGGCTTCGGCGGCGGCCTTGAGCGCAAGGAGAAGCTGCTCGGCCTCGAGCGGGGGCAGCTGCGTTTGATGTGAGCGCGCGCGGCTGTGCTAAGGGAGAGGCCGAATCCGCCGGGAGACGAGCATGGCCAGCGCGCGCGCAGCGATCATTCTTGCCGCAGGCCAGGGCACGCGCATGCGCTCCTCTACGCCCAAAGTGCTGCACAAGGTCGGCGGCAGGGCGCTTTTGGATTGGGCGATCGCGGTCGCCGGCGCGCTGGGGTGCGAAAAAACCATCGTCGTCGCCAGTCCGCTTGCGCCGGCGGTGTCGGCGCACGCCGCACAGCGGCTGGGCGAGGCTGCGGTGGCGCTGCAGGCCGAACCGAAAGGCACCGGCGACGCGGTGAAGGCGGCGCGGGGCGCCCTGGCGGGCTTCGAGGGCGATGTCGTCATCCTCTATGGCGACACGCCGCTGATCCGACGCGAAACCGTCGAGGCGATGTTCGCCGCGCGCGCGCAGAAAGGCGGGCTCGTCGCGCTCGCCTTCGAAGCGGCCGATCCGACCGGCTATGGCCGCTTCGTCACCGGCGAGGACGGCGCGGTGCTGCGCATCGTCGAGCACCGCGACGCGACGGACGCCGAACGCGCGATCCGCTTGTGCAATTCCGGCGTGTTCGTCGCCGATTGCGCCATGCTGTTCGATCTCTTGCAGATGGTGCGCAACGACAACGCCAAGGGCGAACATTATCTCACCGACATCGTCGGCCTCGGCCGCTCGGCCGGCTTCAAGACGCATCTCGTCATCGGCGCGGAAAGCGAGATGCTGGGCGTCAATTCGCGCGTCGAACTGGCCGCCGCGGAGGCCGCGCACCAGGCGCGCGTGCGCCGCGCAGCGCTCGAGGCCGGCGTCACCATGATCGCGCCGGAGACGGTGTATTTCTCGCATGACACAAGCATCGCCGCCGATGTGACGATCGAGCCGAACGTGTTTTTCGGGCCCGGCGTGACGGTGGAGTCCGGCGCGGTGATCAAGGCGTTTTCGCATCTCGAGGGCGCCCATATCGGCGAAGGCGCCAGCGTCGGGCCGTTCGCGCGCCTGCGTCCCGGCGCCAGCCTTGGCGCGAAGGTGAAGATCGGCAATTTCGTCGAGGTGAAGAACGCGACCTTCGGCGAGGCCGCGCAGGCCTCGCATTTGAGCTATATCGGCGACGCCTCGGTCGGCGCGCGCGCCAATCTCGGCGCCGGCGTCATCACCTGCAATTA
The DNA here is from genome assembly GCA_033764725.1 of Hyphomonadaceae bacterium. Taxonomy (GTDB): domain Bacteria; phylum Pseudomonadota; class Alphaproteobacteria; order Caulobacterales; family Aquidulcibacteraceae; genus RI-43. Next base: position 10,846 of record JANRIR010000035.1, read on the forward strand.
TGACGGCTTCGACAAGCACCGCACCGAGATCGGCGCCGGCGCCTTCATCGGCTCCGACACCGCGCTGGTGGCGCCGGTTTCGGTCGGCGAGGGCGCCTATACCGGGTCGGGCAGCGTCATCACCAAGGATGTCCCCGCCGATGCGCTGGCCGTCGCGCGCGGGCGCCAGCGCGCCATCGAGGGTTGGGCGGCGAAATTTCGCGCAGCGAAACTTTCCGCGCGGGAGAACAAGGCGTGAGCGACGAGGCCAAGCGCGCCGCCGCGATCGCCGCGCTCGATCATGTGGAAGACGGCATGCGCCTCGGTCTCGGCACCGGCTCCACGGCGGCGCATTTCGTGCGCGCGCTGGGCGAGCGGATCGCCGCGGGGCTCAAGGTCAGCGGCGTCGCCACCTCGATCGCGACCGAAACGCTCGCGCGCGCGGTCGGCGTGCCGACGATCGCGCTGGAGGATGCGCCCGCGCTCGATCTGTGCGTCGACGGCGCCGACGAGATCGACCCCGCGCTCAACCTGATCAAGGGCGCCGGCGGGGCGCTGCTGCGCGAAAAGATCGTGGCGAGCGCCTCGGCGCGGTTCATCGTCATCGCCGACGACAGCAAGACCGTCGCTGCGCTCGGCGCGTTTCGTCTGCCGATCGAGGTCACCCCGTTCGCCGTCGCGTTCGCAACGCCGCGCATCGCCGCGGCCCTGCGCGCGACGGGCTGCGACGGCGACGTCGTGCGCCTGCGCTGCACCGCCCAAGGCGCGCCCTTCATGACCGACGGCGCCAATCACATCCTGGACGCCGAGGCCCGGCGCATTCCCGACCCCGCCGCCCTGGCGCGTGCGCTGAAGGACATTCCGGGGGTCGTCGAGCATGGTCTGTTTCTCGGCATGGCCGATCTGGCGCTGGTGGCCGGCGCCGGCGGCGTGCGCGCGCTGCGGCGGGACGTCTGACCGGCGGCGTTCGTCGCCCCGGCTTTGCCAGCGGCGCGCAGGTGGACTACATCGCCCGCGACGGGAGACGCCCTTGAAACGATTTCGCACTGTGGTCGCAGCTTTGGCTGCGGCGGTCTTGAGCGGCTGCGCCTCGATCGGGGCCGATCCCGCGCCCGAGCCCGCGGCCGGGTCGGCGCTCGAGGTCCCGCCGCTGCGCTACACGACGCGCACGCTGTCCAATGGGCTCAGCGTCTACCTGATGCCGGACCGCGCCACCGCCAACGCCTCCGTGCATGTCTGGTACCGCGTCGGCTCGAAAGACGATCCCGCCGGCCGTTCGGGCTTCGCGCACCTGTTCGAACACATCATGTTCAAGGCGACGCGCAATCTGCGCGCCGAGCAATTCGACCGCCTCACCGAAGATGTCGGCGGTTTCAACAACGCCTCCACCTGGGACGATTTCACCAATTATTATTCGGTGGTTCCCGCCAATCACCTCGAAGCGATCCTGTTCGCCGAGGCCGATCGCATGGGTTCGCTCGTCATCGACGAGGCGACGTTCGATTCCGAACGCGACGTCGTGAAGGAGGAATTGCGCCAGCGCATTCTGGCGCAACCCTACGGGCGCCTGTTCGGCCTCTATCTCGCGCAGACCGGCTACGACGTTCACCCGTACGGCCGTCCCGGCATCGGCTCCATCGACGATCTCGACGCCGCCACCATCGCCGACGTGCGCGCCTTCCACGCAACCTATTATCGCCCCGACAACGCCGTGCTGGTCGTCTCCGGCAATTTCGACGCTGCGCAGGCGAACCAATGGATCGACCGCTATTTCGGCCCGATCGCAGCGCCGAACCGGCCGATCCCGCGCGTCACAGCGCAGGAGCCCGAGCGCGACGAGGCGCGCGACTTTGTCACCCGCGCGCCCAACACGCCGCTGCCCGCGGTGGCGATCTCGTTTCCTGCTCCGCCGGCGACCTCGCCCGACACCGCCGCGCTGATGGTGCTCGATGCGATCCTGTCGAAGGGCGAAAGCTCGCGGCTGTATCAGGCGCTGGTCTATCGCCAGCAGATCGCCGCCCAGGTGCTGACGCAGACCGAGCCGACGCAGGATCGCGGGCTCTACGTGCTGGCCGCCATCCTGAGCGAAGGCAAATCCGCAGACGAGGGCGTGGCGGCCTTGCGCGCGGAGATCGAAGCCGTGCGCGACGATCTCGTCGCCGACGCTGAACTCGACGAAGCCAAGAACCAGATCGTGTCGGAAACCCTGGCGGGGCGCGAAACCGCTTTCGGCCGCGCCTATGAATTGGCCAACGCCGTCATCCGCTTCGGCGATCCGGCCGCCGCTGATCGCCTTCTGGCGCAGATCCAGGCGGTGACGGCCGAGGATGTGCGCCGCGTCGCGCGCCGCTGGTTCGACGACGACCAGAGCGTCACCATCCGCTATCTCGGCGAAGACGCCGCCGCCGCGTTTCCGCAGAACGACCGCATCGAAACCGCCGACACGATCGAGGCGCGCGCGCTGACCATCCCGGCAAGCGAGATCGCCATCGTTGCGCCGGCGTCCGACGCCGAGCGCGTCGCGCCGCCGGCGCCCGCGGCGCCGATCGCTGCGCGCATTCCTCAGACGCAGGAGCGCGTGTTGTCCAATGGCCTGCGCGTGATCGCCGCCAGCGTGCGCGGCGTGCCGCTGATCAGCGTCGACATGCGCTTCGCGTCGGGCGCCGCGGATGATCCGCGCGACCGCGCCGGCCTTGCGTCCTTGACCGCCGATCTGGTCGTGAAGGGTGCGGGAACGCGCAGCGCGGTCGAGATCGCCAGCCAGATCGAGTCGCTCGGCGCCTCGCTGAGCGCCGGCGCAGGCGCGGATTCGTCCGCCGTGCAGCTGCAGACGCGCGTCGACCGCGCCGATCAGGCGTTCTCCATTCTCGCCGATGTCGTGCGCGCGCCGGCGTTCGCGGCCGAAGAGGTCGAGCGTCAGCGCCAGCAGATGCTCGACGGTTTGCAATTCAGCTTGAGCCAGCCGCGCGCGCTCGCCGGCTACGCGCTCACGCGTGCGATCTTCGGCAGCGGCGCCTATGGCGCGGCCGCTTCGCCGCGCAGCATCGCGGCGATCACGCGCGACGAGATCGCCGGCTTTCACGGCGCGCATTGGCGGCCCGACAACGCCGTGCTCGTCATCGCCGGCGATGTCAGCGCGGAGCGCGCGTTTGCGCTGGCGGAGCAGGCGTTCGGCGATTGGCAGCGCCCCGCGCAAGGGCTGCCCGCCGAGCCCGACGCCAGCGTCAGCGCGCCCTCGCCGCGCGCCATCGTCATCGATCTGCCGGACTCCGGTCAGGCCGCTGTGACGCTCGGCCTGCGCGGCGTCGCACGACGCGATGAGGGCTATTTCCCGACGCTCGTCGCCTCCGCCGTGCTCGGCGGCGGCTATTCCGCACGGCTCAACCAGGAAATCCGCATCAAGCGCGGCTTGTCCTACGGCGCCGGCGCCAGCCTCGACGCGCGCGCCGCGCCTGGGCCGATCGTGGCCGCCGCGCAAACGCGCAACGACGCCGCCGCCGAAGTGCTCGATCTGATGATCGCCGAATTCGCGCGCCTTGGCGCAGAGCCCGTCGGCGCCGACGAATTGCGCGCGCGCACTGCCGGGTTGATCGGCGATTTCGGCCGCGATGTGGAGACGACGTCGGGCCTGGCGGGGCAGATTTCCGCGCTATCGCTCTATGGTGCGCCGCTGCAGGGTCTGCAGACGTTCGCGCGTGACGTCGCGGCGGTGACGCCGGAGCAGGTGCAGGCGGCGGGCGCGGCGATCTTCGATCCCGCGCGCGCCGATATCGTCATCGCCGGCGATGCGGACGTCTTCGTCGACGCGATCCGCACGCGCCGCCCCGATGTGGAGCGCATCGGCGTCGATGCGCTCAACCTCGACCGCGAATCGCTGCGCTGACGCGCCGGAGTATTTTCGCGATTGGCCCCGGCCTTCGCCGGGGCCGAGCGGATTGCATGGCAGCGTTGCAACGCTTCACGCTCGGCCCCGGCGAAGGCCGGGGCCCATCGCGACGCAAAAGCTGCAGCCGCTGTCTTTTTTGCTGAACAGAGATGGGTCCTCGCTTTCGCGAGGACCGAGCGTCGCAGTGTGCGCATGTTGGCGCTCGGTCCTTGCTACGGCGCACTGCCTCACACGAACAGTTTGCGCGCTTGCGTCAGGCGCTCCACGCCGCGATCAAGCGTGTCGTCGCGCTTGGCGAAGCACAGGCGGATGAAGCCGGTCTCCGGCGCTGAATCATAGAACGCAGAGAGCGGGATCACCGCGACGCCTTCCTCCTTCACCGCGCGAAACGCGAACTGGGCGTCGGGCGCCGCGACGCCGGAGGCGGCGAGGTCGACGGTGAGGAAATAAGTTCCCTGCGCCGGCAAGCATCGGAAGCCGGCTTGCGTCAGCCCGTGCGCGAGGCGGTCGCGCGCGCGCTGCAGATCGGCGCGCATCGCGGTGAAATAATCGTTCGGCAGAGCGAGGCCGGCGGCGGCGGCGGTCTGCAGATTTGGCGGCGTGGTGAACGTGAGGAATTGGTGCGCCTTGGCGATCGCTTCGGTGAGCGGCGCGCTGGCGCACACGAAACCGACCTTCCAGCCGGTCATGGCGAACATCTTGCCCGCGGAGCCGATCTTGACGCAGCGCGCGCGCAGGCCGGGCCAGGACAATAGGCTCTTGTGCGCGACGCCGTCGAACGTGACGTGCTCCCACACTTCGTCGGCCACCAGAACGATATCGCGCGCTGCGCAAAGCATCTCCAGATGGCGTGCGTCGTCGTCGTGCAGCAGCGCGCCGGTGGGATTGTGCGGCGTGTTGACGACGATCACGCGCGTACGGTCGGTTATGGCGGCGGCGAGCGCGTCGCGATCGATGCGCCAGGCCGGCGGCTTCAGCGGAACCGCACGCACCTCGGCGCCGGCGCGGCGCAGCATCGGCGCGTAGCTGTCATAGCTCGGCGCAAAGACGATCGCCTCGTCGCCGGGCGCGACGAGCGCAAGAAACGCCGCCGCGAGCGCTTCGGTCGCGCCAGACGTGACCGTCACTTCGCGCGTCCAGTCCAGCGCGACGCCCTGGTGGGCCGCGTAATGGGTCGCAACCGCTTCGCGCAGGGCCGGCAGGCCGCGCATCGGGGGATATTGGTTCGGCCCCTCGATCAACGCGCGCGCGGCGATCTCGCGCAGGGCGACCGGACCGTCGTCCTCGGGAAATCCCTGGCCGAGATTGACCGCGCCGGTCTCGCGCGCGAGGGCCGACATGGTTTCGAAGATCGTCGTCGGCAACGCAGCGTAAAGCGGATTCATGGGCGCCCATCCGCCGGCGCGCACTGGACGGGCCGGGCGCGCCAAGCCTAGCATGGCGCAAACCACATGGGGGAGACGTCATGGCGATCGTCAATCGCATCACGCAGATGCTCGGCGTCGCGTATCCGATCGTGCAGGCGCCGATGGGCTGGATCGCGCGCGCGCAGCTCGCTTCGGCGGTGTCGAACGCCGGCGGCGTGGGCATCATCGAAACGTCTTCGGGCCAATTGGAGGAGGTGCGCGCGGAAATCGTCAAGATGCGCACGCTCACCGACAAGCCCTTCGGCGTGAACATCGCGCAGGCCTTCGTGCGCGACCCGGGCATCGCCGATTTCGTCATCGAACAGGGCGTGCGCTTCGTCACCACATCGGCCGGCGATCCGACGAAATATTGCCGCCAATTGAAAGATGCGGGCCTGATCGTCTTTCACGTTGTGCCGACGCTCCAGGCCGCGCTGAAGGCGGTGGATGCGGGCGTCGACGGCCTCGTGGTGGAAGGCGGCGAGGGCGGCGGCTTCAAGAACCCGAGCCCGGTGATGACGATGGTGCTGTTGCCGCAGGTGGCGGAGAAGGTGTCCGTGCCGATCATCGCGGCAGGCGGCATCGCGTGCGGGCGCACGATGGCGGCGGCGTTCGCGCTGGGCGCGGAAGGCGTGCAACTCGGCACGCGCATGGTCAGCGCCGCCGAAAGCCCGGTGCATGAGAATTGGAAGAACGCCATCGTCGCCGCGGACAGCACCGACACGGTCTTCCTCAACCAATTCTCCAGGCCCGCGCTCAGGGCGTTGCGCACGCAAAAGACCAGCCGCCTAGAGCGCGAATTGGGGCCCGACTATCAGGGCCCCCCGCCGATGGCGGAATTCGCCCACGCGCTCGATCTCTATTTCGGCGGCGACATGGAGGCCTCCATCGCGCTCACCGGCCAAGTCGCCGGCCGCATCGACAGCGTCAAGCCGGTGGCGGAGATTATTGCTGAAATTGTGAAGGAATTTCAGGACGTGGTGCGCGCACAGGCGGCGCGCTATGGCGCAGCGTGATGCCTTGCGCCGTGACGGCGTCAGCCGACCGAAGCGCGCACGAGCGCGGGATCACCAAAGCCGCGTGGCGGCGAATGCTGCGCTGGAACCAGATTCTGGTAGAATTCAAATGCGCGCGCTTTGTCTTCATCGCTGAAGGCGAGGTAGGTCGCGAGAGTCCAGGGGCGGTATGTCGCCGTAGGTTTTGTCGCGCCGTGTTGTGCGATTTAAGGCGCGCCGTGAGATTGGCGGCGAATGCCGTGTAACGCTGGTCGGCGAAGGCGTCGCGCGTCAGCAGGTAGAGACATTACAGCGTGCAACGGCCCTCCTTCGCCAAGGCTTCGGAGGGCAACCTTCGTGCGCTTTGAGCGACGGCGTAAGCCAACCGGTGCATGCGGCCGCGCGCGAGGTTGGCTGGGGTGCTAGGATTCGAACCTAGGAATGGCGGTACCAAAAACCGCTGCCTTACCACTTGGCGACACCCCAAGACCCGCCGCGAGCAACGCCCGCGGCGCGAAGGAGCGGCTGTTTAATGCCGCCCGTCGCGTGATGCAACTCGCCCGCGCCGGGTGCGTTGCGCGCCCGGGTCGGCCCCTGTATAAGCCCGCCCTCGTCGGAGCATAGCTCAGCCTGGTAGAGCACCACGTTCGGGACGTGGGGGTCGTAAGTTCGAATCTTGCTGCTCCGACCATTTCAGCCGCCAGGGGCGTCCTCATCCGTCGGCTCGCCGCCAGACCACGCCACGGCAATATCGCGCGCGCCATGGAGGAAGCGCAAAAGCCGCAGGACTGCTTCGTCATAGCGGTAGAATATCAAGTACTTGTACCGCCTGAGCGGGAATGACCGGACGCCCTCCCCAAGCTCGGGCCGCTGAGCGCCGACGCCGGGATTCTCCGCCAGGAGGACGACCATCCGATCGAGTTCATCGAGGAGGCGATCGGCAGCGGCGTCGCTGCGGCGTGCGACGTAGGCATAGGCTTGCGCGGCGTCGCGCAAAAAGGCGCGCTCGCGCAGCGCGCGCCGCATCAAGGAGTCACGCCGCCCGAAGTCGCCTTCGCCGCGCGACGGACTTCGTCGGCGCTCCACGGCGCGTAATCGCCGCTGGCCTCCGCCTCATCGATCAGCGCCCTGAGCGAGGCGATTTTTTCGGCGCGGTCCTGGTCGCGGCGGATCAGGTCGCGGATATAGTCGCTGACATTGGCGTAGCGGCCGCCCGCCACCTGCTCCTCCGCCCAGGCTTTCAGCGCTTCCGGCAGTGATACGTTCATCGTCGCCATCACGGTCTCCTGATGACAAAGTTTGCCATAATCTGCGCCCCGGCGCTACGCCTGCGAAGAAATCCCGTCCGGCGCCTTGCGCCCTTCAGGCGACGCCTTATCATTTATCGATAAATCTTGGCCCTCCCGGGGTGGGGCAGGGCGGGGTTTGCGGGTGGAGCGCAGCGTGAAGCAATTCCTCATCACCGTGGCCGGCGTGCTGGCGGGCCTGATCCTGTTCCTGGTGATCGGCCCGATCATCCTGATCTCGGCGATCAGCTCGTCGATGAACGCCGCGCCCGCCGCGCCGAGCGCCATGGTCCTGGCGCTCGACCTGCGGGAAGAGATGACCGATCAGCGCCCGCAAAGTCCGCTGGCCGCGTTCGGCGCGGGGCCGAGCCTCATGGACGTCGTCCAGAAGCTCGATGCGGCCGCAACGGATGACCGGGTGAAGGGCGTCTATATCCGCGCCAACACCGACGGAACCTCCCCCGCCCATGCCGAAGAGCTGCGCGATGCGCTGGCCCGGGTGCGCGCGGCGGGCAAGTTCGTGATCGCCCACGTGCAGGGCGACGGGGTTCGGCTCTCGATGGCGGGCTTCGCGGCCGTCGCGGGCGCCGATGCGGTCTATCTGCAAGGGTCGAGCGAATTCATGCCGATGGGCCTTGCGGCCGAGGGCTCGTTCTTCGCCGACACGCTGCGCCGCTTCCGCATGCAGGCCCAGTTCGAGGCGCGGGAAGAGTACAAGACCGCCGCCAATTCGATCACCGAATCCGGCTTCACCCCGTCGCACCGGGAAGAGACGCTGAGCCTGATGAACGGCGTCTATGACAATATGATCGCCCACATCGCCGCCGATCGCGACATCACGCCTGCGGCCGTGCGCGCCGCGATCGACGGATCGCCTTACACCGCGGAGCGCGCGAAGGAGCTGAAGCTGATCGACGAGATCGGCCGTCCCGAAGACGCCGAGCGCGCCGCGCTCGCGCGCGCCGGCGAGGGCGCCGAGATCGTGGAGTTCGCCGCCTATCATCCCCGTCCCGCAAGCGGCGGCGACGTCATCGCCGTCGTCGGCGGCGAAGGCGAGATCGTGTCGGGCGTGCCGGACGGCTCGCCCTTCGGCGGCGACATCTTGATGAATTCCGACGCCATCGCGCGCGCGCTGCTCGATGCCGGCGAAGACGAAGACGTGAAGGCGATCATCTTCCGTGTTTCGAGCCCTGGCGGATCGGTGGTCGCCTCGGATCAGATCCTGCACGCGCTGCGCACCGTGCGCGAGAACGGCAAGCGCGTCGTGATCTCGATGGGCGATGTCGCGGCCTCGGGCGGCTATTACGTCGCCGCCGAGGCCGATGAGATCGTCGCCTCGCCGTCGACGATCACCGGCTCGATCGGCGTCATCGGCGGCAAGATCGTGCTCGGGCCTGCGCTTGAGCATTATCTCAGCGTGCGCACCGAAACGCTGACCGTGGGCTCGCCTTTGGTGACCATGTTCAGCGCCGACCAGCCCTTCACCAATGAAGGCCGCACGGCGTTCGCGGGCTATGTCGATCGCGCCTATCAGGAATTCCTGCAGCGCGTGGCGACGGGCAGGCGGCTCACGGTGGCGCAAGTGCGCGAAGTCGCGCGCGGCCGCGTATGGACCGGCGCGCAGGCGAAGGAACGCGGCCTCGTCGATCATCTCGGCGGCTTCCAGACCGCGCTCGCGCGCGCCCGCGCGCTCGGCGGCATCGACGAGAACGCCACCGTGCAATTGCGCATGTTCCCCGCCGAACGCAGCCCGATCGAGGAATTGCAGGAGCTGCTCGGCGTATCGGCGTCGCAAACCCAGGCGCTCGCGGTGATGAGCCGTGTGCTGGGCGAAGACGCGACCGCCGCCGCGCTCGTCGCCGCGCTCGACCGCCGCGAAGCCGCGGTGCGCGCGGAAGCGGCGCCGGTGCGGATTCGCTGAGGGGGCCCCTGCGAAAGCGCGAAGCCAATCACGCCATCGCCCCGGCCTCGCTGGAAGCGAGAGCCGGGGCCCATGTCTTCTGATTGGTTGAAGATGGGCCCCGGATCAGGCGCCGCCTGTCCGGGGCGATGGTGCGGTTCAACGCGCATTCGCAGAGGTCTGGTGTCTTTTGGTTGATCGAGAGCGTGGAATGCGTTGGTTCAAGCCCCTTGCGGTGATCGTCGTCGCAGCCATGCTGGCTGTTGCGAACAATGCGCGGGCGCAGGACAACGAAACGCCGGGCGCGTTGGTCTACTCGGTCGGCTCGTTCGACATTGCGATGAATTTCTCGTTCGGTTATCGGCGCACCGCCACATCGAGCGGCGAAGCGGTCGATGATGCGCGCGGGACCATGGTGTGCCGGTGCGTCGGCTTCTTCAGGCCGCGACCGCGCGATCTTGACTATGACGGGCGCGAAGCCGGTCGCGTCATCGTTCAGTCCTTGCCGCCTGGGCGCTACGAAATTGATGATTTCGGCTTCACCGGCACGTTGATCATCGCGGGCGTCGTGTGGTCCTCCGCGACGCCGTTTTCAATTCCGTTCACAATCCATCCGGGCGAAGCGACCTATATCGGCAACTTCGCGCGCGCGCCGTCGCTCGGCACGCCGCTCGAGCCGCAGCTTGGCGCGGTGGGCTATTTTGTCGTGTCGGACCAGTCGGCGCGGGATCTGCCGATTGCGCGCGCCAAGGTGGCGGACCTGCCGGAAGTCCGCGTCGAGGTGACGGACGTTTCAAACCTCGGCCACCCGATGCTCTACGCGACGGTGCAACACTAAAGCGCTTGACGTGGAGACGCGCTTTTGCGGGCGCGACCCTCAACGCCACAGCGTATGCGTCGTCACCGCGCCGGTGTTGTTGTCGACGATAACGACAAGCGGTTCGCTCAGGCGGCCGGGCTCCGGCGGGCGGGCGCCCACGAAGGCGCTGACGCCGTCGCCTGGCAGGATCTGGCGCAGCGTAAAGCGGTCGAGCCCTGTATCGGCCGTCCATGCGACGCCGCCCGCCTCGTCGACCCGTGAAACGAGCAGGGTTCCTGTGTGCGCCGGCGGCCTGGTGTGGATCAGCACCGCGCCGGCCGGATCGCGCAGGCGCAGCGGCTCGGACGCAGCGTCGCTGCGTAGAAAGCCGGCGTTCACGAAGCTCCCGGCGCCAACGCGCGCGATGGCGCGAATGCGATAACGCGTGCGGTCGGCGCTGGGATCGAGCGCCGCGAGCGCCAGAAAACGCGGCGCGTTCGCAGCGTCCGCACTCTCCACCGGCCGCAGCCAGCGGCCGACGCGCAGCGCGCCGGGGCCTTCGTCGGCCGGCTGCAGACCAAGCCAGGCGCCGCCGGCGGTAAGCAGGCCCGCCGCCATGAACGCATCCTGCGCAGGCGCGCTCAGGCGCGGGGGCCCCGGGCGCGGCTCGGCCGGCGCGGCGCGCAGCGTTTGCGGATCGACGCTGACCGCCGCGCTGCGATCGATGCGCATGATGTGCAGCCGCCCCTCGCGGACGCTCATGCCCCGCGGGTCTCGCCACCAGCCTGGCTCGAGGCCGGGATTGGCCGCCTGCAGGGCGTCCGGCGTCACCAGCGCGCCATCGCGCAGGCGCACGCCGAACAGGCCCCCGGCGTCGGCCCACACCGTTGCGCCGTCCCCGCCCAGCACGCGTGCGAGGGTCAAATTATTGGCCTCGACCCCTTGGACCAGCCGCGTCAGCCGCGGCGCCGCGCCCTCGAACGGGATCAGGAGCAGGCTCACCGAGACGGTTTCGCCGCCGCCGCGGCCGCTCCAGCGCGGACCCTGCGGGTCGGTGCGCATGATGAGCGTCGCGACGCCGCCGTCGTAGCGGACGCTGTCGTTCAGCGGCGCGCCGAGGGGTTGTGCTGCGGTCAACGCCTCCCGCCCGACCAAGGCCACCGCGCCCGCTGCGAGCGCGACGGCCAGAACCGCCGCCGCCGCGAGCGCCGAGAGGCGGCTGAACCGCCAGACGAACGCCGCCGCCTTGGCCCTGTCGGCGGCTTTTCTCGGATCGCCCCCGACGCCGCCGCGCAGCACGATCGCGCCGCTGACGCGATCGATCTCGGCGGCGCTCTGCGGCGCCTGCTGGCGGACCAGCTCGTCGCCGATGAAGCGCAGAATGTCATCGCGGCGCGCCACGGCCCACGGATGGGCCGTGCGCCAGGACTCTTCCGCGCCGAACGTGACGATGGCGACGACCTCGCCGCCGCCGTATATTCGAAGTGGCCTTCGATCGTCTGGCCAGGGCCTTCGGCGTACACGACGGCGCCGTCGCGCCCGCGGACCTTGACCGTAACTGTGCCGACCACCCCAGGACCTCTTATTCGCTTCGGGGGCAATCAACAGCCGCAGCGGGACCTTGGCAAATCCGGCCGCCCGCTCAGCTCCCGCTGGGCCAGCAGGCTTGCGCCACCTGCCAGATCTTTTCGCCGGCGCCGCTGGCGAAGGTGTGGGTGGCGGAGCCGGCCGTCAGCCGCACCGTGCCGTCGGTCGCGGGATAGGCGCCGAGATTGGGCGGCCGGCGCGGCAGGCGCACGGTCAAGGCGGGGCGCCCGTCCGGCCCCGTGCCGCGCGCGGCGGGCACGCGGATCGATTCCTGGCGGATGGCGAAATCGACCTGTGCGGCGTTGGCGCGCGCCAGGGTGTAATCGGCGATCACCATGTCGCCGTCGGGTGCGCGGCACGTGATGGCGACGGTGTCGCCGCCGCCGGCCTGCGTTTGCACCGCCGAGGCCACCCCGGTCGCGGCGTCGTAATCGAAGCGCCAGCCGCCGGTGGAGACGCTGGAGGTCGCGGTCGGTTCGGGCGCGCTGGCGCAGGAGGCGAGCATCGCCAGGGCCGCGAGCGCGGCGGAAACGCGGATCATGTCACTCTCCTTTGAACTGGGCGGCCCGCTTCTCCAGGATCGCGGCGACGCCCTCTTCGTGGTCGGCGGTGTGGTGCATCAAGGCCTGGCCAGCGGCGGAAAACTCCAGGATGGCGTCATAGGTCGTGTTCTGGCCCTGCTTGAGCAGGGTCTTGGCGAGGCGCAGCGCCTGGGGCGGCTGGGCGGCGATGCGCTGGGCCAGCGCCAGCGCCTCCGGCATCAGCGCGTCCCCCGGCACGACGCGCGACACCAGCCCCCAGGCCTGCGCCGTCTGCGCATCGATGACGTCCCCGGTGAACAGCAATTCGGCCGCGCGCGACATCCCGATCGCCCGCGGCAGCAGCCAAGCGCCGCCGTCGCCCGGGATCAACCCAAGTTTCAGAAAGGTGACGCCGAACTTGGCGCTCTCCGAGGCGATGCGGATATCGCCCATGCACGCGACATCGCAGCCGAGCCCGATCGCCGGGCCGTTCACCGCCGAGATCAGCGGGATCTCCAGCCCATACAAAGCGCGCGCGATGCGGTGGATGTTGGTGCGATAGGCCTCGCGGATTTCAGCCGGGGAGCCGGCGAACGCGCCCTGGCGGTCCTTCATCGCCTTGACATTGCCGCCAGCCGAGAAGGCGCGGCCGGAACCGGTGAGGATCGCGCAGCGCACGCTGCGGTCGGCGTTGAGCGCCGCGCACGCGGCGGCGAACGCATCGCCGTCGCCCAATTCGCCGAGCGCGTTCATCGCGTCTGGCCGCATCATGGTCATGATGGCGACGGGCCCGTCGCGGGTGACGTTCAAGAGGTCTGCCATGGCGCTCCCCGGTATGCGGCTGTGATTTTGCGGCAGCGTTCTAGCAAGCTGCTGAAGAAAGCGCGAACGGCCCCCATCGACCGGCTTCGCCGGCCACTTCCCCCGCAAGCGGGGGAAGAAAGAGCATCGTTTGCTCCCCCGCGTGCGGGGGAGCTGGCCGCGAAGCGGTCGGAGGGGGCGCCGCGGCGCCGCGGCCGATGGACAAGTCGGGCGACGCCGAACAGGGTGCCCGCGGTTTTCGGCGGGACGACGCGACAGCATGACCGACACGGCCCCGGCCTCGTCGCGGTTTGGACCCGCGCTCCTCGCCGCGTCGCGCATCTGGGTGCAGCTGGTCAACGCCGCGGTGCTGTTCGCGGTGACGCTGGCGCTCGACCCCGAACGCTTCGGCGCCTTCATGATCGCGGCCTCCGCGCAGGCGGCGCTGGCCGTGCTCGTCGGCCACGGGGTCTATGAGTACGTCATCAAGGAGCGCGACCGCGCGCTGACGGCGCAAACCGCCTTCGCGTTCACCATCGCCAGCGCGTTCGCCGCCGCGCTGCTCGCGCTGGCGCTGTCATTCGCGCTGACGCGGATTCTCGACAGCCCCAGCATCGGCGCGCTGTTGCGCTGGCTGGCGCCGATCTTTTTCGTCTCCGCGCTCACCGTGTTCATGGAAAGCGTGATGATCCGCGACGGGCGCATGAGCGCGGTGGCGGTGTGCACGATGATCGCCGACGGCGTGGGGCTTGTTCTGGCGCTGTCGGGTCTGGCGATGGGCGCGGGCGTGTATGCGTTGGTGCTGCAGCGCGCCGGCCGCGAGATCACATTGGCGGCGCTGTTTGCAGCCAGCGGCCGCTGGCGCCCGCGTTTCGGCTTCGCGCCCGCCGTCGCCGCCGACATGGCGCGCTTCGCCGGCGCGATCGTGTCGACGCGTTTCATCGCCAATGGCGGGCAGATGGCGATGGACGTCAGCATCGGCGCGCTGTTGAGCGTGGCGGACGCCGGCTTGTTCCGCCTCGCCAACCGCATCCTGCTGATCGGCTGGGACGTGCTCTATCAGCCGCTGCGCACCTCGCTGTGGGCGCGGCTGCCGCAGCTCAAGCATGACGCGCAGGCCTATAGCGCCGCGGTGACGCAGCAGACCGAGATTTTCGCGCTTGGCGTGTTCGCCTTGATCGGCGGCATTGCGCTGATCGCGGCGGACGCCTTGCCGCTTGCGTTCGGGCCGGAATGGACCGGCGCCACGGTGGTGATCCTCGTCATCGCGATCGCGCGGCTCCTGGCGGCGGTCACGGCGCCGGCGGAAGTGGTGTTCGGCGTCGCCAACCGAACCGGCATGCTGGCGGCGACGGTGATCGGCGGCGCAGCACTCAATCTCGTCTCGGTGTTCGTCGGCGCGCCGTTCGGCCTGTTCTGGACCGGCGTCGCCCATGGCGCGGCGCTGATCATCGCTGCGGCGCTGTTCTTTCCCGCGATGGCGCGCGAGGCGCATATCGCGCCCGGCGCCTTGATCGCCTTGTGGGCGCGGCTCTCCGTCAACGCGTTGGTGATGGCTGGGGCGGTGCTCATCGTCTTGTATGCGTCCGCCCTTGCAGGTCTTGGCGGCTGGCCGCGGATCGCCGTCGCGGTTGCGGCGGGCGCGGTCGCTTATATGGTCGCTGCGCGCACGTTCACGCCGCGCGGCTACGCCGCCTACGCCGATGCGTTCGCCGCAGCGCTCGCGCGCCTCGGCGTGCGGGCGCGATGAGGAGCATGCGATGGCGCCGCCGCGTTTCCTGATCAATGGCCGCTTTCTGGCCAAGCCCTATACCGGCGTCACGCGCGTGGGCCGCGAATTGCTCAACGCCTTGACGCAGGAATTGGCCGAGCGCCCCGATTGGCGCGGGCGGTTTGCGCTGGCTGCGCCCGACGGCGCCGACTTCGGGCCGGCCGGGCGTGCGGCGATCGCGCGCGTCATGCCGATCACGCCGGGCCCCGGATCGATCCCGGCTGAACAATTGGCCATGCCGTTCGCCGCCGGCGGCGACGTGGTGGTGAGCTTCTGCAACGTCACCCCGCTTCTGGCGCGGCGCTCCATCATCTGGATTCACGACGCACATATTTTCGAGGCGCCGGAAACATATGGCGCTGCCTATCGCGCCTGGCACACGCTGATGCTGCGCGGGTCTGGCTTGCGCGGCTTTCGCATCGTCACGGTGTCGGACTATTCGCGCGACGCGCTCATCAGGGTCGGCGCGCCGGCGCAGCGCCTGAGCGTCATCGCCAATGGCGGCGACCACATCCTGCGCGAAGGGCCCGATCACGCCGGCGCCGATGCGCTGGGGCTTGGCGCCGATCCGTTCGTGCTGGTGATGGGCAGTGCGGCCAAGCACAAGAATTTGCCCTTCGCGGTGCGCGCTTTGTTGGAGGGATTGCCGGATGCGGTGAAGATCGCGGTCGTCGGTCTGCATCAGGCCGGCGCCTATGTGGGCGAGCAGGCGACGCCGCAGGACGCGCGCATCGCACTTTTGCCGCGCATCTCCGACGGCGTCCTGCATGCGCTTTATCAGCGCGCCGCCTGCGTGGTCGTGCCGAGCCTGTTGGAAGGCTTCGGCCTTCCCGCGGCGGAGACGCTGTGGGCTGGCGGCGTGCTGGCGATCGCGAACGTCACCGCGCTGCCGGAAGTCGGCGGCGATGCGGCGCTGCAGTTCGATCCGCGCAACGCAGCCGACATCGCCGCCAAGACGCGCGACGCGCTCGATCCCGCTGTCGCCGCACGCCTGCGCACGGCCGCACTTGCACAGCGCACGCGCTTCGCCTGGCGCCGCGCGGCGCGGGAATTCTTGGCGTTGTGCGAAAGTTTTTAGAGCGCCCGGGTGCGCATCGCCCCCTCAGTCCGCTTCGCGGCCAGCTCCCCCGCGCGCGGGGGAGCAAAGCGCGTTCTTTCTTCCCCCGCTTGCGAGGGAAGCACCCGGCGAAGCCGGGGGATGGGGGCGCAGCGGCGGCGCCTCAATTCGCCGCGAAACGACCCGTGCGGTCGAAGAAGCCGGGCGGCGGGGCGGTCTCTTCCATCAGGCTGTCCTTGATCGCGCGCGCCGCGCCGAACAGATGGCCCTGGCCGAAACCGCAATTGAGATCGAGGATTTCGACGACGGCGTTCTCGGTTTCGATTCGCTCGGCGATCAGGTCGATTCCGTAGCGCTGCATGACCGCGACGATGTCGGCCGCGTCGATCTCGCGGGTGATGGCGGAACGCGGGCGCACGCCTTCGCGCGCCCATTGGGCGACGATGTCGTGCGCCTGCGCCTTGACGTAGCGCACCCCGGCGCGCTCGAGATCGGGCAGATCGAAGGCGAGGTCGGACACCTTGTCGATGGAGAAGCGGAAGCCGAGCTCGGTCAGCTTGGCCATGGCGCGCGCTTCGAGGCTGGTGCGCGCGTCATAGGCGTGTTGCGGAATTTCGAAAATGACGGCGCCGGCGAGGTCGCGGTTCTCGCGCATGAAGTCGTGAAACTGCGGGAAGATCGCATCGTCGGCGAGCACGCGCGGCGACAAATTGCAGAAGATGCCGACGCGGCGGTCCTGCTTCTGCAGCCGGCGCACGATGTGCACGCAGCGGAACAGCAGCGCATAATCGATCATCGTCATCATGCCGGCTTCTTCCGCCGCCGGAATGAAATCCTGCGGCAGAATCAGCCTTCCGCTGGCGTCTTTCAGGCGCGTATAGCCCTCATAGAAGGCGGTTTTTCGTTGCGGCAGCGACACGATCGGCTGCAGGTGCAGCTCGACGCGATTTTCGTGCAGCGCCTCGCGCACGATGTCGATCGGCCCGCGCGCGGCGCGGGGCGCGGCGCCGCTCGCCGTCGCAAGGCGGCTCTCCATGGCGCGCTCGAGGCGGTCGACCAATTGGTCGATCATGCGAATGTCGGGCGCAGGCTGCGGCGCCGGCAAGGCCGGCGGCGGACGCTCGGCGATCTCCTGCACGGCGCGCTCGAGGTCCTGCATGCGCGCGGCGAAATCGTCGAGATCGGCGTTCACCGCGCGGTCGGCCTCGCGCAGGCGGTCGATCTCGCCGCGGATGCGCTTTTCCGTGCGCCCGATGGCGCCGGCGGCGGCGGCGGCGGTGATGGTGCCGTGCGTGATCGCGCACGCGCAGAACAGCGCAAGCCCGCCCAGAAACGCCTCCGCCGCGGCCGCGCCGCCGATCTGCGACAGCGCCAGCCCGATGGTCAGCGAAACGAGCGCGTAGCCCGCGTACAGAAGCGCGTGCGTGACGATCGGCATCGGACGGACGAAAGCCCCCAAAAACGAGACGCGAATCTCTCAGGGCAGCATGACACGGATGATCGCCTTGACGGAGGCTTAACGAGAGGTTGTTGCGTGTGTGAAATGAGCTGATCGGCGCGGCGTCGCCCCCTTCGTCCGGCTTCGCCGGCCACTTCCCCCGCAAGCGGGGGAAGAAAGGAGCCGCCTCGTTGCTCCCCCGTTTACGGGGGAGCTGGCCGCGCAGCGGACTGACGGGGCGACGCCGCGCCGATCCGCTCATTTCAC
>JANRIR010000039.1:0-4366 GCA_033764725.1 Hyphomonadaceae bacterium
TCCATCTCGAACATGCGCTGATACTGCTTCACCAGCGCGTTTTTCGGCTCGGTGAGGATCGTCACGAGCGCCGGCTCATCGAGATCTTCAAGCGTGGCCAGCACGGGCAGGCGGCCGACGAATTCCGGGATCAGGCCGAACTTCAACAAATCGTCCGGCTCCACTTCGCGCAGCAATTCGCCGGTTCTGCGGTCCTCGGGATCGCGCACCGTGGCGCCGAAGCCTATCGCGGAACCTTTTCCGCGTTGCGAAATGATCTTGTCGAGACCGGCGAAGGCGCCGCCGCAGATGAACAGGATGTTGGTCGTGTCGACCTGCAGGAACTCCTGTTGCGGGTGCTTGCGACCGCCTTGCGGCGGCACGCTCGCGACCGTGCCTTCCATGATCTTCAACAGCGCCTGCTGCACGCCCTCGCCTGACACGTCGCGCGTGATGGACGGGTTGTCGGACTTGCGCGAGATCTTGTCGACCTCGTCGATATAGACGATGCCGCGCTGCGCGCGTTCGACGTTGTAATCCGCCGCCTGCAGCAGCTTGAGGATGATGTTCTCGACATCCTCGCCGACATAGCCGGCTTCGGTCAGCGTCGTGGCGTCGGCCATGGTGAACGGCACGTCGATGATGCGCGCCAGCGTCTGGGCGAGCAGCGTCTTGCCGCAGCCCGTGGGGCCGATCAGCAGGATGTTCGACTTGGCCAGTTCGACGTCGGAATTCTTCGCCGCGTGGTTCAGCCGCTTGTAATGGTTGTGGACCGCCACCGACAGCACGCGCTTGGCGTGCTCCTGGCCGATGACGTAATCGTCCAGGACGCCCTTGATCTCCTTCGGGCTCGGCACGCCTTCCTTGGACTTCACCAGCGAGCTTTTGTGCTCCTCGCGGATGATGTCCATGCACAGCTCGACGCACTCGTCGCAGATGAACACCGTGGGACCGGCGATCAGCTTGCGAACCTCGTGCTGGCTCTTGCCGCAGAAGGAGCAGTACAGCGTGTTCTTGGACTCGCCGCCGGACGTGCTCTTACTCATAAGCGCTCCTCATCGAGCTGGCCGCCGACGCGCGACCCGCCCCAGAGATGATGCGACCCGCCCAAAACCGACCCTGGCGCGCCATCCTTACGAAAAAGTTCACCCCATTGGGGCGATACGACCATAGCAAGCCCCGGGCCGCAAGCGTCTGGACCCGTCGGGCGCGCGGGCGCCCGTTTCGAGGCGCCGCCGCCAACGCGCCCTCAGGACGCCTCCGCAAGCTCGCGCTTCTCGTAAACCTTGTCGACGATCCCGAAATCGCGGGCCTCCTCGGCGGTCATGAAATGGTCGCGGTCGAGCGTCCGCTCCACCCGCTCATAGGGCTGGCCGGTATGCTTGACGTAGATCTCGTTCAGCCGGCGCTTGGTGGCGAGGATGTCCTCAGCGTGGCGCTCGATGTCCGAGGCCGGGCCGCGGAACCCGCCGGACGGCTGGTGCACCATGATCCGGGCGTTCGGCAGCGCGATGCGCATGTCCTTGCGCCCCGCCGCCAGCAGCAGCGACCCCATCGAGGCGGCCTGGCCGATGCACACCGTCGAGACCGGGCTGCGGATGTATTGCATGGTGTCGTAGATCGCGAGACCGGACGTCACGATACCGCCTGGACTATTGATATACATGGAGATTTCCCGCTTCGGGTTCTCCGATTCCAAGAACAGCAGCTGCGAGGTGACGAGGCTGGCCATGCCGTCCTCGACCACGCCCGTCACGAAGATGATCCGCTCCTTCAGCAGGCGCGAGAAGATGTCGAACGCCCGTTCGCCCCGGCTGGTCTGTTCGATGACCATGGGCACGAGATTCATATTGTACGTTTGAACAGGGTCGAACATGAACGCCTTTCCGGGTGACTCGCGCACAGCATAGCGCGTGGAGGGCTTGGACGAACCCCTCCCGAACGAGACTAGATATTTGGACGCGGGCGCCGCGGCGCAAGGCCGCCCGGCGCCGCCTAGCCCACGGCCGCAGGCGCCTCGTCGTCGGCGAAGAGTTCTTCGCGCGTCACCGCAGCGTTCGTCACCTGGGCCAGCTCGAGCACGTAATCGACCACCTTCTCCTCGTAGAGCGGCGCCCGAATTTGCGCCACGAGGTTCGGGTTTTTCTGATACATTTCGAACACTTGACGTTCCTGCCCGGGAAAGCGGCGGGCCTGGGCCGCAACCGCCTGTGTCACTTCGTCATTGCTCAACTGGATGTTGTTGCGCCGGCCGATTTCGGCGAGCAGCAGTCCCAGCCGCACGCGCCGCTCGGCGATCTTGCGGTAATCCGCGCGCAGCGCCTCCTCGGACTTGCCCGCATCTTCCGC
Organism: Hyphomonadaceae bacterium; assembly: GCA_033764725.1. Classification (GTDB taxonomy): domain Bacteria; phylum Pseudomonadota; class Alphaproteobacteria; order Caulobacterales; family Aquidulcibacteraceae; genus RI-43. The sequence continues at coordinate 2,329 of JANRIR010000039.1, forward strand.
GTCGAGGCGGCCGGCCTGACGGTCGGACTCGATCTGCGCCCAGATCTGCGCGAATTCCTGCTCGACCATGCCCGGCGGGAGCGGAAAATCGTGCGCGGCGTCGAGCTTGTCGAACAGGTCGCGCTTGGCCTTGGCGCGCGACTGGGCGGCGTGGTCGGCCTCGATCCGCCCCTTCACCGCCACTTTCAAAGCATTGAGCGAATCGAAGCCGAATTGCGCGGCGAACGCGTCATCGGCGACCGCCTCTTTCGGCGCCTTGACCGCCTTCACCGCGACCTCGAACGCCGCCGCTTTGCCCTTCAGCGCATCGACCGGATACTCTTCCGGGAAGGTCACGTTCAGCACCCGGTCCTCGCCAACCACGGCGCCGACCAATTGCTCCTCGAAGCCGGGAATGAAGCGCCCCGCGCCGATGGTGACGACCGCGCCCTCGGCGGAGCCGCCTTCGAACGCTTCGCCGTCGATCTTGCCGACGAAATCGATGGTGAGCGCGTCGCCGTCGGCGGCCGGGCCATCCTTGTCTTCGAACTGGCGATTAGCCTTCATCAGCTCAGCCATGGCCTCGTCGATCTGGCTGTCCTCGACAGCCGCGGTCGGCCGCGTGACGGCGATGGTGGAGACGTCGACGGGGACGAAGTCGGGCATCAGCTCGACCTTGAGGTCGAACGCCAGATCGGCCTTGCCCTCGGCGACGGCGTTGATGTCGCTCTTGAGGTCGAGGCTCGGCTGGGAGGCGGCGCGCAGGTTCTGCTTGTCCAGCGACTCCGTGATCGAGTTGCGCACTTCCGCATCGATGATCTCGCGCATCATCGAGGCGCCATAGACCTTGCGGATGTGCGCCGGCGGCACCTTGCCGGGCCGGAAGCCGTTGATGCGCACGTTCGGTCGCACTTCCTCGATCTTGGCGGAAAGCTGCGCCTCCAGATCGGCGCGCGGAACGACCACGCTGAAGACGCGGGTGAGGCCGTCGGCCAGGCTCTCGGTGAGCTGCATGGGCTATCGGTTCCAAATTCGGCGGCCGCTGGGCCGCTCCGGACTGCCGGATTGCGCAAGAAAGGCGCCGCGCCCCCTGCCCTCGGCGGGCCGCGGCGCGGCAAGCGGCGGCTTATGGCATGGGCGCCTTGGGCTGTCCATGCGCGCCCAGCCAAAGTCCAGGCCCCGGTCCGGTGACCCCCGTCACCGCGCGCCGGCGCGTTTTCATTCATCTTCCATTCATCGACAGGGCGATGGCGCCCGGGTCGAAATGGAGCTGAAAATGTTGAAGTCCTGGATCGCCCGCGTCGCCTGCATCGCCCTTGCGGCGTTGGCGTTTGCGCCGGTCGCCCTCGTCACCGCCCAGCAGGCCGCAAACATCGTGGCCTGAGGTCCGGGGTCGACCACGCCAAGGGCGCGCAGCCGACGCTGCGCGCCCTTCGTAGTTTTTGGAGCCTCACCAGCCGCGGCCGCGCGCCTCGATCGGCGCTTCCCCGGCCCATTCGCCGCCGCGCAACAGGTGATAGCGGTCGTAAAGATTGACCGTGGGGTCGCAGTGCGGCGGGATCAGCATGAGCCGCTCGCCCAGGCTGACCGGCGCGCCTTCAGGGCGCGTCACGCCGCCGTGCTCATCGCCGAAAAAGAAGTAACGGGCGCCCGCCCAGCGTGGGTCTGCGATCGCCGGCGCCCCCGCATCGGTGGAGAAGGCCTTGATGCCGGCATCGATCGTCACCCAATCGGGCGCATTGATGCTGATGACGCGCGACGCGATGAACAGGCTTTGCTCGAACGCCCCATCGACGTCATCGCCAAGCGCATCGCGATATTGGCGATCCATGAACACGTACGAGCCCGGCTGCAGCTCGGTCAGAAAGCCCAGCGCGAGATCAGCCGTCGCGGTGCCCGTGCCGCCGCCCGTGATGCGCGTCACAGCAAAGCCTTCCGCGCGCAGCGCCGATACCGCCGCCTGCGCGCGGACGATCCCGGCGCGCATCGCCGCTGCGCGCGTCTCGGCGCCGGCGATGTGCTGCCAGGAGCCGCCATAGGCCTGCACGCCGTCCACCTG
>JANRIR010000043.1:0-2818 GCA_033764725.1 Hyphomonadaceae bacterium
GCCGCCGCCACCGCCGCCGCAAGCGGTCAACGCAAGGGCGCCGAGCGCGAGGGTCAAAACGCGAAATCGGATCAGCGTCATTTCGGTCTCCGGCCCCCGCCCGAGCAACGTCTCGCGCATCGCGCGACGCAACGCCCGCGCTTAGGCTCGGCTACCCGCGTGCAGCGCATTCGTCAAACCGCCGCCTGCAACAGGTGTCTGATTCTCTGGTCGAGCGCGCGCGCTTTATAGCGAAACACTCACGGCCCATAATGGTTGCAAACGCACGCGCTCAGCATTGACGTGGCCGAGGTCGACTTGCGCTGATCGCTGCAAACAGCCCTTGCATCTTGCTTTGTGGTAATGTGTGCGCTGCGCATTTGCATAAGCGTGGTTCCGTCTCACGCGCGCGCCGCCGTATGTTTCCAAAATTTCACAACAAAACATTCGCCCCGGATCAGGCTCGGACTGTCCGGGGCGATGTCGTTGATCTGCCGCGCGCGTTCAGCCGGGCTTCACGAAGCGCAGGGTCATGCGGTCGCTTTCGCCGATCGCGTCGTAGGGCGCGCGGTCGAAGGTCGGATCGGCGGGCTGACCGGCGGGCGCGGTGCGGCGGATCGGCGGCAGCGTCCAGACGCCGAAGGGGTGATCGCGATCGTCCAGCGGATTGGCGTTGAGGTCCGAGCGCGCGGCGAGCTGCAGGCCGGCGCGTTCGGCGGCGGCGATGACGTAGGATTCCGGCACGTAGCCGGTCGGCGCGCTGGCCGCGACATCGGCGCCCTCGGCCGCGCGGTGCTGCTCAACCGCCAGCACGCCGCCGGGCTTCAGCGCGCGGGCGAACTCGGCCATGAAGCGGTCGGTGGCGCCCTCGCGCCGGGCCCAATTGTGGAAGGCGCGCGCCACGAGGATGAAATCCGCGCTGGCGTCGGGCACGGCGAGGCCCGAGGTCAGGCCGAAATTGACGACCGCGCCGCCGCCGAAGCGCGGATCGGAGGCGAGTTTGGCTTCGAGGCCGGCGCGTGCGGCGCGCGCCGCGTCCGACAGGGTCGGATTGGCCATGTCGACATAGCCGGCGACGTAGCGGCCGCCAGTCTGGGCGGCGTAGGGCGCGAGAATTTCGGTCCACCAGGTTTCCGAACCCGGCTCGATCTCGACGATCGTCATGCCCGGGCGCAGGCCCCAGAACGCCAGCGACTCGGCCGGGCGGCGATAGCGGTCGCGGGCGCGGTGGGCGTCGCTGCGCAGGTCGGAGGCGATGATGGCGGCCAGCGCGTCCTGCCGGGCGGCCGGGGGCGGCGTAGGCGCGTCCGCAGCTGGGGTGGCGCACGCCGCGAGGGCGCACGCGGCGGCGGCCGCGGCGAGAAATTTGAACATGTGCAGTCTCCCTGTGCAGCGCGCAGCCCTAGCGGGGCGCGGGCCAGCGCGCCAGTCAAACCGCGGTGAGGCCGCCCGTCGCGGACCGCTTGAACGACGCTGCGCGGCCCCTACCTAAGCGTCGGCGGCGCGCTCAACCGAGGCGCAGCCAGGATGCGCGGGCCGCCATGACGGGGTCTGCGCCATCCCCCGAAGCGCCCGCCTGGATAGCGGGCGTCCCCATGTCGCTTAACCTTGGAGGACATGCTTATGGCGACCACCGATCTATCTCCCCTCTACCGCACGCTTGTCGGCTTCGACCGCATCGCGAACCTGATCGACCAGGCCGCGCGTCTCGACGCCGCGCCGGGCTATCCGCCGTTCAATGTCGAGCAGGTCGGCGACAACGCCTTCCGCATCGAATTGGCCGTGGCCGGCTTCGCGCAGGACGACCTCGCGATCGAGTACAAGCAGAACACGCTGACGGTCACGGGCCGTCGCCCGCCGGTCGAGGAAGGCCGCACCTTCCTGCATCGCGGCATCGCCGAGCGCAGCTTCGAGCGTCGTTTCGGCCTCGCCGACCATGTGCGCGTGGACGGCGCGCGCCTGGAGAACGGCCTGCTGACGATCGACCTGGTGCGCGAGCTTCCTGAAGCCTTGAAGCCGCGCAAGATCGAAATCGGCGCCGGCGCCCCGCGCGCCAAGGCCAAGATCGTGGAGAGCGAAGCCGCCTAGGGCTTCGCTGTCTGCAAGGCGAACAGAAACGCCGTCGCGGCGCGCCCTTACCCGGCGCGCCGTTTTTTTGTGGTCAGCGCCGCGATGCGCCCATCGCGCAGCGCTGCGAACGCCAGCGCGATCAGCGCGGCGTGAAAGGCGATGGCGGTGAAGCCGATATGGCTCAAGCCCCAGATCAGCGCCGCGCCCGCCGCCATCATCGCCGTCGACGCCGCATAGACGACGCCGAGGGAGATGCCGATCGGCGCGCCGAAGCGCCAGAACACCGCCGCGAAGGCGGCGATCGCGAGCAGGGCTTTCAGCGCCGCCATGCCGCGCAGCAGCATGGCCAATTCAGCGTCCGCGCGCAGGAGCGGCGCGGGATCGGACAGAGCTGTCGCTGCGACGACCGCGGCCATCGTCGCCGCGAAGAGCGCAGCGCGGCGCAGCGTGGCGCCGGTGCTCGCGCGCCGTGACAGCTGGAATGTCGTGCGGGTGTCGATCGCAATGGTCATGACGGTTCGCCCTGCGTGAACGGTGCGCCCTTATTCACTACCGCGGCCGCGCCCGGATGACGAGGCGGGCGGCGGCTGTTCCGGCGCGCCTTGTTGCGCGCCGCGTCCGCCGCGACCTGTCGGCATGGGCGCAGGTTGTTCCGTCGGCGCGGGCGCCGCGACTTGCGGCGGCGCCGCCGCCTCGGGCGTCGGCGCGGCGATCGTCGGTGCGGCGGCCACGGGCGCAGCCGCAATGGAGGGCGCTGCGGCGGGCCGCG
>JANRIR010000056.1:0-1780 GCA_033764725.1 Hyphomonadaceae bacterium
GCCGCTCAGATCAACCGCACCGTATCCCCGCCTTCTTCCCTTCCTCCACCGCCAGCATCCCGAACTGCGCGACCCAGTGGCCGACGGCCATGTAGTCGTCCCTCGTCGCCGTCCAGTTGGCGTAGCCGAAGTCGAAGTGCGCGCAGTAGAGATCGCGCCAGCGCGGCTCGCCCGTCTTGCTGTAGAGCGCGGCGTAGCCCCACGCGCGGGAGAAGTTCTTGCCGAAGAGATGCGCGTTGGCGCCGGGCGCGAGATCAAGCGGCGCGAGCGTCTCGATGCCGGGATTCCACGTCGCGAACCATGTCGCAAATTCCTCCTTTGTCGCGACCTCCGCCACGAGCCAGGCCCAGCTGAGACACGTCGACAGGAAGCCGGGACGCTCGGCCGCAAGATCGCAGCGCGCCTCCGGCGCCATCCAGCGTGCGCGGGTCTCGCGCGCGAGCACCGCCTCGGTCGCGGCGTCGCCGGTGGCGCGCGCATAGGCGAGCAGATTGATCATCGCAAAGGTCGCGCTGCGATAATCGCGGGCGTTCGGATCGGGGGCCTGCGCGCTGTAACGCGCATGCATGGACCGCACGATGTCCTGCGCCAGCGGCGCGAGACGATCGTCGCCGCCGGCGGCCTTGCGCGTCACATAGAGGCGCAGGAGCCAGGCACGTCCGTACGGCATTTCAAAGTCGGGTCGCGCGGCGAGATCTGCGCGTTCCGCCTCCAGCCGCGCTGCATCGAGCGAACCGTCCAGCCACGCGCGGTACTGCTGATCGCCGGTGAGCACAGTGAAAGCTTCGAGCGCATAGTGCGCATGCGCGGCGGAGTGCCAGTCGACGCAGCCGCGGAACACAGGATGCGAAGTGTCTTCCCGCGACGCACACGAGTGCGCCTGCTGCGCAAACACATCCGCGAACACATTCGGCGCAGCGACCATGACTGGCGGTTCGGGCGGCGAGGCGCACCCAGGCGCCATGAGCGCGAGCGCCGCAGCGCCAACCAGCGTCGCCCATGTATTTGCCCGCATCCAAATTCCTCCCGGCCGCATCTTGTGAGTGAGGGAGATACCTTTAGTGGTCTCCGGGTTCAAAGCGTGAGGGGATTTCATGAAGCGCATCGTTTTCGCTATCGCCGCCGCAGCGGCGCTCGCGTCCTGCACCGTGGCGACGTCGACGGGCCAGCCCGAGGCGCCCGCCGCGACGGATCGCGCCGCGCTCGTCGAACGTGGGCGGTACCTGACGGAATCGATCGGCCTGTGCGGCGATTGCCACACCCAGCGCCTGCCGACCGGCATGCTCGACATGACGCGGCACCTCTACGGCGCGACGCTGCCGTTCAAGAACATCAATCCACAACCGTGGGCGGCGACGACCCCGGCGCTGGCGGGTCTGCCGGCGGGCTATACCGAGGCGCAGCTCGCGAGCTTCCTGCAGGACGGCAAGCGGCCCGACGGCTCGGCGCCCTTGCCGCCTATGCCCGAGTACCGTCTGAGCCAATCCGACGCCGAGGCGATGGCGGCCTATATCGCGAGCCTGCCGAAACCGCCCGCCCCCTAGCCGTTCAGACCTCGAAGATCCGGGATCGGGGGCTGCGGAAGCCGTCGTCGTTGTCGTTGGCGGGTTCCGGCGTCATCGAAGCGAGCCAGCCGAACAGGCGCGGCAAGCTGATGAAGGCGGCGGCGCACGCGAGCGCGACCGCCGCTGCGAGCAGAGCAGCGGCGGCCGTCGACCCGTGAAGGGGCGTGAACAGGTCCGGGAGAACCATGAATCTCTTTGCCCATACCCATCGCCGT
>JANRIR010000072.1:0-76285 GCA_033764725.1 Hyphomonadaceae bacterium
GTCGCCTGCGGCGACACCTCCCCCGCGCGCGAGGGAGGAAAACATCAACAAGCATCGCGTGGTTTCCTCCCCCGTTTACGGGGGAGGTGTCGCCGCAGGCGACGGAGGGGGTGGGCCTACGCCGCCACCGCAACGCCGGGCTTGCGCGTGAGCGCCGCCCACGCCGCCGCCAGCACGCCGCTCAGGAACAGAAAAGCGCGCAGGCCGGCGTCAGCGTCGTGCATGTCGAACAGCACGAGCTTGACCGCCAGCACCGCGGCGAGCGCTGCGCCGAAGCGGCGCAGGCTGACGCGCCCGCCCAGCGCGCCGATGGCGTAGACGAGCGCCGCGCAGGCGATCCACAGCAGCGACAGCCCGCGCCAATGCGCCGGCGTGAGCGGATAATCCGAGACCATCTCCGCGCCGCGCATCAGATAAAGCGCAAGCACGGTGGCGCCCGCGACGCCGTGCGCGGCGGCGCCGACGGCGCCTGCGCCGCGCAACGCCGCATCGTCATGACGAAAGCCGATCTCATCGGCGCACAGGCAGCACAGGATGCACAAGCCCGACGCCGCCAGCAGCGTCGCCGTAATGGTTCCCGCCGATGCGTCCAGCGCGATCACGCCCCACAAGGGATGCAGCGCGAACGCAAACGCGACCAGCGATCCGTAAAGGCCCGCCCAGCCGAGATTGAGCGCGACGTCCTTGCGCGCCAGCGTCCGCTCCATCCGGATCCGCAACGGCGCCGGCGGCGCGGCTGCGGCGGGCGTTTCAAGCACGAGCGGCGCAGCGCCGGGCGAACGGTCGATCAGGGCGGCGAGGTCGACGATCATGCGCTCCGCATCGCTCAGCCGGCGCGCCAGCGCGCCCGTCTGCAGCGTTTGCCAGATCGCCCATACGGCGAGGGCGGCGACGAGAAGCGGGGGCGCGTCCATGCTGGCGCCTTCTTACGATCGCGCCGCGCAGCGTGCGACCGCCTGACGGGAGAATCTGCACTCAGGCCGCGAGATCGGCATAGACGGCGGCGCGGGTCTCATCCCACAGCGGATAGGCGCGCGACGGCATGAAGTGCGTCATCAGCACCGCATAGAAGCCGTTGACCGGGTCGATCCACATGCTGGTGCCGGCAGCGCCGGCCCAGCCATAGGCGCCCGGCGGCTCGCGGCCGGGCTTGGCGCTCGCCGGCGTGATCACGCCCATGCCCGCGCCGAAGGCGTCGCCGCTCCACCAGGGCGGAAAGGCGCGCGTTTCCGGCGGCAACAGATTGCTCCGCGCAAGCGCGGCGGTTCGCGGGCGCAGCAGCCGCCATCGCCCGACCGCCCCGCCATTGAGCAGCATCGCGCAGAAGCGGGCGTAATCGCGCGCCGACGAGACAAGACCCGCCCCGCCGCTCGGCATCACCTGCGCATCGATCCAGGCGCTCGTCGCCGGCGCATCGATCTCGCGCGGCCCATCGGGCGTGATCAGATAATTGGCCGCCAGCCGGCTGCGTTTGGCGGCGGGGACGGAGAAGCCGGTATCGTCCATGCCGAGCGGCGCCAGCAGGCGGCGGCGCAGAAAGGTCTCGAACGGAAGTCCCCAAGCGGCCTGGATGACGGCGCCCAACACGTCGAGGCCGATCGAATATTCCCAGCGCGCGCCGGGATCGTCGATGAGCGGCAGCGGGGCGACGCACGCGGCGAACGTCTCGAGATCCGTGGGCGGCGCGCCGTCGCCCTCCTGCACATCCAGTTGTGCGCCGACCGGCATGACGCCCGCTGCGCGATAGACCGGCGCCAGCGGGCTGCCTTCGTTGATGTGGTAGGACAGGCCCGAAGTGTGCGTCATGAGATGGCGCAGGGTGATGGGCCGCGCGGCCGGGCGGGTCTGCAGCGGATCGTACGCGGTCGCCACCTGCATGCGCGCGAAAGCGGGAAGAAAATCCGCGATCGGCTGGTCGAGCCGCTCCGGGCCCTCCTCGATCATCTCCAGCGCGGCGACGGCGGTGATCGGCTTGGTCATGGAATAGATGCGCCACAGCGTGTCAGGCCCGGCCGGCTCGGGCAGGCCGCGCGCCCGCACGCCGGCGTTCACCCATGTCGGCGGCGCGTCGCCCCGCCCAATGGCGAGACACGCGCCGGCGATCTTGCCCTCGGCGACGTAGCGGTCGAGCAGCGCCTGGCTCGCGGAAAAGCGGGGCGGCCAGCGCGGGCTGGCGCACCCTGCCAGCCAAGGCGCTGCGGCCGCCGCGGCCAGCGCGCCGCGGCGCGTCATCGTTGCTTGGCGCATCGTCCCCCTGACCCAAATGTTATACTATAACAACGCTATTATCCCACATCTTGACGCAGAGCCGCCGCTTTACCGCCCAATCCTGTGGCGCCGCTGCGTCGGGGCGCCGTTCATCGTCACTAAACGCGACGGGCGCGACTTGACCACCCCCACCAAATCATCATGCCTGCGACAGTTCCACGAAGGGGATTTGAATGCGGAAGATGACCAAGCGGGCGGCGTGGTTCGCGGCCTGCTCGACCTTGGCGATCGGGCTTGGCGCGCCGGCGATGGCGCAGGATGGCGGCGACGAGGAGATCATCGTCACCGCGACCCGCCGGGCGGCGGACGTGCAAGACGTGCCCTACAACATCTCCGCCGTCGGCGCCGCCGAGATCGAGCGCCTCGGCCTCGAGGACGTCGCCTCGCTGGCGCGCGTCGTGCCGGGCCTTGCGGTGATCGACGCCGGCCCACGCAATATCGGCTCGACCATCCTGCGCGGCATTTCCGTCGATCCGCTGCGCACGCCCGACACCAACGACAACGGCACGGTCGCCACCTACATCAATGAAACCCCGATCCTCATTCAGCCGCGTCTGATCGACGTGCAGCGCGTCGAGGTGCTGCGCGGCCCGCAAGGCACGCTCTACGGCTCGGGCTCGCTCGGCGGGGCGATCCGCTACATCGTCAACGATCCCGTCATGAACACGTTCAGCGGCGATGCGTCGGCCGGATTCTATCAGATTTCCGAAGCCGACAATCTTTCCTACGAAACGCAAGGGCATTTGAACATTCCGCTGGTGGATGATCATCTCGCCGCGCGCATCGCGCTCGCTTATGTGGACGATTCCGGCTTCACCGATTACCCGCTGATCCGCACCGGGGCGCAATCGGATGTCGATGAAGAGCAGCGCGTCACCGGGCGCGCCTCGCTGACCTGGGCGCCGGACGATCTCTTCAAGGCGACGCTGTCCTACTATCTTGAGGAATCCGATTCTGGCGGCCGCACCGGGGCCAACCCGTTCCTCGCCGGCGATTACGCGCTCGCGCTGCGCTTCGAAGAGCCCTTGGAGCGGCGCGACAACATCACCGCCCTGGAGATGACGCTCGACATCGGCTTCGCCGACATCGTGTCGTCGACCTCGAAGGTGAGCCAGACGCTGTCGGGCCAGCGCGACCAGACCGATCTGCTGATCGGGTTCGGCTATGGTTACGAACTTTATCCCGACTTCCGCTCGTTCACGCGCGAGGACGAGGATTTCGAAGCCTTCGTGCAGGAATTGCGCATCGTCTCCGATCTCGACGGCCCGGTGAATTACGTCGCCGGCGTCTATTATACGGACGAGGATCTGTACGGGACGTCGAAGGAATTCGTGCCCGGCTATCCGCAGTTCATCAGCGTGCTGCGCCCGGACAATCTGGAATATTTCTCTACCGACGACACGCAAAACGAGGAAGTCGCGATCTTCGGCGAGCTGACCTATTACCTGACCGACGCTTGGCAGGTCACGGGCGGCGCGCGCTGGTTCAACCTCACGCAGGACACCGAGAGCTGCATCGCGTTTCCGTTGTTCGACGATCCCAACACCACGGACATCAGCTTCGGCTGCCGGTCGGGCACGACCGACATCAACGACACCATCTTCAAGTTCAACACGTCCTACGCGTTTGACGCCGACAAGATGGCGTATTTCACCTTCAGCCAGGGCTTCCGTCGCGGCGGAGCGAACAATGTGCCCGTCGGCGGCCAGGTGAACATCCTGCCGGACGAATTGGCGTTCGAACCCGACACGGTCGACAATTACGAAATCGGCCTGCGCTCGGAATGGTTCGACGGGCGCCTGCTGGCCAATGTGGCGGTCTACAATATCGACTGGAGCGACATTCAGGTCGCGGCGCGCACCGCCACGGGCTCGATCCCGATCACCGCGAACGCCGGCACGGCGCGCTCGCAGGGCGTAGAGCTGGAGACGCGCTTCCATGCGACGGATCGGCTGACGCTGGGCGGGTCCTACGCGTATGTGAAAGCCGAGCTGACGGAGGATTTCACCAGCTCCGGCGACGTCTATCGCGACGGCACGCGCCTGCCGGGCACGCCCGAGCATCAGCTGATCGTGGCGGCCGATTATCTCGTGCCGACCGAGACGCTTCTCGGCGACGTGAACTTCCACGCCGACGTGTCCTACCGGTCCGACATCACGACCTACGCCGACGTCACCAATCCGGATTTCACCACGCTCGACGGCTACACCGTGATCAACACGGCGGTGAGCTTCGAACGCGAAGACGGTTGGCGCGGGCGCCTCTATGTGAACAATCTGGCCGACGAATACGCCTATATCGGCCAGCGGGGACCGGAGGCCTATGGCCAGCAGGGACGCTTCTACCTCATCAACCGTCCACGCACGATCGGCGTCTCCATCGGCAAAAGCTTTTGAAGCCGATCGGCTGATCGCGGCCGCCCGGGCGCTGCGCGCGCAGGGGCGGCCGCGCGAGGCGCTCGCCGCCGCCGATCAGGCCTCGGCGCTTGCGCCGCAGCGTCCCGACATCTGGTTCGTGCTCGCCACGATCCGCCTCGATGCGCACGCGTTCGAGGGTGCAGCGGAGGCGTTCGCGCGCGCCGCATCGCTCACGCCCGACGGATCCGCCGCGCAGCGCAAGCTCACGATCGAGCGGATGCGCGCCTTGGCGCTTGGCGGCGGCTGGGCTGAGGCCGTCGCCTGCGGCGATGCGCTGATCGCGGCGGGCGATCTCGATGGGCCCACGCATGACGCGCTCGCCGCGATGTTCGCGCAGACCATGCTGTTCGAGCGCGCTTTGCACCATGCCGAGGCCGCGGCCGCCGCGCTGCCGAACGATCCCGGCGCGTACTACAATCTCGGCACCTGCGCGCGTTTTCTTGGCCGCACCATCGAGGCGCGCGCGGCATTCGAGCGCGCCATCGCGCTCGATCCGGGGCATGATCGCGCCCACGCCGCGCTGAGCGCCGTCGTCAAGGCGCGCGACGACGACAATCGCGTCGATCGGCTGGCGGCCGCGCAGGCGCGCACCCGGCCGGATTCGGTGAGCGCGGCGCGCCTCGCTTATGCGCAATTCAAGGAGCTGGACGATCTCGGACGGCGCGCCGAGGCATGGGCGGCGCTCGAACAGGGCGCTGCGATCATGCGTCGCCTCGCACGCTACGACGCCGCCGCGATGCGCGCCCAGGTCGATGCGCTGAAGACGCATTTTTCCGCCATCCCTGAGGCTTCGCCGCGCGCGGGCGGTCCGCGGCCGATCTTCGTCGTCGGCCTGCCGCGCTCCGGAACCACGCTGGTGGAGCGCATCCTCGGCGCCCATGGCGATGTTTTCGCGATGGGAGAAATGCCGCATTTCGGGCTTGCGGTGAAACGCGCCGCGCGCACGCCAGGCCGCGCGCTGTTCGACGTCGAAACGATCGCCGCCGCCGCACGCGCCGATTGGGAGGCTGTCGCCGCCTTCTATTGGCGCGAGACGCGCTATCTGGCGGGCGACGCGCGCATCGTCACTGACAAGCTGCCGCATAACGCCGATTATTGCGGGCTGATGGCGCGCGCGTTTCCGCAATGCGGGATCGTGGAGGTGCGGCGCGCGCCGATGGACGGTCTGTTCGGCGCGTACAAACTGCAATTCGGCGATCTTTATCGCTGGTCGTACGCGTTCGACGATCTCGCTGCGCATTATGCGCTGCACGAAGACATGATGGCGCATTGGCGCGCAGTGTTGGGCGCGCGCCTGGTCACCGTGACGCTGGAGGATCTGATCGACGATCCCGATCGCGAAGTGCGCGCGCTTCTCGCCGCGCTCGATCTGCCGTTCGATCCGGCCTGCCTTGCGCCGCATGCGTCGGCGCAGGGCGTTTCGACCGCCAGCGCCGCGCAAGTGCGCCAACCCATCAACCGCCAAGGCGTCAGCGCCTGGCGCGCTTACGCCGCACAGCTCGAGCCGCTGCGCGCCGCCTTGGAGCGGGACGGTTTCGTCGATGCGAGCGGCGATCCGCTCAAGGGGAGTGAAGGATGAAAATTGTACGGCGCGCCGTCATCGCGGCGGCATTGTTGGCGGCGACGCCGACGTTTGCGCAAGACGCAACGACCGTGGCGGTGCGGGCGGGGCGTCTGGTCGATCCGGTCGCGGGGCGGGTGTTGACGGATCAGACGATCCTGATCGCCGGCGAGCGCGTCGCCTGGGTCGGCCCGACCGCGCAGGCGCACATTCCCGCCGGCGCACGCACCATCGATTTGTCGAACGCCACGGTGCTGCCCGGGCTGATCGACGCGCATGTGCATTTGACGTCGGAAGCCGATGTGCACGGCCTGCGCCGGCTCACGCGGCCGACGGTGCGCGCGGCGATCGACGGCGTCGGCAATGCGCGCGACACGCTGATGGCGGGCTTCACCACGGTGCGCAATCTCGGCGCGCCGGGCTTCGCCGATGTGGCGCTGCGCAACGCGATCAATGAGGGCGGCGTTCTCGGCCCGCGCATGCTGGTGTCCGGCCCCACCGTGTCGATGACCGGCGGCCATGGCGATGAAAACTCGCTGCCTCAGGAATATGGGGCGAGCGGCGACGGCGTCGCGGACGGGCCGTGGGGCTTGCGCCAGCGCGTGCGCACCAATATTCGCTTCGGCGCCGACGTCATCAAATTCACCGGCACGGGCGGGGTGCTCTCCGCCGGCACCAGCGTCGGCGCGCAGCAATTCACTGACGAGGAAATGCGCGCGATCATCGACGAGGCGCATCTCGCCGGCAGACGGGTTGCGGTGCACGCGCATGGCGCGGCCGGGATCAAGGCGGCCGTGCGCGCGGGCGTGGATTCTGTCGAGCATGCGAGCCTGATCGACGACGAAGGCATCCAGCTCGCGCGCCGCAACAATGCGACGCTCGTGATGGATATTTACGTGTCGGATTATATTTTGGCGGAGGGCGAAAGCGTCGGCATGCTGGAGGAATCGCTGGCGAAAGAGCGCCAGGTCGGCGCAGCGCAGCGCGAGAGCTTTCGCCGCGCCCACGCCGCAGGCGTGCGCATTGTCTATGGCACCGATGCAGGCGTCTATCCGCACGGCCTCAATGGTCGCCAGTTCGCGTACATGGTCCGCTATGGCATGACGCCGATGCAGGCGATCCGCTCCGCCACCAGCGATGCGGCCGATCTCCTGGGCTGGGGCGACCGCGTGGGCCGCATCGCACCGGGCTACTTCGCCGATCTCGTCGCCGTGCCCGGCGATCCCTTGAGGGATATCGCCGTGCTCGAAACGATCCCGTTCGTGATGAAGGGCGGCGCCGTCGTGAAGGACGAGCGGTGACAGGCCTCCTTCTCCCCTTGTGGGAGAAGGTGGATTGTCGCCAAGCGACAAGACGGATGTGGGGTGCGAGCGCCGATGCTTGCAATGTTTCCCAAGCACCCCTCATCCGGCGCTTCGCGCCACCTTCTCCCACAGGGGGAGAAGGAGACCGTCACCAAACGCCGACGTTCGGCGCGCTCGCCCAAGGCTCTTGCGGGGGGAGACTTGCGCCTTTTTGCAACAATTCGATCGAGATGCCGTCCGGCGAGCGCACGAAGGCCATGCGGCCGTCGCGCGGCGGGCGGTTGATGACGACGCCGCCCTCGGCGAGTTTTGCGCAGGCTGCGTAGATGTCGTCCACGGCGTAGGCGAGGTGGCCGAAATTGCGCCCGCCCTGATAGTCCTCAGGGTCCCAATTGTAGGTCAGCTCCACCATCGGCGCGCTCGCCTCGCGGGCGCGCGCCGCATCGCCGGGCGCGGCGAGAAACACCAGCGTGAAGCGGCCGGCTTCGTTGTCGACCCTGCGCATCTCCTGCAGCCCGAGCAGATCGCAATAGAAGCGCAGCGCGGCGTCGAGATCGCGCACGCGCACCATGGTGTGGAGATAGGTCAACATCAGGCCCTCGCAGGCCCCCTTTATGGCGCGCGCGGGGGCGCCGCGGAAGCCCGCACGCGTCACGCGCCATGCGACGGATCGACGGCCGGATGCGACGAAAGGCGCGCGCGGCGGCGCCGAATTCGCTAGGCTGCGCCCATGAGCGACCAGGCAGGCGGCGCGTCCGCTTCCACCCCGGCGGCGCCCGCACGGGCCGCGCCCAGCTTCGTTGCGCGCGGCGCAGCGCTGCATTGGGGCGTGCACGCGGTGTTCTGGCTGTTCTATTTCGGGTTTCGCACGGCTGCGGCCAACGCTGAAAGCCTGCCCACGCCGCCCAGCCTGCAGGAATTCCCCTTCCTGTTGAACCGGGCGCTGGTGGTGGGCGCCTATGCGGCGCTCTCGGGTCTGGTGTTGGCGGCGTGCCTGAGCCCGCTGACCCGGCCCTGGGCGCGGCTGCGGCCGCTGATCCTTGTGGCGGGCGCAGCTGCGCTCATGCCGTTGACGCAACTCGTGGAGGAGACGCTGCCGGCCGCGCTGTGGCCGCTCGATCCCGAGATCACGGCCGCATCGACCCCGTTCGTCACCTATGCGTTCCAATTCGGCTGGGCGCTGATCCTGTGGGGCGCAGCGCAAGGCCTCATCGCCTACCACAACCGCGTGCTCGACCAGATGGACGCGATCTCGCGCGAGCGGGCGCTGTCCTATGACGCGCAGCTCAAAATGCTGCACTATCAGATCAACCCGCATTTCCTGTTCAATACGCTGAACGCGATCTCCTCGCTCGTGCTCGACCGCAAGACCGAGCAGGCCGAGGGCATGCTGATGCGCTTGAGCGGCTTTCTGCGCTATTCGCTCGACCGCGATCCCGGCGCCGCCACGCCGCTCGCGGGAGAGCTTGCCGCGCAGCGCAAATATCTCGAAATCGAGCAGACCCGCTTCGGCGACAAGCTCGCCGTGGCTTTCGATGTCGAGCCGGGCCTCGAGCGCGCGTTGGTCCCGAGCCTGCTTTTGCAGCCGATCCTCGAGAACGCCATCAAATACGCCATTTCGCCGCGCGAGGCGGGCGGGCGGATCGATATCCGCGTGCGGCGCGAGGGCGATCTCTTGCGCATCCGCATCGACGACGACGGCCCCGGCGCGCAGGGCGCGCGCACCGGCGCGCGCCGCGGCGTCGGCCTCGCCAATGTGCGCGAGCGTCTGGGCCTGTTGCACGGCGCGCGCGCAGGCCTTGTTGCGCAGAACCGCCCGCAGGGCGGCTTCGGCGTGGAGATTTGGCTGCCCTATCAAGAGGAGAAGAGCCTTGACCGAGCCGTTGCGCGTGCTGCTCGCGGATGACGAGCCGCTTGCCCTGCGCCGCCTGAAGCTGGCGCTCGGCGCGCTTCCAGACATCGAAATCGTCGCGACCGCTTCCGAGGGGCGCAGCGCCATCGAGGCGATGCGCACGCTCAAGCCCGACGCCGTGCTGCTCGACATCAAGATGCCGCTGGCCGACGGGTTCGAAGTGGCGGAAGCCGTAGCCGAGGCCGGCGCGCCGTCCGTCATTTTCGTCACCGCCTATGAAAGCTATGCGCTGCGCGCGTTCGACGCTTCGGCGGTGGATTATCTCCTGAAGCCGGTGGAGTTCGATCGGCTCGCCGCAGCGATCGCACGCGCGCGCGACCGTCGCGATGCGCGCGTCGCCGGCCGCCGTGCGGAGGAATTGGGCGTGATCCTCGAGGCCCTGCGCGAAGAGGCGCGCACGCGCGATGGGCCGCGCTACGAGACCGAGTTCTGGATCCGCGAGAAGGGCCGGTTTCTGCGCGTGCCGGTGAGGGAAGTCGAACGCATCGAGGCCGAGCGCGATTACGTCCGCATCCATTGGGACGGGCGAACCTTGCTGCATCGCGAAACCATGGGCAGCCTCGAGGACCGCCTCGATCCCGACATCATGCTGCGCGTGCACCGTTCGGCGTTCGTCAATTGGGCGCGGCTGAAATCGGTGCGCCGCGATCTCGGCGGGCGCGTCTTCGCCGTGCTCGACAGCGGCGCGGAAGTGGCGATCAGCCGCGGCTACGTGCATCGCGTGCTCACCGAATTGCGCTCGCAGGGCGTCGGTTAGCGGCACTGGCGCAGGCGCGCGACGCGTGGCATCCCCCGAGCGGAAACGCGCTGTTGGGGGAACGCATGGCCGCCGAGACTTTGAGACAGCCGCTGGCGCTGCCGGCCGAGACGCTGCCCAACCGCATCGCCAAGGCCGCCATGACCGAGGGGCTCGCCGATGCGCGCGGCCTGCCGACGCCCGGCCTGGAGCGGCTCTACGACGCCTGGGCGCGCGGCGGCGCCGGCCTGCTCATCACCGGCAATGTCATCGTCGATCGCGATCACCTCGAGCGGCCTGGCAACGTCATCGCCGACCGCCCCGCCGATGCGGAAACGGTCGCGCGCTGGACGGCGTGGGCGAAAGCCGCGCGCGGGCGCGGCGCCGGCGCATGGGTTCAGATCAATCATGCCGGCCGGCAGACGCAGGCGATGGTCAATCCCGCCCCGAAGGCGCCCTCCGCCGTGCCGCTGGGCCTGCCGGGAAAAAACTTCGCGCCGCCGGTTGCGCTTACCGAAGATGAAATCCTCGATCTCATCGCGCGGTTCGCGAACGCGGCCTGGCTCGCGCGCGAGGCCGGCTTCAGCGGCGCGCAAATTCACGCCGCGCACGGCTATCTGATTTCGCAATTCTTGTCGCCGCGCTCCAACAGGCGCACCGATTCCTGGGGCGGTTCGCTGCAGAACCGCGCGCGTTTCCTGATCGAAACCGTGCGCGCGGCGCGCGCGAAGGTCGGCCGCGATTTCACGCTGTCGGTGAAGCTCAACAGCGCAGACTTTCAGAAGGGCGGGTTCGCCGCGCAGGACAGCCTCGCCGTGGCCGCGCGCCTCGCGGAAGAGGGCGTCGACGTGCTGGAGATTTCCGGCGGCACCTATGAGCAGCCGCGCATGGCCGGCATGGAGGGCATCGAAAAGCTCAACACCGAAGGCATGCCGGCCTCGACCGCAGCGCGCGAGGCGTATTTTCTCGATTTCGCAACGGAAATGCGCAAGCGCGCTGCGCTGCCGCTGATGGTCACCGGCGGTTTCCGCACGGCGGATGCGATGGCGCGCGCGATCACCGAGGACGGCGTGGCGATCATCGGGATCGCGCGGCCGATGTGCGTCGATCCCCTGGCGCCGGCCAAGATTCTTTCCGGCGCCGCCGCGCTCGACAAATGGGAAGAAAAGCTGCGCCTGGGGCCGGGATGGCTGGGGCCGCGCTCGCCCATCCGCATGATCAAGGCGATCAACGGTTTCGGCGCGCTGTATTGGTATTATCAGCAATTGCGCCGTCTCGCGGTCGGGGCGGCGCCGGATGAAGCCTTGTCGCTGATGCGCGCGCTCAAGCTGGAGCAGGAGGCGCAGGCGGCGATGCTGAAGGCGATGCGCGCGGCTTGATCCCGAACGCGTTCATCACCCCGGGCGCGCGAAGCGCGAACCGGGGTCCATGTTCAGAGCCATACAAACATCGGCCCCCGGTCTCCGCGGCGCTCCGCCCGGGGCGATGGTGCGCGCGGTTACGCCGCGCCGTCGCTGCCGCGCCAGCGGACATAGAGCGCGGTGGGCAAGAGGCGGTCGTCGTCGGCGTGGGGCAGCGCCATCTCGCCATAAGAACATGCGCCCTTGGGCAGCGCATCGCTGACGGCTTGCAGCGCAGCGATCGCGGAGAGCCGCACGGCGTAAAGCGTGAGGATCAGCGCGCCGTCTGGCCGCAGCAACGCTGCGCACGCCTGCAGCAGGCTTGCGAGGTTTTCCTCCAGCCGCCAAACCTCGCCGTTCGGCCCGCGGCCATATTTCGGCGGATCGACAAGGATCGCGTCATAGGCGCGCCCGCGCCGCACCTCGCGTTGCGCGAAGGCGAGCGCATCATCGACGATCCAGCGAATGGGCGCGGCATCGAGCCCCGCGGCGGCCTGATTTTCGCGCGCAAAGCCGATCGCCTTCTTCGACGCGTCGACATGCGTGACTTTCGCGCCGGCGCGTGCGGCGACGAGCGACGCCAGCCCCGTATAGCCGAACAGGTTCAGCACCTCGGCTTGCATCGCATGCGGCGCGCGCGCGGCGAGGCGTTCGGCGAGAAAGCGCCAATGCACGGAATGTTCGGGAAACATCGCGAGGTGGCGGAAGGGCGTCATGCGCGCGGTGAAGCGCAGACCATCCCATTGCATCGGCCAGGTCGCGGGGATGGGACGCGCGGTGCGCCAGCGTCCTGCGTCCTCGTCGTCGCCGCTGACGCTGAACTGCGCATCGGCGCGCTCCCACGCGGATGCGGGCAGACGCGGGCGCCACAGCGCCTGCGGCTCGGGCCGTACGAACGTGTAGCCGCCCACGCGTTCGAGTTTGCGCTGGTCCCCGGAATCGAGCACGGCATAGTCTCGCCAATCGTTGGCGATCAGCAGCTCAGCGCGCGCCGTCATAATCGCGCCTCCGCCAGAGATCGTACGCGGTGATCGCCGTGGCGATGGCGAGGTTCAGCGAGTCGGCGCGCCCGCGCATGGGCAGCTTCACCAGCGCGTCGCACGCCTGTTCCATCGCCTCCGGCAGGCCGGATTGTTCGTTGCCCATCAGCGCAACGATTTTTCCCGCCGGCGCCGCGTCGAGGCCTTGCGTTCCCGCGAGCGAGGCGCCGATCATGGAAAAGCCGTGCGCGCGCCTCGCCGCATCGAACGCGGCGAACTCCGCCCGTGCGATCGGCAGGGCGAAGATCGAGCCCATCGTGGCGCGCACGCACTCCACCGAAAACGGATCGCAGGTCGGCCCGATCAGCGCGACGCCGCCGGCGCCCATCGCATCGGCGGTGCGCACGATGGCGCCGAGATTGCCGGGATCGCGCACGCCCTCCAGCGCGATGACGATGTCGCCGCGCGCGAACGGCGCATCGAGCGGCGCATAGGTCTGGCGGTAGGCGCCGATCACCGCCTGCGGGTTATCGCGCCGCGTGATCTGCGTCAGGATCGCCTCGGTGGTTTCGATGCAGCGCCCGCCCTGGGCGCTCACCCGCTCGATCAGCGCCCGCGTCTGGCCGCGTTCCAATGCAGCTGGCGCGACCGCCAGCACGGCGGGCAGAATGTCGAGATCGGCGGCCTCGATCGCCAAGCGCGCGCCTTCGGCGAGGAACAGGCCCGTTTCCTGCCGAGCCTTCTTGGCGTGCAGGCTTTTCAGCATCTTGATCGTCGGGTTCGCCGCGCTGGTGATTTTCGCAAGCATCATGCACGCCTGGGGCCGCACGGCAGGCCCACGCTCAACCCTAAGGGTTTTCAAGTTTTCCACCGCGCCGCCGGCCGCTAGAACGGGTTGAACGCCGGGACCCGCTGCCGGTCAAGCGTCCGCATGCGTCGAGGGCTGGGGGCCCGGAGGTTCAGGGCCCCGCGCGGGGGACCAAGAGGCCAGAGCGATGTTCGGATTGTTTCTCAACCAGCTTCTTCTGCTCGCGGCGGCGGGCGTGATCGGCTTCGCGATGGGCTGGCGGCTGCGCGCGGCCTCCCATGACGTGCTGGTGCGCGGCATCCGGCGCGACCTGAACGACCTGACGCGCCGGGTCGGCGAGGCGCAGGTCCGCCGGGCGCGCCGCCTGTGAGCGACGACGCCGAAACGGTGCTGGAGCGGGCGGGGCTGATGTTCCGCATCGCGCTGGCGGCGGCGGCGTTTTTCGCGCTGGCGGCGGTGTTCGGGCCGCACGGCGCGTCGCTGTGGGGCGTCGAGCGCGATCTGCAGGCGCGGATCGATCAGGCCTTCGCAGCGCAAAGCATTCAAGGGGTGACGGTTGCCATGGCCGGGCAGCGTGCGGTGCTCTCGGGCGCGGCCGCGCAGGCGGGCGGCGCGGAGGCGGCGGTCGAGGCCGCGCTGACGGCCGCAGGCCCAGGCGGGCTCTGGGCGGGCGGCGTCACCAGCGTCGATGCGCGCGATCTCACCGCCGGGCCGCCGGTCTCGCCCTATGTCTGGTCGGCCGTGCGCCAGGGCGACAGCGTGGTGTTGTCGGGCTACGCGCCGGACCGCACCGCCAAGCACATGCTGCGCGACCGCGCGCGCGCCGTGTTCCCGCGCGGCGAGGTGACCGACGAAACGCGCGTCGCCGCCGGCGCGCCGGCTGGGCCGTGGGGCGCCGTCGCGCGCGACGCGCTCGGCCAATTGGCGCGGCTGTCGCGCGGCGAGGCGCGGCTGGTCGACGGGCAATTGGTGCTTCTGGGCGACGGCTCGGCCGAGGCCGTCCCCGCCATCCGCAATCATTATGCGCGCCCCTTGCCCGAGCCGTTCCGCGTCCGCCTTGAAATCAACGTCACCGGCCAGGGCATCGGCATCGCCGAACTGGGCGAGATCGATTTGAGCGACGCCAATCCGCAGGCCTGTCAGGCCGGCTTCGGGCGTTTGTTGCAGAACAACATCATCAATTTCGAGAGCGGCTCGGCAGCGATCAGCCCGTCGAGCGCGCGCCTGCTCGACAATCTCGCGGCGGTCGCGCTGCGCTGTGACCGCAACACCATCGAGGTCGCCGGCCACACCGACGCGACGGGCGATCGCGCCGTCAACATGACCCTGTCGCGCGCGCGCGCCGACGCGGTGCGCGCCTATCTCATTTCCCAGGGCGTGGCGGCTAATCGCATCACCGCGCAAGGCTTCGGCCCCGATCGGCCGCGCGCCTCCAACGCCACGCGCGACGGGCAGGCGGCCAACAGACGTATCGAATTCACGGTCGGCGCATGACCACGCGCCGCGGCATCACAAGACGGAACGCGTCATGATCTATCTCATCGGTCAAATGGCTTTCTGGCTGCTGCTTGTCGGCGTGCTGTGCGGCGTTGCGGGCTGGGCCTGGCATGCGCTGCAAACCACGCCGGACCTCGATGCGCTCGAGCGCGAGCGCGAGCGGCTGCGTCAGGAATTGGCGTCGCTGGGCGAAGACGGCGCGGGCCTTGTGGGCGCGTCGCCGCAAACCGAACGCGAGGCCGCGATGCTCGCCGCGCGCGCCGATGTCGCCGGCGCACGCGTCACCGAACTGGAGCGCGCGCTTGAAGAGGCGCGCGATGCGCGCGAGCACGCCATCGGCCGCATCGCCGAGCTTGAACGCGAGCGCGACGCCGCACGCGCGGGCGACGCCGATGCGCTGCAGGCGGCGCTGGCGCGCATTGGCGAATTGGAGCGCGCACGCGGCGCGCAAAGCGATCCCGATCCGGCCGAGGCCAATGCGCGCGCCTGGCGGCTGCGCTATTTCGAAAGCCGCGTGAAATATCTCGAAGGGCTGGCGCCGCCGGCGCCGGTCGTCGATGCGGCCGCAGTCGCGGAGGCCGAAGGGCTGCGCGCGCGCGTGGCCGAACTCGAGGGCCAACTCGAAGCCGCCGCCAACGCCGACGACCGCAACGCGCTGCGCTGGCGCGCCCGCTATCTCGATGCGCGGGTGCGCTATCTGGAATCGCCGGCGGCGCGCGCGCCGGGCTTCGCCGTCGCCGAACCGCCGAGCGAGGAGGATCGCCGCCGCGCCTGGCGCATGCGCTATCTGGAGGCGCGCGTGCAGCATCTCGCCGCGCAGGAAACCGCCTTGCGCGCCGCGGCCGACGACGCCTCGGCGCGGCTGCAGGCGCGCATCGATGCGCTTGAAGCGGGCGATGTGCAGGCGCGCGCGCGCATCGCGGCGCTCAGCGAGGAGCGCGATGCGCTCACCGCGCGGATTGCAGCGCTTGAGGCGGAGCGGCGCGACCTCGCGCCGGCGGAAGATGTGCGCCTGCTTGGCTGGCGCGCGCGCTATCTCGATGCGCGCGTGCGCCATTTCGAAGGGCTCTTGAGCGCGGCGGCGAAGCCGATGGAGACAGCGCCGCTGATGGCGGTCGATGCGCCCGAGCCGCCGCCGGCGCCGCTGGTGCCGCAGGGCGAGGAGGTCAAGCCGCTGGCGCTGCCGGCCGCGCGCGGCGGCGCGCCGGACGATCTGACGCTGATCGACGGCATCGGGCCGAAGATCGAATCCACGCTGCATTCGCTCGGCATCTATCATTTCGAGCAGATCGCCGGCTGGACGCCCGCGAACATCGCCTGGGTCGATCAATATTTGCGCTTTCGAGGAAGGATTACGCGGGAAGCGTGGGTCGAGCAGGCGCAGCACCTGCTGCGCGGCGATTTCGCGCCCGCCCGCCGCTATCTGGAGACCGAGCCGGCGTAAGCGCCCTCTCCGTCGCTATGCCTCGCCCGCGCGCGTGCGCAACACCTCGAGGACCGCTTCTCCATATTTGGCGAGCTTGGCCTCGCCGATGCCCGAAATGGCGCCGAGCGCGCGCAGGCTTTCGGGCTTTTGGCGCGTGATGTCCGCCAAGGTCTGGTCGTGAAAGATCACGTAAGGGGGCGCGCCCGCCTTGGCCGCCGCTTCTCGCCGCCAGGCGCGCAGCGCCTGGAACAAGGCCGCATCCGCGCCGGCGAACGCAGCGGACGCGCCGCGCTTGTCCGCCTTCGCCGCGCGCGCGGATTTCGGCGCTTCGGCGCGCATGCGCACGCTCTCTTCGTTGCGAAAGATGCGGCGCACGCGTTCGCCATCGCCGATGCGCAGGGTGGGGCGGTCGCCGTCCTCCTCGATCAGCAGGCCGTCGAACAAAAGATGCTCGATCACCCGCCGCCAGGTGCGCTGATCGACGTCCTTGCCGACGCCATAGGTCGATTGCGCAATGAAGCGTTCGTCGAGCCCGTCGCGCGGCGGTTTGCCCATGAGGTGATCGATCACGCGCCCGCGCCCGACGCGCTCCTGCATCCGGATGACGGCGGAGAGCGCTTTGGCGGCCCATTGCGTAGCGTCGATCGCGGCGGGCGGATCGAGGCAGATGTCACAGGCGCCGCAGGCATGCGCGTCGGTTTCGCCGAAATAGCGCCGAACGCCGGCGCGCCTGCAGGACATGCTTTCAAACAGTGCAAACAATTGCCGCGCCTTGCGCATCTGCACGGCCTGGACGTCGGCGTCGGCGTCCGAGTTTTGCGCCCACATCAGGCTGCGCCGCAGATCGCCGGCGCCATAAAGCGCCACGCCTTCCGCTGGTTCGCCGTCGCGCCCGGCGCGCCCGACCTCCTGCCAATAGGCTTCGATCGATTTCGGCGGATCGGCGTGGATGACGAAGCGCACGTCGGGTTTGTCGACGCCCATGCCGAACGCGATGGTGGCGACCATGACTGCATCGTCGGCTGTCTGAAATGTCGCCTGGCGCGCCGCGCGCACATCCGCTGCAAGGCCGGCATGATAGGCGAGCGCACTGACGCCCGCTTCGGTCAGGGCTTCGGCGATCTCCTCCACGCCGTCGCGCGTTGCGGCGTAGACCACCCCGCAGCGCCCGGCCCGCGCGCGCACGAGCTCAACCACGCGCTTTTTCACACCGCCCTCCTTGCGCTCCGCGGCGAGCGCCAGATTGGGCCGGTCGAACGAGGCGACGAACAGGCGCGCTGCGTCCATGCGCAATTGCGTGCGGATGTCGGCTTGCGTTTTGGGATCGGCGGTGGCGGTGACGGCGATGCGCGGCACGCCGGGGAAGAGGTCGGCGAGTTTGCCGAGCTGGCGATAATCGGGGCGGAAATCATGGCCCCATTGCGACACGCAATGCGCCTCGTCGATGGCGATCAGCGACAGGCGCGCGCGTTGCAAGCGTTCAGCCACGGCCCCGTTCATCAAACTTTCGGGCGAAACGTAAAGCAGCTTCAAGCGGCCCTCGCGCGCAGCGTTCAGCGTCGCGCTGCGCTCATCGGGTGCGCGCGAAGAATCGAGACGGTCCGCCGCAACGCCGGCTGCGCGCAGCGCCGCCACCTGGTCCGCCATCAGCGCGATCAAGGGCGAGACGACGAGCGCGCACCCTTCGCCGAGGATGGCGGGGATCTGGTAGCAGACGCTTTTGCCCCCGCCCGTCGGCAGGATGGCGAGCGCATCGCGACCGGCGAGCAGTTCGGCGATCACGTCGGCCTGCAGGCCGCGAAAATCCTCATGGCCGAACACGCGGCGCAATGCGGCGCGCGCTTCGATCAACGCGTCATGCGGCGCGGCGGACGATGCGGGCGCGCTCAATCCAGACGCGGCAGCGATGAGAGCGTCAGCGTGAGGTCTGGAATGAGAAGCGCATGGACGGGCTGATCGTAGGCGATCTCGCTCGGCTCGTCATAAGCGCCGTCTTCGCGCAGGCGATGCACGAGCGTGCGGCGCGCCTCGACGTCGATCAGCCAGTATTCGCGCACTCCGCCTTCGGCGTAACGCGGCGCCTTGACGCGCGAATCCATGTCCATCGTGGTGTCGGCGACCTCGATCACGAGCAGCACATGCGCGCCCGACACGTCCTCGTCGCGAATGGCGGCGTCGAATATGTAGAAGTCCGGCTGCGGGCCGTAATAGGTGGACACTGGCAGCGTCTTGTCCGGCATGATGACGTAGTCGGGGCCAAGATTACTGAACAGCCAGCGTGCGATGGCGGCGTTCCAGCGGCGGGTTCGGGGGCCGTCTGCGGGCAATTCGTAGAGGTCTCCGTCGATCACTTCGAGTTCCGGATCGTCCGGATAAAACACGCCCGACGCCTTGAGCTTGATCGCGTCATCGACGGACAATTTGCGCTTTACATGCTGCGCGGGGGGATAGAGCGGCGCGTTCATCGCGGCATGCCTAGCACATCACGCCGCGCTCGTCGCGCCCTGCGCGTAGCCCAGGCGCGCGTTCAGGCGTTCGAGCATCACCAGCGCTGCTTCGGCAATGACGGTGCCGGGCGGGAACACGGCGGCGGCGCCCATGTCGCGCAGGATGTGCACGTCTTCCGGCGGGATGACGCCGCCGACGACGATCATGATGTCGCCGCGCCCGCGCCGCTGCAATTCATCGCGCAAGGCGGGCACGAGCGTCAGATGGCCCGCCGCCAGCGAGGACACGCCGACAGCGTGCACGTCGCCGGAAATGGCCTGTTCGGCGACTTCTTCCGGCGTGGCGAACAAGGGGCCAATGTCGACGGTGAAGCCGAGATCGGCGTAGGCGCTGGCGACGACCTTCTGGCCGCGATCGTGGCCGTCCTGGCCCATTTTCGCGATCAGGATTTTCGGCGCGCGGCCGTCGGTTTCCTTGAAGTCCGCGATGGCGCGGCGCGCGCGCGCCACGAGATCGTCGGAGCCGGCGCTTTGCGCATAGACGCCCTGGATCACGCGCACCTCCGCGCGGTGACGGCCCCAGGCGCGCTCCAGCGCCTCGGAAATTTCGCCCACCGTCGCTTTCGCGCGCGCCGCATCGACGCCGAGCGCGAGAAGATTGCCGCCGCCCTGACGCGCCGCCTTCTCCAGCGCGTCGAGCGCGAGATCGACGGCGCGCTGGTCGCGTTCGCCCTTCAGCCGCTTGAGCTTGTCGATCTGCAGCGCGCGCACTTTCGCATTGTCGACCTTGAGGATCGGCACGTCTTCCTCTTCGTCGAGCATGAATTTGTTCACGCCGACGATGGTTTGCGCGCCGGTGTCGATGCGCGCCTGGGTGCGCGCGGCGGCTTCTTCGATACGCAGCTTCGGCAGGCCTTGCTCGATCGCCTTGGTCATGCCGCCGCATTTCTCCACGTCCTCGATATGCGCCCACGCCTTGGCGGCGAGGTCGGCGGTGAGGCGTTCGATGAAGTACGAGCCGCCCCACGGATCGGCGGGGCGCGTCAGACCTGCCTCCTGCTGCAGGAAGATTTGCGTGTTGCGCGCGATGCGGGCGGAGAAATCGGTCGGCAGCGCGAGCGCCTCGTCGAGCGAATTGGTGTGCAGCGATTGGGTATGCCCATAGCCTGCCGCCATCGCCTCCACGCAGGTGCGCACGGCGTTGTTGAACACGTCCGGCGCCGTCAGGCTCCAGCCGGACGTCTGGCAATGCGTGCGCAGCGGGAGGGATTTCTCGTCCTTGGGATCGAATTGCTTGACCAGCTTCGCCCACAAGAGGCGCGCTGCGCGCATCTTGGCGATCTCCATGAACGGGTTCATGCCGATCGCCCAGAAGAACGACAGGCGCGGCGCGAACTGATCGATGGTGAGGCCGGCGGCGAGGCCTGCGCGGATGTATTCCACGCCGTCGGCCAGCGTATAGCCGAGTTCGAGATCGGCGGTCGCGCCGGCTTCCTGCATGTGATAGCCGGAGATCGAGATCGAATTGAATTTCGGCATGTTCTGCGCCGTGTAGGCGAAGATGTCGGAAATGATCCGCATCGATCCGGCCGGCGGATAGATGTAGGTGTTGCGGACCATGAATTCCTTGAGGATGTCGTTCTGGATCGTGCCGGCGAGCTGATCGGGCCTCACGCCCTGTTCCTCGGCCGCCACGATGTAGAGCGACATGATCGGCAGCACCGCGCCGTTCATCGTCATCGACACGCTCATCTGATCGAGCGGAATGCCGGAGAACAGCGTGCGCATGTCGTAGATGGAATCGATCGCCACGCCCGCCATGCCGACATCGCCGGTGACGCGCGGATGATCGCTGTCATAGCCGCGATGCGTGGCGAGATCGAACGCGACCGAGAGGCCCTTCTGCCCGCCCGCGAGATTGCGGCGATAGAAGGCGTTGGAATCTTCCGCGGTGGAGAAGCCCGCATATTGGCGGATCGTCCAGGGCTGCTGCACGTACATCGTCGGATACGGGCCGCGCCCGAACGGCGCTAAACCGGGAAAGCCGTCGATGAAATCGAGGCCCGCGCGGTCGGCTGCGGCATAGACCTGCTTCACCGGAACGCCTTCCGGCGTGAGCCAGGTTTCGCCGGTCGGCGCGTGCGCGGTTTGGCGTGCGGCTCCGCCTTCAAGCGGCAGCGCTGAAAAATTTGGTATCGTCATTTTGCATGCCTTACTGCATGGACGGTGGCGTGATCGCGCCAACGATCGGTTTGCTTGGTCAGCCGTCGTTGAAATGCCGCGTGCGCTCGCCCCCAGATTCGTTGAACTGCCAGCACTGACAAAATCAGGGTGATGAAGGGGGCGCCCCACAGCGCGGGTTCGGTGCGCATGAGCGCGAACCCGGCGACCAGGCCAACGATACCTGCCAGAAACCAAGTTATGTCGTATCGGCTGATCCGCATGGAGGCGCGCTCGACGAGGCGATAATCGTCGTACCGCTCGTCGAGCGTTGCAGCCGCTTCCAGGCGCTCAAGCGCTTGGACAAGCGCCGCGCGATCAGATTTGGCGTCAGTCATGGCGTCGCCTCGCGCAATGTCAGCGCCTGCAATTCCGCCTCCGTGCCGCGGAAGGCGTTGAGATCGATCGGGCCGGGCACGCCGGCTTTGCTGGCGCGGTTGTGGTGCTGCCAGATCAGCCATTCGCGCTGGCGGAAGCGCGGCGGGGCGAACAGCGCGCGCAGCCAGAACGCTTCGCCGCGGATGTCGCGCAAGTGCGCGTCGTGGAATTCGCGCGTGGTGTAGAGGATGGGGCGCATGCCCGTGGCGCGCTGCACCGCGTCGAGGAAGATGCGCGTTTCGCCGGCGACGTCCGTCATGGTCGGCCCCCTTCGGCACGGGCCCATATGCTCGAGATCGACCGCGGGCGGCAGCATGCCGATGCGATCCTCGGGCAGCGTTGCGATGAAATGCGCGGCCTGCTGGGCCGCGGGGCGACACAGCGTGAAGAAATGATACGCCCCGACAAGCACGCCGGCGTCGCGCGCAGCGCTCCAATTGAGAAGAAAGCGCTCATCGACGAAATCGCCGCCTTCGGTGGCCTTGATGTAGGCGAAGCGCACGTCGTCGGCAGCGAGCGCGCGCCAGTCGATCGGGCCTTGATGCGCCGAAACATCGACGCCGTGCACATAGCTCGCCGTCCAGGGCGACCATCGCCCGAACGCCGTGGCGATAATCGCCCAGAGGAGCAGCGCAAACAGCGTGCTGACGGTGATGAAACGCGCCGCACGCCCCATCACCCGATCCCGAGCGCCTTGTGGACGGTGTCGAGCGCGTCGAGCGCGTTCTGTCCGGCGAACACGAAGTGATCCACGCCTGCGGCGCGCAAGGCGGCTTCCGCATCGCCCGGCTTGCCGGCCAGGATGACCCAAGCGCAGCCCGCCGCCTTCAGCGCGCGTGCGGCGGCTTCGGCCTCCTGCGCATAGCGCGCGTCTGCGCCGACGATCACCGCAACGCGCGCGCCGCTGGCGCGAAACGCGGCGATGCGCGCATCCGGCGTGTCGTAGACCGCCTCCGGCGAGAGCGCGACAAGACCGCCGACGGCGAGGAGATTGCGGGAAAAGTTCGTCCGCGGTGAAAATTCCGCCAGCGGGCCGAGCGTCGCGAAGAACACGCCTTGACCTTGTGCGCGATCGCGCAGCGCCTCGAACGGCGCGGCCCAGCGGATGGGCGCCATGGCCTTGTCGTGGGTGCGCGTCGCGGGCCAGGGGGAGGACGCCTCCACGGCGCGCTCGCCCAGCAGCGGAAAATCGGTGACGCCGGTGATCGTCTCCTTGCGCTGCGCGAACGCCTTCATGCGCTGATCCCGCGTCTGCGCGACCGCCTGCTGCACAAGGCCCGCGTCGAGCGCGGCGACCAAGCCGCCGGCCTTCTCGATGCTCTGCATGAACGCCCAGCCCGCCTGCGCCAACTCCTGCGTCATCGCTTCGACAAACCAGGCGCCGCCGGCGGGATCGGTCACGTGGCCGAGATGGCATTCTTCCATCAGGATCAACTGCGTGTTGCGCGCGATGCGGCGGCCGAAGGCGGTGGGCTTGCCGATGGCGTCGGTCAGCGGCAGCACGGTGATCGCCTCGGCGCCGCCGACCACAGCAGCGAAGCAGGCCGCCGTCGTGCGCAACATGTTCGACCAGGCGTCATGACGCGTCATCATGCGGCGCGACGTGACTGCGTGGATCGCCGCAGCGCGCGCCGCCTCGCTTGCGCCGCACGCCTCCAGCATGCGCGCCCAGCACAGCCGCAGCGCGCGCAGCTTCGCCGCTTCGATCAGCACGTCCGGCCCGACGCTCACGGTAAATCCAATCGCGCGCGCGGCTGCGTCGACGCCAAGGCCCGCATCGGTCAAGGCGCGCAGATAGGCGGCGCCGGCCGCAAGCGCGGTCCCCAATTCCTGCGCCTCCGAGCCGCCCGCTTCGTGCGCCGGGCGCGCATCGACGCGGATCGCTTGCGCGGACGCGAAAACATCGGCGATGTCGTGGGCGAAGGCGGCGGCGCTGTCCGGCGTGCAATCGCCCCAGGCGCCGTCGCGCATCAGCGCGCCCAGCGGATCGAGATTGAAGGCCGGCTTGGCGTTGGGCGCGCCGCGCGTCAGCGTCAGCAGCGATTTCGCGGCCGCGAGGCCGAAGGATTGCGCGTCGAGCGCGATCGGCGCGATCTCGAAGATCACCCCGTCGAGCGCGCGCTTGAGATCGTCGATCGACGCGATGGCGATGCCGCGCCCGCCGCCGGGGTCGACGACCAGCTCCAGCGCTGAGGCGCCCTTCTGCAGCTCCTCAAGGGCGGCCGCATTAGCGGCCTCGGGCTCGGCTTCCCACACCCCCTGGCGGATCGACCAGGGCAGCGTTGTGGGGCGGGCGGCTGCGCCCCCGCGCGTGAACGGCGCCTGGCCCGGCATGCCGGCGGCGTCGGCGGCGGTGGCGATGTCAGTTTCGCGATAGAGCGGCTTCAGCGCGACGCCGTCGGCGGTGCGCCCGACCAGGCGCTCCCAGGGCGCGCCCTTGAGCGATTTTTCCGCCAGCGCCCGCCAGCGCGCTTCGTCGGCGGGCGGGAAATCGGCGGCGAGGGGGAGGTCGTCAGCCATGCGGTTTAGGAGGCCTTCATCGGGGTTCGCGTCAAGGCGGGTTGGCGCAGCGGGGCGGCGGCGCTAGTTTTACGTTGACGCGAACGGAAACGAGAAGAGGAAACGTCGATGAGCCTGCCGCCTGTGCTTCAATCCCTGCGCATCCCGGTCGTGGGCTCGCCGCTGTTCATCATCTCCGGCCCCGACCTCGTCATCGCGCAATGCAAGGCAGGCGTCGTCGGCTCGTTTCCCGCGCTCAACGCCCGCCCCGGCCCGGTCCTGGGCGAGTGGCTGGAGCGCATCCAGGACGAGCTCGCCGCCTGGACGCAGGCGCACCCCGATCGTCCCGCCGCGCCGTACGCCGTCAACCAGATCGTCCACAAATCGAACGACCGCCTGCAGCACGACGTCGACATGTGCGTGAAGTACAAGGTTCCGATCGTCATCACCTCGCTCGGCGCGCGCACCGAAGTGAATGACGCGATCCATTCCTATGGCGGCATCGTGCTGCACGACATCATCAATGTCGCGCACGCCAAAAAGGCGCTGGAGAAGGGCGCCGACGGCCTCATCGCGGTGTGCGCGGGGGCGGGCGGGCACGCCGGCACGCAATCGCCGTTCGCGCTGATCCAGGAGATCCGCGAATTCTTCGACGGCCCGCTGCTGCTGTCCGGCGCCATCGCCACCGGCCGCGCCGTGCTCGCCGCCCAGGCGATCGGCGCCGATCTGGCCTATATCGGCTCGGCCTTCATCGCCACGCAGGAAGCCAACGCGGTGCAGGGCTACAAGGACATGATCGTTCAGTCCTCCGGCGCCGACATCGTCTATTCCAACCTGTTCACCGGCGTGCACGGCAATTATCTGCGCCCCTCGATCGTCAATGCCGGGCTCGATCCCGACAATCTGCCCGAAAGCGATCCCTCGAAGATGAATTTCGGCTCCGGCGGCAACACCGACAAGAAAGCCTGGAAAGACATCTGGGGCTGCGGCCAAGGCATCGGCGCGCTGAAATCGGCGCCGAGCGTGGCGGAGTATGTCGACCGCCTGGAGCGCGAATACCGCGACGCCAAGCAAGGCCTGCTGGCGCCGCAAGCTGCGCGCGTCGCGGCGGAGTAGCGGTCTCGCAAGTTGCGTGGCGTCGCCCCCTCCGTCGCCTGCGGCGACACCTCCCCCGCAAGCGGGGGAGGAAAAGGCGCCCCTCAATGAACTGTTTTCCTCCCCCGTTCACGGGGGAGGTGTCGCCGCAGGCGACGGAGGGGGCGGCGCAGGCGACGGAGGGGGCGACGCGCATCGCCCCCCATCCCAAATCACCGCGCGTAGACGCTGCGGGTGAGCAGCGACATCACGAGATCGCCGTTCTGGTTCAGCACGTCGTGATTGACGATGATGATGCCGCGCTGATCGTTCACCGGCTCTTTGGTCAGAAAGGTAAGCTTCACCGACAGCACGTCCCCGGCCTGCGCGGTGCGGTACCAGCGCAGCGCGTCCTGCCCGAGGCGCGCCAGGATCGGCCAATCCTTGGTCTCCTCGAACACCATGCGCGACCACAGCGCGAAGACGTGTCCCTGTGCGGCCGGCTGGCCTTCGATGGCGCCCGATTGCTGCGGCAGATACGGGCCGAAACGGTCGTGGAACAGCGCGATGTCGTCGCGCGTCAGCGCGCTCGCGCCGAACATGTGCACATAGCCCAGCGGGATGTCGTCGAAGCGCCAGGATTGTCCTTTCGGCGCCATGTCACATCACCCCGGCCGGCAGCGGCGACGCCTGCACCAGCAATTTGCCGTCATGGGCGCCGGTGAACAGCCGCTTCAGCGAGGTCGGCGCGCCTTCCAGGCCCTGATCGATGTGCACCTTGTATTTGAGCTTGCCCTCCATCAGCCAGCGCGAGAGATCGCCGATGGCTTCGCCGAAGCGCGGCAGATAATCGATCACGATAAAGCCCTGCACGCGGATGCGGTGCATCAGGATCGCCGCAAAATGTTTCGGCGGGGCGAAATCATCGGCGTTGTAGGTCGAGATCATGCCGCACAGGGGCATGCGCGAGAAATTGTTCATCCGCGCCATGACGGCGTCCATGATCGGCCCGCCGACATTCTCGAAATTGACGTCGATCCCGTTCGGGCACAGCCGATCGAGCCCTGCGGCGACATCCTCGTTCTTGTAGTCGATCGCGCCGTCGAAGCCGAGCTCTTCGGTGATCCAGCGGCATTTGTCGGGCCCGCCGGCGATGCCGACGACGCGCGCGCCCTTGATCTTGGCGATCTGGCCGACGATCGAGCCGACCGCGCCCGCAGCGGCGGAGACCACCACCGTCTCGCCGGGCTTGGGCTGGCCGATGTCAAGGAGGCCGAAATAGGCCGTCCAGCCGGTCAGCCCGAGCACGGACATGAACGCGCTCAAGGGCACGCCGGGAATTTGGGGGATGATCTGGGCGACGCCGCCCTCGACGATCGTATAATCCTGCCAGCCGCCGATGCCGGGCGAGACGATCGCGCCGACCGGCTTGGCCGGGTCGCGGCTTTCCTCCACCACCCCCAGCACGCCGCCGCGCATCACGTCGCCGATGCCGACGGGCGGCATGTATTGGTCGATGTCGCTCATCCAGATGCGGTTGGTCGGGTCGAGCGACAGATAGATCGTGCGCACCAGGATCTGCCCGTCCGCGAGCGCCGGGACAGGGCTTTCGACGAATTCGAGGTCGCCGTCCTTGATCTCGCCGGCAGGGCGGCGCTTCAGGCGCCATTGGCGGTTCATGCGGGTCATGGGCGGTCGTCCTCCGTAATCTCCACTTTGCAGCACGGAACCGGGAGAACGAAAAGGGGGCGCGCGCCTGCGCCGCGACGGCGCGCGCCGTTGGCGGCGCGGGAGGGAGGCTTTATCTCCCTGCGCATGATGCGCACAGCGATCCTGGCGGCGGCGATGGTCGCGGCGGCGTGTTCGGCGGCGGCCGAGCCCTTCCGCACGCCGCACATGGAAACCGAACTGCACAGCGCACGCGCCGCCGTGGCGCCGGGCGAAACCTTCACGGTCGTGCTCCGCCAGACCATGGCGCCGGGCTGGCACACCTATTGGCGCAATCCCGGCGACAGCGGCGAGCCGACCGAGCTGACCTGGTCGGCGCCGGCGGGGTTCGTGGTGGGCGACATGGGCTGGCCGGCGCCGGAGCGGCTGCCGCTCGCCGGGATCATGCAATACGGCTATTCCGGCGAGGCGCTCTACCCGATCACGCTCACCGCGCCCGCGTCGGCGCGCCCGGGCGAAAGCGCTGCGTTCACGGTCGACGCCTATTGGCTGATCTGCGCGGACGTCTGCATTCCGGAGGAAGGCGTCCTGCGCCTGTCCGTGCCGATCGCGGCGCAGGGCGCGGACGATCCGGTCTGGGCGCAGCGGGCCGCCGCGGCGCGGGCGGCGCTGCCGCAGCCCTATGCCGGCGAAGCCCGCATCACGGCGGGCGCCCCCGCCATCTTGAGCGTCGCGCATGCCGGGCCGGTCCGCGATCCGTACTTCTATCCCTTCGCCCGCGACGCCGTGCGCCACAGCGATCCGCAGCCGGCGCAAGCGGGCGCGGGCGGCTTTTCCCTGGCGCTCAACGCCGGCGCGGGCGGCGCGCTGGGCACTGCGCCGCTGTCGGGCGTGGCGTCCTGGGAAACCCAGATCGACGGGGCATGGCGTCGGGTGGCGGTCGAGATCGCCGCGACGCCAGGCCCGGCTTTGCCCCAGACCAGCGGAACCGCGCTCGCGCCGACGGCCGCCGCCGCCGTGGACGCGCCGCCGACGGCGCCGATCGGGCTCCTCGCCGCGCTGGCGTTCGCGTTTCTCGGCGGCCTGATCCTCAACGTCATGCCGTGCGTGTTCCCGGTCCTGTCGTTGAAGGCGCTCAGCCTGGCGCAGGCCGCCCATGCCGGCGAAGCGCGCACGCACAGCGCGTTCTTCTTCGCCGGCGTGATGGCGACGTTCCTCGCGCTTGCCGGCGTGCTGATCGCGCTGCAGCAAGCGGGCGCGGCTGCGGGCTGGGGCTTTCAATTGCAGCAGCCGGCGATCGTCGCCGGGCTTGCGCTGTTGTTCTTCGCCATCGGGCTCAATCTGGCCGGCGTGTTCGAGGTCGGCGGCGGCCAGGGCTTCGGCGCCCGGCTGGCGGCCCAGAGCGGCCCGGCGGGCGCGTTCTTCACCGGGGCGCTGGCGGTCGTGGCCGCGTCGCCGTGCACAGCGCCGTTCATGGCGGGGGCTTTGGGCTTTGCGGCGACGCAGCCCTGGTTCGTGTCGCTCGGCGTGTTCGCGGCTTTGGGCGCAGGCTTCGCCGCGCCGATGACAGCGCTTGGCTTCATCCCGGCGCTGCAGCGCGCCCTGCCGCGGCCCGGCCCCTGGATGGAGCGCTTCAAGCAGGTGTTGGCGTTTCCGATGTTCGGCGCGGCGGTGTGGCTGGCCTGGGTGCTGGCGGCGCAGACCGGCCCCAACGGCGTTATGGCGCTGCTGGCTTTGGCGACGGCGCTGGCCTTCCTGCTGGTGAGCCTGCGCTGGCCCGGCCTCTGGCGCGCAGCCGGCGCCGCGACGGTGCTTGTCGCCGCACTCCTGTTCTGGCGGCCGCTGACGACGCCGGCCGCCGCCCCCGCTGCGGCGGATGCGACGGCCGCGCTCGTGAGTGAGCCCTGGAGCGCGGAACGGGTGACGGCGCTGCAGGCCGAAGGCCGGCCGGTTTTCGTCAACTTCACCGCCGCCTGGTGCATCACCTGCCAAGTGAACGAGCGCGGCGCGCTGTCGAGCGCGCGGGTGCGCGCGGCGTTCGATGCGGCGAACGTCGCCTATCTCAAGGGCGATTGGACCAATCCCGATCCCGCCATCGCCGCAGAATTGGCGCGCCATGGCCGCACGGGCGTGCCGCTCTACCTGTATTACCCTGTCGGTGGCGCGCCGCGCGTGCTGCCGCAAATGCTCAGCGAGGCGGCGCTGCTGCGCACGCTCGATCAATCCACTGGAGGAGGACAAGCGCGATGAAATTTCCCTCACGCCGCACCGTGGCGCTGACCGGCGCGATCGCCGCCGCAGCCGCGCTGACCGCCGGCGCCCTGATCGCCGGCTCGGCGCGGGCGTCGGTCGTCATCGGCGCGACGGCGCCGGCGTTTTCCGTCGTCGATGCGTCGGGACGCACGCGCACCTTGAGCGAATTTTCCGGCCGCACCGTGGTTCTGGAATGGACCAATCACGGCTGCCCTTATGTGCGGAAGCATTATGACAGCGGCAATATGCAAGCGCTGCAGCGCGAAGCGACCGCGTCGGGCGCGGTCTGGCTGCAGGTGATTTCCTCCGCGCCGGGCGAGCAGGGCCATCTCGACGCCGCCGGCGCGCGCGCCCGCGTGCAGACCGACAACGCCGCGCCGACCGCGACCCTGCTCGATCCCACCGGCGTCATGGGCCGCGCCTTCGGCGCGCGCACCACGCCGCACATGTACATCCTCAATGGCCGCGGCCAGGTCGTCTATCAGGGCGCGATCGACGATCGTCCTTCGGCGCGGCCATCCTCGCTGGACGGCGCGACCAATTATGTCCGCGCCGCGCTGGCCGATCTCACCGCCGGGCGCCCTGTGGCCACGGCGGAAACCACGCCCTACGGCTGCAGCGTGAAATACGCGAGCTGAACGCGCGATCACCGTCGAGACCGAAGGGCCCTCGCCAGCGCGAGGGCCCTTTGTTTATGGTGCCGGCCACAGCCGAACACGGCGGGGAGGGGAACGCATGACGATGGCGACCACGCGGCGCGGCTTGATGGCCGGCGCCGCCAGCATGGCGGGCGCAGGCTGCGCGAGCGCGCCTGTCTCGGCGCCAAGCGATGCGATGGGCGATCGCGACGCCATAGCGCTCGCCGCGGCCGTGCGCAGCGGCGAGGTGACGCCGAGCGCGGTGATCGAGGCCGCCATCGCGCGCGCGGAGCGCGCCAACGCGCAGCTCAATTTCATCGCCACGCCGACCTATCGCGAGGCCCGCCTCAACACCGTCGCGCGCGGGCCGTTCGCCTGCGTGCCGACGATGATCAAGGACCTTTTGCCCACCGTGGGCGTGCGCACGATGTTCGGCTCGCGCGCCTTCGCGCAATTCATTCCGGGCGAACAATCCGAGCTCGCCGGCGCGTTCAACAGCTCCGGCCTGGTGTCGATCGGCAAATCCACGACGCCGGAATTCGGCTTCACCGCCACCACCGAGCCGCTCATCACCGGACCGACGCGCAATCCCTGGAACCCGGCCTTCTCCGCTGGCGGCTCCTCTGGCGGGGCGGGCGTTGCGGTGGCGGCGGGCGTCGTGCCGGTCGCGCATGCGAGCGACGGCGGCGGCTCGATCCGCATACCCGCCGCGATCAACGGCCTTGTTGGGCTCAAGCCCTCGCGATTCCGTCTCATCCGCGCCGGGGCCGAGAACGAACCGCTGTCGATCTCGGTCAATGGCTGCGTCTCGCGCACCGTGCGCGACACCGCGGTTTGGCTGGCGACGTTTCAGCGCCCGAGCGCCGATGCGGTCTATCCCGAATTGCCCGTGGTCACCGGGCCGGGCGAGCGGCGCCTGCGCATCGGGCTGGCGCTCAACGCGCAGACCGGCGTCGCGCCCGACGCGGAAGTCGGCGACGCGATCACTGCGGCGGCGGAGACGTGCCGGCGTCTCGGACACCAGGTGCGCGATTTTGCGCTGCCGATCGACGGCGCGGCGTTCGCCGCCGCGTTCACGACCTATTGGGCGTCGGGCGCAGCGCAGGTGAAGGCCGACATCGCGCGGCGCGCCGGCGATACGCCGCTGGAGCAATTGCTCGAGCCGCTGTCGCTGGGGCTCGCGGCGCAGTTCGAGGCCGCCCCGCCCGGTGCGCTGGAGCAGGCGCTCGCCGTGCTGCGCGACGCTGAAACGCGCTATGACGCCGCCTTCGCCGACATCGACGTGCTGCTGACGCCTGTGCTGGCGAAAACCACCGTGCCGATCGGCGCGCTGGCGCCGACGCAGCCGATGGATGTGTTCCAGCGCATCGGCGATTACGTCGCCTACACGCCGCTGCAGAACGCCGCCGGCGCGCCGGCCATTTCGCTGCCGCTGGGCATGAGCCGGTCCGGCCTGCCGATCGGGGCGCATTTCAGCGCCCGCATCGGCGACGAGCGCACGCTGTTGGAGCTGGCGTTCGAGCTGGAGCGCGCAACGCCCTGGATCGACCGCAAGCCGCAGGTGTGGGTCGGGGCGTAGCGGTGCGCATGGAGCGCGGGCGCCTCGCCCGCGCAACGCTGAGGCTTGCAGGCGCGGGCGAGGCCGCCCGCGCTCCACTCATGCCCTATTCCTCCCGGCGGACGCGGTGGGGCGCGCCGTGCTCGGGCACGAGCATGTAGCCGCCCATCGCGGCGCGTCGGATGGTGACGGCGTCGCCCGTGCGGATGCCGGCGACGCGGCGCGATTCCGTCTGCACCCAGACCTGATCGTTGGTCATCCGAAAGGCGACGCGCGGCCCGCGCGGTTCGATCCGGGCGATCTCCATTTGCAGCGCCTCGAGCGCCTCGGCGGCTTCACCCTCGCCGCCGCCAAAGCGCGGCATCACCAGGCGGGGCAGGCTCGGCAGGGAGAAGCCGAAACTCTCGCGCTCGAGGCGGCGCACTTGCTCGGGGCTGATGGCGGCGAAATCCCCCTCCTGCTGGGCGACGCGCAGCCGGCCGACGGCCTGGTCGTAGCAGGCGAGGCGGCGCGCATCGTCGGTTTCGGCGGCGCAGGCGTAGACGGCGTCGAGCGCCGCCGGCTGCTCCGGCGCCGGCGTCTGCGCCTGGGCTGCGACGGCCGTCATGATCCAGGCGGCGAGCGCCGCGGCGATGCGCATGTGTCATCTCCCCCTTGTGAGCGGCGCACTCTAGTCTGCGTGCTGTATTTGTCAGCCGCCCGGGCATGCGGGGGGCGTGGAGCACAGCGATGACGGCTTGGAGCAATCGACGGCGGCTGTTGCAGGCGGCGGCGGGGTTGTCGGCGGCGGCGGCGCTGCCAGCCTGCGCCGGGGCGCGCACGGTCGGGCTCGATCTGGAGCGCCGCTCGCTCGACATCGCCAACCAGGGCGAGCCGCTGTCGCTGGATCCGCACAAGGCGTCCGGCACGTGGGAGAACAACATCATCGGCAACATGTTCGTTGGCCTCACCACCGAGAACGAACTGGCCGAGCCGGTGCCCGGCATGGCCACCCATTGGGAGACTTCGGAAGACGCCCTGACCTGGACCTTCCATCTGCGCCAGGCCAATTGGTCCGACGGCGCGCCGGTGACCGCGCAGGATTTCGAGTTCGCCTTCCAGCGCATCCTCAATCCCGAGAGCCTGTCGGAATACGCCGCCGTGCTCTATCCGATCCTCAATGCGCAGGCGGTGAACGAGGGGACGCTGCCGCCCGAGGCGGTCGGCGTGCGCGCGCTCGACGACCGCACCGTCGAGATCAAGACGGAATTTCCCGCGCTCTATCTGCCGGCGCTGTTGAAGCACTACACGGCCTATCCGGTGCCGGCCCACATCGTGCGCGAGCACGGCAATGATTGGATCAAGCCGCAGAACGTGGCGGTGAACGGCCCGTTCCGCCTGGTGCGCTGGTGGTCGAATTACATCGTCCACCTGGAGAAGAATCCGCGCTTCTTCGATGTCGACAATGTCGTGCTCGAGCACCTTTATTTCTATCCCACCACCGACGTGAACACCGCTGCGCGCGGCGTTCTCTCGGGCGAGCGGGGCTGGAGCAGCAATTTCCCCAACAGCCAGTACGACTCGCTGCGCCGCGAGGCGCCGGCCTATGTGCGCGTGGCGCCCTACATGCTGGTGCAGTATTTCAGCTTCAACACAACCAAGCCGCCGTTCAACGACATGCGCGTGCGCCAGGCCATGGCGATGTCGATCGACCGCGAGTTTATCGCCACGCAAATCTACAAGACCGGCGAACAGCCGGCCTACAACATCCTGCCGCCGGGCATCGCCAATTATTCCGGCGGGGTGAAATACCCGTGGGCCGACCAGCCGGTTCAGGCCCGCCGCGAGGAGGCGCGCCGGCTGCTGCAGGCGGCGGGCTACGGCCCGAACAATCCGCTG
This sequence comes from Hyphomonadaceae bacterium, assembly GCA_033764725.1. Taxonomy (GTDB): domain Bacteria; phylum Pseudomonadota; class Alphaproteobacteria; order Caulobacterales; family Aquidulcibacteraceae; genus RI-43. The sequence goes on from JANRIR010000072.1 coordinate 32,923, forward strand.
CGGTTCGAATTCTCGCACCGCAACACCTCCGACAATCCGCGCGTGGCGGTGGTGGCGCAGGCGGATTGGCGGTCGATCGCGCCCTGGGTGAACGTGGAGCTGGCGGGCGTCGAGACGCAAATCCATTACGCCAATCTGCGCGCCAAGAATTTCACCGCCGGGGACGGCGGCTGGGTGGCGGATTTCAACGATCCCAAGAATTACCTGTTCCTGTTCGAGACCCGCACCGGCCCGCAGAATTATTCCGGCTATTCCAATCCCGAATACGACCGTCTCGTCGCTGCGTCCGACGCCGAGCGCGATCCCGCCCGCCGCGACGGGCTGATCAAGGAGGCCGAGGCGCTGATGCTGAGCGAGGCGCCGATCAGCACGAACGTTTTTGGAACATCGCGCAACCTCGTCCATCCCCAGCTCACCGGGTGGGAGGGCAATGTCGAGGACATCCACCGCGCGCGCTGGTTCGGCCTGCGCGAATCATGAGGCGACGGCGCGCGGTTTGAACGGCGTTCGGTCAATTCCGGCGCGGACGGGTGCGACGAACGATCCAAAAAATGCGGCGAACTTGGACGGTCGTCCGCGGATTGCGGCATTTCGGACACAGTTTCGCCGCGTGTCCTAAATCGCGGCAACGTTTCATTGACCGTTTCAAGACAGACCACGCAAAAGAGTCGGCAAGACCGGGGCGGCGCGCCGCACCCGAATTGGGCTGCGAGCGAGACAAAAAACACCAGCGCGCCGGCGCTGCGCCCGCATCCCGAATTGGACATCGAGTTGGAGGCCCATGTGACCATTCGCAAAACCACTGACCGGCTCCTGGCCGGAACCATTCTCGCCGGCGCATCCATGATGGGGCTTTCCGGCCCGGCGCTTGCGCAGGACAGCTCCGGCGAAGACGAGATCGTCGTCACCGGCTCGCGGATCGTGCGCCAGGACTATGTCGCCAACAGCCCGATCACGACCGTGACGGCCGAGCAGATTGTCGCCCAGGGCGATGTGACGCTCGAAACCTTCCTGAACTCGCTTCCGCAGATCAGCCCGGCGGGCACGACGTCCTCCAACAACCCGAGCAATAACGGCCGCGCCTCGGTCGACCTGCGCGGCCTCGGCTCCAACCGTACGATCGTTCTGATCGACGGCCGTCGCGCGATGGTGTCCGACAGCCTGCTGACGGTCGACCTGAACGCCATCCCGGCGGCGATGATCGACAATATCGAAGTCATCACCGGCGGCGCCGGCGCGGCCTACGGCGCCGACGCCATCGCCGGCGCGGTGAACATCCGCCTCAAGAACGATTTCGAGGGCGCCGACCTGCGCGTGTCCTACTCGAACCACGAAGAGCTGTGGGACGCGGAAGAGTACAACGTCTCCGCCGTCATCGGCGGCAATTTCGCCGACGGCCGCGGCAACGCCATCATCGGCTTCGACCGCTCCTTCCGTCAGCCATTGACCAAGGCGCAGCGGCCGTTCTCCGCCAACGCGACCTCGACCACCGGCACGCCGCCGGAAGGCGCGATCCAGTGGACGGCTGCAAACGAAGTGACGCTGGCGGGCGTGCAATCGGTGTTCGCCGGCTACGGCGTCGCCGGTTCGGCCGTCACCAACGCGTCGGGCCGCATCGGCTTCAACCGCGACGGCTCGCTGATTTTCTACGGCCAGCCCGGTCCGACGTTCAACGTCCAGAACTTCCGCGATCCGATCACGGTCAATCAGAACGCCCGGTTCTTCCCGGACTTCTATTCCTACAATTTCGACGCGCCGAACGCGCTCGTGCTGCCGCTCGATCGCTATTCCTACATGGGGAACATCAATTACGAGACCGACAGCGGCATCGAGTTCTTCGGCAACGTGAACTGGACGGAATACACCTCCGACACGCTGCTCGCGCCAACGCCGCTGCCGAGCGTGCAGACCCGCCGCACGGGTGAAAACTCCAACGTGCAGGTCGGCTCGTCGCTGATCGAAGCAGGCCAGACGCTGGCCGGCGCGCTCGTCGTTCCAATCTCCAACCCGTTCCTGTCGGCCGATGCGCGCAATTTGCTCGCCTCGCGCGCCGGGGATGACCCGATCCTCGCCGGTTCGGGCGGGACGGAGGCGTTCCGCTACGTGTTCCGTCCGCTCGGATTCGGTCCGCGCCGGTCGCTGTTCGAGAACACGATCGTGCAGTTCACCGGCGGCGTGCGTGGCGACATCGCCGATACGGGTTGGGACTACGAGGCCTATATTTCCGAAGGCCGCACCGAGATCGATATCACCCAGTTCGGCAACATCGACACCCAGCGCCTGACCGACGTGCTCGCCAATCCGGCGGCGGGCGGCGGCGCCTGCTCGACCTGGAACCCGTTCGGCAACAACCCGCTGCCGGGCACGTGCCAGCAATATCTCGAAAGCCCGGTGTCGCGCCGGCAAAAGTTCACGCAGCAGATCGGCCAGGCCTTCGTGCGCGGTCCGATCGCGGAGCTTGCGGCTGGCGAAATCCAGACCGTCGTCGGCGTCGAGTATCGCGGCTTCGAGTACTCGGATCGCTTCCTGTCGGCGGCTGGTCCGTTCTCGGGCTTCAATGTCGGCCAGCCTGACCTCGGCAAGAACGAATTCTTCGACGTGTTCGGCGAAGTCTATATCCCGCTCGTGTCGGGCGCGCCGCTGGTCCAGCAGCTTGACGTGACGCTCGGCTTCCGGTCGTCGACGTTCAGCTTCACCCGCTTCCTGCCGACCTTCGCCGAGGCGCCCGAGCAGACCTCGGAAGCCTACAAGATCGACGTGAACTGGGAGCCGTTGGACTGGGCGCGCGTGCGCGGCGGGTTCCAACGCTCGGTGCGTGCGCCGAACTTCTCGGAACTGTTCTCCAGCTCCTCGTCGTTCCCGCAAATCTTCGATCCGTGCAGCGTGTCCTCGAGCATCCGCCAGGGGCCGAACGCATCGCAAGTCGCGGCGTTGTGCGTGGCCACCGGCGTGCCGTCGAGCCAGATCGCGACCTACGCCGCCACGCCGGGCGGTCAGGCGCTGATCACGACTTCGGGCAACCCGAACCTGACGCCGGAAACGGCGGACACGTTCACGGTCGGTCTGGTGTTCCAGTCGCCGATCGAGGGTCAATGGCTCGAGCGCCTGCGCGGCTCGATCGATTACTACAATATCGAAGTGACCGACGCGATCATCGCCGCGAACGTCAATGTCGGGATCGCCGATTGCTACAATTACTACGGCAACAACCCGACCTACACGCTCGCCGGCAACGCCTTCTGCCAGGGCCTTGTCCGCAACGGCGGCACGATCGGCAACATCAACCGGGTGGGCACCATCCCCAACGTTCCGGCCACACAATTCCCGGGTCTGAACGGCGGTGAGATCATCACCTCGGGCATCGACTTCCAGCTCGAGTACGGCTTCGACTGGGCGTGGCTCGGCCTGCCGGACGCGCTGGGCTCGATCCGGTCGAACGTGGTGCTGACGCACCTGCTGGAATTCCAGCAGCGCGACCGCGCCGGCCTGCCGATGTTGGAGTACGCCGGTTCGATCACGGTGTTCGGCGCCGGTCTCGGCACGTCCTATCCGGAATGGCGCGCTAATGTGGGCGTCGGCTGGGATGTCAGCGATCTGAGCTTCGACGTGCGCGGCCGCTATATCGGCGAGATGATCAACCGCTTCTCGGTTATCTATCCGGGCGAAACCACGTTCGGCGGCGGCCGCAGCAATGTGGACTCCGTCTGGTATTGGGACGTCGCGGGCACCTGGAACGTCACGGACAACGCCAGCCTGCGCCTCGGCGTGAACAACGTGAACGACGAGCCGCCGCAGCTCTACTCGCCGAACGCGCAATCCGGCACCGATCCCTCGTCCTACGACGTCATCGGCCGCCGCGTGTTCGCCTCGGTGAACCTGCGCTTCTAAGCGGTTGCAAAACCTGAAAACGATCAGCGGCGGGCCTTCGGGTCCGCCGCTTTTCTATGTCATTCCGGACGCGCGAAGCGCGATCCGGAACCCAGGCGTCTCTAGCAACCATCTGGGTTCCGGCTCTCCCGCCCGCTTTCGCGGGCGTCCGGCCGGAATGACGGCGATGTTGTGGAGCAGGGACGCCCTCGTCCCTGCTTGCAACGGTTGACCTCCAAAACGCGGACGAGGTCGTCCGCGCTCCATCCTCGCCTTAGAACGGCCCGCCGGCTTCCGCGGCGCCGATCGCCTTGATCGCGAAGGCGTAATCGAGCGCGATTTCTTTCAGGAAATCGAAACGGCCAGACGAGCCGCCATGACCGGCCTCCATATTGATGCGCATCAGGATCGGGCGGTCGCTGGTGGTGTTCGCGCGCAGCCGCGCCACCCATTTCGCCGGCTCCCAATAGGTCACGCGCGGATCGGAGAGGCCGCCCGTGGCGAGTACCGCGGGATAAGGCTTGGCCGCCACGTTGTCGTACGGCGAATACGCCGCGATGCGGTCATAGGCGACTACATCCTCGATCGGGTTGCCCCATTCGGGCCATTCCGGCGGCGTCAGCGGCAGCGAGGTGTCGCTCATCGTGTTGAGCACATCGACGAACGGCACGGCAGCGATAATCCCGGCCCAGAGATCGGGCCGCATGTTCGCGATCGCGCCCATCAGCATGCCGCCGGCCGAGCCGCCATAGGCGACGATATTGCCCGCCCGGCCATAGCCCTGCGCCGTCAGCATTTCCGCGCAGGCGATGAAGTCGGTGAAGGTGTTGGTCTTGGTTTCGCGCCGCCCGCCAAGGAACCAGCTCCAGCCTTTCTCCGAGCCGCCGCGCACATGCGCAGTCGCCCAGATCCAGCCGCGATCGACCAGCGACAGCGAGCGGATCGAGAAGCTGGCGTCCATCGCGATGCCGTAGGAGCCGTAGCCGTACAACAAAAGCGGCGCCGTGCCGTCGAGCGGCGTGCCGCGCTTCATCAGCACCGTGATCGGCACCTCCGCGCCGTCGGGCGCGCGGGCGAACAGGCGGCGCGTGACATACGCCGCAGGATCGTGGCCGGAGGGTATTTCCTGCGTCTTGCGCAGCGTGCGCGTGCGCGCGGCCATGTCGTAATCGAACCATTGCCGCGGCGTGGTCGGGGAATTGTAGATGAAGCGCAGGATGTTGGTGTCGAACTCATAGCCTTCGCCGAAATCGAGGTCATAGGCCTCTTCGTCGAGCGCGATGACGTGCTCTTCGCCGCCTGCATTGCGTACCACGATGCGCGGCAGCGCGTTGACGCGCTCGAGCCGCACCAGCCAATCCTTCGCAGCGCCCAGGCCCGCGATGAAGCGGCCTTCCTGATACGGCAGCGCGTCGCGCCAACGGGCGCGCGCGGTGGCTTGCCCGATCGGGCCTTCTGCGCAGGTCTGGATTTTGAAATCCACCGCGCCGTCGGCGTTGGTGCGGATCCACCATTGGCCCTGCCAGTGCGTCAGGTCGTAGCGCAGCGCAGGCTCCCGCGCGGCGAACACGACGGGCGCGGCCGTCGGCGTGCGGGCAGGGATCAGGCGATACTCGGATTGTTCCTGGTTGCCGCAATAGATGATGATGTATTCGCGGCTCTCGGTGACCGAGACGCCGAGGAACATGCCTTCGTCGGCTTCTTCATACACTAGAACATCGGCGCCGCCCTGCAGCGGCCGGCGGAACACTTTGCGCGGGCGCCCGTTCTCGTCGCGAAAGATCCAGAACAGGTGCGCGCTGTCGGGCGAGATCGTGAAATCGCCGGTGGTGGATGACACGGTTCCGGCGCGGTCCTGGCCGGTCGCGATGTCGCGCACATAAAGCGTGAAATACTCGCTGCCTTGCTCATCGACGGCGTAGACGAGCGTGCGGTGGTCCGGCGCGTGCTCCACGGCGCCGACATTGTAGAAATCCTTGCCCTGGGCCTGGGCGTCGACGTCGAGCAGCAGCGTTTCAGGTCCCTCTGCGCCGCGGGGCTTGCGCACATAGCGCGGATGCTGGGCGCCGGTTTCGTAGCGCGAGAAATACTCGAACGGGCCGTCGGGCGTGGGGACGGTGGAATCGTCTTCCTTGATGCGGCCGCGCATCTCGGCGAACAGCGTCTCCTGCAGCGTCTCGGTCGGCGCCAGCATCGCTTTGGTGTAGGCGTTCTCGGCCTCCAGATGCGTGCGGATGTCGGCGCGCAGGAGCGCGGGATCGCGCATCACCTGCTGCCAATTGTCGTCCTTCATCCAGGCGTAATCGTCGACGCGGGTGCGCCCCAATTGTTCGATCGTGCGCGGCTCGCGGCGCGCGACGGGCGGAGCGGGGCGGTCGGGCATGGGGGGTGCGGTCTCCGTGGTGGCGCAAGCGGGCAGAAGGCTGAGCGCGGGCAGGGCTGCGCCCGCCTGCAGAAGAGTGCGGCGATTCATGGCGTCCTCATGGGCGATGCGGCGCGAACGGTAGCGTGCGCGGCTTTATCGTCAATCGATATGCGTTCAACGGAGGCGCAGCAGCATCGCCGTGGCGTCGTCGGATTGCTTGAAGCGGGGATGGCGCGCGCCGCCGGCGTCTTCGGTCTCGATGGCGCGCAATTGGCCGGCGAGCGCATGCAAGCCGATCGTGCGCGCGGCGTGCACCAGTCCAGCCGCGTCGTACGCCGCATAGCGGTCCACCAACGCGGAGAACCCGTCCGTCATCAACAGCAGATGCGCCGGGCGTTGCAGGCGCAGCCGCCAGGCGCGCGCCCGATCGGCGCAGCCGGCGTCCAGGCTGAACACCTGGTGGTGCGGGTCGGCGTTCTGCGCGCTGCGCTGCGCCCGCAAAAGCCCCATGACGCCCTCGGCGCGGTAGAGGTCCCCGCCGTCGCGCGGGGCGTCGGCGGCGCGGGCCTGGGCGGCCCATTCGGATTCCTTGTCCGCCGCCGCGGGCGGCCCGCCCACGGCGTGCACGACGCCGTCGTCATCGACCGCGAACAGTCGGCAATCGCCCAGATCGACGCCGACGATCCCATCCGCGGTGTCCGCGATCAGCACGGTGGAGGCGATCGGGCGCGCCCAGAGCGGAACCTCGCGCCCGGCGGCGAAAGCGTCGAACGCTTCGCCAGCGGCTTCGCTGGCCGCGCGCAGGAGGCTGCGCAGACCGTTCTCGTCGTGCGCCGCGCCGGCTGCGCCAGCCGCCAGATCGGCGTTCAATTCCTGCGCCAGCCAGGCCGCGTCGGTCGCGGCCGAGGCGAAGGGCGCGTCGTGCAGATCGGTGGCTCCGTCGATCACCCAAGCGATGCCGGCATGGGCGCCGTGGGCGTCGTCGTTCTGTTTGGCCCGGTTTCCCGCCAGCGACAGGCTGTCCAGCAGCGTGAGCATGCGCCGCTCAGGCGCCGTAGATCACGGAGATGGTCTCGGCCACGCAGGCCGGCCGCTCTTCGCCCTCGATCTCGATCGTGCACTCGTTCTTGAGCTGCAGACCGCCGGATTTCGGCTCCGCCGCGAGCAGCTTCTGGCGCATGCGCACGCGCTTGCCGACGCGCACCATGTTGGTGAAGCGGACCTTATCCGACCCGTAATTGATGCCGCGTGTGACGCCGCTGATTTTCATCAGCCCGGCGCCGAGAAACGGGATCAGCGACAGCGTCAGATAGCCGTGCGCGATCGGGCCGCCCATCTCGCGGGTGGCGCGCTCGACATCGACATGAATCCATTGGTGGTCGCCGGTCGCCTCGGCGAACTGGTTCACGCGGTCCTGGGTGATCTCGACCCAGTCGGACACGCCGATTTCCTGGCCGACGAGGCTGGCCACGTCCTTGTACGCCACTTCGCGCATCGCATTCTCCCTCGTGCTGCGCCATGGCCTATCGCCGGGCGGCCGCGGTGTCGAGCCGGCTCGCCCTTGGCCCGGCGCCCGGCGCGCGCGCGCCGGATTGCCGCCCTCCCCGGGCCCCGGTAAGCAGGCGTGTATGACTCACCCCCATCTCGGGCCGGGCAATGCGGAGCTGGCGCAGCAATTTGGGCTCAGCCGCGCGGAATACGACCTGATCCTGGAAAAGCTCGGGCGCGTCCCGAACGTCATCGAGCTGGGCATCTTCTCGGTGATGTGGAGCGAGCATTGCTCCTACAAATCCTCCCGCGCGCATCTGCGGAAATTCCCGACGAGCGCGCCGCACGTCATCTACGGCCCCGGCGAAAACGCCGGCGCGATCGACATCGGGGAGGGCCTGGCCTGCATCTTCAAGATGGAGAGCCACAATCATCCCTCCTACATCGAGCCCTATCAGGGCGCCGCAACCGGCGTGGGCGGCATTCTGCGCGACGTGTTCACGATGGGCGCGCGCCCGATCGCGCTGATCAATGCGCTGCGCTTCGGCGACCCTGCGCACCCCAAAACGCGCCGGCTCGTGGATGGCGTGGTGCGCGGCATCGGCGGCTACGGAAATTGCGTCGGCGTGCCGACCGTTGCGGGAGAGACGAACTTTCACCCGCGCTATAACGGCAATATTCTTGTCAATGCGATGTGCGTCGGCGTGGCGCGGAAGGATCGCATCTTCACCTCCGCCGCGAAAGGCGCGGGCAATCCGGTGGTGTATGTCGGCGCCAAAACCGGGCGCGACGGCATTCACGGCGCCACGATGGCGTCGGCCGAGTTCGACGACGACGCCGAAGCGCAGCGCCCCACCGTTCAGGTCGGCGATCCGTTTCTTGAAAAACTCCTCATAGAGGCATGCCTCGAATTGATGGAAAGCGATTCCATTATCGGCATCCAGGACATGGGCGCAGCCGGCCTCACCTCGTCGTCGGTCGAAATGGCGTCGAAAGGCGGCGCCGGGATCCGGCTCGACATCGATGCGATCCCCGCGCGCGAAACCAACATGAGCCCGTATGATTTCATGCTCTCCGAAAGTCAGGAGCGCATGCTGATGACGCTCAAGCCCGGCCGCGAGGCCGAAGCCAAGCGCATCTTCGAGAAATGGGGGCTCGACGCCGCCGTGATCGGCGTCACCACCGATACGGGCCGCCTGCAACTTGTGTGGAAAGGCGAGACGGTGTGCGATCTGCCGCTCGCGCCGCTGGCCGACGAGGCGCCGCTTTATGAGCGGCCATATGTACAGCCTGTGCCGCAGGCGCGCATCGACGCCGAAGACGTTCCGGAGGCGCGCTTCTCCGAGGCGCTGCTGCGCCTGATGGGTTGCCCCGACATGGCGTCGAAACGCTGGATCTGGGAGCAATATGATCGCCACGTGATGGGCGACAGCGTCGATGAATCGGGCGGCCAGGGCGATGCCGCGGTGGTGCGGCTGCACGGCTCGAACCGCGCGCTGGCGATGACGAGCGACGTCACGCCCCGTTATGTCGAGGCCGATCCGTTCGAGGGCGGCAAGCAGGCCGTGGCCGAAGCGTGGCGCAACTTGACGGCCGTCGGCGCAAGCCCACTCGCCATCACCGACAATCTGAATTTCGGCAATCCGCAACGCCCCGAGATCATGGGCCAGATCGTCGCCGCGATCGAGGGTATGGCGGCGGCGTGCCGCGCGCTCGATTTTCCCGTCATCAGCGGCAATGTTTCTCTCTACAATGAAACGAACGGGCAGGCGATCCTGCCGACGCCGACGGTCGGCGGCGTCGGTTTGCTTGCCGATTTGCGCAAGCGTGCAAGCATCGCTGGCGCGAGGGAAGGCGATGCGCTGGTCGTGATCGGCGCCGCCGAAGGCTGGCTCGGCCAATCGCTCTATCTGCGCGAAATCGCCGGCCGTGAGGACGGCGCCCCGCCCCCGGTCGATCTCGACGCGGAGCGGCGCAACGGCGATCTGGTGCGCAGCCTCATCGCAGACGGCCTCGTGCACGCCTGCCATGACGTCAGCGACGGAGGCCTCGCCTGCGCCGCGGCGGAAATGGCGCTCGCCGGCGATATCGGCGTGGCGCTGCAGGCCGGCGATGCACGCTTCGCGCACGCGGCCTTGTTCGGCGAGGATCAGGGCCGCTATTGCCTCGCCGTGGCGCCTGACGCCTCCGGCGAGGTTTCGCTGCGCGCCAAAGCGGCCGGCGTCGCCTTGCGCATCGCCGGCACGTTCGGCGGCGTACAGATCAGCGCCGTCCTGCCCGGCGGCTGCCATGACGGCGTTGCGCTGACGGCGCTGCGCCAGACGCACGAAATGTGGCTGCCCGCCTATATGAAGGGCGGCGCCTGAGGCGTCAGCCCGCGCTGCGCGCGCAGAAGGAACGCATCCCATGGCCGAGTATGACTATGATCTGTTCGTCATCGGCGCAGGCTCCGGCGGGGTGCGGGCGGCGCGGCTTGCCGCACAGGCCGGCGCGCGTGTCGCGATCGCGGAGGATTACCGCATCGGCGGCACGTGCGTGGTGCGCGGCTGCATCCCAAAGAAATTGTTGGTCTACGCCTCGGAATTCGGCCAATCGTTTCGCGACGCCAAGGGCTTCGGCTGGACGGTCGATTGGGCGCGCTTCGATTGGCCGGCGCTGCGCGATAATGTCCAAGCCGAGGTGGCGCGCCTGTCCGGGATTTACCGCGCCAATCTCGACAAGGCGGGCGTTGCGATCTTCGAGGATCGCGCGCGGCTGGTCGGTCCCCACGGCGTCGCGCTGCGCGCGGCGGGACGCACAGTAACCGCGGAACGTATTCTGATCGCGACGGGCGGTCGCCCGTTCCTGCCTGCCGACATCAAGGGCGTCGAGCATGCGATCACCTCGAACGAGGCGTTCCTCCTCGATGCGCTGCCAAGCAAGGTGATCATCGCCGGCGGCGGCTATATCGCGGCGGAGTTCGCGACGATCTTTTCCGGGCTTGGCGTCGAGACGACGCTCGTGCATCGCGGCGATCACATTCTGCGCGGCTTCGACGACGACATCCGCGCCTTTGCGCAAGACGAATTGGCGCGCACCGGCGTGCGTCTCGTGCTGGGCGCCACGGTCAGCGCCATCGCGCCGACAGGGTCCGGCCAATTGGTGACGCTGTCGAACGGCATGCGCCTGGAGGCGGACCAGACGATGCTTGCGCTCGGCCGCATTCCAAACACGCAAGGCCTCGGCCTCGAGGACGCCGGCGTGCGTGTGCGCGAAAACGGCGCGATCATCGTCGATCCCTATTCGCGCACGACGGCGAAAAGCGTCTATGCGCTCGGCGACGTGACCGACAGGTTGGCGCTGACGCCGGTGGCGATCCGCGAAGCGGTGGCGTTCGCGCAATCCGTGTATGGCGGACGCTTGACCGCGTTCGATCACGATACGGTGCCGACGGCCGTGTTCTGCCGCCCGCCGATCGGCGTGGTCGGCGTGACCGAGGCCGAGGCGCGCCGCCAGTTCGGCGCGGTCGACGTCTACAAGACGCAATTCCGCCCGATGAAGCACGTGCTCGCCGGCAACGAGGAACGCATGCTCATGAAGCTCGTCGTGCATCCCGTGTCGGAGCGCGTCATCGGCGTGCACATCGCCGGCCGCGACGCGCCGGAGATGATCCAGCTTGCCGCCGTGGCGGTGAAGGCCGGCCTCACCAAGGCGCAATGGGACGACACCTGCGCTCTGCACCCCACTGCGGCCGAGGAATTGGTGCTGATGCGGGAGAAGAGCGGGTAGGGGGCGAGTAGTCAGTAGTGAGTAGGCAGTAGGCAGTAGGCAATTGTGAGTCATGCGTGTTCGTTCGCCATCACCCCGGACGGCCAAAGGCCGATCCGGGGTCCATTTTCGCATTGGCGAAAACATGGACCCCGGCTCTTGCTCCGCAAGGCCGGGGTGATGGCGAGTAGCTGCTTCCCGCTCCTGCCAAATACTGGCTCCTGCCTAATTCCCATTCGCTACTCGCCATTCGCTCCTCCCTATTCACCATTTGCTAACCACGCCGCGGCAAGCCTCTCGCTCTTGGGTTGGGGTTCATGAAGGAGGGCTGCAATGCCCGCGCGCTTGGTGTCTGTCATCAACATGAAGGGCGGCGTGGGGAAATCCACGACGACCGTGTCGCTCGCCGAAACGCTCGGCGTGCATCATCGCCGCCGCGTGCTTGTGATCGATCTCGACCCGCAGACCAACGCCTCGATCATGATCGCCGGGCCCGACAAATGGAACGATCTGCGCGAAGCCGAACGCACGCTCGACTTCTATTTCGAGGCCTACGCGCTGCAGCAAAAGCCCAAGCCGTTCAAATCGATCGTGGAGCCGAAGGTCACCGATTTGAAGGGGTCGCCGGACGTCGCGCTGTGCGCCGCCGCGCCGGAATTCCGCATGGTCGAGCGCGACCTGATCGAAAGCTTCGTCAAGCGCGGCTTCCATATCGATGCGATCCAGAAATGGATCTGCGAGCGCTTCGCCCAGGGCCTGAAATCCGTCATGAACGAGATGGATTACATCCTGATCGATTGCCCGCCGGGCATTTCGCTGTTCGCCGAGGCGGCGATCATCGCCGCCGACGTGATCCTGGTGCCGACCATCCCGGATTATGTCTCGCGCCTTGGCCTGATTTCGTTCCGCAAGCGCGCGCTCAGGCTCATCAATGAGCGGCGTGGCCAGCCCTCCAGTCTCTTTGTGCTCGCCACCAAGTATGACGAGACGATGAGCCTGCACCGCTCCGAGGCGGGCCTGCTCAAGGACAATCTCGGCGAGGCGATGTTTGATTTGCGCATTCCGCAACATGTGGATATCGCAAAGGCCGCCGAGTGGTCGGAGTTTCCCCGCACGTTCGAGCAGAAATACGGGGAGATGGCGCCGATCGTGCGCAGGCTCGGCGAAGAATTCGTCGCGCGCCTCGAGAGGTCGCCCGCCTTATGAGCTTGAACCGCACGCTCGACCGCTTCTTCGACGTGATCCGCCGCGAGGCGCGGCGCAATCCGGAGTTCGCCGATCGGCTGGATGCGGTGTTGCGCGGTCATGAGTCCCGTCGGGAGATCGACCCAACCGCGCTGGACGAGCCGGAGCCTGCGCCGATCGCGCCCGCGCCAAAGGCTGCAAAGCCGTTGAAGAACGGCAAAGCGGCGCGGGCCGCCGCTGCCGCGCCTCAGGCTGCGCTCAACCCTGTCGCGTTCTTTCTGCGCGAAGGGGAGGAGGCGCTGCGCGCGGAGCTGGAGGAGCCGGTCTATGAGCGCGACGCGCTGATGGCGCTGGTGGCCGAGCACAATCTCGATCCGGGCGGCGAAGCGGCGGGCCTCGACCGCGCCGATCTCGCAGACCTTATCGTCGCCCGCGCCAAGCGCCGCGCCGAGCGGGACCGCAAGCTGTTCGATTATTGATCGGCTGTGATAGGGTGTCGTTGTGAACGCTCCCTTCCGCTCCCCGATTGCAGCGCCTCAGAAGCACCTCTTCACCGTGGACGACGTGTTCGCCATGCAGGACGCCGGCATTCTGCCGCCGGATCATCGCTGCGAGCTGATCCATGGGGAATTGATCGAAATGCCCAGCGAAGGCGACCGCCATTCCCACGCCAAGGCGCAGCTGATCATGTGGTTCGCCCGCAACCTGCCTCATGATCGCTACGCCGTCGGCCCCGACACGACCTTTTTCCTCGACAAGCAGGAGGCGCCGGAGCCGGACGTGTTCCTGCATGACGCCGCGCTGCGCCCCTCCCAAGTTGGGGGTCGGGATGCGCTGCTGGTGATCGAGATCGCGGCGACGTCGCTGGCGTATGACCTTACCGTCAAGGCCGAGCTCTACAGCGCCTATGGCGTGCGCGAATATTGGGTCGTCGATGTCGAGCGGCGCGAGACGCATGTGCACCGCCGCGACGGAGAGGGCTGGGCCAAGGGCGATCCGGTTCCCTTCGACGCCCCCATCGCGCTGACGCAGATCCCCGGCGCCGCCCTGCGCATCGCCGATCTGGTCTAGTCGGGCCCACACGCCTGCGACAATCCGGCAGGCGGGTCGCGTTCCCCTCCCTAGCGTGAAGGGTTGGACGCCAGGGCCGCCTGCCGCTATCCCAGGCCGCTTCGCCACGTTCATCCCGCCGGGGCCGCAGGGGGCCGTATGTTCGAGAAGATCCTGATCGCCAATCGCGGCGAGATCGCCGTGCGCATCATCAAGACCGCCCGCCGTCTGGGCATCAAGACCGTGGTGGTGTTCTCCGAGGCGGACCGGGACTCGATGGCGGTCGAGATGGCCGACGAGGCGGTGTTCATCGGCCCCGCGCCGGCGGCTGAGTCTTATCTCGTCGCCGACAAGATCGTCGCCGCCGCACGCGCGACCGGCGCGCAAGCGATCCACCCCGGCTTCGGCTTTCTCTCCGAGAAGGCGGAGTTCGCCCAGCGCCTGCTCGACGAAAAGATCGCGTTCATCGGACCCAATCCGCACGCCATCCATGCGATGGGCGACAAGATCGAATCCAAGAAGACCGCCGCGGAAGCGGGCGTGTCGTGCGTGCCGGGCTTCATCGGCGAAATCAAGGACGTCAAGCACGCCGCCAAGATCGCCGACGAGATCGGCTATCCGGTGATGATCAAGGCGTCCGCCGGCGGCGGCGGCAAGGGCATTCGCGTCGCCTTCGACAAGAAGGAATTGGACGAAGGGTTTCCCGCCGTGCGCGCGGAGGCGAAGAACGCGTTCGGCGACGACCGCATCTTCATCGAAAAGTTCGTGCTCAATCCGCGCCACATCGAGATTCAAGTGCTCGGCGACAAGCACGGCAATGTCGTGCATTTGTTCGAGCGTGAATGCTCCATCCAGCGGCGCAACCAGAAGGTCATCGAAGAGGCGCCCTCGCCGCTGCTCGATCCCGAAACGCGCTCCGCGATGGGCGCCCAGGCGGTCGCACTCGCCAAGGCGGTCGGCTATGACAGCGCCGGCACGGTGGAGTTCGTCGCCTCCGGCGCCGATAAAAGCTTCTTCTTCCTGGAAATGAACACCCGGCTCCAGGTCGAGCATCCCGTCACCGAAGCGATCACCGGGCTCGATCTTGTGGAGCTGATGATCCGGGTCGCGGCAGGCGAAAAGCTTCCGTTCAAGCAGAACGATCTCACGATCAAGGGTTGGGCGATCGAAAGCCGCATCTATGCGGAGGACCCCTATCGCAACTTCCTGCCTTCGATCGGGCGGCTACGCGATTACCGCCCGCCGGCCGAGGGCCGCTTCGGCGAGATCACGGTGCGCAACGATTCAGGCGTGCGCGCGGGTGATGAAATCTCGATGTTCTACGATCCGATGATCGCCAAGCTCGTCACCCACGGGCCCGACCGGATCGCCGCCATCGACGCGCAGGCGCGCGCGCTCGACGCTTTCGTGATCGAAGGCATCCAGCACAATATTCCCTTTATCGGCGCGGTGATGGACGAGCCGCGCTTCCGCTCCGGCGACATCACCACGGGCTACATCAAGGATCAGTTCCCAAAAGGCTTCGAGGGCACGGCCCCGACGCCGGCGCAATTGAAACTGCTCGTCGCGTGCGCGGGCTATGCGCACACCATCGCTGCAGCGCGGGAGCGTCAGACGACCGCGCAAATCAATGGCGTGGGCCATGGGCCGCGCACCGAATGGGTGGCGGTGCATGACGGCGCCCACACGCCAGTGCGCATCGCGCTGACGGAAGGCGGCGCCTATGCGCAGATCGCCGATGCGGCCGCGACTTTGCTGGAGACGCAGTGGCGGCCCGGCCAAAAGGTGATCGAAGGCGCGTTCGGCGGCGAGGCCTTTGCCGTGAAAATCGCGAGCCGTCCTGAGGGCTATGTGCTGCGTCTGCGCGGCGTCACGGCGCGCATCATCGTGGCCAGCCCGCGCGGCGCCGAGTTGCACGCGAAAATTCCCGAGAAGCCGCCGGCCGACACCTCGAAGGTGATCATGTCGCCGATGCCGGGCCTGGTCGTGTCGATCGACGTGAAGGCCGGCCAGGAGGTGAAGGGCGGCGAAGGCGTGGCGATCGTGGAAGCGATGAAGATGCAGAACATCATCCGCGCCGAGCGCGACGGCGTGGTGGCGAAAGTGAATGTCGCCGCCGGCGCCAGCGTCGCGGCCGATGAAGTGCTGATCGAATTGGCGTAGCGCTCACGCTGTTCCGCTCGGCCCCCGCGCAGGCGAGGGCCCATCACCGTCCAAAAAAAGCGCGGCGCTTGTTTCTTGCAAAGCGATGGGTTCTCGCCTGCGCGACGGCCGAGCGTCGGCAATTTCGCTTGTGTTGGACTTTCGCCCTCAAAGCCGGCGAATGTCGCGCAGCGCAACGCGAAACTGCGTCACGTCGCCGACGCGCACCAGGCGACCCAGCGCAAGCACCGGATCGGCGACGAGCGGAATGATTGCGCGCCCATGGGCTGCGCCGTTTTCGTCGAGGAACAGCGGACTTTCTGTATCGTCGCCGCCGCATACGCCAGACGCGGCGATGCAGAACGCCAACGGCAGCCCGCCGCGCGCGCACAAGCTCGCGCAGGCCTTGTGGGTTTTTCCGAAGCCCGGCCGCATGGCGCCGAACCAGCATTTCGCATCGAGGATTTCGCCGACGCGCAGCGCCGCGCCGAGATCGGTTTCGGCCGGCGGCGCAAGCGGCGCGGCGCCGTCGGGCGCGATCCAATCCTCGCCGTCGACCGCCGCGAGCATCAGATGCTCGCCCTTTTCGATCGGGCTGGCGCGGACGACGACGCCGCCCTCAAGCCCCTGCGGAATGCGCGCAGCGACGCTGGTCTTGCCGCTCGTCGCGAGAAAGGCGGTGCGCACGGCGCCGTCGCTCTGCGTGAAGCGCAGCATGGGATACGGCGCGCGCGCCAGCGTTCCGCGCCATGCGCGCACGCCGCCTTGGCGCCACGCGCCGGCTTGCGGCGCCTGCTGCATCCGCGCGATCGCTGCGCCGAGGCCTGCGCCGGCGAGCGTCAAGGCGCCGGCCCCGAGCATCAGCGCGCGGCGGTCGACATCGGGCTGCGTCTCCCAGCCGATGAAGAAGCGGTCTCGGCTCATGGCGGCGTGAAAATCGGTTGCGGATGCACGAAAACATCGCCGGCTTCGATGCGCGTGCGATAGATCGCAACCTGCTCTCCGTAGGGCGGGGGCGAGCGGCCGTCCTGCGGGCGATATTGAAAGCCGTGCCAGGGGCAGGTGACGCACCCATCGACGATGCGCCCTTCGCCCAGCGGCCCGCCCTGATGGCGGCACACATTCGAGATCGCGTGCACGGTCTCGCCGTCGCGAAACACCGCGATCTGCTCACCCTCCGGCGGCGTGACGATCACCGCGCGCTTGTCGCCGATGGCGGCGAGCGGGCCGACGGCGATCCAATCCTCCGCCACGCGCACGCGCCGATCGCGGGCGCCTTGCCGCCAGCCGGCGAGCAGATGCGCAACCGTCACCGTGCCCGCGCCGATTCCGACGAGGATCGGATAGAGCGCGGCCTTCTCCGCCTGCACGGCGCCCAGCAGCACATGCGCGACCAGCAGCGCGTAGGCGGGATAGACCGCCATATGCAGCGCCTTCCAGGTGCGCGGGCCGAGATGGGCGTTCCAGAAATCGTGGCTGGTCGCCGCCATCACGAACAGGATCGCCAGCGCGACGAGGCCGAGCGACTCGAAGGGAAATCCATTGAGCGAATCGTAGCGCGGGTTGGACGCCAAAACTGCGGTCAACGGATCGAGGTCGGAAAAGCCCGAATACCAGACGAGCGCGATCGCGGCGTGCGCAAGCGCCAGGAAAAAGCATGTCACGCCGAGATGCCGGCGATTGTAGAGGTACGGCGCCATGGTTTGCGGAAACAGCCGCGCCAGCGGGCCGATCAGCAGGATCACATGCAGGAGACCGAACGCGCAGGCGCCGAGCGCGCGCAGGGCGAGCTGCGGCGCGCTGATCTGGCGATCGGCGGGAAAAGCGAGCAGCGACGCGGCGACGAACGCGACCAAAAACGCAGCGACGCCCAGCGCAAGGCCGACATCGAACGCCTTCTTGTAGGGCGTCCATTGCACGGCCTTATAGACATGGCCCATCCGCGGTCAGCCGTTGGCGAGCGCGTGCGCGGCTTCCGCGATGCGTTCGCGCACGATCAGCACCGCCCCGAACAAAGCCAGAAGCGCAATCGCCATCACGCTCCACAGCCGCACGCACCAGCGCCGTTGAGACAAGGTCATCGCCGATCCTCCCGCGGCTTCACGCCGGCCATGCGCAACGCCAGGAGCGGCCACAGCGCAACAGCGCCAGGCGCGATCAGCAGCTTCACGCGCCACGGCGCGCGCGCCGCTTGAACGTCGATCCGCTTGAGGCCGACCGTGAGCAGGGCCGCAGCGACGATCAGGCCGAGGGCGGCGTAGACGCCGACGCCTGCCCAGATCGCTCTCGCCGCCGCTTCGCTCACCCCACGCCTCCCTGCGTCGTCACGCTATGGATTACGGCGGCGCGCCTGCTTTCGATGCGCGAGGCGGGCTATTTTTGCGTTTTGGGGTGCGGCGTCGCGCGGCAAGGCGCTCGCGGAAAAAGGCCTGGGTGGCTTCCGGCTGCGCGGTCATCAGTTCGTCATAGAACCAATCGTCATGGCGCTGCTCGGGCGCGACGGTTTTGTGATCGGGTTTCGCGGTCATGGCCTGACAGATCAAGCGCCCCCACGCCCGATGAAGATGGGCGCTGAATGCGGCCTCGGGGAGGCGCGCGCGCTAGTTTTCCCCAAGCGCGGACAGCGACTCGCGGTCGCTCGCGCTCAGCGGGCAAGGGGCGGGCGCGACGGCGCCGAAAATCGGCGTGAACGCGGCCTTCAGCGCGGCGTCGGCGTCCGCCATGGAGACCGGGCGGCCGAGATCGACCAGGCTCGTCACGCCATGGTCGCGCTGGCCGCAGGGCACGATGCCGCTGAAATGTTCGAGGTCGGGCTCGACGTTCAGCGCCACGCCGTGGAAGCTCACCCAGCGCTTCAGGCGGACGCCGACGGCGGCGATCTTGTCCTCCCGGGCCCAGCCCGGCCCCCGCCGCTCGACCCAGACGCCGACCCGGCCGGGGCGGATCAGCCCTTCGACGCCGAACTGCGCCAACGCGGCGACAAGCCAGCGCTCCAGGTCGCAGACGAATGCGGAGACGTCGCGCCCACGTCGGCGCAGATCGAGCATGACATAGACCACGCGCTGTCCTGGCCCGTGATAGGTGAATTGCCCGCCGCGCCCGGTGCGGTGAACCGGAAAACGGTCGGGCGCGAGGAGGTCGCCGTCCTTGGCGCTGACGCCGGCGGTGTAGAGCGGCGGGTGCTCGACCAGCCAGACGAGCTCGCCCGCCGCGCCAGCTGCGATCGCGGCGGCGCGCGCCTCCATGAAGGCGACGGCGGGGTCGTAGGGCGTGAGCCCCGGCGACACCGCCCAGCCGATCGGCGCTTGCGGATTCACGATCATTCAACCCTTTCGCCGGATGGCTGGTGGCGACACAGAACATGGTCACACCGCATGCCGCATCCAACACAGGTCCATGCCGTTCAGGTGGAATTGTCGGTCGTCCTCGGCCGGTCGACGTTGCCGATGCACCAGCTTTTGAAGATGGGCCGGGGGGCGGTGATCCCGCTCGACACCCGGGAGAGCGATTCGCTGTGGATCCTGGCCGCCGGCCACCCCATCGCACGGGGCGAAATCACCATCGACAACGACCGGTTGTGCATCACCGTCACCGAGCCTGCGGACGTGAACGCCTTCAACGCCTTTGGGTGACCGGCGTCACGGCGGGCCGGCCCTCGCGGAAGTATCTTGCAGAATGTTCATGTCCGGCTCACTTTGCGGCCGGATGGAGAACCGCATAAGGGGCGGTCCGCGCATGGTGCGCGGCCGAGCGTCCTTGAGCGACCCAGGTTAACGACCGACCGACCGCGCGCCGCGCGGCGTGTCCGTCCAGGAGGGGAATGGGATGAATACCTTGCTTCGCAGCATCGCCGCCGCCAGCGTCATGTTCGCCGCCGCGACCGGCGTCGCCGCCGCGCAGAACTACAACCAGAACCCGACCTATGGGGCGATCACGCTGCGCTCGGGCTTCACGCCCGATCCGCACCGCGTGAACCTGCAATCGGGCGGTTCGATCGACGCCGCGAGCACGATCGGCGGCTCCTGCCGCGGCTACATCGCCAACGCGCCGGATTATCGCGTGAGCTACACCTCAGGCTCGCTGCCGCTGATCATCTCGGTGGCCTCGTCGGCCGACACCACGCTGGTGGTCAACGGCCCTGACGGCCAATGGTATTGCGACGACGACGGCGGCAATCAGGGCCTAAACCCCAGCCTGCGCTGGAACAGCCCGCCGTCCGGCCAGTACGACATCTGGGTCGGCACCTTCGGCAACAACAGCCTGCAGGCCGCCACGCTCGCCGTTTCGGAAGTGTACAGCGAATAGGCTGATTTGTTTTCTGAAATCGAAAGCGCCGGCCGCGTCAGCAGCCGGCGCTTTTTTTGTTTTGGCGGAATGCAGCGCCGCGCCTTCTCCCCTTGTGGGAGAAGGTGGCTCGCCGCGGCACGCGGCGAGACGGATGAGGGGTGCTTGCGAAACCTTGCAAATGTCCGCGCCGTCACCCCTCATCCGTCAGCTTCGCTGACACCTTCTCCCACAAGGGGAGAAGGAGAGGGGGCGGCTCTTCCCCTTATCGCCGCACGCTCAGGCGCACGCCAATCGTGCGCGGCGCGCCGGGCGCGGAGACGGGCGTGAAGTCCGCGCCGGCGAAGAAGTTGCGCGTCTCCTCATAGTCTTCGTCGAGCAGGTTGCGCGCCCACAGCGCGATTTCGACATCGCGGTCGTTCGGGCGCACTGCGACGGTGGCGTTGACAAGCCAATAGCCGTCGACGCCATAGCCCTCGCCGGACGCCGGCTGCAACAGCGGCGGATCGGTATCGGAGCGATACGAATAATCGAGCGCGCCGCGCCAAGTCCAATCGGCGCCGACGGCGTGTTCGTAATCAATGACGCCGGCATAGGTGAATTCGGGAAAGCCGATGCGCTCGCCGCTCTGGTCGATCGTCGCCGGCGGCGCGGCGGTGTTGAGCAGATCGAACTCTTTAAATTCGCCGTGCGCGTAGCCGAAGGTTTGTGTGATGCTCAGCGCATCGCTCGCGCGCCAGACCAGCTCCAGCTCGGCGCCGTAGATTTCGCTTTCCGGCGCATTGATGATCTTGCCCACGACGGCGTTCAGCCCCGCGTCGAAGATCGCGCCCTGCACCTGCTGATCGGTGTAGTCGTAGAAATACACTGCGCCATTGGCGCGCAGCGCGCCGCCAAACAGCTCGCTTTTCACGCCGGCTTCGTAGGCGAGCAGAATCTCAGGATCGAACGGATCGACGCCTTGCGGATTGAGCGTGTTGTAGGCGGTGAAGCCGCCGCTTTTCACGCCGCGGCTGATCGAGGCGTAGCCGAGCACGGCGTCGGAGAAGGCGTATTCCGCAGCCAATCGGCCGCTCCATTCCTCCATGCTGGTGCTGCGATTTTCCAGCGTGCCGTCGACCGTGCCGTTGGCGAAATTGAGCGGGCCGAAACCCGACGCAAACGTGCCAAGGCCGATCAGGTCGCGGCTTTCATCCTCGTAGCGCGCGCCGGCGATGAGATTGAGCTGCGGCGTCGCTTGAAATTCGACCTGGCCGAAAATGCTCTTGGTTTCGACCTCCTGGCGATACGGCGTGCGCACCGCGAAGCCGGGGCCGAAGCTGGCGACGAAATCGGATTGATACAATTCGTCGAGTTCTTCTTCGGCGAAATAGAGCCCCGCGATCCAGTCGAAGGCGTCGTCGCCGGTGGAGGCGAGGCGCACTTCGTGCTGCGTCACTTGGATGTCGGAGGTGAACAATACGCCTGCGACGCCTGCGGTCAGCGCGTCGTAATCGGCGTACTCGCGGCGATCGAAATCTTCGCGGCTGGCGATATAGGTCAGCGCGGCAGGGCCGAAATCATAGGTCGTCGTCAAGGAGCCGCCGCGTCCGTCATTGTCGCGGAACGGCTTCTCGTCCGGCGCGATGCCCACGATGCTCGCGAACTCCGCCGACGCGCCCCAGGACGTGTCGCGCTGATCGCCGTGCGCGACGCCTGCGGGCGTCGTCTTGAACAGGCGCAGGCCAAGGCCTTCGGATTCGTCGCGCACGCCGTGGAGGTTGGCCAGCACCGTCAGCCGATCGGTGACGTCGATCTCCAATTGGCCGCGAATGGCGAGGCGATCCTGATCGCCCAGCGACGCGCCGGTTTCGCGATTGCGCTGCCAGGCGCCGCCTTGCGTCGCTGCGACCGCGACGCGCCCGCGCACCGCATCGCTGAACGGGCCCGACACATAGGCTTCGCCGCGGAACAGATCATATGAACCAAGTTCGCCGAACCCGCCGGCCGTGAACGTGTCGGTCGGCCGCGCCGAAATCACGTTCACCGCGCCGCCCGTCGTGTTGCGTCCGTAAAGCGTGCCTTGCGGCCCGCGCAGCACCTCGACGCGCTCGACGTCGAACAACAGCCCCTGCGTCATCACCGGCAGCGTATAGGCGACGTCATCGACATACACGCCGACGGTCGGCGCGTTGTTCGTGGCGTAATCCTTGAAGCCGACGCCGCGCAGCGTGAACGACACCTGCCCGGAGCCGAACTGGTTTTCCGCATCGAGACTGGGCGTGATGTTCTCCAGGCCATTCACGCCGAACACGCCCTGCTGCACCAATTGTGCGCCGCTCAGCACGCTGACGGCCACGCCGATATCCTGCACGGCCTGCGCGCGCCGTTGCGCCGTCACAACGATTTCGCTGGAGGCGTCCTGCGCGGCAGCGCCGCTCAAAGTCGCAGCCGTCACCGCGGCGGCGGCGGCGAATCCGAAAAACAATCGCGTCATCCTGTTTCCCTCTGCGCCTCGGCGCGGCTCATTCGGTCTCGGCCAATACGCTTTCCACAATGCTAAAGATGCGGTCGATCTCATCGGGCGTGTGATCGAAGAAGGGCGCAAACTGCAGCACGTCGCCGCCATTGCGCACGAGCGCGCCGCGCGCGAAGCAGCGGGCGTGAACCTCAAGCCCGCGCGCGCCGGGCGCGTCGGGGCGCGAGGCGAGCTCGATCCCGCCCATGAGGCCCATAGATCGGATATCGATGACATGGCGCGCGCCCCTGACCGCATGCAGACGTTCAGCGAAGGCGTCTTCGAGGCGGCGCGCGGCGTCGAACGAATTCTCCTGACGCAAGAGGGCGAGCGTGGCGCGCGCGGCCGCGACCGCGACGGGGTGGCCGGAATAAGTGTAGCCGTGGAAGAACTCCACCGCATGCGCCGGTCCCTGCATCAGCGCGTCATGCACGCCGCGTCGGGCGACGACGCCGCCCAGCGGAACTGCGCCATTGGTGACGCCTTTGGCGAAGCAGATGATATCGGGCGTGACGCCGAAGCGCTGCGCCGCGAAGGGCGCGCCGAGGCGGCCGAAACCGGTGATCACCTCGTCGAAGATCAGCAGGATGTCGTGCGCATCGCACAGCGCGCGCAGGCGCTGCAGATAGCCGAGCGGCGGCGGCAGCACGCCGCTAGACCCCGACACCGGCTCCACGATCACCGCCGCGATGGCGTCCGCCCCGTGCCGGGCGATCTCCTCGCTCAGCGCATCGGCGAATTCTGCGCCATAGATCGGCTGTCCGCGCACGAAGGTGTTGCGCGCGAGGTCCAGCGTTGAGGGGAGGTGGCTGATCGTGGCGGGCAGCGCGCCTTCGAAGGCCCGGCGATTGTTGGGCATGCCGCCGACCGCGACGCCCCCGAAATTGGCGCCGTGATAGCCGCGGGCGCGCCCGATCAGCCGCGTCTTGCCCGGCTTGCCGCGCGCCTGCTGATAGGCGAGCGCGATCTTCAAGGCGGTGTCGACCGCCTCGGACCCTGAATTGGTGAAGAAAACGCTGTCCAGCCCTGGGGGCGCCAGGGCGGCGATCTCGGCCGCCAGCGCGAACGCGGCTTCGTGGCCGACCTGAAAGGCCGGCGCGTAATCGAGGGTCAGCAATTGGCGGTGGACGGCGTCAGCAATCTCGCGTCGCCCATGGCCCAGCCCGGTCGTCCACAGGCCCGAGAGCGAGTCCAGAATCCGCCGGCCGTCGGGCGCGCGGTAGGCGTGGCCGACGGCGGACGCGATCAGCCGCGGCGCGGCCTTGAATGACCGGTTCGCCGTGAACGGCATCCAATAGGCGTCCAGATCGAGGGCGGGCTCATCTACGGGGGTCGGCGCCGCTCTCTGCGCACCCATGACACGCCTCCTGAATTAACCCGATCGGATTAATTGAGTTTTTGGGTGCTGGGTAGCGAAACTTGCTGCCTGGGCTTTGAGGCGCGCTAAAGGCCGAGAAGGTGCGCAGCGGCGGCAGTCGAAAACGCCTCCGGCTGATCCCAGTGCAGGGAGTGGGCGGCGCCGGGCAGGACTACCGTCCGCCGATTGGCGATCGCGGCGAAGGAGGCTTCGCTCTCTTCCGGTGAAAACAACAGGTCGAGCGCGCCGCACAGGATCAGCGTCGGCGCTGCGATTGTGGCGAGCGCGGCTGCATCGAAGCCGCTCGCGGCGGCGGCCTGCGCCGCATAGGCGGCGTCGGATTGCGGATAGGGATACTCCGAAGACAGCCGCGCGGCTTCCGCCACGGCGTTGGGATCGGCGAAGAAGGGCGGCGCGAACAGCCAGGGATACATCATCCGGAAAAACAGCTCGCGCGGAATGGGCTCTGCGCGCAGCCGGGCGAGGTCTTGCATGAGCGTGCGGGTGCGCGCGTTCGCTTGCGCGCATGCGCCCGCCAGCACGAGACGGTCGACGCGCTGCGCGTGACGCGCCGCAAAGGTCGCCGCAATCAATCCGCCCATCGAATGCCCGAGCACGTGCGCGCGCGCAACGCCAAGATGATCGAGCAGCGCGGCCGCGTCGTCGGCCATGCGCGCGAGGCTGATGGGCGCGTCCTGCGGCGTTGTGCGCCCGCAGCCGCGATTGTCCGGCAAAATCAAGCGAAAGCGCTGCGCCAGCACCGGCCGCACCGGCGCCCAGCTCTGGCTGTCGCTGGCGAGGCCCGCGAGCAGGAGCAAGGGCGGCCCTTCGCCTTCGATCTCGAAATAAACATCCACGGCGTCGATGCGGACATGCGGCATGATCACTCCTGCGGCGAGAGGCGCGGCGCGGCGGCGATGAGCGCTGCGGAATAGGGATGGTGCGGCGTTTTGAACAGCGTCGCGACGGGCGCATCTTCGACGATGGCGCCGTCGCGCATCACCAGAACGCGATCGGTGACGGCCTCGACGATGCTCAGATCGTGGGTGATGAACAGCGTCGTGAGCGCCATCGCATCGGCGATGTCGCTGATCAGGTCCAGCATCTGGGTGCGAATGGTCGGGTCGAGCGAGGAGACCGCCTCGTCCAGCACCAGGATGTCGGGCTGCGTGATCAGCGCGCGCGCCAGCGCCAGCCTTTGGCGTTGTCCGCCTGAAAAGGCGTGCGGATAACGCGTGCCGTCGGCGGCGGAAAGGCCGACGCGGACGATCATCGCGTGCGCGCGCGCGGTGCGTTCGCCCGATGTCAAGGTCGGCTCCAGCGCGCGCAGCGGTTCTGCGATCGCATCGCCCACGCGCATGCGCGGATCGAAGCTCGAGGTTGGGTCCTGGAACACGATCTGGATACGTTTGCGCAAGGCGCGCAGCGCCGCGCCGCGGGCTTGTGCAATATCGACGCCGTCGATGCGCACGGCCCCCGCATCGGGACGCTGCAGGCCCAACAGCACGCGCGCCAAGGTCGACTTTCCCGCGCCGGATTCGCCGACGATTCCGATGCGCTCGCCAGCCGCTACGGAGAACGATACCCCGCGCAGCGCGTGTGCGTCGGCTGCGGCGCTGCGTCCTGCATAGCGCACGGCGACGTCCTTCGCCTCGAGCAGCGTGCGTCCCGGGGCGCGTTGCGCGGCGCGGCGCTTGGGATGCGCGGCCGCGGCGAGCGCGCGCGCATAGGGATGCGTCAAGCGCGCGAAGAGATCGGGCCCATCGGCCTGGTCGACCACGGCGCCGTCCTGCAGCACGGCGACGCGGTCGGCGATTGCTTGCACGACGGCGAAATCATGCGTCACCAGCACCACAGCCGCGCCGTCCTCGCGGGCCAGCATGCGGAACAGATCCAGGATTTTGGCTTGTGTGGTCACGTCGAGCGCGGTGGTGGGCTCGTCGGCCAGAAGCACGCTTGGGCGCAGGCTGGTCGCGATCGCGATGGCGGCGCGCTGGCGTTGCCCGCCAGACACTTCGTGGGGAAAGCGCTGCGCAAGCGCCGGATCGAGCCCCACATGCGCCATCGCCGCGCGTGCGCCGTCCAGCGCCGCCGACGGCGATGCGCGTCCATGGATGATCGCGCCCTCGGCGATCTGCGCACCGATCGTCTGCACGGGATTGAGCGCGGCGAGCGGCTCCTGAAACACCATGCCGATCTCTGCGCCTCGGATGCGTTCCATCTCCGTGGTGGAGGCGTGCGTCAGGTCGCGCCCGTTCAAGCGCACGGCGCCGTCGCGTTGCGCTGGGCGCGGCAGAAAGCCGAGGATCGCGCGCAGAAGCATCGTCTTGCCTGCGCCGGATTCGCCGACGATCGCGGTGACCTCGCCGGCGCGCGCGACAAGATCGACCGCGCGCAAAAGGCGTTTCCCTCCCAGCGTGACGCTGAGCTTCTCGAGGTCCAGCGCCGCGCTCATGCCGCGCGCCGCGGATCGCGCGCCTCGCGCAGGCCGTCGGCCAGCAAGGACAAGCCCAGAACGGTCGCAAAGATCGCCAGCCCCGGCGCGATCGCCAGATGCGGCGCGAGGAAGGAGAAGGTTTGCGTTTCGCTCAACATCCGGCCCCAACTCGGCGTCGGCGGCTGCACGCCGATCCCGACATAGGAGAGTGCGGCCTCCGCCAGCACGGCTACCGAAACCTGCGTCGCGCCCTGGATCAGCACCTGATCGGCGAGGTTGGGCAGGATATGCCGGCGCGCGATGGCCAAGCGGCTCATGCCGCCGGCGCGCGCGGCCAGAACGAAATCGCGCTGCATCAGCGCACGCGCGTCGCCGCGCACAAGTCTTGCGAACACGGGAATGTTGAACACGCCGATCGCGATCGCAGCGTTGAGCGCGTTCTGCCCGATGACGCTGGTCAACAATATCGCCAAAAGCAGCGCGGGAAAGGCGAACGCGACGTCATTGAGGCGCATCACGACGCCGTCGACGACGCCGCCGCGCACGCCGGCCAAAAGGCCGAGCGGCGCCCCGATCCCGACGCCGATCAGCACCGCGCCGAGCGCCACGCCGAGCGACGCGCGCGCGCCGGCGAGGACCATCGACAACACGTCGCGCCCGAGCGGATCGGTTCCCAGCGGATGCGTCCAGGACGGCGGCGCCAGCGCCCGCGCCAAGTCTATCGCGGCGGGATCGTGCGGGGTCCACACAAGCGAGACGAGCGCAGCGACGACGGCGCATCCGCACAGCGCGATCCCGAGCGCAAGCTGCGGCGCACGCCTCAAGGCGGCGATCATGACGCCCTCGGTCGGCGCAGGCGCGGATCGGCGAGCGCGTAGAGAAAATCGACGATGAAGGCGATCACGACCGAGGCGAACACCAGCGCCATCACCACGCCGCGCACGACGATGAGATCGCGCTGTGCGATCGCCTGCATCGCGAGCCGGCCGAGACCGGGCAGGTAGAACACCGTTTCGATCACCACCGCGCCCGCGATCAGGAACGACGCCTGCAGCCCCATGATCGACAACGCCGGCAACAGCGCATTGGGCAAAGCGTGGCGCGTCAGCGCGCGCCAGGGACTGGCGCCCTTCGCGCGCGCGGTGCGCACATAATCCTCGTTCAGCGCCTCCATCAGGCTTGCGCGCAGAACCCGCATCAAGATCGCCGCCTGCGGCGCCGCAAGCGCGACGGCGGGCAGGATCAAGGCGTGCAGCGCCGGCCCTGCGCCTGCGCTCCAGCCCGGAAAGCCGCCGGCGGAGAACCACCCAAGGCCCGCGGAGAACGTCAGCGCGAGCAGCAGCGCGAGCCAGAAATTCGGCGCAGCGATCGCCGCCTGCGCGCCCGCCAGCGTCACGCGCGCCGCGATCGTGCCTCTGCGCGCGACGACGAACAGTGCGGCCGCAAACGCCGCCGCCGCCGACAAGAGGAACGCCATCGCCGCAAGCGGCGCGGAGACCTGCGCGCGCTCCCACAGCAGATCCGCCACCGGCACGCGATAGGTGTAGCTGACGCCGAAATCGCCGCGCGCCAAGCCGGCGATCCAATCGATATAGCGCTGCAGCGGCGGCGCATCGAGGCCGAGTTCGGCGCGCAGCGCAGCGATCGCTGCGGGATCGGCGTTGAGGCCCATCATGTAGGCGGCCGGATCGCCGGGCGCGATGTCGAGACAAATGAAAATAAGCACGCTCGCGAGCGCCAGAGTCGCGCCCAGCGCCGCCGCGCGTCCGAGCAGAAACCCGATCATGCCGGCGCCCGTGCTGCGGCGGTGAGATCATTGGCCGGGATCGGCGCATCGCGCCAGACGCCGCGCACATCCTTGCGCCAGACGCCAAGTTTCGGAAACTGGAACAGGAACACGTTCACCGCATCGCGCGACAGGATGCGTTGCGCCTCCTGCAGCGCGGCGATGCGATCCTGCGGCGCAGTTGCGGCTTCGGCTGTCCGCATTGCGGCATTGAAGGCGTCGCTGCGATAGCGGAAATAATAATCGTCGCGCGCATAGATGCCGATATCGTTCGGCTCGGTGTGCGACACGACCGTGAGATCGTAGTCGGCGTTGGCGAACGTCTGGTCCAGCCATTGCGCCCATTCCATGTTGTCGATGCGCACAGCGACGCCGATGGCGGCCAATTGCGCCGCGATCACCTCGCCGCCGCGCCGGGCGTAGCCTGTCGGCGGCAGCGTCAGGCGCGCCGCAAAGCCGTTGGGAAACCCCGCCTCAGCCAGAAGCGCGCGGGCGCGGGCGGGATCGTAGGGATAGGCGCCGGTGAGATCGACATAAGCGGGATCGGTCGGCGCCATGTGCGCGCCGATCGGCTGGCCGTAGCCGAAGGTCGCGGCGCGGATCACGGCCGTGCGGTCGATCGCATGCGAGAGCGCGCGGCGCACGCGCAGGTCCGTGAACGGCGCGCGGGCATTGTTCATCGCGAGGATGGTTTCGCCTTGCGAGGCGCCGATCGCGATCCGGAAACGCCCGTCGCGCTGCACCAATTGCAGCAATTCCGGCGCGGGGAAATCGGGAAAGCCGTCGACGTCGCCGGCCAGGAGCGCCGCATAGGCCGCCGCCGCGTCCGGCACGAACACGAAGCGCGCGGCGTCCAGCTGCGCAGGCGGCCCCCAATAGGTTTCGTTGCGCTTCAGCGCAATCATCGCGCCGCGCGCCCAATGGTCGAAGCGGAACGGCCCGGTGCCGATCGGATCGGTCGCGTTCGTCGCAGCGCTCCGGCGCGACACGATCGCCGCATCGCCCCAGGCCAGCACGGAGAGAAAATCTCCCGCGGGGCGGGAGAGGCGCACGCGCACGGTCAGCGGATCGAGCGCCTCGACCGCGTCGATCGGCGCAAACAGCGCGGTCTGCGCGTTGGTGGAGCCCTCGGCGCGCGCGCGATCGAGGGAGAAGACGACGTCTGCCGCCTCGCACGGCGCGCCATCGTGGAAGCGCACGCCGGGGTGAAGCCTGAACGTATAGGTGCGGCCGTCGCGGGACGTCTCCCAAGCCCGCGCCAGGGCCGGCTCGATGGCGCCGGTTTCACGCATGCGCGTCAGCCCCTCGAAGACGTTGGCGTAGACCACCTCGTCGGTGGCGGCTGCGGCGCCGAGGGTGGGGTCAAGCGTCGGCGGCTCGAGGCCGAGGCCCAGCGTGAGCGTCCCGGTCTCGACGACAGCCGCGCCGGCGCATTGGGCGAGCAGCGGGGCGGCGCCGGCCGCCAGCACGCCGCGCCGGGTTGCGGCCAGGGCGGATGGGCGGGGCGGGCGCGCGGGCATGGCCGGCTGCTCTGGCCGGGCCGCGCCAGGGCTGTCAATCCGCCCCCGTCGCCCGTGGCCTTGTCGGGGCCGGAGCGATCTGTTACCCCGCCGCGCTCTGCGCTCGTGGCGGAATTGGTAGACGCACTACCTTGAGGTGGTAGCGGGTAACACCGTGGAGGTTCGAGTCCTCTCGAGCGCACCAGCCGGCGCGTGCAGTGCGCCCGCTTCTCCAACAGGGCTTGACGGCGCCGGCGACGCGGCGTTTCGCCTTGCTGCAGTGCACATCACGCGCGGAGGCGGCCCATGGCGACGGACGAACCGACCGCCCGCGATCCCGCAGCCGCAGCGCCCTCGGACTCGCCCGGCTTCCTCGCCCGCATCGTCGGCGCCGTAGGCGATCGCGATGCGCCGTTGCTGCGGCGGTTGCTGAAGGGCCTGGATCCGGCCGACCTCGCCGATGTGTTCGAGCATTTGCCGGGCGAGTCCCTGCGCCATGCGCTGCGCCTCGTCGGGGCGGAGCTGCCGACCGAATGGCTGGCCAATCTCGATTGGGAGCGGCGCGAGCAGGTGCTGGCGCTGCTGCCGTCGGATTATGTCAGCCGCGCGCTCAACGAACTCGACACCGACGACGCCGCCGCCGTCGCCGCCGACCTGGAGAGCGAGCGGCTTGACGAGGTGCTCGCCGCCTCGCCCGACGATGTGCGCCTTGCGGTGCAGGAGGCCTTGTCGTTCGACGAGGAGACCGCCGGGCGCCTGATGCAGCGCGAGTATGTCGCTGCACCCGAGGGCGCCAGCGTCGGCCATGTGATCGATCGTCTGCGCGCCGACAGCGCCGAACTGCCGGATGACTTTTTCGAGGTCTATGTCGTCGATCCGCGCATGCGCCCGATCGGGGTGGTGAGCGTGTCGAAACTGTTGCGCCATGCGCGCGACACGCCGCTGGCGCAGATCATGCGCGCGCCCCAGGCGCTGATCCGGCCCGAGATGGATCAGGAAGAGGTCGCCCACACGTTCCGCAAATATCACCTCGCCTCGGCGCCGGTCGTCGACGATGCTGGAAAGCTCACCGGCATGGTCACTGTCGACGACATCGTCGACGTCATTCAGGAAGAAGGCGGCGAGGATTTGCTGCGGTTGTCGGGCGTGTCGGATGCGAGCCAGACCGATACGGTCGCGCGCTCGGTCAAGGCGCGCGCGCCGTGGATTTTGGTCAATCTCGGCACCGCGCTTGTGGCCTCCGGCGTGATCTCGACCTTTGCAGACTCGATCAACGAACTCGTGGCGCTCGCCGTGCTGATGCCCATCGTCGCCTCGATGGGCGGCAACGCCGGCACGCAGGCGCTGGCGGTCGCGGTGCGCGCGATCTCGAACCGTGAACTCACCGCCTCGAACGCGGCGCGCTATATCGGGCGCGAGGCGCTGACGGGGCTGTCGAACGGCGTGCTGTTCGCAGGCCTTCTGGCCTGTGTGGCGTGGCTCTGGTTTCAAAGCGCAGGGCTTGCCCTGGCGATCGCGCTGGCGGTGTTGATCAATTTCACCTGCGCAGGGCTTGCGGGCATTCTCGTGCCGTTGTCGCTGCGCCGCGCCGGGGCGGACCCGGCGGTGTCCTCGTCCGTGTTCGTCACCTTCGTGACCGATGTGATGGGTTTTTTGTCCTTCCTGGGCCTGGCGACGTTGATCCTTCTTCGTTAATGCAAATTTCCCTTGGCAGGGGAGATGTGGCCCGCCGCTTGCGTGATCCGCGAATGTCGGCGCCGCGCCTGATCCCTCTTGGCACATCGGGGCGCGCGCCGTCGCATTGCGATGCGGAAGGGCGCTGGCCATGGCGAATTTCACTGTCTCACCCGCCGGATTGCGGTTGATGGAACGTTTCGAAGGCTTCCGCGAAACGCCCTACGCCTTGCCCGACGGCCGCTTCGTGGTCGGCTTCGGGCATGTGAGCGCGTCGGCTGCGCCGATGACGCGCGCGCAGGCGCGCGTCGCTCTGGCCGCCGACGCCAACGCCGTGGGCGCGCGGGTGAACGAACTCTTTCCTGTGGGACTGACGCAGACGCGCTTCGACGCGCTGGTCTCGCTTGCGCACTCCATCGGCTGGGCGGCGTTTGAAGCCAGCGATGTCGTGCGGCGTCTGCAGGCCGGCGACGCGGTTGCGGCGGCGCTGGCGATGCTCGCCTGGCGCAAACGCGCCGACGAGGCCGAGGGCGAAGTGTGCGACGCGCTGGTGCGCCGCCGCATCGCCGAGCAGGCGCACTTTCTCTGCGACGACGAAGCGGAAGCGGCCCCGCCGTCGCTCGCCTTGCGGCCCGCGCTCGATCATGCCTGCGCCATTCTGGGCGCGCCGACGCACCGCGCGCCGATCAATCCGCGCGCGCCCGCTGCGGCGGAGGCGCCGCTGCTGTTGACGCAGCGCGTCGAGGACGATGCGCCGCCGCACGCCGTCACCCTGCGCCAGCGCGTGGCGGCATGGCTGAATGCGGTCGCGCCGATGCGCGCCGCGCGCGCGGGACTCTGACCCGCGCAATTGCCGAACGGGCGTCGCCGGGCGTAGAGAGGGCGCATGCTGCGCAACGCCCCCGACCTCGATTTCGACCTCGGCGACACCGTCGACCAGATCCGCGACCTGACGCATCGTTTCGCGCAGAGCGAAATCGCCCCGCGCGCCGATACGATCGACAAGACCAACCAGTTCCCGCGCGATCTGTGGCCCAAGCTCGGCGATCTTGGCCTGCATGGGATCACCGTGGAGGAGGAATGGGGCGGCGCGGGGCAGGGATATCTCGCGCACGTGGTGGCGATGGAGGAAGTGTCGCGGGCGTCCGCTGCGGTCGGGCTGTCCTATGGCGCGCACTCGAACCTGTGCGTCAACCAGATACGACGTTGGGCGACGCCCGAGCAGAAGCAGCGCTACCTGCCCAAGCTGATTTCCGGCGAGCATGTCGGCTCGCTGGCGATGAGCGAAGCGGGTTCGGGCTCCGACGTGGTGAGCATGAAGCTGCGCGCCGACAAGCGCGGCGATGTCTATGTGCTCAACGGCACGAAGATGTGGATCACCAACGCGCCGGAGGCCGACACGCTGGTGGTGTATGCGAAAACCGATCCCGAAGCGGGCCCCCGCGGCATCACCGCCTTCCTGATCGAGCGGGGCTTCAAGGGGTTTTCGGTGTCGCCCAAACTCGACAAGATCGGCATGCGCGGCAGCGACACGGCCGAACTTGTTTTCGACGATTGCGAAGTGCCGGCCGAGAACGTGATGGGCCCGGTCGGCGGCGGGGTTCAGGTGCTGATGAGCGGGCTCGATTATGAGCGCGCGGTGTTGGCTGCAGGCCCGCTCGGCATCATGCAGGCCGCGCTCGATATCGTTTTGCCTTATGTGAAGGACCGCAAGCAATTCGGCAAACCGATCGGCGAGTTTCAGCTGATGCAGGCCAAGATCGCCGACATGTATGTCGCGCTGTCGACGTCACGGGCCTATGTCTACGCCGTAGCGAAAGCCTGCGACCGCGGGCTCACCACCCGCCAGGATGCGGCGGGCGCCATTCTCTACGCCTCCGAAAGCGCGGTAAAAGTCGCGCTGGAAGCGATCCAGGCGCTTGGCGGCAATGGCTACATCAACGATTACCCCACCGGCCGCCTGCTGCGCGACGCAAAGCTTTACGACATCGGCGCCGGCACGAACGAGATCAGGCGCTACCTGATCGGGCGGGAGCTATTGGGGTGAGTTGCCGCATACATCGCGGCGATGTATGTTGCGATGTATGAACCGCACGCAAATCTATCTGACCGAAGCCCAGGCCGCAGCGCTCGACGCGCGCGCTAAAGCCCTGGGCCGCACACGGTCCGACCTCATTCGCGAGGCGGTTGACGCGTGGCTCGACAAGCCGATTCCGAAAACCGGCGCAGCGCTGCTCGCCGCGCTGGAAAAAATCGGGCCGCGAAAACTCGAAGGGTTTGAGGAGACCCGCAAGACCATGTGGCGGGACTATGAGGCGGGTTTGACGGCGAAAGTCTCGACGACGCCGGCGCGGCGAAAACGTCGTTGAGCAAATTGCTCGACACTTCGATCCTTGTCGGCTTCATCCGCCGGGACGCCGTGGTGCTGAACTGGCTGCAGCGCAATGCGGCTCAAGCGTTGAGCATTCCTGCAGTGACGGTTTTTGAGCTTTCGCGCGGCGTGCAGCGAGAGTCGGATCGAAGGGATGTGCAGGCCGCGGTCGAGATGGTCTCGGTGATCAGCATGGACGCATCGATCGCCGATCGCGCTGGAGAGCTGTTTCGGCGATACGCGCCAAGCCACGGCATCGATGTGGGCGACGCCATCATCGCAGCGACGGCCCTGGTCGCAAAGTTGCCTCTGGTGACGATGAACGCCAAGCATTTTCCGATGGTGAAGCGTTTGGAGCGGCCCTTCTGACCATGACGCTCCTCATCACCCCGACGCTCGGCATCGACGACGCCCATCTCGAAGAGCGTTTCATTCGCGCCTCGGGCCCCGGCGGGCAGAACGTCAACAAGCTCTCGACGGCGGTGCAGTTGCGCTTCCATGCAGCCGCGTGCGCGGCCTTGAGCGACGAGCAGCGCACGCGCCTGTACCGGCTCGCCGGCGCGCGGGCGACGCAGGACGGCGTCATCGTCATCACCGCACAGCGCTTTCGCACCCAGGAGCGCAATCGCGAGGACGCGCGCGCGCGCCTCGCCGCGTTGATCCGCGACAGCCTTTCGCCGCCGCGCCCGCGCGGAAAGACGCGCCCGCCCTTGTCCTCAAAGCGGGCGCGCACGGATGACAAGACGCGCCGCGGCGCGATCAAGGCGATGCGCAAGGCGCCGCGCGGCGAGGACTGATCAATCCTTTTCGTATTTGAAGCTCACTCGAAGCTTCGTGCGATAGGCTTCGATCTTGCCCTTGTCGCTGAGCGCAAGGTCCATCTCCACCACTTCCGCGACGCGCAGTTCGCGCAAGGATGCGGATGCAGCCTCGATGGCGTTGCGCGCCGCGTCGTCCCAGCTCTTGGTGCTCGAGCCGATCAGGTCGATGACTTTATAGACGCTCATGTGGCGTTCCCCTGGGGCGACGCCGCCGCGTGCGCCGCTTTGCGGCGGCTGTCCTTGTTATGGTCGGCGGCGCCGACGCACGCACCACACGCCCGGCCTGCCGTTTCGTCAAGGCGCTTGGCGTTCGGCGGCGGAGTGCGCTAAGCCGCCTTCGCAATTGCGAAAGAGCCCCATGACAGCCCTGCAAGACCTGATCGCGCTGCTGCAGCTCGAGCCGATCGAGGTGAACCTGTTTCGCGGCCGCGCGCGCAGCGAGGATCGGCACCGGATTTTCGGCGGTCATGTCATCGCCCAGGCGCTGATGGCGGCCTACCAAACCGTCGAAGGCCGCGTCTGCCATTCGCTGCAGGCCTATTTCATCCGGCCCGGCGATCCCAAGGCGCCGGTGCTCTACGAGGTTGAACGTTCGCGCGACGGCAAAAGCTTCACCACGCGTCGCGTGATCGCCATCCAGCACGGCGAACAGATCCTCAATCTGGCGTCGTCGTTTCAGGTTCCCGAGGACGGCTACGCGCACCAGTTCGACATGCCCGCGGTCGCTGCGCCCGCCAGCGCGCTGCCCGACGCCCAGCGCTTCGCCGAGCTGGAGCGCCTCGATCCGGAGCGTTTCAAGCGCGAAACGGAGGAGGGGCGGCCACTGGAAATGCGCTGGCTGCAATCCGGCTCGATGCTGAAGCCGGAAAAACGGCCGCCCTATCAGCAGGTCTGGTTCCGCGCGCAGGGCGAAGTCAGCGACGACGCAGCGCTCAATCAGGCGCTGTTGGCGTGGGCTTCGGACTGGGCGCTTCTGGGCACCTGCATGCTGCCGCATGCGGTGAACTGGCTGCAGCCGGGCTTCCAGTCCGCCAGCCTCGATCATGTGATTTGGTTTCACCGCCCGATCCGCATCACGGATTGGCACTTGTACGACATGGACAGCCCAAGCGCTTCCGGCGCGCGCGGCTTCAATCGCGGCGGCATCTACAACGAGCACGGCGCGCTGGTGGCGTCGGTGGCGCAGGAAGGCCTGATCCGCATGCGACGGTGAGGGAGGCGAGCCTCCCTTCTCCCCTTGTGGGAGAAGGTGGCCCGAAGGGCCGGATGAGGGGTGTCGGCGAAACCGTGTGCGCGTTTGCGCCAACACCCCTCATCCGTCTCGACGCGTTCCGCGTCGATCCACCTTCTCCCACAAGGGGAGAAGGAGCGTCGCGCCCCAAAAACATCGAAAGGCCGCCGGAGCGCTCCGGCGGCCTTTCCATTGTCGGGCCGCGTCAGCGGCTCAAGACCCGGCGCGGTTTAGGCGCGCGCCTCCGAGGAGACCCAGGTCGATCGAGCGCCGCACGGCGAATGACAATGAGACACTGGATCACCTCCTTTCGTGATGTTGAACCTGGACAAGACATAAGCGCTGCGCCGGTTACGGCAAGGTTAGCGCTCAGGCGTCGCTGCAGGCGCATCGGCGGGCGCCGCCTTCGCAGCCTCGATCGCGCGCTGCACGATCGCCGGCGCGCGCCCGGCAGGGGCTGCGGCCATGTCGCGGCGCGTGCGCTGCACGATCGGCAGCGCGATCGCGGCGGCGGATTCCCAATAGACGCACGTTTCAACCCCGACGCTGGACAAATGGCACGTCATCGGCGCCGCGCGCGCGCGGACGTCCTCGTACACCGCACGCTCCAACATCGCTGTCGCATCGCCTTCTGGGCTGGGCGCGTCTGGGGCCCAGGCGGGCGCGTCGGCTGTCGTCGAGGCAGCGAGCTGCGTCCATTGGCCGAGGAAGGTCTGGATCACGGCGGCGTCGACGTCGGCGCCCTGCACCGGCGCGAACCCTGCGCCGAAGGTCGGATAGAGTGGGGCGGTCCAGGACCAGACGGGGGCGCCGTCCGGCGCGCGAATGACGAGCACGCCGACGGCGTGGGCGCAGTTTGGCCCGAACGTGCGCGCCTCGACCGTGTCGGGCGCGTCGCCCCCGGTGAACGCGATTTCAGCGGAGGCGACGCGGTCGCATCCGGAGACGCTCTCGGTTTGCGGCGCGCAGGCCGCCAACGCCAGCGCGACGGCGCCGATCAGGCGGCCGCGCGCGGCGGGGCTGCGCTGATCGGGTCGGGCGGAAGCAAAAATCGCGGATTGTCCTGCAGGGCTTGAACGGTGGCTTCATAGCCCGCGACGACGGCGTCGTCGAATTTCTTCCAGTCGCGCAGGTCGATGTCGGCCATTTCCGGCAGCACGAGCAGATCGACGCCGTCGCGGCCGCGCCAGGGATCGACGCCGAGCGTGGCGGCGCGCATCAGCACCGAGGCGATCGGCGGCGCGCTTTGGAAGCCGTAGCGCGACACCCAGCCGAAGAAGCTCGGCGGATCGCGGAAATCGTTCGGATTGATGCCGGTTTCGCGCGCCACGTCGACGCCGATGATCGGGCCGCGATGCAATTCCTTGAGCACATCGACGGGAAAATTGCGGATCACGGCGCCGTCGACGAGCAGGTCGTCGCCGTCGACGACGGGGGGAAGAATGCCCGGCAGCGAGATCGTGGCGCGCAGCGCCTTGCGCAACAGGCCGGCGCGATGCACGCGCAGCGCGCCTGTCGTGAGATTGCTCGACGCGCAATAGAACGGGATTTGCAGGTCCTCGATCAGGCGCTCGCCGAAATGCTCCTGCAGCCGGTCTTCCACGCGCCGGCCGCGCACGAGCCCGACCACCGGCAGCACGTAATCGCCCAAAGGATTGCTTTCGACGAACGCCTTGCGGATGCGCAGCTCGATTTCGTCGTCGTCCCAGCCGAGCGCCACGCACGCCGCGATGATCGCGCCCATCGAGGTGCCGCCCACGACGTCGAGCGGGATTTTGGCCTCGCGCAGCGCGCGGACGACGCCGATATGCGCATAGGCGCGCGCGCCCCCGCCTGAGAGCACAAGGCCGACGGAGCGCTCCGTGATCACGCGCGCCAGGCGCGCCGAGTCGTCGCTGTCGAGGCCACGCCAATGGAACACGCGTGCGGCTTCACAGGCCTTGCGCCATTCATCGGTCGTAGCCGCCTTGCGGTCTTCGCCGACATGCAACAGGACCGCGTCGACGAGCCGGAACTGCCGCGCCGGCGAGGGATCCTCCGGCGGCAGTAAGGGCAAGGATGGCCGCGCATCGGCGCGCGAGAAAAACCAGATCCGGTCCGCCTGGCGAATGCAGGCGCGAAACCAGGACGTGTCGGCGATCGGCGACACGAGAAACACCGCGTCGTGGGTGGATTCCTGTTCGTCGAACCAGTGCGCCGGCTTGTCGAGCGCCTCTTCGCCGATAATCGCGGCGGTCTTGCCAAGCCGCGCCAGCGCGGTCTGCAGCGCACGCGCGCGCACATCGATGTCGATCGTCGGCGAGGTGGCGATCAGCGCATACACTTTTGGCGCCGCGCGCGCGGGCTGTCCGTTGCGCGGCATCCGCGCGCGCGCCAGCATGATGCGGGCGATGCGCTCCATCAGCGCCGGACAGGCGTGGGTCAGCTTCTCGAAAGCGCTTTGCGACAGGCGCAACAATTCGGTGTCGCGCATCGCATAGACGCTGGCGGTGTGGTTTTCCTGGGCGATGAGCGCCATCTCGCCGACCGGTTCGCCGGGGCGGATATAGCCCAGAAGGTTCTGCCGTCCGGACGCGTCGGCCCGGAACGCCGCAAGCGAGCCAGACAGCACGAAATAGACATGCTCGGCCCGCTCCCCCGCCCGCAGCAGCGGCCAGCCCGCCGGCAGGGACATCCAGTCCGCCCCGTCCTCCGCCGCCGCCAGCGCATCGGGCGCGACGCCGCGGAAGAAGGGCAGGGAGATGAGCGAGGGGTACATTCTGCGATCCCGGGGCGGCCCCGTTCAGGGCCATACGCACGATAGCCCAGGTCGGTTAAAGGCGCATGAGGGGCTGACAGACCCGCCCGGCGCGCGCGAGAACAGCGCCATGAGCGTCCTGACCACGGCCATCGACCCCGCCTCCGAGACCTTCGCCTCCAATGCGCGGGCCATGAGCGCCCTGGTGGAGACCTTGCGCGCCCAGACTGCGGCCGCCGCGCTGGGCGGATCGGCCGAGGCGCGGGCGCGCCACGAAGCGCGGGGCAAGCTCCTGGCGCGGGCCCGGGTGGAGCGGCTGCTCGATCCCGCGTCGCCCTTCCTCGAGATCGGAGCCCTGGCCGCCAACGGCATGTATGAAGGCGACGTGCACGCCGCCTCGCTGATCTGCGGGGTGGGGCGGGTGTCCGGCCGCACGGTGATGATCGTGTGCAACGACCCCACGGTGAAGGGCGGGGCCTATTATCCGATCACCGTGAAGAAGCATCTGCGCGCGCAAGAGATCGCGCGCGAAAACCGTCTGCCCTGCATTTATCTCGTCGACAGCGGCGGCGCGAACCTGCCCTATCAGGCCGACGTGTTTCCCGATCGCGAGCATTTCGGGCGCATCTTCTACAATCAGGCGCAGATGAGCGCGGCGGGGATTCCGCAAATCGCGGTGGTGATGGGCTCTTGCACGGCGGGCGGCGCCTATGTGCCGGCGATGAGCGATGAAACCATCATCGTGCGCAAGCAGGGCACGATCTTCCTCGGCGGACCGCCGCTGGTGAAGGCCGCCACGGGTGAAGTTATCTCCGCCGAAGATCTCGGCGGGGCCGACGTGCACGCCCGCAAGAGTGGCGTCGCCGATCATTACGCGATGGACGACGCCCACGCCCTTTATCTGTGCCGGCGCATCGTTTCGCATCTGCCGGAACAATCGCTCGCTCTGGCGCCTGCGGCGGTGCGCGCGCCTTTGTTCGACGCTGAAGACCTCTACGGCGTGGTCCCGGCCGACGTGCGCCAGCCCTATGACGTGCGCGAAGTGATCGCGCGCATCGTCGACGGCTCCGAACTCGACGAGTTCAAGAAGCTTTATGGCGAGACGCTGGTCACGGGTTTCGCGCGCATCGAGGGCATTCCGGTCGGCATTCTGGCCAATAACGGCGTGCTGTTCTCCGAAAGCGCGCTGAAGGGCGCGCATTTCATAGAGCTTTGCGCACAGCGGAAGATTCCCTTGCTGTTTTTGCAAAACATCACCGGTTTCATGGTGGGCGCGGCCTATGAGGCGGGCGGAATCGCCAAGGACGGCGCCAAGCTGGTGACGGCGGTATCGACCGCGCGCGTGCCGAAGGTGACGGTGGTGATCGGCGGCTCCTATGGCGCGGGCAATTACGGCAT
This sequence comes from Hyphomonadaceae bacterium, assembly GCA_033764725.1. Classification (GTDB taxonomy): domain Bacteria; phylum Pseudomonadota; class Alphaproteobacteria; order Caulobacterales; family Aquidulcibacteraceae; genus RI-43. The sequence continues at coordinate 72,859 of JANRIR010000072.1, forward strand.
GTGCGGGCGAGCCTATTCGCCGCGCTTTTTGTGGATGTGGCCAAATGCGCGCATCTCGGTGATGGGCGGCGAGCAGGCCGCGAGCGTCCTTGCCACCATCCGGCGCGACAATATCGAAGCCAAGGGCGGCCAATGGAGCGCGGCGGACGAAGAAACCTTCAAGGCGCCGATCCGCGAAAAATACGAGGCCGAGGGCTCGCCCTATTTCTCGACCGCGCGCCTGTGGGACGACGGCGTCATCGACCCCGCGCAAACCCGCCGCGTCGTCGCGCTGTCGCTCGCCGCAGCGCTCAACGCGCCGATAGAGGACACCCGCTTCGGTGTGTTCAGGATGTAGGCTTCAACCGCTTCGGCGGGGTTCTTTCGATGCAGGCGCAATGGTCTCATGCGCGGATCATGTTCAACGTCGCGCGCGTTTAGGCGACATGGCGATCGCGGCCTAATTCAGCCCGGCCACAACCATCGCTTTTTCGCAGATCAGGGACAGCGCCCCATAGCCCAGCGCCATGACGCCGGCGACGAACGCCAGGCCGAAAACGCAATCGCCGAGCCCGCGGAATTTCGTCATGCAAGCCTCCCAGGAAGGGCTGCTCTACGGCAGCCTCAACCGATCAAGAGGGTGCGACATTCGGGCCGCAAGGGCAAGCTGATAATCGCCGCTACACTTACCAAACCATGGCGCGCGGCGGACTATAAAGCCGTTGTCGACAGCCGCCGCGGATCGCCCAGGAATGCGGCGTTGAAGAGCTGCCGGGCCGCCTGCGCGCCGCGCCGGTCGCCGCGCGCCTGGCGCGCCTGGGCGAGGCCCCAATAGGCGTAGGCGTCGTTCGGGCTGTCGATCAGCGTCTGCAGGAAATGCTGCTCGGCCACGGCCGGTTCGCCGGCCAGGAGATAGGCGGCCGCGAGCGTGCGTCGGATCGGATAATGCACGTAAGGCGGCTCGGTGTAGGGGATGGCGGCCTGCATCCGCACGGCCGTTTCAAGGTGGGCGATGGCGGCGCGCGCGTCGCCGGCCGCAACGTCGGCGCGCGCCAGCACTTGTAGGCGCATGATCTCCAGGAGGTCCTGCGCGGGCACGCCGCCGCCGTTCAGCACGCTAAAGTCGCCAGTCTCCTTCAGCGCGGCGATCGCGGCGGCCTCGGCGCGCGCGTCGGCGGCGCGTCCCAGCTTGGCGAAGGCCACGCCGCGCGCGTAGCGCCAGGCCGCGGCGATATAGGCGATGTCCTCGCCTGGCCCATCGAACGCGATCAGCCGCTCCGGCGCCAAGAAATCGGCGCGGGCGAACCAGGGCGCGGCCTTCACCGGCTGCGCCAGCGGCACGCTCGCCGCCATCGCCATCGGGATCACCGCGTCGAGCCGATCGGCGAAGGCGAGCGCGGTGCGCGCATCGCCGCCCATCTGCGCCGACGCCATCACGAAGTGCACGTTGTGCGGGTAATAGCCGTAGCGATAGATCGGGCTCGGATCGGCGGCGGCGATGTAGCGCTCGTCCACGCGCGCGGCTTCGATATTGGCGGCGATGGACTCACGGTAGCGCCCGACGCGGTAATAGATGTGCGCCGGCATGTGCACGAGGTGGCCCGCGTTCGGCGCGATCGCGGCGAGGCGCTCGGCGGCGCGCTCGGCGCGCCAGGGATCGTCCGACGCTTCGACAAGATGGATGTACAGGTGGATCGCGCCGGCGTTTGTCGGGCTGCGCGCGAGCACGGTTTCGATGCGTCGCACCGCCTCGCCGGCGCGGCCTTTCGCATCGCGCCCGCCGTTTTGCCAATAATCCCAAGGCTGCCCATCCATCACCGCTTCGGCGGCGATGATCTGCATCAGGTCGTGGTCGGGGAATTGGTCGGCCGCGAGGCTGGCGGCTTCGGCGTAGGCGGCGTCGAGCGGGGCGCGGTGTTGCGGCCAGACGCGGGTGTAGCGCACCTGGATGGCTTCGATGAACGCCTGTTCGGCGGGCGACGCGCCCTCGATGCGCGCCAGCGCCGCGCGGGCGGCGGCGTAGGCGCGGTCATTGTTGGCCGGATCCATCGGCGCGTTGATGTTTGGGCCGAGCACGAAAGCCTCGCCCCAGAAGCACATCGCGCAGGTCGGATCGAGCGCCTGGGCCTGGCGGAACGCACGCGCGGCCTCGGCGTGGTTGAAGCCGTGCATCATGCGCAGGCCCTGATCGAAATAGGCCTGCGCTTCGGGGTGGCGCGTGGTGATCGCCATGTGCGCATCGCCCAGCCCCTGCATCAGCGGCGGCGGCGCCTGGGCGGCTTCGGCGCTTTGCGCGAAGGCCTGCGCGCCCGCCAGCCACGCCGCCGACGGCCGGCCGAACATCGGCGCGCCGTCGTCGCCGCAGGTTTCCGGCGCGACGATGGCGCGCAGCGCCTGCTCCTCCGCGGTGATGGTGGGCGCGCCGGCCATCAGCGCCGTCGCCAACGCCGCCGCAGCGGCCCCGATCAGGATCGAAGATTTCATGGCGGCCTCCCCGGCGCGGCCATCGGATGTATTTTGCGGCCTGCGCACCAACTCACCCGCGCCCAGGCTAACAGGGAAGGCAGGCGATGGCCAAACAAACTTCGAAGGTCGTGATCTGGCACAATCCGAGCTGCGGCTCCTCGCGCAACGCGCTGGAGCACCTGCGCGCCAAGGGGATCGAGCCGGACATCTATCTCTACCTGAAGGCGCGGCCGAAGCGGGCCGAGATCGAAGCGGTGCTGAAGCGTCTGAAGGCGACGCCGGCCGAGCTGTTGCGCCCGAAACAGCCGGAGGGCGAGGCCGCCGGCGTCTATGCGCCCGGCGTGAGCGGCGATGCGATCCTGGCGGCGATGGAGCGCGAGCCGATCCTGATCCAGCGCCCGATCGTGATCACGGAGAAGGGCGCGGTCATCGCCCGTCCCAAGGACAAGATTGACGCGCTTCTGTAGCGGCGCGGGCCCGCTCGCGCCGGCGCGCGCGCGTGCTAAACAGCGCCCATGACGATCTTCATCGCCCATGCCGAGGCCGACCGCGCCGCCGCCGAAGCCCTCGAGCGCCATCTCGAGCGGCGCGGCCAATTCGTCGAGCTCGAGACCGGTGAGCGCGGCTTCCGGCCGCTGCAGAGCGCCGACTCGGTCGTGCTGCTGGTGTCGAAGGACAGCGTGTTCTCGCCCTGGCGGCTGCGCTGGGAGGCGCGCGCGCTCGAGGCCTGGGCCGACGGCAAGCTCGTGGTTGTGAAGCTCGACCACGCCTTCTCGCCGGTGGGCCTGCGCGATCTGCCGTTCATCGACGCCAGCTTCGAAGCCCAGCGCGACCCGTTCACCTGGGGCAAGGTCGCCGACGCCATCCGCGCGCTGAGCGCGCCGCCGCCGCCGGCCGGCGAGGAGCGCGCACGCACGCCGCCGCCCGCGGCTGCGCCGCCGCCGGTCAGCGCAAGTCCGCCGCCGCGCGCGCGCCGCGCAGG